>NZ_JAMQOR010000002.1:0-917701 GCF_031624555.1 Haloarcula sp. S1AR25-4 | reverse complement strand
TAGACCGTCGTGAGACAGGTCGGCTGCTATCTATTGGGTGTGTAATGGTGTCTGACGGGAACGATCGTATAGTACGAGAGGAACTACGATTGGCCGCCACTGGTGTACCGGTCGTTCGAGAGAGCGCCGCCGGGTAGCCACGCGGCACGGGGTAAGAGCTGAACGCATCTAAGCTCGAAACCCACCTGGAAAAGAGACACCGCAGAGAGCCCCTGTAGAAGACAGGGTAGATAGACTCGGGGTGTACGCACTGAGGTAACGAAGTGTTGAGCCCACGAGCACTAAGCGCTCGAAGCCATCATTCATACGCACTGTGACTCGCAGTTCAGCCATCGAGCTGACTGAACGAGTCCAGGCGCAAACTGGATCGCACGTACGCAAGGTTGTTCGACCGAGACTGGTGATTTCGCGGTTCGATTCCGCGACTCGGCGTTAGGCGGCCATAGCGGCGGGGTTGCCTCCCGTACCCATCCCGAACACGGAAGATAAGCCCGCCAGCGTTCCAGGGAGTACTGGAGTGCGCGAGCCTCTGGGAAATCTGGTTCGCCGCCACCATTCATACTTTCATCGAGCCTCGCAGAGAGTCATCTCTCTGCGGGGCTTTTTGCATATCATAGGCTGCAGGTAACTATGGGACCACGAAGAGAGACATCTGTATGCCACGCGAAGTCAAACTGAACGAACTGACGGACCTCCTCGGGGAGGCGTCGTATCCGCTCTCGGCCGAGATGGTGCAGTCGAAGTTCGGCGACGTGACGCTCGTCTATGCCGATGGGTCGGAATCGATGTCGGAGGTACTGGACCGTATCGAGAGCGAACAGTTCGATTCTGCAGAGGACGTACAGACCTCTATTTTCAACGCTGTCCCGGTGGAGGGTGTTGGCGAGCCAGGACAATCCGAGGGAGAGGGCTAGGCGAATTCGCTACCCTTAAGCGACCGACTTCATTATACCTAACTGCGCCAAGGTGGCAGAGTCCGGCCTAACGCAGCGGCCTGCAGAGCCGCCCATCGCCGGTTCAAATCCGGCCCTTGGCTTTTAATCGAGACCGTACGCTTTTCGTACTGGCAAGAGTCGTGACGATCCGTTCGGGTGGCGTCCCACCTGTTCTCCGGTCTTACTGTGTCTATCTCCCGTCTCATGGCAGATGAAGAACGGTATGGCGTTTCGACGGTCGTTCTGCGAGACGATCGGGCTCGCGGTTATCGGTACGGCAGTTGGCGAGACGGCCCGTTCGACAACCGGTGCGGCCATCGCGGGGGTCACTGTGTGACTACGACGTTCGTGGAACGGGCTACAGCGTCGGCAGTGTCATACTCATCGACCGTCTGTTTGCCGACTGTCGTCAGCGGCTTCCGGCGGACGGCGATGGGTCAGCGCCGGTACGCCAGCAGTCGTCGAGGACAGTGTTCACAGCCGGCAAATGTTGCTTGGACGCCTGCACAGCGAGCGACGGGTGTATTCTCGGCCGCCAGTCTCGGTTGCCGTGGGTCGCTGTTACTGACTGGCGCGCTACGCGTTCATCGTGGGGTCGAAAAGTAATCATTAAACCGCGCGCCGACTGACCGTCCGGATATGCAACGACGAGCCGCGGCGGCATACTTCGCGTTCTTCCTCGTCGTCAGTGTCGCAGCCTACGCGTACATTGGCGTCGCGGAGAGCCAGCGGCCGGAGGTGTCACTCGAAGCGAACGCTAACTTGACAAACGATACTACGTTCACCGTCGACGGAACGACGTACACTGCCTCGAACATCCACATGTCGAGTGGTGGTGGTGGCGGTCACGGTGGCGGTGGTGGCGGTTCGATGGTCGCTGACCTGTCGTGGACCAACGACTCCTGGCAGTACTCTGGAACCGTAGAGAACGGGTCGACGACGAGCATCGACAACACCACCTATCAGGTCACGACGAGCAACGAGTCCAACACGGTGACGTTCACCGAGCAGTTAAACGCCTCCCAACTCGCGATCGAGGACCCGGCAGTCGAGGACTCGCTGGCGACGCAGAACGGCACGCAGTACGTCGTCTACGAGGAGAACGGAACGCTCCAGCCGGTCAGTGAGTGGCTTCCGGAACCGGAGACCCGCACCTACCAGCAGTCCGAGACCATCCCCTATCAGAGCGACAGTGGCGTCCAGCAGACCACGCTGTCGCAGGTGTCCACAGACAGCGCGACCGTCACGTGGGTCGCACCCCGTGACCGCACTGTCGAACTCACCGAGGGTGGGAACGTCACGCTGCAGGGCCAGCAGTACTTCGCCCACTTCCCGAACCACGACTCGGTGCAACTGGTCAGCGTCGACGAGTACCCGACCTATCAGGAGCAACTCGACAGTCAGGAGTACTTCCACGAGCGCAAGAACGGGCTCTGGGGCGTCTCCATCCTCGCCGGCATCGCGGCCGTCCTGATGCTGGGGATGGCGTACCTCCCGACTCGCGGCTGACTGCAGAAGAACGCTTTTCGTGGCTTATTCGCCGTCCGCCAGCGCGAGGTAGGCGAGCCCGGCGCCGACGATGGCCATCAGTACCACGCCGACGACCTGTAGCACTGCGCTCGCCATCGTGGCGTGGGTGGTCCACGGTGCGCCGGCAATCGTCCCCAGTGCCGCGAGGACGAGGAACGTCCCGGCGGCGACGCCAAAGGGTTTGAGTGGAGTCCCGAACCGCTCGGTGAGTGTGCTCATATGCGACCGCTCGGTGGTAAGCGTGGTAAATCAACCGGTCTTCAGAAGCCTCCCGCCGCGGCATACGTGGCTCGACACCGATTCGCGCCGCTCATCGGTTCACTGCACGGGCCGGGAGGGAGTTGAACCGAGTGGAGACGGTGGGCCGCTGTGACTCCCCGGGTTCAACTCCTTCCTGCCGGTTCACTTACTGACTCGCTGCGCTCATCAGTTCGTTGCACGGGCCGGGAGGGAGTTGAACCCCCGACCATCTGGTTAAAAGCCAGACGCTCTGCCTGACTGAGCTACCGGCCCTCGATAGTCGGTGGGGGGAGTGGCGATTAAGGCCTTACGGTCCGTCGTCGAGCGTCGTCTCCAGTGCGTCGGTGACGACGGTGCTCGGGTCGGTGGCGTTGAGGGCCGCACGCCGTCGGAGTTTGCAGTAGGCGTCGACGTCGATGGTGACGGTGAGACGGCCTAACTGGTAGCCTTCGGAAGCTAACGCGTCCTCGATGCTCGCGCCGTCGTTGACGTTGCTCGCGACCGAGCGGATCTGCCGGACCGTCAGGTCGTGGTCGAGTGCGGCCCACGCAAGCAGTAAGCGGGCTTCGCCGGCGACCCGGGCGATGTGTTTGGCCGCCGTCGGAGCGATTTCGCCCTTGGCGACGTGGATACGGATGGAGCGCGGGAGGTCGTGGACACGCGACCACTTGCGGATGAACGAGACGGTGGCCTCGCCACCGGCCCGTTCGGCGGCGGCCTTGTACGACCCTTCGCCGCGGACGAGCGCTGCACACGCCGCTGCGCCACGGAGCATGTAGACGTTGTCGTCAGCCCCGGCCGTGTTCTCGGAGAAGCGGCGAACGGTCTCTGCGGCGAGTTCGAGGCTCGCTGGGTCGTCGGGGTTGAATTCGACGGCCTCGTCGGCGTGCTGGCCGGTGAAGTTCGGGTCACCACGGATGACCGGCTTCCCGACCGGTGATTCGCGGTCGGTCGACGGCTCGTCCTCTGGCATCGTCTCCTCGTTCGCGGCCAGCGCACAAAAGTATCCCGTCCGGGGCCGTACTGCCGCCTGTACGCCTATCGAGAACGCCGTCGCTTCGGTGGCGAATGTCTCGAAGGAGTTACAGGTGTTAGTCGTCCGAAGCGCTCTCGCGCTCTTCGCTCATGTGTTCCCAGATCTCCGTACAGCCACAGCCGTCCTCGACGTTGTCGAGGTGGTCGGTGGACGGTTCGTCGATTTCGGCGTCGGTTTCGTCGTGCGTCTGTTGTGCGTTCGTCATCGTTTCTGTTGGCACGGCGACCCGAGTCGCCGCGTGTCGGTATCCCTTCGTAATAGACCTACCATCATAAGGGCGCACTCTCCTGTAATTGTGACCCGCACTGCGGCTTACCGGCAACGCGTGCAGCTACCTTGTACGACACCTGACAGAACGTGATTCGTGATAGCTCGACACAGGGGGCGCCAGACGGGAGTGGGTTCGGTCCGACCCCGGCGAAAATTGCGAGCGCCGACGCCCTCAGGTAGTCGGGGGGCCTAATGAGATGTAATGACGACCGACGTTCATCAGCTCGACGACGGGGCGTGGATATCCGTCAACGACTCCAGAGAGGTGAACGTCTCGGATCTGTGGTTGTTGGCGCGAAGTGACTTCTGTGACTGTGAGACGACCGATTTCCTCGCCGAGGGGTTCGTCAAGGTCGGCGTCGACCACCCGGACATCGAGGCTCGCATCGCGGGGCAGTGTATCGCGTGTGGTGCGAGCGGTATCACAGACTGGCTGACCGTCGGTCGCGTCGTAGACCCGAAGTCGGGGGATTTCTACGGTGTCGTCCACGAGAGCGTTCATTTCCCGGAGAAGCGCACCCGTCTGGCCCGCACGGCGGATTAGGCAACATTGTCCTGTTTCGGGGAGTGGGGGAGACGGTTGACGGCAAAGCGTGTCGTATAAGGCTGGGTATCTAGTGATGGTACACAATCAGCCATGCCGAGCAAAGTAGAGAAATGGAAAGACGACGTCTACGGTAACGAGATTCGGGAGCATCTTCTCGAGTTCGCAGAGCAGGGTTGGGAGTCGATCCCCGAGGACGAACACGACGCCTGGTTCGAGCGCTTCAAGTGGTGGGGTCTGTATCACCAGCGCTCCGGGCAGGAGTCGTACTTCATGATGCGGATCGGGACACCGAACGGTGTCATCAAGCCCGGCCAACTCGAGGTCATCGGCGACGTCGCGAAGGAGTACGCCACCGGCCCCGCCGACAACCCCGAGTTCGGCGACGCCTACTGTGACTGGACGACCCGACAGTCCGTCCAGCTTCACTGGATCAAGCTAGAGGACATCCCGGAGATCTTCGACAAACTGGAGTCCGTCGGCCTCTCGACCCAGCAGGCCTGCGGTGACTCCTGGCGGAACATCGTCGGCTGTCCGGTCGCCGGCAAGGACAAGCACGAACACATCGACGCGTGGCCCGTCGCCGAGGAACTCAACGAGACGTTCAAGGGCAACGACGACTACGCGAACCTTCCCCGGAAGTGGAAGGTCGCCGTCACCGGCTGTGACGAGGGCTGTGGGCAGGGCGACATCAACGACCTCGCCTTCGAACCGGCCGAGAAGGACGGCGAACTCGGCTTCAATATCCGCGTCGGCGGTGGGCTCTCCCGGAAGGAGGCCCGCCTCGCCCGCGACATCGACGTTTGGGTGCCCCCGGAGCAGGCGGCCGACGTCGCCGCCGGCATGTCCGGTCTGTTCAACGAGTACGGCGACCGCGAGGACCGCTTCAACGCCCGTATCAAGTTCCTCGTCGACGAGTGGGGCCCCGAGAAGATGCGGCAGGTCCTGCAAGACGAGTTCGTCGACTTCGAACTGGAGACGGCGGGCGAGGACATGCGCGATCAGTACACCTACAACTCCGGCGGCAACGAGGGTCACGACGACCACGTCGGCATCCACGAACAGGACGACGGCAACTACTACGTCGGCCTGAACGTCCTCGTCGGCCGGATGGGCGCCGACGACACGCTGGAACTCGCAGACCTCGCCGAGGAGTACGGCTCCGGCGAGGTCCGTCTGACCCAGCGCCAGAACGTCATCATCATGGACGTCCCCGAGGAGAACCTCGAGGACCTCAAGAGCGAACCCCTGCTGGAGGACTACTCCCCCGAGCCCTCGCCGTTCATGCGTGGCTCCATCGCCTGTACGGGCACGGAGTTCTGTTCGCTTTCCATCGTCGAGACGAAGAACCGACAGGTCCGCTACGCCCGTTGGCTCAAGGACAACGTCGAACTCCCGGCCGACCACGAGGACTTCCACATCCACCTCTCGGGCTGTACGGCCTCCTGTGCCCAGCCCCAGATCGCCGACGTCTCCCTGCGCGGCATGAAGACGCGCAAGGACGGCGAACCGGTCGAGGCACTGGACATCGGTCTGGGCGGCGGCCTCGGCGAGGACCCGCGCTTCGCCGACTGGGTGGAGATGCGCGTCCCCGCCGACGAGGTGCCCGGCGCCATCAAGAACCTCGTGAACAACTTCAAAGACCGCCGCGAGGACGGCGAGACGTTCCGTGACTTCGTCGAGGCGCGCGACGAGGACACCCTCGCCGACCTCGTCGAACCCGAGGAGACGGACTACCACGACCCGTACATGCACAACACGAAGATGACGTGGTACCCCTACGTCGAGGACGACGACATGCAGTCCTCGCCCGCGCCGACGAACGGCGACGGCGAGCCCCTGCCCTCGGACGACTGAGGCGACTCGCTCGGCATCGCAGGCCGCCTCTCTTCGCACGCTTCTGTCTCAGACCGGCGTATCCGCCTGTACCGTGTACGTCTTCGCCTTCTCGTAACGCTTGTAGAGGTACACCACTGGGAACGGGACCAGCAACAGCGCCAACAGATACCGCTCCCGAGCGACCGAATACCCGGCGAGCGCCGTCGCGAACAGGATGGAGACGTGGCCGTACACCCAGACCCAGCGTGTCATCGACTCCCACTCACCGTACAGGTTGGCGTAGTAGAACGCCGCGATGCGGTCGCGCATACGGGGGCGTCGAGGGCGATTACGTTATGTTTTCGGGACCGTCGATTTCGTATCGAACGCCACTCTCCGACGACCTGCCCGATCAACCCGTTCGGCGATTCGACGGTCACGCGCGAGGGCCACACTCCTCGAAACCGTCGGTACGTATATCCGGGTCCGTTCGTCCAACAGTATATGGACGTCGCCGAAGCGGGAACGCACACACAGTCGATTATCGACGAAGTGGGGGCCGCGGTAATCAGCGACAGGGCGTTTCTGGAGACCATCATGACGAGCGTCGTCGCGGGCGGGCACGTCCTGCTTGAGGACGTGCCGGGGACCGGCAAGACGCTGACGGCGAACAGTTTCGCGAACGCACTGGGACTCCAATTCTCGCGCATCCAGTTCACGCCGGACCTCCTGCCGGCGGACATCACGGGGTCGAACATCTACAACGACGCCGAGAGCACGTTCGAGTTCGTCCCCGGCCCCATCTTCGCGAACGTGGTGCTTGCCGACGAGATAAACCGTGCCCCGCCGAAGACGCAGTCGGCGCTGCTGGAAGCCATGGAGGAGGGTCAGGTCACCGTCGACGGCGAGGAACACGACCTGCCGGACCCCTTCTTCGTCATCGCCACGCAGAACCCGGTCGAACAGGAGGGGACCTTCCCGCTGCCGGAGGCACAGGTCGACCGCTTCTGGTTCAAAGACTCCATCGGCTATCCGGACCGGAGCGGCGAGAAGGACCTCATCGACCGACGGGCGGACCGACAGTCGTCGACACCGACCGTCGATCCGGTGGTAACGACCGAGGAGATCACGCGGATACAGCGCCTACCGGAGTCGGTGACCGTCGACGACGACCTGCGCTGGTTCATCACCGACCTCGCCCGCGAGACCCGCTCACATCCGGCGGTCGACACCGGCGTCTCGCCGCGCGGGACACAGCGGTTGTTCGAGGTGTCGCGCGCGCGGGCCGTCCTCGATGGCCGGGACTTCGTGACGCCGGACGACGTGACGACGGTGGCGCCGGCGGCACTGGCCCACCGTCTCGTCCTGACCGCACAGGCCCGGATGGACGACCGGGACAAACGGGCCATCGTCCGGGAACTCGTCGAGCGACTCGACGTTCCCAACGTGGACGGCGCCGAGTAGGTCAGTCGGCCTCGACCCGCGGAAGCCACAGGAGGGCGAGCAGAATCGCCAGCACCAGCGTCCCGATGAGGACGACGCTGGGGAACGCCGAGGCGAGCGAGCGGTCGGTGGCCGCGGTGACGCCGTAACCGACGCCGGCACCGACCCCGCCGACGAGCAGACTGCCGACGAAGTGCGCTCCCTCCGGTCGCGTCACGGTCAGCCGTCGCCCGACCTGTTGCCCGAGGACGATGGCGTGTTCCTGTACGTCCCAGATCAGAATCGCGCCGACGCCACCGCCCAGTGCCAGCAGCGGCCGGCCGTGCCGGAGCGCCAGCAAGACGACGCCCAGATACAGGAGCGCCGCGGCACCACGGACCCGCGCCGTGTGCCCCTCGCTCCGCGTGAACCCGTCGGCCACGCCGAGGAGCAACCGCAGGGTGAGCGCCAGCGAGAACAGCGCGAGGCCGACGGCTCCGAGAAGTAGTGCCCGGACCGCGAGTTCGTTGGGTAGCTGGTCCACAGTGCGGACCAGATTGTCGACGACGGGCGCGGCCCGCGACGGGAACGGGGCGGTGAACGCCGCCACGGCCACGACCGCGGTCCCGCTCTGTTCCGTCGCCAGATTCGCGAGCGTGTCGCTCTGCGTACGGCGTATCAGGCCCAGCACGGACGTGACGACGAGCAGGCCCGCTTCGAGGAGGACGGCGACGGCGAGGCCGTCATAGAGCAGTGGCGGGCCGACGAGGAACGGGATTCCGACGGTCGGCGACCCGAGGCGGACGAACATGGCCACGAGTGCGACCAGTGCGCCGAGACCGACCAGACTGCTGCCGAAGCGCCCCCAGTCACGGCCCTCGCGGGCCGACGGCGGCGACCGGAGGTCGAGCGCTTCCACGCGGACGAGCAGCAACCGCCACAGCACCACGACCAGCAGGACCAGTCCCGGCACCAGCGTCGTCGCCAGCACTGGTTCGGCCCGCGCCGCGATCAGTCGCTCCCAGACGGAGACGACCGCCGTCGGCCGCAGAGTCGGCGGGAGGTACGCCACCCATCCGATCACGGGCACGAGTGCGACGGTGAGGATCGACTGGCTGACCAGCGAACGGTGGGTGCCGGCGAGACCGGTCCCCTCGCTGTCCTCGACGAAGGAGAGTTGGCGGGCCAACGCCACCACGACGAGGAACAGACCGAGGCCGGGGAGGACGAGCAGTTTCACACCCACGAGCGGCTGTGACACCCCGCCGTCGGTGAACCCGAGGTACCACCAGTAACAGACGAGACCGACGGCGGCGGCGTAGCCGACCGGCGCGGCGACGTTCCCGACGAGTGTCGCCACGCGCGTCTCGCTGTCCGTGAGTCGCGCGGCCACCGCCAGCACCGCCGCCGCGCCGAGGCAGCCGGCGGTCAGCGTGACCGTCGCCACGGAGCCGATACTGACGGCGGCGACGAGCGCGGCGAGACCCGCGGCGAGCAGGGTCCCGCCGACCCGCGGTCGGGGGTCGTGACCGCCCATCAGAGCCACCTCCTGACGAACGACTCCAGCGTGAGACGGAGCGGTTCGTCGGGGTCCCAGTCGACGACCGGGGCACCGCTCTCCTCTAGCACCCGGACGCGCTGTGCCCGTTCGGCGGTGCTGACCGCCTTCCCGACGGTCGTCGTCGCGGCCAGTCGCGGCGAGACGACGCTGACGTCGTGTCGGTGGGCCGCGAGTCGTTTCGCGAGGGCGACCATCTCGTCGTCGAGCAGCGGCGAGACGAGGACCACCTGCGCCGAGGCCGGTACCCACGCCAGCAGGTCCCGCTCCGGCGACACCGAACTGCGGTCCGCAACCGTCTCGGCGTCGGCAAACAGCTCCCGGCCGGTGGCGGCGTGGTCGGCCCCGACGCCGGGGTCGAGCGCCCGAACTCGGTCGGGGTAGAGGCCGACGCCGACGCGGTTGCCGCCGGCCAGCAGTTCGTAGAACGTCCGCTCGGCGGCGTACAGGGACAGTTCCGACCCGGTCGGCCGGTCGGTTTCCGTCCGGGTATCGGCGGCCGCCGACCGGTCCACCAGCAGGACCACCGTCGCGGCGTGTTCCTCCTGATACTCGACCGTCGAGAGTTCGTTCGTGCGGGCGTAGCGCCGCCAGTCGATGCGTCGGGCCGGATCGGAGGTCCGGTACTCGCGGGTGCTGTGGAAACTGATGCCCTCGCCGGCGATGTCCGTCGGTATCTGGCCGGCCCGCCGGGCGGTCTGACTCGTCAGCGGCACGTCCTCGACGGGCACCTCACAGCGGAGCGTCGTCTCGACGGGCACGGTCCCTCTGCTGTCGTACTCGCCGCTCAGGCCCACGGAGGCGACGGTGAGGTCGCCGAAGTCGTGCGTACCGCGCTTGGCGATCACGTCGTAGGCGACCGTCCCCGTCTCCCCGGCGCCGAGCGAGAGCGACTTCCGGGGGCTCCCCTCGGTAACGCCCAGTTCCCCGGGGACACCGTCGACCACGCGGAGGTCGGTCACGGCGTCGGCACCGGTGTTGGTGACCGAGAGCGTGACCGTGACCGACTCGCCCGGCGCGGGCGTCTCGGGGTCGAGCGTTCGCTCGGCCGACAGGCGGTCGGTCGCCGGGTCGGGCGTGGTCAGTTCGCCGTAGAGCACGTAGACGATGGGGACCGCGCCGGTCGCGTAGACGACGGGCGACTGGAGGGCCACACCGAGGACGACCGGGACCAGTATCGCGCCGACGAGGTGGCGATAGCGGTTGGTCCGCTCTGCCGTCGGATCGGTCATCCGTCACCCTCCCGCTGTCGGTCTCGCTCCGCGAGCGCCAACAGCGCCCGTTCGACGCGTCCGATTCGACGGGCGGCCGCTCTGTCGCCGAGGAACCACTCCCAGACCCGTGTCAGCAGCGACGGCCGGAACTCGGGGTCGGGACTCAGGACCGCCGCGGCGTAGGCGTCGTCGGTCCACTCCCCGGATTCGATCCGCGCTCGCGCCCGTTCGGGGCGTTCCTGATACGCGTCGGCGACGAGCGGGACCGCCGCCTCGCGGACGTCTTCGAGCAGGAGCGCCGGGTCGAGGTCGCCTCTGGTCCCCTCGGTTCGCAGCCGTTCGATGCGCTCGTCGAGGTCCCGCTGCATCACTCCCTCGTCGCTCGCGGCCGCCGTCTCGGGGTCCGAGACGTCGAACGCCGGGCGGCGGGTCGGGGCCTGCAAGACGGCGACGGTCCCGGCGAACAGGCCGGCGACGGTCCCGAGTCCCAGCCAGACGAACGCCGAGTCCGTCGGGACGAGCGCGAGCGCCCGCTGGAACTCCGGGGGATACAGCGCCGGTCGGAGCAGCGCCGTCGACGCGGCGCTGACGAGGCCGACGACGACGGCGAGCTTACTCACCCGGAAGACCGTTCCGATCACGCGTCTCCCCCCTCGGTCGCCGCGGCGCCGTCGCTTGCCCCGTCGTCGTCACTTCCGAGGTCGGTCGCAGCCTCGGTGACCGCCGCGAGGGTGTCGGTGTCAAGCGGGTAGTGGCCGTATCTGACGTGGCGGAAGGCGTCGGTTATCCGCTCGACTCGCTCGGACGGATAGCCGTGGGACTTCGCCGCCGAGGCGACCCGAATCGGCGTCTCCGTCAGCGAGGCCCCGGGCGTCCGCTCGGCCAGTTCCACCCACGCCTCGACGACCGTCGCTATCGTCGTCTCGTCGGGCGCGTCGGGGTCGGCGGCGGCCGCGGCTACGAGTCCGGCCTCCGTCGTCGCCGCGTCGTCCGCGCCCCCGGCGGTACGGGACGCCGCGAGCGCGGCCCGGAGGCGGCCCGGCAGCGCACGGAGCGCCGCCGGGAGGCCGCGGAGCCACGCGGCCAGCGCGGTCAGGAGCGTCCCGAGCGCGGCGACCACCGTCGGTGCCTGTCTGATGGCCTCCTCGATTCGCGCGCTCGCTCGGCGGACGGCGTCGACGAGGGTCCGACCGACGGCCGCGACCATCTCACCGGCCGCGAGGACGGCGTCGACGACCCACCGAATCGCCCGCCGGGTCAGCCCCGCCGTCGCCGCCCCGCCGCGAGCGGCCTGTCCGACCAGTCCGTACCGCCGGATGAGGCCGACCACGGCACCGACGAGGAGCGCCGCCGCGCCGCCGTAGAAGGGCCACAGCGGCCCAGTGGTGTGCCCGCGTGTGGCCCCCCGCTGGACCGTCCGCTGGAACGACGGCCGCGGCGGCAGTAGCGCGACCGTCGCCACGAAACGCCCGTTCGCGGCGGTTCGCGCGACGGCAGTGTCACCCCGCAGTACGGTGGCGTTCGGGACCGGATGGCCGGCGATGGTGGCGTTCCCGGTCACCTGCTGTCCCGGAATCGCTCGCCCCTCCAGCGAGACGTTGATCGCGGTCGGGAGCGGCGCGTCCGCCGCGGCGCTCAGTTCGCCGCGCCTGACGGTCACGTTCAGCCGCTCGCGGTAGGGCACCGTCACCGTCGCCGTCCCGTTCTCGTCGGTCCGCCCCCGTCGCTCGCCGTCGACGAGGACCGTCGCGCCGCGGAACGGGTCGCCGGCCAGCGTCGCCGTCACGCGGTGTGGCTGGCCGGGAACGGGGTCCCGTGCCAGCGTCAGCGACGTGTTCGAGCGGACGGCGAACGCCCGTTCGGCCGTCGCCTCGCCCCGCGAGACGGTCAGCGGGCCGTCGCGGACGTACGGTACCGTGACGACGGCGACGCCCTCGTCGTCGGTACGCCCCGCCCGCTGTCCGCCGATGGTGACCGTCGCTTGCCGGACCGGCACGCCGTCGACGGCGGCGGCCACCCGAACCGTCTCGCCGGGCCGGCGGGCCTCGCCGACGTCGAGCGAGACGTTCAGGTCAGTGCCGCGAAACGCCGCTGCCCCGTCGGCCCCGCTCCGCCGGACCACGATTCGATACTGCTCGTCGTAGGGCACTCGAACCGTCGACTCGCCGTCGGCGTCCGTCTGGCCGACGATGTCGCCGGCCACTCGCACCGTCGCGTTCGGGACCGGAACGCCGTTGATAGCGGCCCGAACGGTGGTCTCGGTGCCGGGGGTCTGCGTCGTCGCGTTCGAGAGGCCGGACGCGGTCACGTCGACGTCGGTGTCGATGTCGTCGTAGGTCCGGGCTCCCTCCGCGTCGCCGCGCGTGACCGTCACGGTGAACGACTCCTGATACGGGATTCGGACGGAGGCGGTGCCGTCGCTGTCCGTCGTGGTCACCGCCACGCCGTCGACGCGGACCGTCGCGTCGGCGACCGGAACCCCCTCTATCTCGGCTCGAACCGTCGCGTTGGTCCCCGGCGTCCGGCGCGCTATCGAGGAGAGACCGATGGTCGTGTTCAGTTCTCGGCCGCCGCCGTCGCCGGTCTGCTGGGCGAACTCCGGCGACGGTCGTTCGTCGGGGAACGACCCACGGGAGAGGGCGTTCGTCTCGTCGCCCTCGCTGGTGTTCTCGACCGCGACGACGTCGACGTGGTACAGGACCTTCGAGTCGGGAATCGTTATCGAACCGCCGAGGCCGACCGATTCGGGATTGCTCCCGGCGGCCGCCGAGGGCGACTGGCCGGCGCCACTTCCGCCGGATTCGCTCTGTGTTCCGCTTCCACCGTCGCCTTGCTGGCCGTCGTCACCCGACTGGCTCCCTTCGGACCCGCCCTGTTGGCTCCCGCTGTCGCCACCCTCGGCCTGCCGTAGCGCCTTGTAGACGCTCACGTTCAACTGGGTGGCGTAAGGGACGACGCCGTCCACACGGCCGAGACCGTCCGTCCGACCGATGGCCTCGCCGTTGAACGTGACGAGCGCGTCGCCGAGTCGCTGGCCGCCGAGCGTGACGACGACCTGTATCTCGTTGCCCGGGACGACCCGGCCGTCGAGTCGCACGTCCGCGTCGACTTCCGGTGGCCGGTCGGCCGCGGTCTGTCGGACTCGGTCGGCGTCGGTCCGTGCGAAGTTCGGGTCCGTCTCCGGGCGGTCGAAACTCGCCTGCGTCGTCCCGGACTCCCGGAGTGCCTCCCGGTCGGCCGGCGTCGGGTCGAAGGTGACCCACCCGGTTTCGGGGACGTACACTTCGACCCACGCGTGGGCCTTCGAGCGGTCTATCCGCAGGCTCCCGTCGTCGGCCCGGCCCGAGGCGGGCGCGTACCCCTGTACGTATCTGGCCGGGACGCCCTGCGTTCGCAGCATCGCCACCATCGTACTCGCGAAGTACATGCAGTACCCCCGCTCCATCTCCGTCGCGAACGTCGTCGCGTAGTGCTCGGAGGGCCGGACTATCTGCGTCGAGTAGGCTTTCTCGGTCTGGAGCCACTGCTCGATCAGTATCGCACGCTCGTACGGCGTCGTCGCGTTCCGCGTGACCTCGTCGGTCAGCGTCCGCAGGCGGTCGGGCGTGTCGGCGGGCATCTGCGTGTAGCGCCGCTCTACGTCCGCTGGGTACGCCCGCCCGGCCGTCTGGAGGTCCTCGGTGGACCATCCGGGGAGCGTCGCCGTCGCGGTGTAGGTGGTCCCGTTCGGGAGCGCGGCCGAGGCCGGTTCGACCCCTGCGCCCGTCGTCGCGACGCCGTCGGCGTCGAGGCCGTCGACACCCTCCGGTCGCCACGGCACGGGGACGGCAGCCGTCTGGTTGACGACGGTATAGCGAAGGCGCACCTGCTGTCCGGCCCGCGGGTAGTCACTCGCCGGCCGGGACCGCTCCGCGTCGCTCGCCTGCCACCCCGACCCGGTGTAGCGCGCGTAGGAGACGGTCCGCCAGTAGGGGTCCTCCTGCGGGCCGATGGCACAGGTCTGGCCGACCACGTCGGCGACGACGGCGGGGTCGTTGAGGCCCAGTCGAGCGGCGTCGGCCCGCGTGCAGTTGCTGACCGCACCGGCCGCTCCAGCCGACCCGGATCCGCCGGACCCGCCCGCTCCGGACTGTCCGCTCTCACCGCTGGACGTCCCTGTCTCGGACTGACTTCGGGCACCGAGGCCGCCGTCCGCGGACTGTGACAGCGCTCCTTCGAGGCCCGATTCGTCCCACGTCGTGCTCGTCTCCGCACTGTTCTCGTCGTCCGCCCCGTCGGTCCCGCTGGTGTCCCCGCTCTGTCTGTCTCCGGTCGGCTGGCTGTCGGCGTCGCTCGACTGCCCCCCGGACGGTGGCGTCGCCGCGCTGTCCCCGTTTGATGCGCCGACGGCGTCGCCGGACGGTCCCGCTCCGGCGGCCGACGGCGTCGCGACTGGCCCGGAACTCAGCAGGGGTGCCGATAGACCGAAACTCGCGACACAGAGGAGTGCCAGCGTCACCGATAGCACTCGGTTCGCGTCCACAGTTGCTGTCTGACGCATGCGAATACCCCTGACATGAAAAGCATGTGGGACGACTCAACGCACGATATCTCGTCGCGGGACGGGGTGGTAAGCCTTATCGGCGGCAGTCGCCTACGTTCGCCCGGCAGCGGGAGGCCGGCTCCCGTGCCGAGAGGCATGAGGAAAGTCCCCCCACCTGCTGGACGGGTGACCGGACGCAAGTCCGGGGCGGGAGACCGTCGGCTATGGAACAGCAACGACACGTCGTCACAGGACCGATGAGGTGCGCGAATCCCGAGCGACGGGGCGTGTGCGGCACTCCGTGCCGCGATTCGAGGCGGTGACACCGCCTCGACCCGGAAGCGAGGGAGAGATAACCCACCGAGGGCCACCGTGGGGCACCGTCCGGTGTCCGACGCCTGTGACGGACCGATGGAACGGCGAATCCTCACCGGTGCAAGGCCGCGTCGACAGGTAGTCCGGTACCGCGCGCGAGCGCTGGACGCGGCCGCTGAGCCGAATGCCGGCCCGAACAGAAGGGGGCTTACTCCCCGCAGCCGATTTGTGGCCAGAACCGACTAATAGCGACAGGTCGACCAACAGACGATGGACCGACGACTGGCGGGTGCGATAGCGCTGTGTCTGGTGCTGGGCGGATTGGCCGGGTGTAGCGCCGCGTCCGAGGCGCTTGACTCGACGTCGGAACTCGTCGAGCGCGGCCACCCGTTCGCCAACGAGACGGTGACCGTCGCCGTCGACGGAACCGCCCGCGAGCGAGCGCTCGCCGCGGACGGACTGGCCTACTGGGAAGCGAATGCACCGGAGTACGCCGGCTTCACCGTCGACTTTCGCGTCCTCGAATCGGGCGAGACGCCCACAGAAGGACCGCCCGACGTCGAGATAACCTTCGTCGAGACGGTCACCGACTGCGGCGAGTCCGACTACTCCGCGGGGTGTGCGCCGCGGCTCACCGCCTCCACGCGGGTCGACCGCCCGGCAGAGGTGTCGATACGACGCGGCTTCGCCGACGAGTCGACGCGACTGATCGTCGAACACGAGGTGGGGCACCTGCTAGGCCTGCGCCACGGCGACCCGCCGAGAGACGTGATGCGCCACCAGCGAACGCTGGCGACCCTCCCGCGACCGAACGCCAGCGAGCGCCCGGTCCCGTGGAACGACACCACGCTGACGGTCGCGGTTCGAAACGAGAGTCTCTCGGCCGAGGAGCGGGCGGCCTACCGCGAGGAGGTGGCCTACGCGCTTGCGTACGTGACCGAGGGCGCCGACGGGGCCGTCCCGTCGAACGTCTCCGTCGAACTGGTGGCGGCCCCCGAGGACGCTGACGTGGTGGTCGGACCTGTCGCGTCGAGCGAGTGCCGGAGCGACGCGGGCTCTTGCCTGCTCGTCGAAGGGGCGGACCCGGACCGCGACGGCGCTATCGAGACGTACACGCGCGCCGAGATTCTGCTCGTCGACCTCGATACGGAGGCGACCAGTTGGCACGTCGCCCGGCAACTGCTCGGCGTCCTCGGCGACGACGGCCTGCCCGCCCGTCTCACCGACGCCAGCTACGAGCAGCGCCGGGGCGCGTGGCACGGGTAGGTCCGACGGTTTCAAGCCCGCGCCGGGCGGAGTCGCCCCTATGACCGCCGACGATCTCATCGAATCCGTCCGCGACGACCAGCAGACAGAACTCTCCCGACTCGGCTCCTCGAAGACGCTGTACGCCGACACTCGCGGCGAGATGGAACCCGCCGCCGTGCGTGCGGCCGCTGCCGCGCGCGAGCAGGCAGCCCACGACACCTTCTCGGCGTGGGCCGACGACGAGAGCGACACCGCGGCCGCCGGCCTCTTTGCCGATGCGGCCGAGGACGCCGCCGGCCGACTGGACGGGGTGGGCGCCGACCCGGCCGACCGCGACTTCGCGATGCACGACGCGCTCTCCGACCTGACCGACACCGTCGAGCGACTGGGCGGCCTCGTCGGCTGGACGCTCGTCGACGAGAAGACGAAGGGCCAGCTAACCGGGTTCTTCACGGGACAGGCCGACCCCCAGACCGCCAGCACGTTCCGGAGCGCCGGCAACGACGTCGAGGCCCTGCGTGAGGACGCCGCCGAACTGCTGGACGAGACGTGTGCCGACGGAGACGACTGGGACGCCGCCGAAACCGCCGCCGTCGCCGTCGTCTCGGCGGCCTACGACGACTACTTCGAGACGCTCGAAGAACTGGGCGTCAACCCGAAGCCGGTCTGTTGAGCCCCGTTTCGCCACTGCTCTCCGGAGACCCTCGGGTCGCCGCGTCACGCCGACGGTCCGCGCTCTCTTCGCGGCTTCGCCGCTGTGCGTCTTCGAGGGCCGCTCACTTCGTCGTCTGGCGACGGTGCCGCCCGACTGCCCGAGGGACCGACGGTCCCTCGCTGTTTTCGCCGCTCGCTACTCCTCCGGTGCCGGCGCGTCCTCGACGTTCCCGGGACCGCTCGGGAAGTAGAACTCCCGTTCCGCGTCGGTCTTGAACCGACCGAGGACGTCGCCGAGCGGTGTCGCGTACCGCCGGAGTTTATCGGCCTGTTGGGTCACCTCGGTCAGTTCGGCGGCCTGCTCCTCGGCGGCCCCCGCCACCGTCTCGGCCTCGGCAGTCGTCTGGTCGGTGCCCTCGGCGACGTCTGACAGCGTCGCCGCCGCGCGCTCGACGTTCGCTATCGGCTTTGTGACGTCGATGTCTCGCTCGTCGGCGTGGCGTTCGAGCGCCGCGGCGGCGGCGTCCATCTCCTCTGTGGCCGCCTGCAGTTTCGCTCGCTGGTCGTCGGTGTCGATGGAGACGGTCTGGATGGACTCGGCTATCTGCTCGGAGGCGTCCTGCAGGCTGTAGGCGCTCGATTCGATGGTCTCGCCGGTTTCGGCGACTTCCTCGGCGAACCGCTTGAGTTGACCGGTCGTCTTTTCCAGTTCCGACAGCGTCTCGTTGAAGTCCGCGGCGATTCGGTCCATCGCGTCGTTCTCGCCGTCGGGGTCCATCCGGACCGTCAGGTCACCGGCCGCACACCGCGCCAGTATCTCCGAGTACTCGTCGGCCCGTTCCTGCAGGTAGTCGTTCATCGTGACGGCCTCCGCGCGTGACACCTCCGCTTTCTCGCGTGCCCGCTCGGCCGTCGCTATCTCCTCTTTCAGCGCGGCCTGCATGTTCCCGAACGCGGCGGTGAGTCGACCGATTTCGTCCGCCCGCTGGCGGTCGAACGTCACGTCGAGGTCCCCGTCCTCCATCCGTTCGGCTTTCTTCGTCAGTCGTTCGAGTGCCGACCCGGTCCGCCGACCGAAGACGGCCGTCGCCGCGCCCAGTACCACCAGCGGAACGAGGACGAGGGCGGCGATGGTCGTCAGCAACTGGTCACGGAGCGCGTAGGCCTGTCGGGACGGGACGTGCGTGGCGACGGTCCAGTCCGTCCCCTCGACGGGTGCGTAGCCGACGACGGACCCGGACAGCGCCGCCACTCCGGTCGACTCGCTCCCTATCGCTCCGTCGGGTACCGGTGCGTCGGCGTGGTCCTGCCCGTAGACCAGCGACTCGTCCCCGTTGTGGACGGTAGTGAACGCCCCTTCGGTGGTCTGCTGGAACGCGCCCCCGGCCGACAGCGCCGCCTCCACGACGACGACGTGTTCGGTGTTCTGCGGCGGCGCACTGATGAACGCGACCACGGTCTCGTCGGTGGCCGACTCGTAGGGCGTGTCCGCGACGACGACGGTCGAGACGGTGTCCGTCGTCGCGTCTATCTCTTCGGTCCGCGTCGCCCACGGCACGCCCGCCGCTTGCAGGTCCGTCCCGCTCATCCCCTGTTCGGTGCTCTCGACGACCGTCGCGTCGCTACTCTTCACGTAGTGGATGGCGACGATGTCCGAGCGGGCGTTCTGTAGTCGATTCAGTAGGTACGCCGCCACCCCGTCGGTCCGACCGGTCTGGAACGGCGGGGCCTCCGAGATGGTGCGCGTCTGGTGGCGCAACCCGTCGATCCATCCTTCGAGACTGTCAGCCTGTAACCCCGCGGTCGACGCCACCTGCTGTTCGACCTGTCCGTTCAGCGTCGCCGTCGCACTCGCGCCGAGGGCGACGCCGACGACCGCCGTCAACAGCATCGCCACGACGACGATGCCGAAGTACTTGCGGACAAACCGCCGCCGGACCACGTCCGGGACGACTCGGCTTATTCCCCCACCTGTATCGGTGCCTGACATGGTGAATGCGCCGTAATTCGGGGTAATAAAATCCTACTGTAAATATGATTTATAGGGACCGTCTCACGCACGTAGCACTACATACCGATATGATGTAACTCGTCATCACTCGTCGGTCTCCGGTCACCGCGTCGCTTCGCTCCCCGCTGCGCTTCGTCGAGGGTCTTCGCTTCGCTCAGACCCTCGCTACTGCTCGCGGCTTCGCCGCTCGCTCATCCCGAGGGACCTCGTTTCACTCGGTCCCTCGCTAGCCTCAAGTCGCTCCAGCCCTACCCCCACACAATGAGCGACGCCGGAGGCCCCCTCTCCATCGACCGCCCGGACGCCGACAGCGAGTTCCGCGTCGACGCGCCGTTCGACCCCGCCGGGGACCAACCCGAGGCCATCGAGCAACTGGCCGAGGGCTACCGGCAGGGGATGGACAGACAGACCCTGCTCGGCGTGACGGGGTCGGGCAAGACCAACACCGTCTCGTGGGTCATCGAGGAGATACAGCAACCGACGCTCGTCATCGCCCACAACAAGACGCTGGCCGCCCAGTTGTACGAGGAGTTCCGGAACCTGTTCCCGGACAACGCCGTCGAGTACTTCGTCAGCTACTACGACTACTACCAACCCGAGGCCTACGTCGAGCAGACGGACACGTTCATCGACAAGGACGCCTCCATCAACGACGAGATAGACCGCCTGCGACACTCCGCGACCCGGTCGCTTCTCACCCGGGACGACGTCATCGTGGTCGCGTCGGTCTCTGCGATATACGGCCTCGGTGACCCGCGCAACTACGTCGATATGTCCCTCTCGCTGGAAGTGGGACAGGAGATAGAGCGCGACGAGTTGCTGGGCCGTCTGGTCGACCTGAACTACGAGCGCAACGACGTGGACTTCACGCAGGGCACCTTCCGCGTGCGCGGGGACACGCTGGAAATATACCCGATGTACGGCCGCTACGCACTGCGCGTGGAGTTCTGGGGCGACGAGATAGACCGGATGCTGAAGGTCGACCCGCTACAGGGCGAGGTCGTCCGCGAGGAACCCGCCGCGCTCATCCACCCGGCCGAACACTACTCGATTCCCGAGCAACGACTGGAGCGGGCTATCGAGGAGATAGAGGAACTGCTCGAACAACGCATCCGCTACTTCGACCGCAAGGGCGACGCCGTCGCCGCCCAGCGCATCGAGGAGCGGACCACGTTCGACTTAGAGATGATGCGGGAGACGGGCTACTGTTCGGGCATCGAGAACTACTCGGTCCACCTCTCGGACCGCGAGAGCGGCGAAGCACCTTACACCCTGCTTGACTACTTCCCCGATGACTTCCTCACCGTCATCGACGAGTCCCACCAGACTATCCCGCAGATTCGCGGCCAGTTCGCGGGCGACAAATCGCGCAAGGAGAGTCTGGTCGAGAACGGCTTCCGCCTCCCCACCGCGTTCGACAACCGTCCGCTCACCTTCGAGGAGTTCGAGGCGAAGACCGACCAGACGCTGTACGTCTCGGCGACGCCCGGCGACTACGAACGCGAGGAGAGCGCGCAGGTCGTCGAACAGATCGTCCGCCCGACCCACCTCGTGGACCCTGCCGTCGAAGTCGCCGAGGCCACGGGACAGGTCGACGACCTGATGGACCGCATCGACGACCGTATCGACCGCGACGAACGCGTCCTCGTCACCACGCTCACCAAGCGGATGGCCGAGGACCTCACGGAGTTCCTCGAAGAGGCCGGCGTCGACGTGGCCTACATGCACGACGAGACCGATACACTGGAGCGCCACGAACTCATCCGCTCGCTCCGGTTGGGCGAGATAGACGTCCTCGTCGGTATCAACCTCCTGCGGGAGGGACTGGACATCCCCGAGGTGAGTCTGGTCGCCATCCTCGACGCCGACCAAGAGGGGTTCCTGCGCTCGGAGACGACGCTGGTCCAGACGATGGGTCGCGCCGCGCGAAACGTCAACGGCGAAGTCGTCCTCTACGCCGACGACCGGAGCGACGCCATGCAGTCGGCCATCGAGGAGACCCAGCGCCGCCGCCGCATCCAGCAGCAGTACAACGAGGAACACGGCTACGAACCGACGACCATCGAGAAGGAAGTCGGCGAGACGAACCTCCCCGGGAGCAAGACCGACACCGGCGACGTGGCCGGCGACGGGCCGGCCGACGAGGACGAGGCGGCCCGCCGCGTCGACCAACTCGAAGAGCGGATGCAGGAGGCCGCCAACAATCTGGAGTTCGAACTCGCCGCGGACATCCGCGACCGCATCCGCGACCTGCGCGCGGAGTTCGACCTCGACGCGCCCGAGGCCGACGACGGCAGCGTTCCCGCGCCCAGAGCCGACGAGTTCTGACCGCCAGCGCACAGTTTGGGGCAACACTTATCAACAGTCATACATCTAACTACGTGTAACTGAGGCGGTCAGCGACTGGCCGTCGACGCTCACTATGGATGTCTCCTCTCTCTCCCGACGAGTCTCCCCGAGCGGACTGGTCGTCGCCGCCCTCGGCTTCTTCCTGACGCGGTTCACCGTGACGCTCGCGGCGTACGACGACCCGCTCCGGTTCCTCGTCGGCGGTCTCGTGCCCTTAGCGCTGGGGCTCGGACTCTCGGTGTTCGGAGTCGCCCTCGCCGTCGGGGACTTCGAGCGGTCGTTCGTCCGCACGGTGGCAGTGTGGTGTGTCGCGGGCGTGGGGGCGATGCTCGTCCTCGTCGTCCTGACGCTCGTTGCCAACGACACGAACCTCGCGATGGAACCGGTCCGCTCACAGACGTACCTCGCGAACTTCCTCATCGGCGGGAGCGCTGGCGGCGCGCTCACGGGCGTCTACGCGGCACAGACGGCCCGCCAGCGCCGCCAACTCGAACGCCAGACCGGTCGGCTGGAGATGGTGACGCGCCTCCTTCGCGACGAGGTACTCAACGCCGTCACCGTCATCCGCGGCCGCGCGGAGGTGTTACAGCGGACCCACGACGTCGACTCCGCGGCCGCCATCGAGCGCCGGACCGACGACGTGGCGACCACCGTCGAGAACGTGAAACACATCACCCGCGACGGGGACGCGGTCGGGGCGCTCGACGCGATACCGGTGGCCGACTGTGTGGTGGCGGCCATGGAGACTGTCAGGCAGCGGTACCCCGACGCCCGAATCACCGCCGACGTCTCCACGGCCGAGGACGCCACCGTCTGGGCGAACCCGCTGTTGGAGGACGCGCTGGTCCATCTCGTCGAGAACGCCGTCGTCTACGACGACGCCGAGGCGCCGGTCGTGGCGGTCCGAGTGACCACCGACGAGTCGGCCGTCGCCATCGCCGTCGCGGACGAGGGTCCCGGACTCCCCGCCGACCAGCAGGCACTCGTCGACCGGGGCGAAGTCGCGGTGTACGAGGAGCGTTCGACCGGATTCGGATTGAATCTCGTCCGCCTGCTCGCGGGCAGTTACGGTGGGCGCGTCGACGCGGCGGTCGACGAGGCCGGGACGACTATCACGCTGACCTTACGCCGGGCGGATACGGACGCCGCCACCGGGGCCGACCCGAGGACATCCTACGGACTCTCGCGCCGCGGACTCGGACTCGTCGCCGGCGCGTCGCTACTGGCGGGGGCGGTCATGGGGCTGTTGATGCAGGTCCTCGGCGGCGCCGTCCCCATTATCGGCGCGCTCTATGGCACGACGGACGCCACGGTCGGCTGGATAACCCACGAGTTCCACAGCGTCGTCTTCGGGCTGACGTACGCCGGACTCGTCCAACTCGTCCCGCGGTCGGTCGACGCCCGCGTCCGCTACTACGGGACTGCCGTCGGCTGGGCGGTGGCGCTGTGGCTGGTCGCGGCCGGTCTGGTCATGCCCCTGTGGCTCCGCCTCGTCGGCATCCCCGCACCGCTGCCGAACGTCGCCGCCACGACGCTCGCCAGCCACCTGCTGTGGGGCCTGACCCTCGCGGTGCTGTACCGTCACGGCCGGCGGTGGCTGGACGAGTAACCAACCTCGACTTGCACTAATACAACCAAAATTGTTTTAGGCGCTACTGCAGTTGTATAGCGTGATGTCCCGCGTCTCGCTTCCCCACGACGCGAAGGCAGGCCCGACCAAATCGGAGGTCCGGGCCGTCCTCGCCAGCAAACTCGCGCTCACAGCGGACGACCACTTCGTCGAAGTCGGGTCCTGTACCGGCGCGGTCACCGTCGAGGCGGCGCGCCGCGCCGGTCGGGTCACCGCCCTCGAACGGAAGCCCGACCGTCTCGACGTGACCCGGAAGAACCTCGCGGCAAACGAGACGAGCGCCGACGTCGAGTTGCGCGAAGCCGAGGCCCCCGACGGCCTGCCAGCGGACGCCGACGCGCTCTTTCTGGGCGGGTCGCGCAACTACGAGGCCGTCCTCGACCACGCCGTCGAGACGGGCGTCGACCGCGTCGTGATGAACGTTTCACGGCTGGAGGTCGCCGGCGCGGCGACCGAGGCGTTTCGCGACCGCGACCTGCTGGAGGGGGTTCTCCAGTTCCAGGTGAGCCACGGCTACGAACTCGCCGGCGCGACGAGTTTCGACTCGCAGAACCCGGTGTACATGCTCGTCGGGAGCGCGAGCGAGGCGGTCGCCGCAGACGGCGGCCGCACGGAGGGCGACCGATGACGCTCTACGGCGTCGGCCTCGGTCCCGGACAGGCCGACCTCGTGACCGTCCGCGGGAAACGCGCCCTCGAAGACGCCGACGTGGTCTACTCGCCCGGCCGACTCTCCCGGTCGGTGGCGACCGAACACGTCCCCGAGGACCGCATCGGCGACCTCGACTTCCCGATGACCCGCGACGAGGAGAAACTCCGGTCGGCGTGGAAGGAGGCGGCCGCCGAGATAGCGACGACCGCCCGCGACGGCGACGCGGCGTTCGTCACGCTGGGGGACCCGAACGTCTACTCGACCTTCGGCCACCTCCGGCGGACGCTCGCGGCGTTCCACCCCGAGGTCGACCTCGAAGTCGTCCCGGGAGTCAGCGCCGTCACCGCGTTCGCGACGGCGCTGGGCGTCGAGATAACCGCCGGGTCCAGTCTCGCACTCAGAGAGGCCGACGGCGGTCGGTCGCCGACCGGTCCCGACCGCATGGTGCTGTTCAAGGTGACCGACGCGCCGGCGACCCACGCTGGCCTCGTCGAGGCCGGCTACGACGTGACCTACGGCCGCCGCCTGTTCATGGAACAGGGCGAGACGCTCGTCACCGACGACCCGACGGCAATCGACGAACGGGATTACTACACGCTGGCCTACGCCGAGAAACCCGAGGCCCGCGTCGAACAGGCGACCGACGCGTTCCTCGAAGCGAGCGACGAGAGCGGTCTGGTCTCGGACGGCGGTGCGCAGGATATCGCCCGACAGGAACGCTCCGAGGGTGCGCTGTGCGGCGACGAGGTGGACCGATGAGCGACGCCGGAGAGACGGACCCGCAGGAGGCCATCGACTCGGTCGCCGGCAACCGCGACGACCGGGTGTACGACCACAGCGCCGGCGACGAACAGGCGGGCATCCCCTTCGTCGGTGCCGGGCCGGGCGACCCGCGCCTGCTGACCGTCGCTGGGCGCGAACTGCTCGCCGACGCCGACCTCGTGGTCCACGCGGGGTCGCTCGTCAACAGCGAACTCTTAGACGAGTACTGTGCCGACGCCGAGACGGTGACCTCCATCGGCAAGGACTTAGAGGAGCTGATTCCACTGATGCGGGACGCCTACGAGGCCGGCGACACGGTCGTCCGCCTCCACAGCGGCGACCCGGCCATCTACGGGGCCGCGCTGGAACAGATGGACGCGCTGGAACACGAGGGGGTCCCGACCTACATCGTCCCCGGGGTCACGAGCGCCTTCGCCGCGAGCGCCACCCTCAGGACGCAGTTGACGCTCAACGAGGTGGCCAACCACGTCGCCTTTACCCGCCCGCAGGGGAAGACCCTGAGCGAAGACGAGGACCACATCTCGGAGTTCGTCGGCATGGGCGACGTGACGACGTGTATCTATCTGGGAACGCACGCCGTCAGCGAGACGATGGACCGACTGTTGGCGGACGGCCACGACCCCGAGACGCCCGTCGCGGCGGTGTACCACGCCTCGTGGCCCGACGAGGACGTCGTGGAGGGCACCATCGCCACCATCGGCGAGAAACTGGAAGCTGCGGGGTACCGCGCCTCCGCGATGGTCGTCGTCGGCGACGCCGTCGGCGGCGAGGACTACGAGCGCTCGTTCCTCTACGGCGACTGGGCGAACCGTTCCGCGGATGGGTCGTCTGATTCGACGGGGGAGGCCGACGATTAGGATGGTCCACTGCTACCGCGTACAGCCAGAAAGCCCCCGGACGCTGGAGTCGCGCGACTCGCCGCGGTCCTCGGCCGTCGGCCTGCGGTCCTCGCGTCGTCGTGCTTCCTCCAGCGCCCGGCCCCTTTCAGTCCACCCTGCGTGGCTGACCGGCCGGCAGTCACGTGCGGTCGCGTCACCGGCCGAGAGGTTCTCATGAGTACGGACAACGACACAGACAGCGGCTCGAACAGTTGCAAAGCGCCCGACTCGGACGGCGAGGTGGCCGAGGACATCGCCATCGTCGCCTTCGAGCGGAAGATGGACACCGCCCAGCAAATCGTCGACGGCATCGGCGACCGCTACGACTCCATCGAGATTCTGGCGTACCACGGTGACGTCTTCGAGGAGCACTGGGGCGAGTACGACTGCTTCGTCGGCCTGATGGCAAGCGGTATCGCGATGCGCAAGACCGCCCACCTGCTGGACGACAAGTGGGACGACCCCGCCATCTGCGTCGTCGACGAGGAACTGACGTGGGCGATTCCCATCACCGGCGGCCACCACGGCGCGAATCAGGTCGCCGACGACCTCGCCTCCATGGGCGCGGTGCCGGCGATGACCACCGCCAGCGAGGCGGCGGGCAAGCAGGGCGTCGAGAAGCAGGCGAAGGCCCTCGATTCCCACGTCGTCAACGGCGACTCGACGGTGGCGACCAACCTCGCGGTGCTGGACGACGAACTCGGCCCCGTCGAGCGACTCGACGGGCCGCGAGCAGTATTGGTCGACGACGACGTGACCGTCCTGAAGCGCAACGGCGAGGACGGCGTGGTGCTGGGGACCGGGAGCGTCGCCGGGGCCGACGTCGAGCAGTTCCACGCCGCGTGGGACCGCGCCCTCGACGAGGCGGGCCTCGACCGCACTGACGTCGACTTCGTCGCCACCGGCACCCGGAAAGCCGACGAGGAAGGGATGCTCGAAGCCGCCGAGGCGTGGGACCTCGGCGTCGTCGCCTTCGAGAAGGAGACCCTCTCGGAGTTCGAGGGGCCCACTCCCTCGCGGTCGAAGGAACTCATCGGGTGGCCGGGCATCGCCGAGGCGTCGGCCATCGCCGGCGGCCGCGACCACGACCTGCTGGCCGAGAAGACGCGCTACGACGAGGCGGTAACGGTGGCGATAGGCGAATGAGCGAGGCCGACGAGGCGTCGGCCGCGACCACGACCGACGGGCGGCGGTCGGCGTACGGCACGCTCTCCGTCGTCGGCATCGGCCCCGGCCTGCCCCACGACATGACCCAGCGAGCGAAGCAGGTTATCCGGACCGCCGACTGTGTCATCGCCTCGAACCTGTATCAGGAGTTCCTCCGGCGAGACGGGACCCTCCCGCCCGAGAGCGCCGAACTCGACGCGAGCGCCGACACCGGCGTCGACGAGGCGGGCACCGTCCTCGAACGCCCCGACGGCACCCGGCAGACACTCGTCCGGTCCTCGATGGGGCGGCAGGTCGAACTCGCCCGCGAGGCCTTCGAGCGCGTTCGCGACGGCGAGGACGTGGCCCACGTCTCCGGCGGCGACCCGAACGTCTACGGGAAATCGGACCTCCTCTTCACGATGGCGGAGGCCGAGGACGCCGGCGACGTGCCCATCGAAATCGTCCCCGGCGTGACGGCGGCGCTGGGCGGGGCGGCCAACCTCGGCGCCCCCCTCTCGAACGACTTCTGCACCGTCTCGCTGTCGGACAAGTGGCGCGGCTGGGACGAGATCGAGGAGAAACTGCGGGCGGCCGCGATTTCGGGGTTCGTCGTCGTCCTGTACAACTGCTGGCGCGACTACGAGCGGGCCGTCTCGGTCCTGCGCGAGGAACGGGCCGACGACGTGCCCGCCGCGATAATCAACGACGCCGGCCGCGGCGAGGCCGGCCGCAACGTCGACGGCGAGACACAGACCATCACGACGCTGGGTGCGTTGCCCGACCACGACGAGAAGGTCGGCGGGATGGGGTCGTCCATCCTCGTCGGCACCCACGAGACCGACGTCTGGGAGAACGACTACCGCGACTTTCTCGTCACCCCGCGCGGCGGGCGTGACGTGGAGGATTTCTGACTTATGAGTACTGACGACACCACCGACGCGAGTACAGACACCGAATCGAAATGCGGAGCGAGCACGTCGACGGAGACGAGCGCGGAGACCGACGACGGTAGTTCGAAGTGCGGCGCGTCGTCGTCGTCCAGCAGTAGCGGGTGCGGGGCGTCCACCGACGACGCCGACGAGGAGGAGGTCGGCGCCACCGTCGACGACTTCGACGCAGACCCCGGACAACTCGTGGCGGTCGGCCTCGGACCCGGCCAACCGGAGGGGATGACCGCCCGCGCGAAGGCGGCCCTGTCCGACGCCGAGCACATCGTCGGCTACACGACCTACGTCGACCTGCTCCCCGACGACATCACGGAGCGCGCCGACGACATCTACGACACGCCGATGTGCGGCGAAGTCTCCCGAACCGAGGAGGCCATCGACCGGGCGCTCGCCGGCAACGACGTCGCCATCATCGGCAGCGGTGACCCGAACGTCTACGCGCTCGCCGGCCTCGCGCTCGAAATCGTCGAATCGAAGGGCGCGACGGCGTCGATGCTAGACTTCGACGTGGTTCCCGGCGTCCCGGCGGCCCAGTCGTGTGCCGCCCGCGTGGGCGCGCCGCTGGTCAACGACACCGTCTCCATCTCGCTGTCGGACCACCTCACCGACATGCCGACCATCGAGTCACGCCTCCACGCCGCCGCCAAGGAGGGATTCACCATCACCATCTACAACCCGTGGAGCCGCAAGCGCCGCGAGAACTACGAGAAATGTTGCGAGATCCTGCTGGAACACCGCGACCCCGAGACGCCGGTCGGCGTCGTCCACGCCGCGGGCCGCGAGGACGAACGGGCCGAAATCGTCGAGTTACAGGACCTGCCCGAGTTGGGCGAGACGGACCTCGTCGACATGACGACGACCCTGCTCGTGGGCAACGAGGACACCTACGTCTGGGACGGACGGATGGTCACGCCGCGTGGCTACGAGACGAAGTACGACTACTGAGCATGTACCGAATCACCATCGACCGCGAGGCCTGCGACGGCGTCTTCGCCTGTCTCGTGCGCGACGACCGGTTCGTGGAGGAGAGCGCGGAGCGGAGCTCCGCGGACCATTCGAGCGGGCAGCGCCCGCGAGAAGACAGCGAGGGCCTCGCCGTGCTGGAGGTCGACGGCGCGGAAGCCGTCGCCGCCACGTTCGACGACGACCGGCGCGAGTCGGCCGAACAGGCGGCCGCCGCCTGTCCGCTGGACGCCATCAGCGTCGAGTCCGTCGACCGCGAGACGGCCGCCGCGACCGGGGAGGCCGAGCAATGAGCATCGAGACCGGCGCACCCGGCGACCTGCTTTCGGCCCATCCCGAGACGGCGTACTTCTGGGGCCGGGTCGCCGCAGACGGGGAGTGCGAGGACGGCTGTGTCACCGTCAGGACGAGCGACGAGACGGCGGCCCGACGGCTGGCGTCCGTCGCTGGGGCCGAACGGGCCGACCACCGCATCGTCGAGCGAGAGTACGCCCACGACACGTCGATAACTCGGACCGAGGACGAGTACACGGTGCAGGTCCTCGGCGGCCTCGCCGATCGGGCCAGCGCCGCGCTGGGCCTGCCCTTCGACGGGCAGGCCGGGGGCTACCGCTTCGATACGCTCGCCGCCCACGACCGGCAACTCCTCCGGGGCCTGCTGGAGGGGTGTGGCACGGTGTGTTTCAAGTCCGACGACGAGGCGGTGGGCGTCTCGTTCGTCCACGAAGACGAGCGCCTCCTCCGGACGGTCCAGTCACTGCTCGACAGCGCCCCCGTCGACGCGCCGTACGACGACCTTGCCGACGCCTCGTCGGGCTACTGGTTCGGCGTCGCGGACGACGCGGTGCCGGACCTCGCGGACTGGGTCTACGACGGGAGCGAAGAGACGGGGCTGTTCGCGCCGAGTCGGCGGCGAAAGCTCCGAAAGAGCGTCGAGCGAGTCCGATGAGCGAAGCGACCGCCGCCCCCGACGGCCTCGACGACGAAGCGGTCCTGCTGGCCGGCCACGGCTCCCGTCGCGAGAAGTCCAACGAACAGGTGCGCGAACTCGCAGCCGACCTCGAAGGACGGCTGGGCATCCCTGTCGACGCCGCCTTCCTCGAACTCGCGGAACCGGCCATCGACGAGGCAATCGCGGGATTGGCTTCGACGGTGTCGCAGGTGACGGTCGTCCACCTCTCGCTGTTCGCCGCCAGCCACGTGAAGAACGACGTGCCGCTGGCGGTCCAACAGGCCCGCGAGGCTCACCCGGGGCTGACTATCAACAACGGCGCGCATCTGGGCGTCCATCCGGCGATTCTGGACTTGCTGGACGACCGGGCGGCCGCCGTCGAGGCCGAGTTGGGCGTCGACCGCGAGGCCGACGACGTGGCCGTGGTGGTGTGTGCCCGCGGGTCCTCTGACCCCGACGCCAACGCTGACGTCCACAAACTCGCCCGCCTGCTGTACGAGGGCCGGGAGTTCTCGCGCGTCGACGCGTCGTTCGTCGGCGTCACCGAACCGCTCTTAGACGAGACGCTCCACGACCTCGCGAAGACCCGGCCTGACGCCGTCGTCGTCCTGCCGTACATGCTCGGCGACGGCGTGCTGACCGGGCGCATCAAGGACGGGGCCGAGGAGTTCGACGCCGAGTACCCCTACGTCGACGCCGCCTACGGCGAACCGCTGGGGACCGACCTGCGCCTGCTCGACGTGCTCGGCGACCGCTGGCAGGAAGCGCGAACGGGCAGCGTCGAGATGTCCTGTGACACCTGCAAGTACAAGGTGGAACTCGACGGCTACGAGGCGGATCAGGGCGGCGCCCGCGCCATGCTCCGGGCGCTGACTCATCAGGCCGAACACGCTGACCGCGAGGACGTCGACGACGACCCGCACGTCCACGACGCCCCGGAGAAACACGTCGCGGTCTGTACCAACCAGACCTGCGCGCAGGACGGCGCGCCCGCCGTCCTCGAACGCCTCCGGCAGGCCGCCCGCGACAGCGACCAGTGTGACGCCCGCATCACGCGCTCGTCCTGTCTCGGGCGCTGTGGCGAGGGACCGATGGTCGCCGTCTACCCCGACGGCGTCTGGTACGGCGGCGTCGCCGAGGGCGACGCCGACAGTATCGTCTCGTCGCATCTGGACCGCGACCGCATCGTCTCCGAACTCGTCGACCAGACGCTGTAACACGATACACCCATGAGCTGCTACGAAATCGAGGCCCTCCGACTGGGCCTCATGAACGTTCTCGGTACCGAAGACGACCACGCGCGCCAGCACGCGAAACAGGAGCTGGAGGGCCACATGACCGGCCCAATCGAGGCACTCGCGAACGCCGGGACGCTCGCAGCTATCGAGCGCCACCTCGACGCGGCGCTCGTCGACTTAGAAGAGGAGATAGCGCGGACCGACAGCGACGACCCCGAGTACGACTACCTGCGGGGCCGACTCGTCGCGGTGCGTGACGCCGAACGGGCGGTACAACGACTGACGACACAGGGCGAGGACGTCCTCGCGGGTCTCGGCGAGGCCCACGACGTCCTCCACGAGGCGTTCCCAGTCGATGAGTGAACACGCGTCGACCGTCACGCTCGGCGACGTGGCGCCGGCTCGCTCACGCCAACAGGGCCGCCGCTCTGCGGTCGCACTGGCCGACGGCGTCGCCGTCGTCGGCACGGCGGACGGCGACCTGCGGGCGGTCGACGTCTCGGGGCCTCGGCCGACGGTCCGCTGGCACCACGAGGGCGACGACGGGCAGAGCGTCGTCGCGGTCGAACCGTTCGGCGGTGGACCTGCCGTCGGCGAGCGCAGCGCCCGCGGTGAGATACGCTGTCACGACGTCGACGGGAGCGTACGGTGGCGCTACGAGACGCGCGAGGACGTCGGGACGCCACAGGACGACACTCGCTTTCTCCTGCCGTTCGTCGCCAGCCTCACGACCGACGGTGACCGCCTGTATGCGGCCGCCCGCCGCTACGAGCGCGTCGACGGGGACCGAACGTTCCAGAGCGTCGTCTACGCGTTCGCGCCGGACGGCGGGGTCGACTGGACCTACCGGACAGACGCCTCGCCTATCTCCCTCTCGGTCCGGGACGACCGTCTCGCCGTCGCGTACAACCGCTGTCCCGGCGACCACCAGCACGGCCTCGTCGTCCTCGACGCCGACGACGGCTCTCCCCGATGGATGTGGGACCCCGGCACCGCGGGCCAGCGACGGGTCGGCGACGTGACACTCCTCGATTCGGGTGCCGTCGTCGCCAGCCACGGTGACTACTGCGGTTACCACCTCGATGCGGACGGCGCGGAGCGCTGGCGCGTCTCGCTGGCACCGTCCCGCACCGTCGACGGCGAGGCAGTGTACGCCTATCCGAACCACGTCCACGCGACCGACGACGGCGCGGTGTTCGTGACCGGCAACACCTACCCCGAGGACGGCCGCCAGACTGACGCCCGTCATCCCCGGGAACACACCGCCGTGGGCGTCTCGCTCGACGGGACCGAACGTTGGACGGGTCCGGTCGGCGGGTTCGCCAGCGGACTCGGTACCGACGGCTCGCTCGTCGCGGTCCCGGGCGCACAGCACTTCCGCGACCGCGACGCCGACGCCCACGCGGTCCGGGTCTACGATACGCTCGGCGGCCGGGTGGCGACCCACGACACGGCGGGCGTCGTCACCGCAGCGGCCGTCGAGGGCGATACGGTCGCCGCCGTCGAGGAACCGGTCGTCTACCACGACGAGGGCCGGGAACGCGGCGCGTACCGCCTCCATCGGTTTTCCGCCGAGTGACGGACCGACCGTCACGACACTGTCGCTCGCCCGGACCAGTCGTCTTCGGTGAGCGTCTGCCCGCCGACCGACCCGACTCTTTTGCCGCTACCGCCCGTGGGACAGATATGGACAGTCCGACGGCCGACGGCGACGCGACCGGAGGTGCCTAGCGTGGGCTTCTTCGAGAAAGCGGGTCGGAAGGTCGAGAAGTTCAAGCAGACGGCCAGCGAGGCGGCCGAAGAGCACCGGACGGCGGAGTGTCCGGCCTGCGGAGAGTCGGTTCCGGACGACGCCGAGGAGTGTCCCCAGTGTGGAGCCGACGCGACCGACGGGAACTGACTCAGTCGGCCGTCGCCGGGTAGTCGGTGTCGACCTGCGTGGTCGCTGGGTCGCCGAGCCACGCGTGGACCGCCGCGAGGGTCGCCCAGAGCAGGGCCTGCCCGAACACGACGGTCCAGCGGTAGGCCGCGACGAGCGCCGCCGGCACGTCGCCGTGGACCGGGTTCGCCGGTGCGAGGACGACTGGGACGGCCAGCAACGCGAGCGGTGCCAGCGTCGCCGCGGCGGTAACGACACGGGGCCGGCCCGCCGTCCGCCGGTACGCCAGCCCGCAAGCCACCGCGACGAGCGCGCCGACGACCATCAGGCCGCCGTACCACGCCAGCCGCGTTTCCGTCGGAAGGGCCTGCTCGACGCCCGGCGGTTGCGGCGGGAGGACGAGCCACGGCGCGCCGGAGACGGTCAGAAAGCCCGCGCCGGCCAGCGCCAGCCGCTTCGTCGCGCCGGTGCCGGGCAGCGCCGGTTCGAGGAGGTAATAGCCCACGCCGAAGACGGCGACGCCGAACAGGAGTCCCCAGAGGACGCCGCCGCCGACGCTCGCGAGCGTCGTCGTCAGTTCCGAGACGACGGGACCGCCCCCGCCGTGGCCGTGTTCGAACGTCTCCAGTCCGGCGGTGAAGCTGTTGCCGACCGTCGCGACGAACAGGCCGTAGGCGAGGCCGCCGCCGACGCCGGCGAGTGCGCCGCGTTCGAGGTGGTCACTCGTCATCAGTGACAGGTGATACCGGCGCTGTGACGGAAGTTGTGCAGCGAGTCGTGGAGCATCGGCTCTTGCACGAACAGGAGCGCGAACCCGAGTGCGGCCACGAGTGCGACCCCCACGGCGACCTGTGTCCCCGAGAGACTGGCTCTGGCGCGTTCGAAACGGTCGTAGACGCTGTCGTCGGTTGGCTGCATTGAAACTCTACTTGCCAAGAGAGCAAGTCAGATTGTAAAACTTCCGGCTGCTCTCACCCGTCGACTGCGGCGTCCACTCGGTCGGCGCTCAGCGCCGAGAGCGGGACCACGTCGGCGGCCGTCTCGCTGGCGACGAGGTCCGTCAGTCCCGCGTGTCCGCCGTCACCGACGTCGACGACGAGAGTACGGTCGGCGACTGTCCCGAGCGCTCTCGCCGCCTCGCGGGTCTCACCGACCGGGCTCCCGTCGGCGGCGTTCGCCCGGCCGTCGGTGACGAGGACGACGACTGCCGCGTCCGGGTCCGCCCGGGCTATCACTTCGCCCGCAGTTCGCAGACCGGCCGGCAGCGGCGTCCGGTCGCCGGTCGGCAGGTCCTTGAGGTGCCGGGCCGCCCGAGTGACGCTGTCGGTCGGCGGCAACACCACGTCGGCGTCCTCGCCGGCGAAGGTGACGAACGCCACTTCGTCGCGGGCCTGATACGCGCCTTTCAGCAACTCCAGCACGGTTCCCTTCGCGGCCCGCATCGCCGACCGCATCGACGCGCTCGCGTCGACGGCGAACACGACCAGCGTCTCGGCGTCGCCCGCCCTGACAGACTGCCGTAGGTCACGGGACCCGACGCCGTCGGCGCCGCGTCTGGCGGCCGCCCGAACCGAGGCCGCCGCGTCCACCTCGTCACCGGCACCGGCCCGCTCGGTCCGCACCGTCGCCCCGCGGTCAGTCCCGGTCGCACTCGCGCGGCCGCTGGCCGCGCCGCCGTCTGTGTCGACGGACGGGGCTGTCATCGTCGGGGCGTCGCTCTCTCCGATGTCCGCACGGGACTGCCCGGGGAGCAGCGGTGGGGCCGCCTCCTCGGTGTCCTCGTCGTCGCTCTCTGGGCCGTCGTCGCCTTCCCGTTCGTCGTCGTCGCGCTCACCGTCGCCCTCGGCGGGCGCTGGCGACCCGTTCCGGTCGCTCTCGTCCGGGTCGCCGCCGGCGTCGTCCCCGCGACTGTCGTCGGTAGACGAGTCACCGGTCGACTCGTCCGTCCCGTCGGCCTCGTCGGCCTCGGACTCTTCGTCGTCGCTTGCGCCGTCGCTCCTCCCCTCGTCCGTCTCGCTCTCTCCCGCCTCGTCCTCGAAGTGGTCGTCGAGCACGTCGTCGACGTCCGGCGGCTCCTCGAACGGCTCGGAGGTCAGCCGGTGCGGGAGCGCGAACTCGGCGGCCTGTTCCACGTCGGACTCCAGCACGGTCGTCCGACCGTCGAGTGCGGCGAAGGCTCGTGCGGCCCGCGCCGTCGCGATGTCGCCGCGGTGGCCGTCGAGTCGGGCGTCCCGGCAGAGTTCGGCTATCTGCTCGCGGAACTCCCGGGCGATGTCGACGTCACCGAGCAACTCGCGGGCCGTCAGCAGGCGTTCCCGAGCGGACTCGTCCTCGTCTGGGTCGTCCGGGTCGACCGTCTCGTCGCCCCCCAGCGCACGGTCGATGATGGCTACCCGGTCGTCGACACCCTCGCAGGCCGTGACCTCGGTCTGGAGGGCGAAGCGGTCCCGGAGTTGGGGCCGCAACTCCCCTTCCTCGGGGTTCATCGTCCCGACGAGCGTGAACTCGGCGGGGTGGGTCACCGTCACGCCGTCGCGTTCGACGCGGTTGACGCCGCTCGCGGCCGCATCCAGCAGGACGTCCACGAGGTGGTCGTCGAGCAGGTTCACCTCGTCGACGTAGAGGACGCCGCGGTTGGCCCGCGCCAGCAGGCCGGCGTCGAACTCGTACTCGCCGCCCAGCGCGTCGGCCACCGAAAGCGTCCCGACCACGCGGTCCCGCGTCGCACCCAGCGGCAGCGTCACGAGCGGCACCGACCGCTCCTCGACCGGCGGGTCGGCGCGCTCTCGACAGTCCGCACACTGCCGGTCGGCGTCGTCGGGCGGACAGCCGTACGGACAGTCGGCGACGGCCCGCTGGCTCGGCAGCAGGTCCGCCAGCGCCCGCACGGCCGTCGACTTTGCGGTGCCTTTCTCGCCGCGGACCAGCAACCCGTCGAGGCTGTCGTCGGCGGCGACCGCCAGCAGTCCGTCCTTGAGGTCGCGCTGGCCGACCACGCCGGAGAACGACGGCCCCTGCGAAGCTTTTTTGCCCGCACCGAATACAACCATACTTGTATTAGTACAAACGGGAGTTTAACAACCTTATGCCACACATCGGACTCTACACCGCGACGGAGAACGAACTCGGGGCCGTCCAGCGCGCCGCCTCGGCGGTCGACGCCGACCTCACGGTGCGCTCGGAGAGCGACTTAGACGACGAACCGGCCGTCGAGTCGTTCCTCACAGAACTGGAGACGGCCGACGCCGTCGTCCTCTGGCTTCACGGCGCCGAGGACAGCATGCCGGGGTACGAACGCGCCGTCGAGCGACTGCGGGCGGCGGGCGTCCCGCTGGTCGTGAAGGCGACCGGCGACGCCTTCGCGTTCGAGGACACGTCCGTCCCCGACGATCACCGCGAGACGGTCTACGAGTACTTAGAGCGGGGCGGGGCGAGCAACGTCGCCAACTGCGCGCGCTACCTCGTCGCGCAGTACGGCGACGCCGACCCCGCCTACGACGACCCGGTCCATCTCCCGACGGAGGGGGTCTACCACCCGGACCACCCCGCCGCGGGGTTCGAGGACCTGTACGCCACCTTCGACCCCGAGAAACCGACCGTCGCCGTCTGGTTCTACGAGTCCCACTGGACCCACGAGAACACCCGCTACGTCGACGCGCAGGTGCGGGCCATCGAACGCGAGGGGGCGAACGCGCTCCCCGTCTTCTGTGAACCGGCGACCGACGCCGAGGGGCAGTGGAACGCCGAACAGGTGACCGAGGAGTGGTTGTTGGACGCCGACGGGAACCCGCGCGTGGACGCCGTCTGTTCGTCGTTCATGTTCTCGCTGTCGATGGACGAACGCGGGCGGAGCGCCAGCGACGAGGGCGACGGTGCCGAGGACGTGTTCCTCGACCGCCTGGGCGTGCCGGTCCTCCAGACGGTGACGACGATGCGCTCGCGCTCCCGGTACGATTCGAGCGACACCGGCGTGATGGGCTTCGAACTCGCGCTCTCGGTGGCCCTGCCGGAGTTCGACGGCAACGTGATTACGCATCCCATCTCCGGGAAGGAACGCACCGACGACGACGCCGACATCGGAAGCGCCCCCAAACAGCACTTCCCCATCGACGACCGGGTCGACCACGTCGCCCGCCTCGCGGTCAACTGGGCCGACCTTCGTCACACGCCAAACGACGAGAAGAACGTGGCCGTCGTCCTCCACAACTACCCGCCCAGCGACGACGGTATCGGGACGGCCTTCGGCCTCGATTCGCCGGAGAGCACGGTGAACCTCTTAGACGAACTCGACGCGCGGGGGTACGATACCGGAGGGGAACTGCCCGACTCCGGCCAGTCGCTCGTCGAGCGCTTGACTGCTCAACTGACGCTGGACGACCGCTGGGTCGCGCCCGAGGACGTCCGCGAGCTGAGCGTCGACACCGTCTCGCCCGACCAGTACGCCGAGTGGTTCGACGCCCTCGATTCGGGCTTCTGCGAGAACGTCACCGAGGAGTGGGGCGACCCGCCCGACCGGCCGTTCGCCGTCCCCGGCGTAGAGTTCGGTAACGTCCTCGTCACCGTCCAGCCTCCGCGCGGGTTCGGGATGGACCCCTCGAAGGTGTACCACGACTCGGACCTCCAGCCACCCCACGACTACGTCGCCTTCTACCGCTGGCTCCGCAACGCCTACGAAGCCGACGCCGTCGTCCATCTGGGCACCCACGGCAGTCTGGAGTGGCTCCCCGGCAAGACGGTGGGGCTGGACGGCGAGAGCGCGCCCGACCAGCTCATCGACGACCTGCCGAACGTCTACCCCTACATCGTCAACAACCCCGGCGAGGGCACGCAGGCCAAGCGTCGGTCCTACGCCGCTATCGTCGACTACCTCACGCCGGTGATGGCCAACGCCGGCACCTACGACGACCTCGCCGACCTCGAAGAACTGGCCGACCGCTACCGCGAGGCCGGCATGGAGGACGCCCGAACGGACGACGGCGACCATCTCGCGGACCTGCTCCGCGAGACGGTCGACGAACTGGACCTCGCCGTCGAACTCGGTATCGAGCGCGAGGCGCGCAGCGCCTCGGAACGGTCGAGCGGGGAGCGCAGCGACCCGCGAGACGAAGCGGGCACGACCCTCGTCGAGGGCGACGACCTCTCCATCGACGAACTGGTCGAGCGCGTCCACGAGTACCTCACCGACGTCAAGACGACCCAGATTCGGAAGGGCCTGCACACGATGGGCGAACCGCCCGCCGACGACCGTCTCGTCGATTACCTCGTCGCGCTCACGCGACTGGAGAACCCCGGCGCGCCCTCTCTGCGCGAGAGTGTTGCGGGTGTGTTGGGCGTCGACTACGACAACCTCCGGAACGCCCCCGGCGAGTACGACGAGGCGCTGGGGATGACCTACGCCGAGGCCGCCGACCACGTCCACGAGACGAGCAAAGAACTGGTTCGGACGCTCGCCGACCACGGCTTCGACGTGCCCGAGAGCGAACTCGACGACGGGGACAGCGAGGTCAACATGAACCTGCTCGTGGTCGACATCGACCCACTCGGGGACGCACGCGCCCGGTCGGGCGCTCACGACGACCTGCGCGAGGTGCTTTCCTACGTCTGCGAGGAGGCTGCCCCGCGGGTCGCCGGCGCGGCCGACGAGATACCCCGAACCGCAGATGCCCTCGAAGGAGAATACGTCCCGCCGGGTGGCTCGGGCGCACCGACCCGCGGCGGCGTCGACCTGCTCCCGACGGCGCGGAACTTCTACACGCTTGACCCGCGGAAGGTCCCGGCCAAATCCGCGTGGGACGTCGGGAGCGAGGTCGCCGAGGGCGTCCTCGAGAGACATGTCAGCGCGGCGCGAAGCGCCGCGGACCAGTCGAGCGGAGAGTCCGACGAACCGCGAGACGAGACCGACGAAGGCGACTACCCCGAAGAGGTAGGCGTCGTCGTCTGGGGGACGCCGACCGTGCGAACGCGCGGGGAGACCATCGCACAGGTCCTCGCGCTGATGGGGGTCGAACCGGTCTGGTCCGACGCCGGCCGCGTCGAGGACGTCGACCCGATTCCGCTGGACGAACTCGGCCGGCCGCGAATCGACGTGACGACGCGTGTCTCCGGTCTGTTCCGTGACGCGTTCCCCGCCGCCGCGAGCGTCGTTCACGACGCCGTCGAGGCCGTCGTGGACCTCGACGAACCGCCGGAGATGAACTACGTGAAAAAGCACGTCGAGGAGGAGACAGCGGACCTCATCGAAGGCGGGATGGCCGAAGGCGACGCCCGCGACGCCGCGACGCACCGCGTGTTCACGACCCGACCCGGCGGCTACGGTGCCGGGACGAACAAGGCCGTCGACGAGGGGAACTGGGAGGACCGCTCGGACCTCGCCGACGTGTACGTCCAGTGGGGCGGCTACGCGATGGGGTCGCGGGGCCGCGTCAGCGACGCCCACGACGCCTTCGAGCGCCGCCTCGCCTCCGTCGAGGCGACGGTCAAGATAGAGGATACCGCCGAACAGGACGAGTTCGACTCCTCTGATTGGTACGCCTTCCACGGCGGGTTCATCTCCGCCGTGACCGAGATAGCCGGCGAGGAACCAGATTCCTACGTAGGCGACTCGTCGGACCCCGACAACGTCGACGTCTATACCAACGAGGAGAAGGTCCGGAAGGCGATGCGCGCCCGCGTCCTCAACCCATCGTGGCTCGACTCGATGGAGGAACACGACTACAAGGGCGCCGGCGACCTCTCGACGACGGTCGACGTGGTGTTGGGGTGGGACGCGACCACCGGCGTCGTCAGCGACACGCTCTGGGCGGACGTTGCCGAACGCTACGCCTTCGACGAGGACAGACAGGAGTGGCTCCGGGACGTGAACCCGTGGGCGCTGGACTCGATTACGGACACGCTCTTGGAGGCCATCGACCGCGGCCTCTGGGACGCCGATGCCGAGACCGAGGAGCGGTTGCGGGACCTGCATCTCGACGTCGACGGTGACCTGGAGGCGCGTGCCGGGAGTGGTCCCGGCGGCGACCCCACGGAGGTGACGAGCGATGACGACTGATCGCGCGAAGCAGGAGGATTCGCGAGACGGAGGCGGCGAAGCCGCCGCCGACGACTTCGAGGACTACGCCGACCTCGGCGCGACTACGGAGAACGCGATGGACATCGCGGAGACGTCGATGGACCGCGTGCGCGAACTGGTCCCAGACGAGACGCTGGCCGACCGGATTCGCCAGAAGTCCGTCCACGCGACCGGCGACCCCGAGTTCCAGCACCTGGTCCGGTTCACCGGCGTCGACGACGACGAACCGGTCAGGGCGGGCGCGCGTGCGGTCCTCGATACGGCCCCCGTCGTCACCGACATCACGATGGTGAAAGCCGGTATCACCGGCCGAGGCCACGACTGTCCGGTCCGGAAGGCAATCGGTAACGGCGCCGACCTCGCGGCCGAGACGGGGATGACCCGGACCGCCGCCTCGGTCCTCGAACTCGACAGGGAGGGCGTCTACGACGGATCTATTGCCGTCGTAGGTAACGCTCCGACGGCGGCGCTCGCACTCGCAGACTGCATCGAGGACGGCACCCGTCCCGCCGTCGTCGTTGCCACGCCGGTCGGATTCGTGAAGGCCGCTGAGAGCCGCAAACGCCTCCGCGAGGTCGCCGCCGATCACGGCGTCCCGGCCATCACGAACGTCGGGCGTCGCGGCGGGTCCGGACTCGCGGCGGGACTCACGAACGAGTTGATTCACGTGGCTTCGGACGCTCGCGAGGGGGCGGTCGATCTGTGACCGCTCCCTCGGAAAGAACGAGCGGGGAGGATGGACCCGCGAGCCGCGAGGGGGCGGTCGACCTCGATGGCTGACGACTACGACCTCGATTCGGGACCGGACCCGGCGACCCTCGCGGCCGCGGCCCCGGAGGACCCCGACGCCGCCCGCCCGGTCTACGCTGTCGGCATCGGCCCGGGGAACCTCGACTACCTCACGCCGCGGGGCGAACGAGCCATCCGCGAGGCCGACGTGGTCGTCGGCTTCGAGACGGTCGTCGAGTTCGTCGCCGACCGCACCGACGCCGACCTGCTGACCTGCGGGTATCGAGACGAGAGCGAGACGCTGGCGACGTTCGCCGAGCGGGTGGCGTCGGGCGAGCGCGGGGCGGCGGTCCTGATGGGCGACCCGAACCACTCTGGCTATCAGTTCGTCGGGAAGGTCCAGCGCACCGTCGACGCGCCGGTCAGGGTCGTCCCCGGCATCTCCTCGCTTCAGATGGCGGCGAGTCGCGCCCGGACGCCGATGGAAGACACGACGTTCGTCACGCTCCACAAGAGCGGCGACCTCTCGCCCGACCGCGAGCGGCTACGCCGTGACGTCGGCGAGCGGCACCTACTGGTGTTGCCCCGACCGTACGACCTGATGCCCGGTGACGTCGCCGCCGACCTCGTCGAGTCCGGAGCGGACCCGGACCTGCCGGCGCTAGTGTACGAGCGACTCACCCACGAGAACGAACAGCGAACCGCGACCACCCTCGGTACCCTCACCGACCACGCCGGCGGTGACGGCGCCGACGGGACGCCCTTCTCCGACCTCTCGGTGCTCGTGGTCCGGCGGGACTGACTACCGGCCCTCGCCGTCGGTCGCCATCGCGCGTGCCGTCGCGGTCAACGTCTCCTCGAAGGTCTGTGGCGTCGGACCCGTATCGAGGGCGCGTTCGGTCTCGACGGTCGAGACGATGGCTTCGGTGACGTGTTCGTGGTCGCCGAGCGGGGCAGCGTATGTCAGCCCACCACGGCCGAGCTGGAGCTTCTCCGGGATGTAGTCGGCTGTGGCGGGACACTCGCTGAGAAAGAGCGGCACCGCGACGGCGTGGTCGCCGGTGAGGTTGTAGCGGACACACTCTACCGCGGGGTTCTGCCGCAGGTAGCAGGGGACGACTTCGCCGAACGCGGACCGTCGACGGAGTCGCTCGGCGTGGTACTCCGTGACCTGTCGCTGGTACGGTCGCCTGCTCGACCCCGCTGCGACCAGTGCCACCGACGTTCCGGGGTCGGTCGGGGCGGCTGCTGCCGCCCGGGCTTCGATGGCGGCGGTCACGAGCGCGTTCCGACCGACGGGCTCACAGTATCGCACCGTCGCGTCGAGGTCGTCCAGCAGCGTCGGCACCGTCCGGAGCGTCGTGTGATCGTGTGCGACCGTCAGCGGCACCGCGACGACCCGGTCCGTGTCGAGGTCGGCGACGGCATCGGTCAGCGTCCGACGTGGCTCCTCGCCGTAGGTCAGCAACCGAACGTCGTCCACGAGGTCCCGGTCCCGGAGCCGCCGGGCGTGCGTCTCGAACGCGGTCGTCGCGCGGGCAGTCTCTCGACCGATGAGCAGGAGTGTTTCGTGAGGCATGGGTTCTCTGCGGACTAAATCAAGTCAGATTGATTTAGCCAAACTATTGTTGCCTTGACGATGGAACGCGGGCACTAATAGCTTGTGGTCACCTGCCTCGCGGCCCGACGCTTATTTCCCTCGCGGTGGTTACCCCGGTATGACCGTCTACGAGACAGACGTTCCCGGCGTGGGCAAGAAGTTCGAGGTGGAACTCGACGGGGACGAGCGACTCGTCATCGTCATCCACCACGACGGGAAACGCGAAGTGTTCCACAAGGACGGGCCGGACGTCGACGCCGACCGCCTGTTCACGCTCTCCGGTCGGCAGGCCCGCGAGATAGGTGCTATCCTGCAGGGCGCGTATTTTCAGCCGGTCGAGACGGACTCGGTGGACGTCCCGCTGGGCGACGCCATCATCGAGTGGGTCGACGTCGAGGCCGACTCGCCGCTCGCGGGCCAGACGCTGGCCGACGCGAAGGTCCGCCAGCAGACCGGGGCGTCCATCATCGCTATCCAGCGCGACGAGGAGACGCTCCCGAATCCCGACCCCAACGACACCATCACCGCTGGCGACATCCTCGTGACGCTGGGGACCCGCGACGAACAGTCGGCGCTCGAAGACCTGATCACCCCCGACGACGATGGCTGAACTCCTTCTCGAAGTCGGTATCGCCGTCCTCGGGGTCGCCCTCGCGGGCATGCTGGCGGGGCGTATCGGCCTCTCGGTCATCCCGGCGTACATCCTCGTCGGCGTCCTACTGGGTCCCAACGAGCCGACGGCGCTGTTGGGCGTCCCCGTCGCCCTCGTGAACGAGGGGGAGGTCATCGACGTGCTGGCGGAACTGGGCGTCGTCTTCCTGCTGTTCTTCCTCGGGTTGGAGTTCAGCGTCGACCAGTTGCTCCGGGACCGCCGGAAGATATCCGCCGTCGGCGCGCTGGACTTCGTCGTCAACTTCGGCATCGGCGCGGTCATCGGCCTCGCCTTCGGGTGGACGCTCGTCGAGACGCTGTTTCTGGCGGGTATCGTCTACATCTCCTCGTCGGCCGTCGTCACGAAATCGCTCATCGAGACGGGGTGGATAGCCAACGCGGAGTCCAGTCCCATCCTCGGAACCCTCGTGTTCGAGGACATCCTCATCGCCGTCTACCTCGCCCTGCTGGCGGCCATCACCGGCGGCGGGGGCTTGCAGTCGGCGGCCACCTCCGTCGGCGTGGCCTTCCTCTTTCTCGGCGGCCTCTCGGTCGCCGCGTGGTACGGCGCCGGGTGGTTCGAGCGGTTCTTTGCGACTGGCTCCGACGAACAGTTCGTCCTGCGGGTCGTCGGACTGACCACCGTCGTCGCGGGGGCGGCGCTGGCACTGGGCGTCAGCGAGGCCGTCGCCGCCTTCTTCCTCGGCACCGGCCTCAGCCAGACGACCCACGTAGAGCGCATCGAACACATCGTCGCGCCGGCCCGGGACCTCTTTGCGGCCGTCTTCTTCTTCGCCATCGGTCTCTCGACGGACGTGACGCTGCTCGCGGGCGTCGCCGGCCTCCTCGCGGTGGCGGTGGTGGCGACGACGGCCGGGAAACTCTTCAGCGGGACCCTCTCGGGCCGGGTGTACGGTCTGAACCAGCGGCGCTCGCTCCGGGTCGGACTGGGACTGGTTCCCCGCGGCGAGTTCTCGCTGGTCCTCGTCGCACTCGCGGCCAGCATCGGCACCGGCCGACTCGGCTCCGTCATCCCCGCGTTCGCCGTCGGCTACGTCCTCGTGATGAGCGTCGTCGGGAGCGTCCTCGTCGACCGGGCCGACGGCATCACCGACGCCGTCCTGTCGGTGACGGGCGGCGACCGAGCTAGCTAACCGCGTTTCTCTCCGGCGGGGTCCGCCGGCTAGCGCTCTAGCTAGCGTCTGTCGAGCGACGATGTCGGCTCTCACCCGCCGCAGCGTGTGCCGTTTGCGGCGACGACGTCTGGTCTCATTGCTCGCCAACGAGATTCCAGCCGCCACTGACCCACGCAACGTTGCCGATTCGTCGAAACCCGCCAACGCCGACAGGTGCCATCCTCACTCGGGGATGTAAAAATCAGACTTCGACTTTTTGTACGGCGAGGCGTTTTTGAGTTTGGCGATCTTGGCCGGACTTCGATGTCGGACGATGACGACGTCGTAGGACTCGTCTGCTGCAACGGTTCCCCCTACGCTGCTCACTCCTGTAACGAGATGCCCGGCGTTTTCACTGCCGATGAAGACCATCGATGCGTCTTCTTCCCGCGCCACTCTCCGCAGGTGTTTCGCTATAGTGCCGGATGGAGCGTACCGATCTACGACTTTGTGTCGGAAATCGGCACTTGGGCATAACTCTGTCACTTGCTCGTGTAACGTGGCAACGACAGACGCCATATCAAACGCTTCGTCCTGCTCGATCCAGCCGTGTTCTCTGGCATAGTCCGCCTTTCCCGCCGGGATTACGCTTACAGCTAACACGTCTTCGTCGAACACGTTCCCGAACTCCGTGGCGCGGACGAGTGCTGCTTCAGCTAGCTCTGATCCATCGAACGGAACAACCAGCGTCATGCTTCGATATTTTCGGCCACGACGAAAACACATCTGATTGTTTTCACGCGATGAAAAACCGACGATACGATCGACTCCGATCGATCGGGAGTCCGATTCCAAACGAGTGTTCCAGACGCTCTCGAACCTCGGCACGAATTCTCTGCACCCAACACGAATCGGCCCCAACGAGCGGGGGCTCTGGAAAAGGTGGCCGCGGACGGCGAAGAGACGGCCGTTGAATCAGCAGTCCATCTCGAAATAGCGGGATACCGCTATCCCGTCGACGACCGGAGAAGGAAGGTGGCGTTCGCAACGAACTTTGATATCGCGTAATACGGTTTATCGACTCGACAGTCCGGCGCACAGAATCGGCGACGAGATCGCCCGAACAGTCCCGAACGAGTCGAATTCGGTTCAGACGACGAAACGCTTCAGTGGATGGCCGACGAGCGTCCGCCATGGTCGACGAGGGAGCGGTCACGGTCGACGGCGCGCGCATCCACTACAGAGCGGCCGGTGACGGCCACCCTGTCGTCCTCTTACACGGGGGTATCATCGACGCGGCCCGCGTCTCGTGGCCGCCGGTGTTCGACCGTCTCACTCCCGAGTACTACGTCCTCGCGCCGGACTTGCTCGGCTACGGCGAGAGTGACCTGATCGACGACACCTACTCGATTCCGCGACACGCCGAGATAGTCGCGGGCGTCCTCGACTCGCTCGACTGCGGGCCGGTGACGCTGGTGGGCCTCTCGCTCGGGGGCGGTGTCGCCATCCAACTCGCCCTCGACAGACCGGACCTCGTCGAGACGCTGGTGCCCATCGATCCGTTCGGTCTCGGACGCGACCTGCCGAACGGCCGCCTCTCGCTGTTCCTCGCGCGGGTGCAGGTGTTCAACCGCATCGCTATCGCGGCCTTCCGCCGGAGTCGCCGTCTCACGCGTGCGAGTCTGGGTGGTCTCGTCCACGACCTCGATGCGCTCCCCGCGGCCGCCGTCGACGCCGTCTACGAGGAGGTCAAGCGACCGGCCGCCGGTGCGGCGTTCCGACGGTTCCGCGACGCGGAGGTGAGCCGACACGGCTACCGGACGACGTTCACCGACCGCTACGACGACCTCGTGGTTCCGACCCGGTTGCTCCATGGCGCCCACGACGAGTTGTTCCCGGTCGCGTGGGCCGAACGTGCCGCCGAGGGGATTCCCGACGCCGAACTCCACGTCCTCGACGACTGCGCCCACTGGGCGCCCCGGGAGAATCCCGACGCCGTCGCTCGACACGTCGATGCGGCCGTCGCTGGCCGCTGAGAGTGTGCGACTGTCGCTCTCCGCTAGGCTACGCCGACTCTCTATAAATCCCATACCGCTATACAGAATCCCGCCACGGCGGTCGTGAGGGCACTTGGCAGCAATCGAGAGTCGGCAGGACTGCCAGCGGCGGTCGCTACGGCAGGACGTCCCGTCTGACGTCGGACTGTATCCAGGCACCCTCGTTCTCGGTGTCCTGGATGATCGTCACGAGGCCGTTCTCGCCGCGGTATTCGATGGCACGGTATCGCTCTAGGGTCGTCTCTTCTTGGTCGTCTTCGTTCGCAATCATGGTCGAATCTCGGTCGTGGTGTTCTCGCATCGGTTGCCGTTCAGTCCTGTACGGTCTCTACGGGCGACGGTTCGGCACCGAGCGTCCTGACCGAGACGGTCCCGTCGTGGTCTACCTGTATCTCGTTGTACTCGACCTGAAAACGGACGCGCCCGGACGTCGTCAGGTGGGCGCTTCCGGGCGAGTTGAACAGGGACGCGAGCGCGTCGACGTTGACGTAGTCGTTCAGCGGCGGCAGTTCTCGGGGTGACACCCCACGTTCGGCAGCGAGTTTCTCGCTGATGGTGACGACCAGGGAATCCGGGTCGTCGGCGACGACGTTCTCGTTCGGTTCGGGGGTGGTTCCGATCATACTACAGTGTACTGTCCCTACTTACATAGCCGCTCTCGATAAGGATATACCGCCGAGCCGAATCCGGGTGCTAGATACCTAGCCTCGGTTAATCGTCGCCGTCGAAAACCAACTCGAACAGCTCTCGCTCCCCGGTTCGGATGTGTCGGCTGACTGTCGGTTGCGAGATGTCGAGCATCTCCGCCAACTCCTGTCCGGTCGTCTCCCGCGGCCACTCGAAGAACCCGCTGAAGTACGCCGTCTCCAGCACTTCTCGCTGTCGCTCTGTCAGTCGGTCCCGGAAGTTCGCCTCGAACTCCGCGAGCGTCTGGACGGGGGTGTCTCGTTCGGTTCGCGCGGCCAGTTCGCTCCCCTCGTAGCGCTCTAGGAACATCCGGACGAACGACTGCACGTCGCCACTCTGTGGTAGCTCGACGCACACCTCTCCGCCGTCGGCGCTGGCGGTCACCGCCGTCGGGTGCGCGCCGTACGCGACGAGTTCCGCGAGGAACCCCGAATCGCCGACCATGGCCTCGTACCGACACGTGTCGTCGTGTTTCGTGAGCAAGTTGACCTCGTGGACCGACGGTATCTCGTCGCTGTACCGGTAGACGGCCTCGGGATCGGACCCGGTGACGGTGAAGAACACCCGGATGCTGCCGTCACTGTGTTGGACCAGTTCGTCGAACTCGAACTCGCTGTCGGTCGCTTTGCAAAGTTGGAGTGGAGGGATCGTCTCGTCGTCGACAGTGAACCTGAGTTCGACGGCGCCGTCGCTGACGAGGGCCTTCTTGCGCTCTATCGCGTTGATGGCGTACCCTATCATCGTGCCCAGTTCGGCGAGTACCGCCGTCTCCATCCCGTCGAAGGTGCCGGTTTCGTCCGCATAGAGGTTCAGAACACCGTAGACCGTCTCACGGAACATCAGCGGCACGGCGATGCTGGCGTGATAGCCGCTCTTGAGCGCCTGTGTCTGCCACGGCTCTAGGGGCGGGTCTGCGTGCAGGTTGTTCTCGACGACGGGTTCGTGGGTTCTGATGGCGGTTTCGGTCGGCGTCTCGTCGCTCGCCAGCGCGTCCGCGTCGACGAACCACTCGAGGTACCCCTCGTCGTCGCCCGAACTCGCACGCGGGACCACGTCGGTGCCGCTCGCTCGCTGCTCGGCTATCCACCCGAAGACGTACGGATCGGCGTCGGTGAGGTTCTCACAGACGGCCCGCTCGATGTCGTCACGCGTCGCGGCCTGTGTGAGTTCCTGGGTCAACCCGCGGATGATGTCGTTGAGTCGGTTGATGCGATGGAGCGACTCGTTGTGTTCCGCCAGTCGGGCGGTCTTCTCCCGCAGTTCCCGTTCGCGGTCGACCCGGTCGAGGGCGGCGACGGCGTTCGCCACGAGGATCTTCGCGACCATCACGTCGGCGTCGGTGAACGCGTCAGTCTCCGTCGCTCCAGCGATGAAGACGCCGTGGGTCCCGACCGGGAGGATGATGGCGCTCTCTAGGGGCGTCTCGTCCTCGTCGAGGCTGTCGTCCTGTTCGAGGTCGGCGACGACCCGCCCCTCACTCTCCGCGTACACCTGCGACGGGACGCCCCAGTCCGAACTGAACACCGGCCCGTCGCCGACGAGCGTTTCGAGTGCCGCCGTCTGGGCGGCCGAACGAAGCCGTCCGGCCGCCTCGTCGTAGTACTGGACGGTCGTCAGCGGGAGGTCGAGTATCTCTCTGGCCCCGCCGACGACGATGTCGGCCACTTCGCCCGCCGTCTCGGCGGCGGTCAGGGCCTGTCCGATCTCGTTGAGGCTGGCGAGGCGCTCCTCGCGGCGCTTTCGGTCCGTGATGTCCCGGACGACGGCGACCCATCCGTCGCCCTCGTCGTCGAACTCGAACGGCGAGATGTGGGTCTCGATAGGGACCTGCCCGCCGTCTGCCGTGGTCAACACCGCTTCGAACGTGGCGCTCTCGTGTCCGTTGGCATCGGTGTCTGCCTGCAGGGAACGCGCCTCGTCGGTGACTCGCGCATCGACGAACTCGCTGGCGTGGCTTCCGACGAGTTCCTCGCGGTCGTACCCGGTGAGTTCGGTGTAGGCGTCGTTGACGGCGACGAACGTCCCCTCGGTATCGACTGCGTACAGGCCGTCACGGACCGTCTGCATCACCGCCTGCTGTCGCTGGAGGCGGCGCTCTCGCTCTTTCCGGTCGGTTACGTCCTGCAGGGAGTACACCGCGGAAGTCACCGCGGCCTCCTCGCCGCGTAACGGTGCCCCGCGGACCGACAGCCACCGCGTCTCGCCGTCGATTCTGAGCAGCGCTTCGCCGCCGATCGTCTCGCCGTCCTGTATGATCCGGTCGTGCGGCCGCCGGTGTTCGTCTACGGGGACGCCCTCGAAGCCCAACAGTTCGGCGTCCAGCGCCGCCTCCGTGACCGGCCCCTCGTAGGCGTCGATGCCCATGATGTCGGCCGCCCGGTCGTTGATGTACCGGAAGGTGTCGTCCTCGTCGACGATGACGATACCGACCGGACTCGTCTCTAGGATGCGGTCTTTCAGCTCTCGCTCCTCCCGAAGGGCCGTCTCCGTCTTGAGGCGCCGCAGCAATCGACCGAGGTCCGCGGCGACGGTCGTCGTCGCTTCGATCATCGCCTCGTCGGGTTCCCGAGTCTCGTCCAGGAAGAACGCCATCACCGCGACGACAGTGTGGTCGCTCAGTATCGGGACGCCGAGGGCCGCCCGCAGACCGGCGTCGTCGGCGGCCGACGCCCGTACGAACGGCGCGTCGTCGGTGGTGATGTCGGTCACCCACTCGGGCGACCCGGACTCCCAGACGTGGCCGACGAGGCCGGACCCCGGTTCGAAGGAGATGGGTGACGTGGCGTTTGCGAACGCCTCGGCCGACTCGCTCGCGACGTACCATCCGGGAACGCGTTCGAGGTGGTCCTCCGCAGACCGGACCCACGCTTCCCCGTACTGCCAGTCCATCGCCGACCCGACCGCCTCGAGGCCGACGTGCAGGCCGTCCTCGAAGGAATCGGCCTGGAGGATTCGCTGAGTGGTATCGTGGTACAGTTCCCGCTCTGCCCGTAGCCGTTTGCGGTCGGTGATGTCGCGCATGACGCCCGTAAAGTACCGGTCGGACCCGACGCGGAACTCCGAAAACGAGATGCTGAGCGGGATACTGTGGCCGTCCTTGTGCTGGCCGACCAGTTCGACGTCGTCCCAGTCGATGGTTCGCTCGTCCGTCGCGAGGTAGCGTTGCATCCCCGCGACGTGTCGCGCCGCGAGTTCGTCGGACATCAGTACCGTCAGCGGTTCGCCGAGCAGCGCCTCCGGTTCGTAGCCGAACACGTCCTCGACGGCGGGGTTGGCATAGCGGACGACGCTCTCTTCGTCGACCGAGAGTATCGCGTCGGACATCGTCGTGGCGAGCGACGTCATGTGCTCGCTCAACCGCGGTTGCCACGTGGCGGACTCGTCGGTCCCGAGGTAGTTCTGGAGGTGGTGGCTGAGGAGGCGCCGCTTCTCGGGCCCGGTGTAGTGGACGACTTCGTCGATGCCGGCCTCGTAGGCCCGCTCGAGCAGCGACCGGGAGCACTCCTCGGCGACCAGTATCGTGAGGACGCCGGAGTGTGCATCGAGACAGCGAGAGAGCATCGAGAGTCCGTCTCCGTCGGGCAGGTCGTACTGTGCGACGACGGCCGCCACCGACTCGCCCTCGACGGCCTCGAGGGCGTCCGCGGCCGTCCTGACGGTACGTTCGGCGCGCGCCTCGCCGGCGTCGCCCACCGCGGACCGCAACCCGTCGGCCCACAGTGACTCGGCGCCGACGTAGAGGACACGGCGCGCAGATTGTCCCTGATTGATACTCATGTATTATCCATTTGGGTTCATCGTGGAAGTGGAACGCGCCTATTTTGTGAGGGTCGACCACGGACCTCCGACCTGCCCGCCGCCGACGGCCTACGCCGTGGTCGGTATCGCGGTGGTGAGACACCGGTCGAGGACCTTGCGCTCGGCCTTGCGGAGGTGCTGGTGGAACGTCGACGCGGCGATGCCGAGCGAGTCCGCCACGTCCTGTCCGGAGGCGTCCCGCGGCCACTCGAAGAACCCGGCGTGGTAGGCCGCTTCGAGGGCCGTTCGCTGCCTGTCGGTGAGCGCCTCGGTCAGTTCTCGCTGGAGGCGGTCGTCGCTGTCCCGCGTTCGCTGTCGACGCTTGAGGAGTTGCGCCGCGGGATACGCGTCCGTGACGACGTCGATGATCTGGCGTGCGTCGACCGTCGGCGAGACGCGAATCGTCATCCGGTAGTCGCCGTCCTCGATGACCGCCGACTCGACGAACCCCCCGACTGAGGCGACCACCGACAGCACCGGCGGTTCCGAGAGACGGGCCTCGAACTCGTCCCCGTTCTCCCGGAACGTCACCGACTCCCAGTGTGGCACGGCGTCGGTGATTGTACGGACGCTTTCGGTGGCGTCAGGTGTCGCCGACCCGTAGACGACGTACTCGTCGTCGGCGACGGGAATCGCGTGGTCGAGACTGATGGTCCCACACGTCCCGGTGCCGATGTCGAGCGTCTCGAAGATATCCGGGACGTGAAACTCCAGTTCGACGACTTCGTCGCTCATCAGCGCCTGCTTTCGCTGGGTGGCGGCGATGGCGTGGCCGACGATGTCGCCCAGTTGTCCGATGACCACTCGCTCCTCGCCCTCGAACGCGTTCGAGCGGGCCGTGTAGACGTTCAGGACGCCGAACATCGTGTCCTCGTGGGTAATCGGGACGGCGGCCGAGGCACGGAAACCGTGGGCGTCGGCGTGGTCCGCCCAGCGCTTGGCGGTCGTGATGTCCTGTCGGGTCCGGACCTCGCCCGTGCGTAACGCCTCGCCAGTCGGGCCTTCGATCCGGTCGTCGTCCGGGTCGACGGAGAGTTCGATGCCGTCGAGGTACCCGTCGACGCCGGCCTCGGTCCGCGAGACCACGCGCTGTGAGGTGCTCTCGCCCTCTCCTATCCACGCGAACTGGTAGGAGTCGGCGTCGGCGAGGTGTTCACAGACCGTCTGCTCTATCTCCTCGCGGGTCGACTGGGTGGCGACCGCCTCGGTGATCTCGCGAACGACCTCGTTGAGGTTGTTCAGCGCGTCGAGGCGCTCGCGCTGGCGAACCAGTTCCTGTTCGTCGTCGTGTCTGGCGATTGCCGAGGCGAGGATGGCTGCGATCGACTGGACGAAGTTGACGTCGTGGTCGGTGAACTCCCTGCGGGCGGTGTCGTGGGTCCCGAGAATCCCCCACGGGTCGTCCTGCGGCCCGACGATGACGCTGATACCGCTCCGGACGTCGTGGTCGGTCAGCAGGTCGGGACCGCTGAAGCGCCGTTCCGTCGTCAGGTCCTCGACGACGACCGGAGCGGACGACGCCAGCGTGTAGGACGCCTGCGAGTCGTCGGCCACGGCGGACACCGTCGCCGACCCGACGAGTCCGTCGTCCCAGCCGACGCCCTCTCTGAGCGACAGTTCCTCGGCCTCGGCGTCGAGATCGAGGACCTTGCAGTACTCGTTGTCGAGCGTCTCGGCGACGAGTTCGGTGGCTTCCGCCATCAGTGCGTCTACGTCCCGGTCTGCGAGCGCTCGCTGGCCGAGGTCCGTCACGACCTCTTGCTGGTGGACCCGACGCTTGAGTTCGTCCTCCCGGTCGAGGCGGTCGGAGATGTCCCGGACGACACCACAGCGGCCGAACCCATCGTCGAGCGGAAACGGCGAGAAGCGACTCTCACAGGGGACGGTGTCCCCGTCACTCGTCTGGACGTCGAGTTCGAACCCCGCGACGCCCCGGCCGCCCGAGACGACTTCGTCGGCTATCGACTCGGCCGTCGCCGACACCACTTCGCCGTGGACTGTCGTCGCGTCTGCCCCGAGGAGTTCCGCCTCCTCGTAGCCCGTCAGTTCACAGAACTGCTCGTTGACGAGGACGAACTCGCCGTCGGTATCGACCGCGTAGATACCGTCGTCGACGGTCTCGACGATGCTCTCGTACAGTTCTAGCTCCCGCTCGCGTTCCGTGCGGTCGGTGACGTCGCGGACGACGCCGACGCGTTCGTACCCGTCCTCCGTCTCGAACAGCGCGAACGTCGCTTCGCCGGCGAACGTATCGCCGTCCGCCGTCTCCAACTCCGCTTCGAGGACGGCCTGCGTCCGTTCGCCCGTCGCAAGTTCCTGTTCGAGGCGCTTGGCCTCCGCGAGGACGCCGTCGTCGTCGACGACCGCCGAGACGTGTTTCCCGACGAGTTCCGACGGGTCGTACCCGACCATCGAGGCGTAGCTCTCGTTGACGTGGGTGAAGTGGCCGTCGTCGTCAGCGACGTAGATGCCGTCCTCGACGGTCTCGACGATGGTCTCGTACCGTTCGAGTTCCCGCTCGCGCTCGACGCGGTCGGTCACGTCCCGGAAGTACACCGAGAGCCCGGTTTCGGAGGGGTAGGCGGTGACCTCGAACCACGTCGCGAGCGGCGGGTAGTACGCCTCGAACGACCGGGACTCCTGCGTCTCGAAGGCCCGCTCGTACTCCGTCTGGAACTGGGAATTGACGGCCTCCGGGAACGCGTCCCAGACGCTCTCGCCGACCAGTTCGTCGGCCGAACGGTCGAGTAGCGTCGCGGCCCGGTCGTTGACGTGGGTGAACCGCCACTCCTCGTCGAGCGCGAAGAAGGCGTCGTCGATTCGGTCGAACACCTCTCGCAGTTCGTCTTCGACCCGTTCGCGGTGGCGTTCGAGTTCGGCCTGGGTCCGCCGCAGCGACGTGACGTCCGTACAGGCGAGGACCGCACCGTCGCTGTCCCCGGCCGCGACCGGCGACGCGGTGAGCCGTACCCACCGACGGTCCCCGTTCGGCGTCTCGTGTCCGAGTAGCCGATCGGTGACGGTCGCGTCGTCTTCGAGGACAGTCCGGATGGGATGATCAGCTGGCGGGAGCGAGTCGCCGCCCTCGTCGTAGAACTCCAACGCCGTCGTCACCGACCCCGCCGACCCGTCGAGGCCCAGCGCGCGCCTCGCTCGCGCGTTGGCGCGGTCGACGGTCCCGTCGGCGGCGACGGCCACCAGTTCGACGGGGGCCGTCTCGAACACTCTGTCGGCGTCCGCCTCTCCGGCGGGGTCGTCCGACGGCGGTCGCCACCAGACGCGGGCGCTCGCGCCGACTTTCTTCGTATCGAGACGACCGCGGTCGACGAGTCTGTCGAGGCGGTCGTAGGTACTCCGCCGACCGAGGCCGAGTCGCTCGGCGGCCTCCGTGGTCGTCACGGGCGTCCCCGCTCCGTCGAACAGTGCGAGCGTCTCTCGGAGGGCCTCGGTCAACGAGTGTCGAGTCATGTTCTCGGGTAGCGACGCCAGCCCGTTATAGACTCCGCCGGCGGAGTCATACCGCGGTGCGTCGGCGGTCGACCGATTCGTGTCGGCGTGCGCGACAGTCCGTGGGCGGAGCGGTGTGGTCCGCCGCCAAAACCGCGCGGTGTCCACAGTACCGCCCTAAAATCTTCTAGACCATCCTTACCCCCGCGTAGTGCGTTGGACAGCGTACGCCCACAATCCGACTGGATTGGCGAGAGACTCATGACTCAGATACACAGCGACACCGACGGTACACTCGTGGGTGCGGTCGAACTGACCGACAGCGACCGCCACCGACTCCTGACCGACGAGCGTCGCCGCATCGCTCTCGACGTGCTTTCTGACCGGCCCGGCCCGGTCCACCTCGACGAACTAGCGACGGAAGTCGCGACACGGGAATCCGATACGGCGATGGCTGACCCGTCCGCCGTCGAACGCGCGGCTATCGCACTCCATCACAACCACCTCCCTCGATTGGCCGCCTCCGATATCGTCGAGTACGACCCTGAGACGCGGCAGGTTCACTAGAGCCACTGTTTTCCACCCGTCGATCCAACGCGTGGACACATGGCTCCGGTTCCACAGCACGACCGCCTCGATACGACGCTTCCGGCCGCCGTCGCCGACTACTTCGCCCGCGAACGCCGGACGCTCGACGCGTACCTCGATCTGGTCCCCGACCGCTTCGGCCCCGGTGCCGGCGACCCGACCGTCGGCCCCGTTCACGCCGTTCCCTGGTTCTACGTCCCTGACCTCACCGGCTGGCGCGGCATCACGCTCGCCAGACTGCTCGCCGCCGACCGCGACTGTCCGTGTTTCCGACTGTCCGCACTCGCCCGCGACGGCGTGGCGACGCTGTGGCGCGTCCTCGACGGGAGCGCCGACGGCCCGGTCGTCGTCCACGTCGAACTCCGGGGCGACACCGGCCCGATTCCGGGGACGCTCCGCGAGGCACTCCGGCGGGGGTACGACCAGCCACCCCAGTCGGCAGGCGACGGCGACCCGGTGTCGGGCGACCCGGCCAACGCCCTCGTCGTGTTCACGGACACGCGTCCCTCGAAGCGCCTGACGTCGCCGCTTCCCGACGCCACGGAACCGGTCAGCGGCGCCGTCCTCTCGTACGCCCCCCGCGACAGCATGACCCCGGAACAGCCAGACGGGACCACCGTCCTCGACGCGCCGCCCGCACTGCAGGACCGAACCGAGCGCCTCGAACGCCTGCTGGCCGCATCACTCGACGGCGTCGGAGCGCCCGACGCTCGCGACCGATTCGTCGAGAGCGCCGTCGAGACGCTCGCTATCACGCACTCGACGATCGGGAAGCAGGACCTCCTGTTCGACGTCTCGCCGCGGGTCGCGCTGAAACACGGCCATCGCCTGGACCGTCTCGGCGTCGACGAGGCGCTGTCGGGCCTCCGGACAGACATCCTCGCACAGGTCCCCCAGAGTCCGGGGAGCGCGGACCTCCGACGGACGCTGTCGGACCTCCTCGCGGAGTGATCAGGACCGCCGCGGCCCGGGTGGCTGCCGTTGTCGGGCGCGTTCGCGCAGTCGCTTCACCCGGTCGTCCATCGGCGGGTGCGTCGACAGGAGGTTCGACAGCGGGCCGTCGTCGTCGCCGTGGACGTACAGCGGCGTCAACGGGCCCATATCCGGCGTGGAGACGCGCTCTATCGTCCGGAGCGCCCGCGCAAGCGCCAGTGGCTTCCCGGTCACCTCGACGGCACGGTCGTCGGCCGCCCACTCCCGCCGTCTGGCGTACGCCAGCACGCTCAGCGTCACGGCCAGTCCCAGCAGTGCGACCAGTCGGAAGGCGGTGCGCTGGGTGCGAGCGAGCCACGAGCGGGACCAGTCTTCGGGGCGTCCGCGTATCAGTGCCCACGCCCGAGCGATGCCGCCGATCAGGACGACGACGGGGAACAGCACCCCGCTGACGACGCCGACGAGCCCCTGTGTGAGGGTGTAGGCCAGCGTCTGGACCAGCGCGTCCCGCCGCTCCAGGTGGGCGAGTTCGTGGGCCAACAGCGTCTCCATCTCGTCGGTCGAGAGGTACCCGAACAGCCGCCGGTCGACGACGATGGCCGCCCCGAACCCGCCGACGGCGAAGGCGTTGGGCACCGGCAGCCGAGCGACCAGTAACGTGGGCGTTCCGGCGCTCATCCGCGCCGTGAGCGCGTCGAACCGTCGGTACGTCTCGGGGGCACGCGAACGCGGCAGCACCACCGCGTCCAGCGACCGTTTCAGCCGCGCCGTCCCGACCCAGTAGCTCACCACCCCGAGGACGAGCATCGTCCCGACGAGCGCCCCTGCCAGTACCACCGGCGACGGCCGGGACGCCCACACCGCTCTGAGAAATCGATAGCCGACCACCGCAGCCGCGACGTACAGGACGAGCGACGCGACGCCGAGTATCGCCAGCACGACTCGCCGACCTGCGTCCATCGACCGGTCGTACGGGCGGGACGGCCAAACGCCTTCTGCTCGCGCCGGTTCGCAGGACGGGGTGGCCGAACGATGTCTGATTCTATATCGCGGATAGCAGTTTATAACTCGGTGATGGTGTGTCCCTCCCGAACCGCTATCGACAGCGCGATGCGGCAACGAGACGCGCTGAGGGCTGTTCTCCCGGGCCTTGTCCCCTCGGCGACGACGGGGCGGAACGAACCCCACGCTCTTTGTGCTGGCGACGGAGCGCGACTCGGTGGACCGCGAGGGGTGTTGGCCGCCGCACCCCTCGCAGCGGTGCTGTGGGGCGGGCTTCTGAGAGCCCTCCTCGTGGGCGTGTGCTCGGTGGACAGTACGCCAGCACACGCGGGCGGAGCGGTCTCCGTGTCGCGAAACCGCTGTTCGCCGGTACTGTCGATTCCGCTGTTGGGCGCGTGGTTTCACTGCCCTCCCGGTGCGCTCGGTCTCGGCGACGCCGCCCGACGGTGTCCGCCGTCTCGGACTCTGCGGACGTGTGGGCGCCGCCTCGTTTTCGCCCAGTCAGCCTCGGTACGTGGGTGCCGTCTGCCTCGACGCGTGGGCCTCGGTCGCGTTGCTCGACGGCGTGTGCTGGTGACCCGCGAGTCACGTCGGCGGGAAAACCGCTGAGTCGATAGATTTCGACGAGTGACGCGTCTCAGCGCCGACTCACGCAGTCCGCCCGCAGAACGCGATAAATCACTATCTGCGATACAGAATCAGCCTAACCGACTGCGAATCGTCTCCGCCGTCGCTGTGCCGACGCCGTCGACGCTGGTCAGTTCCTCGGGCGAGGCCTCGCGGACGTTCTCGACGCTGCCAAAGCGACGGAGCAGTCGTTTGCGCGTCTCGGGGCCAACGCCGGGGAGGTCGTCCAGCGCCGTCGACACCTCGTCTCGGAGGGTTTGGTGGTACTGTACGGCAAAGCGGTGGGCCTCGTCGCGGACGCGCTGGAGGAGGTGTAGGTGCGGGGCGTCGTCGGGCCAGTCGTACACACCGTAGCTTCGCTCCGCTTGCGACGAGGTCCCACTCGCTGCGCTCGCGGGACCCCTGTCCGGCGTGATTACGAGTTCCTCGTCTTTCGCCAGCGCGACGGCCGGAACGTCCCACCCCGCCTCGGCGAGGGCGTCGCGGGCCGCGCCCAGTTGTCCGTCGCCGCCGTCGATGAGTAACAGATCGGGGTCGGGCCGGTCGTCCCGACCTGAGACGGCGCGCTCGGCCCGCCAGCGGACCAGTTCGCGCATATTGGCGTAGTCGTCGTTGCGCTCGGTGAGTTTCTTCCGGCGGTAGTCGGACGTCTCGGCGCTCCCGCCGACGACGGTGACGTTCGACCCGACGACGCTCGTGCCCTGCGCGTGGCTCACGTCGAACCCTTCGATGCGTTCGGGCCGGTCGATACCCAGCGCGTCGGCCAGCGCACCGACTTCGTCGTCGGCCCCGCCGCGCTGTCTGGCGTTCTTCAGCGCGAGGTCGACCAGCGTCGCCTCGCGGCCGGCGCCGGGCACTCGCAACTCGACGCCCTCGCGTTCGAGCCACCGCGCTATCTCGGCGTCGGCGGGGTCCTCTGCACACAGAATCGCGCCGGGGAACTCTCGTTCGGCGTAGTACTGGGTGATGAAGGCCCGATAGACGCCCTCGGGCCCCTCGCCGTCGGGGGCGTCGAGCGTGTGGCGTTCCCGCTCGACGAGTTTTCCGCCTTCGGCGTGGAGGCGGGCGACGACGGCCCGGTCGCCCTCGACGACGGCGCCCAGGACGTCCGTCGCGGCGGCGCCGCCGGCGTCGCTGACCGCCGCGTCGCCCTCGCCGTGGAGGGCTTCGACGGCACCGAGTTTGTCCCGCAGGTTCGCCGCGCGCTCGAACTCCTGTTCCTGCGCGGCGGTCTCCATCTCCCGGCGGAGCGGGTCCGCGAGCACCCCCACCTCGCCCTCGAAGAACCGCTCGACGCTCTCGACGTCGGCGGCGTAGTCGGCCTCGCCGATCTCGCCGGTGCAGGGGGCGGTGCAGATACCCATCTCGTAGTCCAGACAGGGCCGGTCGCGGGTGCTGTACTTGTGATCCGAACACCCGCGCAAGCCGTAGGTCTCCCGCAGGGCCTTCACGACCGTCTCGACGCGCCCTTTGTCGGTGAACGGGCCGTAAACGGTGGCGCCGTCGGCCGGGTCGCGGGTCACCTCGATGCTCGGGACGGCGTGGTCGGTGAGTTGGACCAGCGGGTAGGACTTGTCGTCTTTCAGGCGGACGTTGTACGGCGGCCGGTGGCGCTTGATGAGGTTCGCCTCCAGCAACAGCGCCTGCGTCTCCGTGTCGGTCACCGCGAAGTCGACGACGGCGGCCCGTTCGACCATCTTCGCGATACGGTTGCTGCGCGGGTCCGCGTACGAGCGCACGCGGTCACGCAGGTCCACGGCCTTCCCGACGTACAGCACCCGGCCCTCCTCGTCTTCGAACTGGTAGACGCCGGGCTCTCGGGGGAGGTCACCTGCTCGCGCGCACACGCCGTCTGGGTCCATCGCCTCCGGGTTAGCGCTCGGCGGAGTTGAACGTCACGCCAGCGGGTCGTCCGGGGCCGAGGGTTGGGCGGTGTCGGACGGCGGCGTATCCGGTCGGATCGCCGCCCGGACTCGTTCCAGCACGGCGTCGTCGTCGGGTGCCGGGAGTTCGACGTCGTCGCCGCCGGCCACCGAGACGACGAGCAACCGCTCGCGGCTCCAGAGGTAGACGCCGAGGGCGACGGCGGCGACGGCCAGCGCCAGCCCACCGAACAGCGTCATCAGGTCGTCAAGCTGGGCCATCAGCCGGAGCATCCCCTCTAAGAGTCCGAGCATCCCACCGAGGCCCATCGCGCCGGCGCTGCCGACGCCGGAGAGCGAGACGCCCGCCACGAGGCTATCGAGGCTGACCATCTGCCCGGCCGCGACGAGGACGGCGCCGACGACGAGCGCTTTCACGCCCTGTTCGAGGAAGTCGGTGTTTCCGGCACGTTGCCGGTCGACACCGTCCACGTTCGGCCGGTCGACCTGCCGGAAGTTCGGCCCGTCACGGTCCGGGGTAAACGCCAGCAGACGGTGGCTCGTCACGACGACGCCGCCGTTGCCCACCCGGACCTGCTCCCGTATCGTCTCGCCGTCGTAGAGGAGGTCCCCGGCCCGTTCGACCCAGTCCATACACCGTGTATGCGGATCATCCGATTTCAATGCTCCCCCGTGCAAAACGGCTATCTCGTCAGCGCCCCGACAGACAGGTATGGTGAGTGACCCCCGCTGTCCGTACTGCGACGGCAAGGTCAGTGCGACGGCGACGTGGTGTATGCACTGCGGGCAGGACTTCGAGACGCCGGTCGACGCCGACGGGGGACGCGTCGTCGGCTACGGCAGCGACGACGCGGCCGACTTCGAGGCGGCGCTCGATGCCGGTGACCTCGACGGCGCGATCCGAGCCCTCCGAATGCGAGAGAACGGCCCGAAAGTGGTCGGCATCGTCCTCGGTTTGGTCGCGCTGGTGACGGTCCCGCTCGTCTCTCCGGCCGGCGTGACGCTGCTGTATCTGGCGGCCGCCGTCGGCGTCGGCCTGTACGCGTCCCGTCAGCCCTCCGTCGACGACGCTCTCCGGGACGGTGGCACTGCCCTCGCAGTCGTGCCGCTCGCGCTGTGGTTGGCCGCGGCCCTGCTGTCGGGGTTCGTCGGGTTCGGTGTCCTCGACCTGTTCGGGCCGGTGGTGTACGCGGGACTGGTGCTGTTCGCGACCCGTCGGATGACGCAGTGACACACACCGGTATCAAAACTACCATGGCCTCCGACGACGAGACTCCACCTATCAGGTGGCTTCCGTGACAAAGAAACAGGAATACACAGGCGACTACCCAGAGAAGACGCTGTACATCCCCGGCCCGACCGAAGTCCGTGAGGACGTCATTCAGGAGATGGCCCAGCCGATGTTCGGCCACCGCATGGACCGGATGACCGACCTCTATACGACCATCGTCGAGGACACCAAGGAGTTCCTCGGCACCGACAACGAGGTCATCGTGCTGACGGCCTCCGGAACCGAGTTCTGGGAGGCCTCGACGCTCAACCTCGTCGACGAGAACATCCTCGTGCCGACCTGCGGGAGCTTCAGCGAGCGCCACGCCAACGTCGCCGAACGACTCGGGAAGGACGTCGACCGCCTCGAGTACGAGTGGGGACAGGCCATCAAACCCGAGGACATTCGCGAGACCCTAGAGCAGAGCGACAAGCACTACGACGTCGTGGCGACGGTGATGAACGAGTCTTCGACCGGCGTCCGCAATCCCATCGAGGAGATCGGCGACGTCGTCGCGGAGTACCCGGACACCTACTTCGTGGTCGACGCCGTCTCCGCACTCGGTGGCGACTACGTCGATATCGACGAACACGACATCGACGTCATCTTCGCCTCGACCCAGAAGGCCTTCGCCATGCCGCCCGGCCTCGCGGTCTGTGTCGTCAGCGACGACGCCTACGACCGCGAAGTAGACACGGAGTCGGCGTCGTGGTACGGCGGCTTCCAGCGCTGTCTCGACTACTACGACCGCAAGGGCCAGACCCACTCCACGCCCGCCATCCCCGTCATGCTGGCCTACCGCAAGCAGATGAAGTACATGCTCGAAGAGGGTCACGAGGGCCGCGACCAGCGCCACGCGGAGATGACCGAGTACGTCCACGAGTGGGCCCGCGAGCACTTCGACCTCTTCGCCGAGGAGGGGTATCGCTCCCAGACGGTCTCTTGTATCGAGAACACGCAGGGCATCGATGTCGCCGCGACCATCGAGGCCGTCTCCGAGGAGTACGACATGGTCTTCTCGAACGGCTACGGGTCGGCGCTCGGCGAGAAGACGTTCCGCATCGGCCACATGGGCGAACACACCGTCGAGAGCATCAAGGAACTCACAGACGCTATCGAGGACGTCGCCGGACTGTAACGATCCGGCTGTCGCGTGAAGCGGCCACCATCGTCGGTTCTGCTGGTCGCTTTCGTCTCCCAACGGGAGCGCCGGCTGTCTCGATTGGAGACCTGATCACAGGAACCGCGCGAGTCCCACCGTTATCAGAACGTATACTGTGAGGCGTAGATATAAATCCGTCTTCCGGACTCTCTTCGCTATGGAGACGACACGCGGATTGGAACCGATAGCTGGCCACTACAGCAGGCGCATCGGCGCGGCGCTTGCCGCCACGCTGATCGTGACGCTCGCGTTCGGTACGCTCTTTGCGATTCACGCAGCGAACACGGGGGCGGGGCTGTCGGCGATCGCCGGAACGCTGTTCGTCGTCGCGCTCAACCTCGGGTTGCTCGGCATCGTCCTCGGAGGCAACGCGGCCGTCGCGCTCCGGCGACTGACCGGTGCCGCGGAGGCCATCGAGGACGGCGACCTCGAGGCCAGTCCCGACGTGGACCGGGCCGACGAGTTCGGCCACCTCGCCACGGCGTTCGACAACATGCGTGGCTCGCTCAGCGAGGCTCTCGACGAGTCAGAGGCGGCACGCGAATCGGCCGAGGACGCCCGAGAGGACGCAGAAGCCGCCAGACGAGACGCCGAAGCGTTCAACGAGACGCTCATCGAGCACGCGACGGTCATCGGGGACGCGATGACTTCGGCCGCAGACGGAGACTTCACACAGCAGCTAGAGACGGACGTCGAGGTCGACGCCATCGAGCGAATCGCCGTCGCGTACGAGGAGATGGCCTACGGGCTCTCTGACACCGTCGACGAGATCCGCGAGTTCGCCACCGACGTCGAGAGCGCCAGCGACTCCGTCGCCAACGACGCGGCCGACGTCGAGCGACTCAACCAGTCGCTGGCAGGCGATATCCGCGAGTTGGCGCGGGACATCGAGGGGCAGGCGAACCAACTCCAGACCGCCGTCTCGGAGACGAACGACCTCTCGGCGACGATTCAGGAGGTCGCCTCGACGACGGACGAGGTGGCGCGGCAGGCCGGGCGCGCGTCCGACGTCGGTGCGACCGGCGCGGAACGCATCACCGATGCCATCGAATCCATCGAAGACGTCGAGACCGCTATCGCCGAACTGGACGCCCTCGTCGAGGAACTGGACGACCGGATGCACGACGTGGAGTCGACGACCGGCATCATCGACGACATCGCCGAACAGACCAACATCCTCGCGCTCAACGCGAACATCGAAGCCTCACACGCCACCGAGGGCGGTGCGGGCTTTGCCGTCGTCGCCGACGAGGTCAAGACTCTCGCCGAGGAGACCCAACACGCCATCGACGAAATCGATGGCATCATCGCCGGCGCTCGGTCGGACGTCGACGAGGTGAGCCACGAGATGGACGCCACCAGAGCCCGCATCGACGCCACCGTCGAGACGGTCACCGACGCGGGGGAGACGCTGGCACAACTCAGCGATACCGTCGACGACGTCGACGAGGCGATGGGCGAGATCGCCCGAGCGACCGACGACGGCGCGGCCGCCACCGAGGAGGTGGCCGCAACCATCGACACCGTTGGCGAGGCCGCCGCCGACGTCGCCGACCGCTCTCACGCGCTTGCGGACACCGCAGAGGAGACCGCGGGGACGATGAGCGACGTGCGCCGCCGCGCCGACGACCTCTCGGAGCGCACCGAGGAACTCATCGACCGCCTGTCGGCCTTCGAGACGCGCGAGGCCGATCACGGCGAGACGGCCGAACCGGGACCACCCACCGAGCAACAGAGTGTGGGGGACGACGATGATTAGCCAATCTGCCGTCTACGGCGTCTCGGTGGCCGTCACCGCCGTTGCGTTTCTCGTGTTTCTCGGCTGGCTCAGTCGCATCCCGTCGTCTCACCGTCGGTACTGCTATCCGGTGGTGGCAGTCGTCGGATTCTCGACGGTGATGTCCGCGCTGATGGCGGCCGGTCTCTTCTCCCTCGGCGGGACCCAACTCACCGTCCCGGGCATCCTCGACGACTTCGTCGCGTACACGGTGCTGTGGGTGGTTGCAGTAGCGCTGGCCGGGGAGTCCCGGCGGATGCTCGCCGTCGCCGCCGCCATCCCGGCGATACAGGTTATCGGATTCAACGGCGGGGCGATCGTCGGCGGCGTCGTCGGCCTCGCCGGCTTTGCCGCCGTCGTCCTCGGACACGTCCTGATGGCGTACCTGTTACTCGGGCCGATATGGCGACGCGCGGCCGACGTTCCCGACAGACAACGACTCCTCCACTGGAAGGCTCGGAACCTCCTGTTGTTCCTCATCGGGATGCTCGTCGTCTCCTCGCTCCTCTCTGTCGCGGGGGTGTTCGACTCGTTCGTCATCGCCGTGATCGGCGAGTACATGGGACTGCTCATCAGGATCGGCTTCGCCGGGTTCTTCTTTGCCAACGTCGAGGCCATCGCGGTCGACCGGGACGACCCGGCGCGTCTCGGCTCACCGTCGTTTACCGACGAGACCGGCGCGAGCGGCAGCGATTGAGGCCGACCGGACTTTCTTTCGTCCATCGCTCGACTAGATCCACGGCGGGACAGCCAACGGCACCCGTCCCGCCGTGTCCGGGGTGGCGTTCTCAGCTGTTGAAATGGCACGTCAATACTTATCTCCGAACGGGCTAAACCGCCGGTAGTATCCGATATGAGCTACTCTTTCACTGCCGATACCCGAGAGCGAGCACGTGGTGAGCCCGTTAGCAAGCAGTTCGATTGGTCGGTGACCGCACCGAGTACGGCGGTCGTGCAGGTGATCGCTGCCGCGACCGGGACGGAGCCGACCGAGGGAACGCCGCTGTACGACTCTGTCGATTCGGGGGCGCTCGACACGCTCTTTGGGGACGCGGACGGCGACCCGGATCGCCGGTTTTCGTTCACGCACGAGGGACTCACTGTGACACTCACGGGCGACGGCACTGTGTCGGCGCGCCCCATCGCCGAATCGGCGTCCCGCTGAGCGGTCGCTGCGACGGTCGGCCCTGACTCGTCACCGATAGCTGCCGATCCGGACGGCGACACGCCGGGGTGGCGACTCCGTTCGAGATGGTCCAGCCGGCGTATGAGGAGACGACGTCGCCGATGCCATACGCACAGCGGGCAGTATTAGTGGGTGGCTCTCTCAGTACCGGCGATGGCAGCCCTCGAAGACGAGACCGACAACCCCTACGTCTCTGACCCACCGACGGAGTTCGCTCCCGTCGAGGAACTGAGCGAGGCCGAGGCCAGCGAGCAGGCCGCCCAGTTGCGCGAGGCCGTCCGGTATCACGACCACCGTTACTACGTCGAGAACGACCCGGTCATCGGAGATCGGACCTACGACGACTTGTTCTCGCGCCTGCAGACACTCGAATCGGTGTTCGACCTCGACACCGAGGGAAGCCCCACGCAACGCGTCGGCGGCGAACCGCTCGACGAACTCGGCGAGGTTGAACACGTCGCGCCCATGCAGTCTATCGACCAAGGTGGCGAGGCCGAGGACGCCCGGGCGTTCGACGAACGGGTGCGGAGACGGCTGGCCGACGCGGACTACGACGGCGACGTAGCGTACTTCTGTGAGCCGAAGTTCGACGGCCTCTCGATCGAAGTCGTCTACGAGGACGGCGAGTACCAGCGGGCGGCTACCCGCGGCGACGGCGAGGTGGGCGAGGACGTCACCGAGAACGTCCGCACCGTCGCCAGCGTCCCCCAGCGCCTGCGCGGGGACTACCCCGACTTCCTCGCCGTCCGCGGCGAGGTGTACATGCCACGCGAGGCCTTCACGCAGTACAACCGCGAACGCGTCGAGGCGGGACGAGACCCCTTCGCAAATCCCCGGAACGCCGCCGCCGGGACGCTCCGCCAACTGGACCCCAGTGTCACTGCAAAGCGCCCGCTTTCGGTGTTTTTCTTCGGCGTCCTCGATGCCTCGGTCGAGTTCGAGAGCCACAGCGCACTCCACGAGCGGTTCCCGGAGTGGGGCCTGCGGGTCTGTGACCGCACCGCCGTCGTCGACGATATCGAGGCTGCAATCGACTACCGCGACGAGCAACTCGACGCCCGCGACGACCTCGATTACGAGATAGACGGTGTCGTCCTGAAGGTCGACGACATCGAGGCCTGTGACCTGCTGGGGACGACCAGTCGCGCGCCGCGCTGGGCGTTCGCCTACAAGTTTCCCGCCCGGAAGGAGGAGACGACGGTACGGGATGTCGTCGTGCAGGTCGGTCGGACGGGACGGTTGACCCCCGTCGCACTGATGGACCCCGTCGAGGTCGGCGGCGTCACCGTCACCCGCGCGTCGCTGCACAACCCCTCGCTCATCGAGGAACTCGGCGTCGACGTCGGTGACCGCGTGCGCATCAAGCGCGCGGGCGACGTGATCCCGGACGTGGTCGAGGTGGTCGAGAAGTCGGGCGAGGGCCACTTCGAGTTCCCGGAGACGTGCCCGGTGTGTGACAGCGCCGTCGAGCGCGACGGCCCGATGGCGTTCTGCACCGGCGGCCTCTCCTGTCCCGCCCAGCGCGAACGCGCCATCGAGCACTACGCCAGCAGGGACGCCCTCGATATCGAAGGGCTCGGAGAGAAGGCCGTCGAACACCTCCTCGACGCCGGTCTCGTCGACGACGCCGCCGACCTCTATGACCTCTCGGTCGACGAACTGGCCGAACTGGAGGGCTGGGGCGAGACCAGCGCGCAGAACCTCGTCGACGAACTCGACGACGCCCGGGACCCGCCGCTCGCGAACTTCGTCGTCGCACTCGGCATCCCACACGTCGGAGACGTGACCGCACGGAACCTCGCAGCGGAGTTCGGGACGTTCGAGGCGATTCTCGAAGCGGGTGAGGACGGCGACCGCGAGGCGTTCGAGGCCGTCCCCGACGTCGGCCCGGAAGTCGCCGAGAGCATCGTCGAGTTCTTCGAGAGCGAGGGGAACCGCGCGGTGCTGGACCGACTACTCGACCACGTCGACCCGCAGGCCGCCGAGGCCACCGGCGGCGACGCACTGGAGGGCCTGACCTTCGTGTTCACGGGATCGCTTTCCGGCCTCACGCGCGGGGACGCACAGGACGTCGTCGAGCGCAACGGTGGCTCGGCGACCAGCAGCGTCTCGGGGAACACCGACTTCCTCGTCGTCGGCGAGAACGCCGGCCAGCGAAAGCGCGAGGACGCCGAGGCAAACGACGTCGAACTGCTGGACGGCCGCGAGGGGTTCGAGGCCAAACTCGGGGAGTACGGCGTCGACGTGGAGTGACCGACTTCGGAACTGCCGAGGTGACCGGTGTTACACAGTTGGGTGGGACTGAAAGGGGCCGGGAGCTTTCTGGCGGTCCACCGACCCAGTCGCCATCGCGACAGTAGAAAACGAACTGGCTGACCGTTCTAGAGGTCCGCGAGGTTGAACGTGTAGTAACTGACGCTCGCGGCGATACCGATCCACGCGAGCATGAACACGACGACGGCGGGGTCGGAGTAGTAGAACGGCAGCGACCCCGACCCGGGCGCGCAGGTGATGATCGTGCCGAAGACGCCTTCTTGGGCCTGCGGGGCGCCGTTGAGGACGTCGGCACAGATGGTCCGACTCGCTTCTTCCCCCTGCCTGAACATCCCGTAGCGGGCCGACAGCGCGGGCGCTTCGCCGGACCCGAGCATCGAGTTGACGAGGGTCTTGTAGGCCTGGTTCGGGTTGACGAGCTTCAACAGGAGGACGACGTGCCAGCGGATGGCGCCGGTGACGCCCAGTTCGTTCGAGAGGATGTTCCCGACGCCGTTCGCGCCGGCGTTCCAGAGGAACGTGAAGTAGAAGTAGACGATGAAGTTCGCGGCGCCCGACCAGAGGCTCTTCTTGAAGGCCCCGGAGATGGAGACGACGATGGCGACGAACACCAGCGCGAACACCACCGTAAAGAACGAGAACAGGCCGAACAGTTCGGGTTTGAACGTCAGTCGCGAGGCGGTCAGGAAGACGGCGGTGATGGCCAGCGAGGCGACCAGCGGTACGCCCAGCACCGCACACCGGCCCAGCACCTTCCCGATGATGACGTCCTTCCGGGAGTGCGGGAGAGACAGCAGGAGCTTCAGCGACCCCGACGTGCGCTCTTTCGAGATGGCGGCGAAGCCGAGGAAGATGGCGACGATGGGCAACAGCAACGTCACCATGTTCAGGTACACCTGCGAGAGCAGGAGTTGCATCCCCAGCCCCTGTCCCTGCTGGCCCACGCCGATGTCGAAGTACAGCGCCAGCGCGACGGGGGCGATGAACGCCGTCGTGAAGATGAGTCCCAGCAGCCACAGGCCCTTCGAGCGGATGGCGTCCTTGAACTCCTTTTTCGAGACGGTGTACCACTCGAAGGTGTTCCTGAGCAGACGGTCCAGCCCGGCGAGGCCGCCCTCGTCGGCGGTGCTCATGCCTCTACCTCCTGCCGTTCGGTGTAGGCGGTAAAGAGGTCCTCCAGCGAGGCTTCCTGGGTCTCGAAGTCCTCGACGGCGACGCCGGACTCCTCGAAGGTGTTGAGGACGGTCATCTTCGCGTCGCCGTCGCAGTTGACGGTGATCCGGTCGGTGTCCATCGTCACGCCGGACACCTCGGGGAGAGAGCGCACGTCCTCGACGGCGGCGTCTAGGCCGTCCGTGTCGCCGACGGTGACGACGAGTTTCATGTCGCCTTGGGCCGCCGAGCGGAGGCCTTCGACGCTGTCTTTCGCGATGAGTTCGCCGTCCTGGAGGATGCCGACGGTGTCACAGACGGACTCGACCTGTCCGAGGATGTGCGAGGAGAAGAAGACGGTCGCGCCGCGTTCGCTCTCCTCGCGGACCAGGTCCCGCATCTTGCGGGCGCCGTTGGGGTCCAGTCCCGTCGTCGGTTCGTCGAGGATGAGGAGGTCGGGTTCGTCGACGAGTGCCATCGCCAGCACCAGCCGTTGTTTCATCCCCTTCGAGTAGCCGCCGGCCCGGCGGTCGGCGGCGTCGGCGACGCCGACGCGTTCGAGCAGTGCCATCGGATCGTCGTCGGCGTTTTTCGACTCGATGACGAACTCCACGTGTTCGCGCCCGGTCAGCCGTTCGTAGACGTCGTAGCCTTCGGGGAGGACGCCGATGCGCTCGCGGATGGCTTTCGACTCCTCGTTGACGTCGTGACCGAGGACCGTCGCTGACCCCGCTGTCGGTCGAACGAAGTCGAGCAGGATGTTGATCGTGGTCGATTTCCCGGCCCCGTTGGGTCCGAGAAAGCCGAAGACCTCACCCTCCTCGACCGTGAGGTCCACTCCGTTCAGGGCGACGACGTCCCCGAACTCCTTGCGGACGCCGTCCAGTTCGATAGCGGTCATACGCGCCGGTTGTGCCGCCCTCCGGTATAGTCTTTCGTGTTACAGACCGACAGGTAGCGCAACGAAGTCGTTCAGACCTCCTCGTCCGGGTCGCTCGTCGCTGCCATCCGCTGTGCTTCGGTGGCGTACCGTTCGCGCGTGTCCTCGTCACCGACCGGTTCGAGACGGTCGGGTTCGACGTCGATGGCGGCGGTCACGCGCTTTTTCATCAGGAGGTTCGTCGAGAACTGCTTGGTCACGTGGCGGTCGCCCTCGGGCGTGGCGTAGACGAGCGTCACCATGCGCTCGTCGCCGTAACTGGAGCGTTCGACCAGCCAGCAGCGGACTGTCTCGTCGGCGTCGGTCATCGGGTCGCTCTTTCAGTGCCAGCGGTTTGTATCCTCCGAGGCCGGCAGCCCTGCCCGGCTGCGTTGCCGAACCACCGGCCACTCAGACAAGATATCACACCACACGGGGAGAGTTTTGCCGTAACTCGTGGTTATAGATACGTAGAGATATATGCATACTGCACATGACCGACCGCTACGGATTCGGGACGAGATGCGTCCACGCCGGACAGGAGGAACCGGACCCGGCGACGGGCGCGCGCGCCCCGCCCATCTATCAGACGTCCTCGTACGTCTTCGAGGACGCGGAGACGGCCGCCGACCGCTACGCCTTAGAAGACGACGGCAACGTCTACTCGCGGTTCGACAACCCGACCGTCCGGATGCTCGAACACCGACTGGCGTCGCTCGAAAACGCCGTCGACGCCGTCGCCACCGGGTCCGGGATGGCGGCGTTAGACGCCGGGACGACGGTGCTGGCGTCGGCCGGCGACAACGTCGTCTCGGCCTCGTCCATCTACGGCGGCACGCACTCCTATCTCGCGAACACCGCCAGCCGACGGGGCGTCGAGGCCCGGTTCGTCGACACCTTAGACCCCGACGCGTACGCCGAGGCTATCGACGACGACACCGCCTACGTCCACTGTGAGACCATCGGGAACCCGTCGCTCGTGGTGCCACCGCTGGAGGAAATCGCCGAAGTGGCTCACGACCACGGCGTCCCCCTGTTCGTGGACAACACGTTCGGGACGCCGGCGCTCTGTCGACCGCTGGACCACGGTGCCGACATCGTCTGGGAGTCGACGACGAAGTGGATTCACGGGTCGGGTACCACCATCGGCGGCGTGCTGGCCGACGGCGGGTCGTTCCCGTGGGGCGAGTACCCCGAGAAGTACCCCGAGATGGGCGGCCAGAACCCGGCGTTCGACGCGAACTTCGCCGAGCGCTTCGGCGACCGCGCCTTCGCGATGGCGGCCCGCCAGCGTGGGTTGCGCGCGCTCGGTGACGGACAGAAGCCCTTCGACGCGTGGGCGACCATGCAGGGCAGCGAGACCCTCTCGCTTCGGATGGAGCGACACTGCTCGAACGCGCTCGCCGTCGCCGAACACCTACAGGACCACCCCGAGGTGTCGTGGGTCACCTACCCCGGACTGGCGAGCCACGAAACCCACGACCTCGCCAAAGAGTACCTCGACGGCGGATTCGGCGGCGTCGTCACGTTCGGCCTTTCGGGCGGGTACGCCGCCAGCCGACAGTTCTGCGAGGAGACGGACCTCGCGCAGTTCCTCGCGAACATCGGCGACGCGAAGACGCTGGTCATCCACCCCGCGTCGACCACCCACGCCCAACTCTCCGAGGAAGAACAGCGCGAAAGCGGCGTCAGCCCGGACCTCGTCCGGATGAGCGTCGGCATCGAGGACCCCGAAGACATCCTCGCGGACGTCGACGCGGCCATCGAGCGAGCCACATGACTGTCGAGTCACAGACCGTCTCGATCGGCGAGTTCGAGTTCCAGTGTGGCGAGACCATCCCCGACCTCGAACTGGCCTACGAGACGTACGGCGACTTTACGGGCGACAACGCCGTGCTGGTCTGTCACGCCCTGACCGGGAGCGCCCACGTCGCCTCGCGTGGCCGCTTCGAGGAGGGCGATCAGGCGTACGCGTGGTGGGACGACATCGTCGGCCCGGGCAAGGCCATCGACACGACGGAGTACTTCGTCGTCTGTGTGAACGTCCCGGGGTCGTGTTATGGCTCGTCGGGCCCGTCGAGTACGAACCCCGAGACGGGCGAACCGTGGGGGCCGGCGTTTCCCCCCGTCACGGTCGCCGACTGGACCGACGCCCAGCGCGCACTGCTGGACGAACTGGGCATCCCCGCGCTGTACGCCGTCGTCGGCGGCAGCGTCGGCGGCATGAACGTCCTGGAGTGGGCCAAACGCCACCCGGACCACGTCGAGAAGATCGTGCCCATCGCCGCCGCCGGTCGACTCGACCCGCAGTGTCTCGCGCTGGACGGCATCGCACGCCGGGCCATCACTACCGACCCGAACTGGAACGGCGGGAACTACTACGCCGAGTCCGACGGCGGCGAGCACCCAGACCATGGACTGGCGCTGGCCCGCGAGATCGGCCACGTGATGTACTTCTCGAAGTCGAGCATGGAGCGCCGGTTCGGTCGCCGCGCCGCGACGCGGGAGGCCGAACGCGCGTTCCCCACCGACCCCGCCGGGCGCTTTTTCCCGTACCGCGACGTGGAGTCCTACCTCGACTACAACGCCTCGAAGTTCGTCGAACGCTTCGACGCCAACAGCTATCTCTACCTGACGCGGGCGATGGACAACTACGACCTCTCCTCGGGGTTCGAGTCGGACGCCGACGCGCTAGCGGCCTTCGACGGCGAGGCGCTGGTGATGTCCTTTACCGGGGACTGGCACTTCACGACCCAGCAGTCTGAGTCGCTCGCAGACGCCCTGCGGGAGACGGACACCGGCGTCGCCCACCACGTCGTCGATTCGGACTACGGTCACGACGCCTTCCTCGTCGAACCCGACAGCGTCGGCCCGCCGCTCTCGGACTTCTTAGAGGAGGGCCTGCACGGTAACGCCGTCTCGGACACACAGGAGAGCGAGGACGAACCCTCGGACTTCGCGCCGGTCCACAACAGCCTCTTCTCACGCTAGTCTTTAACACACTTCGGCGTGACTGTCAGTCTGTATGAGCGATATGTCCACACACACGGAGAGTGACGAGGTCTCGTTCGGACAGCCGGTGTACGACGACGAAGGTAACGAACTCGGGACGATACGGGGCTTCGACGAGCACGGCTTCTACGTGACCATCGACGACGGTATCGAGGCGCTCTCCAGCGAACACGTCTCGACGGGCAAGGCCGGCGAGGCCGAACTGATGTGGCGCTGCTGGTCGTGCGGTGAGATGGGCCAGATAGAGCACCTCCCCGAGGAGTGTCCGGCCTGTGGCGCCCCGAAAGAGGAGATATACTACTGGCAGGAAGACTGAGCGTCCGGTCCCGATCTCCGTCCGTCGAGTCAGCACCGCTCGACGCGGTCGGCCGTCGCCGCGTCGAGCCCCGTTCTCACCGCCGACAGCGCGTCCTCGGGCACGGTGAACCGAACCGTCTCCTCGCGCCACTCGACCAGCGCGACGCCGTCGGCGTCCCGGACGAGGAGGTAGGTCACCTCGTCTACGAGCGTCGTGACGGCGTCGAACGTCTCGCCGGTGAGCGGCACGGTGCCGGCGGTGTGGTCGCCGTCGACGGTGACGTCGGCGTGGCCCGAGAGCGTCTCTAGCTCGAAGCGCGGGCGGCCGGTGAGGCCCGCCCGCCGACCGACGTCGAGGTACACGAACAGTTCGTCGGGCCGGCGCGGCGACGCGTCCAGCACCGCCGCGAGCGCATCGACCCGCGCGTCCGTGTCGCCTGCGGGCGGGCGAACCCGAAACCGCGGCCCGTCGTCGGGCCACGTCGGCGTTCCGGTGTCCAGTCCCGCCCGTTCCCACACGTCGACGATGGCGTCGGTGAGGCGGTCGACCCCGACGGCGTCGATGGCCTCGGCCATCCGGTCGGCGTCTGTGTCCATCTCGTCCATACGCCCGCTTCGTGACCGGCGCTGTTGTGGCTGGTGGTCTGTCCGCGTTGGAACCCTTTTGTACGGCCCCGCCCTCTCGTCGCGCATGCACATCGCCGTCGTCGGTGCGGGGAGTCTCGGGACTCTCCTCGGGGGGTTGCTCGCCCGCGAACACGACGTGACGCTGGTCGGCCGGGAGCCACACGTCGGCACCGTCGAGCGCGAGGGATTGGACGTGGTCGGCGCCGAATCCGTCCACGTCGACCCGGCGGCCGACACCGACCCACCGGACAGCGCCGACCTCGCGCTGGTGGCGGTCAAGAGCTACGACACCGCCGACGCCGCCGCGGCACTGACCGACTGCTCGCTCGACGCCTGCCTCTCGGTCCAGAACGGGATGGGCAACGAGTCGACGCTCGCGGCCGAACTGGACTGTCCGGTGCTGGCCGGCACCTGCACCTACGGCGCCAGACTGGCCGATCCGGGTCGGGTCGAGTTCACCGGTCGCGGCGAGGTGGTGCTGGGTGCCCGCGAGGGCGGCCCTTCGACGCTTGCCGACGACGTGGGTGCGGCGTTCGACGCCGCCGGCGTCGAGACGACGGTGGCGACAGACATGCCGACGCGTCTCTGGGAGAAACTGGCGGTCAACGCGGCCATCAACGCGACGACGGCGCTCGCTCGCGTCGAGAACGGCGCGCTCACAGCGGGGCCGGGACGCGAACTCGCCGCCGACGCCGCCCGCGAGACGGCCCGCGTCGCCCGAGAGCAGGGCGTCAACCTCTCGAACGAGCGGGCCATCTCGCTGGCCCGACGGGTGAGTCGAGACACCGCCGCCAACCGCTCGTCGATGTTGCAGGACGTCGAGGCGGGCCGGCGAACGGAGATAGACGCCATCAACGGCTACGTCGTCGAACACGGCGAGGGGACGGTACCGGTCAACGAGACGCTGACGCGGTTGCTTCGACTGTGGGAAGCGGGGGACGAAGGCGACGAGCAATCGTAGCGAGCGGCCGAGTGAACCGACCGCTCGCACGGCGACGCGGTGACCGACGTGTCCCGCAGCGACGCGACCAGTCCAGTGCGGTGACGGCCAGTGGTTGGGCCGACGTAGTGTCTCACGCGCTCGAATCGCGTCTTCGGTCGTTCACCGTCGATATCCCGCTCTGAACTGGCCGTAGGTGTCACCTACCGCCGCGCTGTGTCGTCGCCGGGGCCGAACCACTCGCTGACTGCTGGACTGTCCACGTCTCGAACGGACGAGCCACCGACGCGTGCTCAGTCCCAGTCGGCGGGCCGTTCGACCTGCTGTCGAGAGATGCCGAGCATCTCGCGGGCCTCGTCTGGCGTCGCCACCTCCCGGTCGAGTCGGTCGATGATCTCGACGGTACGCTCGACGAGTTGCTGGTTACTCTGTGCCTTCTCGCCGCGGCGGTAGTAGAGGTTGTCCTCCATCCCGACGCGGACGTGCCCGCCCAGCAGGACCGCCATCGTCGTCAGCGGCAGTTGGTGTGGGCCGATGGCGAGGACGTTGAACTCCGCGCCGTCGGGGATGTTGTCGACCATGGTGAGAAGCGTCTGCGGGTTCGCGGGCGTGAACGACCCGCCGAAGATGAGGTTGATGTACGGCGGTTCCTCGACCAGCCCCTCGTCGACGAGCCGTTTGACCTCGGCGAGCTGGCCGGAGTTGAACACCTCCAGTTCCGGCTTGATGCCTTTCGATTGCATCTCGACGGCGAGGCGCTCGATGTTGTTTCGGGTGTGGTTCGTGATTATGTGTTTGTCGCGTTTGAACGGCCCCAGATCGAGGGAGGCCATCTCCGGTGGGGGGTTCGTCCGGATGCCCGCGACGCGGCGCTCGTAGGGGCTCTGCCCGCCCGTGGTGTTCTGGATGATGATGTCGTCGCAGCGCTCTCGAATCGCGTCGTTGACCGCCTGCAGTCGCGATGCGTCGTTCTCACCGTGTTCGTTCCGACCGTGGAGGTGGGCGATAGACGCCCCGAGGTCCTCACAGGCTGCTACCTGTCGGGCGATTTCGTCTGGCTGCTCGGGCAGGTTCGGATTGGCGTCCTTGCCGTGGACTGCGCCCGTGGTGGCAACAGTGACGATGACCTTCTTTTGCCGGTGGTAGTCGTCGTATGACACTGGTATCACTCGCACCGTTCGGTACTTCGTTACAACACGGCTATCGGCCTTAGAAGGCCGGTAACGACCTGATACGTGTAGAATGACCTCCATAACCAAACACGCCGGGGCTGTCGTTCACGGCGATGGTCTGCCCACATCTCGACTACCGAGACACCGACGGGGAGCACTCGTTCGACCACGAACGGCCCTACTGTGAGATACAGGGGGCGTTCGTGTCGCCGATGGCGGCCGACCTGTGTAACGACCGTGCGCACTTCGACCACGAGACTCACTGTACTGTCTATCAGCGACACCACCTCGGCAGCGACCAGTTAGTCCCCGGTCTGGACCTCACCGATGCCGACTGAGACGACGACCGTCGAGCGACGCCAGTCCGACGACGACTACACGATTCGGTGGTACCGGCCCGAGGACCGTGAGGGGTTCCTGACGCTGCACGACCGCGTCTTTTCGGGTTTCTCCGCCGAGTGGTTCGATTGGAAGTTCGCCGACAACCCGTATCTCCCGGAGGCACCCATCGTCGTCGCCGAACGCGACGGCCGGATAGTCGGCGCGCGCCCGAACCTCGCCTTCCAGATGCGGGCGGGCGATACGTACCACACCGCCATCCAGTCATGCGACACGATGGTCCACGAGGACCACCGCCGGCGGGGCCTGTTCAGTCGGATGAGCCAGCGCCTGTTCGAGGACTACGCCGACGGCGGTGCCGACTTTACGTTCAACGTACCGAACCAGATGACGACCGCTGGGCTGGCGAAACTGGGCTGTGAGATAGCCGGTGAACACACCACCTACTACCGCGTACAGGACCCGGCGGCCTACGCCGACGTGGCGAACCGCTTGGCCGCGACTGCCGGCCGTCTGGCCGCCCGGACGTATCTCCGGGCCCGCGGCCGCCGAGTCGACGTCCCCGACGAGGTGAGCGTCACCCGCCACACCGAGATACCGGCGTCGACGCTAGCCCGCCTCTACCGACGGCGCCCGCCGACCGAGATACACGCCTACCGCGACGAGCAGTTCTTCGAGTACCGATTCGGCAACCCGCGGTGGGAGTACACGGTCTACACCGCCCGTCTCGGGGGTCGGCCCGTCGCCGGCGTCGTCACGGGGACGCGGGAGACGGAGTCCGGTCCCGTCACCAACGTCGCCGACGCGGTCCCGCTGGTCGGCGACGCCGAACGCGACCGGGCGCTCCCGGCCCTGCTGGACCGGCTGCTCGCCGACCACACCGACTCGACGGTGATCGCGGTTCGCGGCGACGCTATCCCGCCTGCCCTGCTCGCGGCCTTCGGGTTCCACAGCGACCGGCGCCTCCCGCTCCGACCGCTTGCGACCCCGACGACGATGATCGTCTCGCCCGTCCCGCCGGACGGCGACTGGCGCGTCGCTGGACGGGACCTGCGTGACATCTCGAACTGGCGGCCGACGTTCGTCGAACACAACACGATCTAGGAACGAACGAATTCGCGTCCGACTACCTATAGTAGCCATTGAAAATCAATGCACACCCGACCGCACGACAGCGGTGCGGTCGGTGTGTGAATCGTTTCACTTGTTACTATAGTCACGCACGAACAGCCGGCAAGCCCTACCTACGGGTCGTCACGCCGGCCGTGCCAGATGCAAGCAGTATGCCGACACCTAGTTCCGCTTCAGCACGTACAGCGCTGCAGCGCCGCCCAGCAACAGTGCGAACACGTAACTCGCGACCCGATAGAGGATCGCGATGACCGTCGCGTCCGTCTGGCCGATACTCGTCAGCGCCACCACGAGGACGACCAGCGCCGTCTCGACGGCCCCGGACCCGCCGGGCGAGGGGACCAGTCCGGCAAGCGTCGACGCCGGGACGATGAAGAACACGAGCAGGACCGTCAGTTCCGCGCCGATGGCCTCCGCGGCGAAAAAGAGCGGGAGCGCGAAGAACACCCACCCGACGTACGAGAAGAACAGCGCTTCCACGAGGGCGCGGCGGTCGCGGGCGATACGCTGGAATGCCTGTTCGGTCTCGCGCAGTCGCTCTCGAAGGCCCGCGAGCGTGACGCGGGGCGTCCTGCTGGCCAGCGGTGCGACCGCGTCGAGCAGCGCCCGGCCGAGTCGCTTCCGGAACCGCCAGCCGACGGCGGCGACGACGGGGACGCCCACCGAGAGGACGACGAGACCGCCCGCGAGCGGCTCGATGGCCTCGGGGAGCGAACTCCCGTACAGCAGGGCTGCGAAGCCGACGCCGGCGAACGTGACGAACGGGAACAGGTTCAGCAGGTCCGCCGTGACGACGCTCGCGAGGCTGTCCTGATAGCTCGCCTCGGTGTCCCGCGAGAGGACGTAGGCGATGAACGGTTCGCCGCCGGCCTGTCCCAGCGGCGTGACGTAGTTGGCGAAGGTGGCGGCGTAGTAGGTGACGACGAGACGCGAGAACGACTCGTCGATACCGGCGACGCCCAGCACGATTTGCCACGCCTTCCCCCACGCAGTGAGACACAGCGCCGTCGAGACGCAGGCCAGCGCCAGCCACCCGGGGTCGGCCCGAAGGAGGCCCGCGACGACGTCGGCCGTCCCGACGAAGTCCACGAGGAGGTAGACGACCAGCCCCGCGACGGCGAAACCCAGCAGTATCTGGGCGACGGTGCGTCTGTCGGCGAAGTCGAGGGCGGCGCTGTCCGAACTCACGTCAGTCGATGTAGCCGAGGTCCTGCAGGCGGTCTTTGGTGTCGTCGTCCATCTCGTCTAAGACCTCGCCGTCGGCCCCGTCGGCCTCGTCGGGCCAGTCGGCGTCGACGTCCTCGATGAAGGCCCACAGCGCGTCTTCGAGGTGGGCGGGTTCGGCGTCGGTGCCGACGAGGTTCTCCGTCTCGCCGGGGTCGTCGGCCACGTCGTAGGCCTCGTCGGGGATGCGGGTACAGTGGATGTACTTCTCGTCGGCGGTGCGGGCCGCGCCCATCCGGGAGTAAAAGCGGGACTGCTCGTCCAGTTCGATGCCCGCCGACTGGGCTTTCCCCTCTAGCTGGCGCAGTTCGACCACTGGCTGGTGGTACTCGACGAAGCCGACGTCGCCGCGGGGCACGCCGCCCACGTCGCCGGCGAACTCGCGGTAGTCCGCCGAGAGGAGCGAGCGGACCGACTCCAGTCGCTCGCCGCGGCCCTCGGCACCGGCCGCGTCCAGAATCGTGTGATAGAGGTCGACCAGTTCGACCACCGTCTCGTCGTCCCGACCCGGTTCGACGTCGGGGTGTTTGACCATCAGCGGGACGTTCACCAGCGGGTCGTAGATGCCGAACTCGTGGCCGTAGAGGCCGTGTTCGCCGAACAGTTCGCCGTGGTCCGCACAGACCACGACCGTCGTCTCCTCCCACTGGCCCGTCTCTTTCAGGTGCGAGAACAGGCGGTCCAACTGGTCGTCGATGTGGGCCAGTTCCGCGTCGTAGAGGCCCTTGATGTCGGCCCACTCCTCCTCGTCGATGTCGCGGGCGCCGCAGTTGTACTCTTTCGAGTTCTGGCACACCTCCGTCGAGTCGACGCCGGGCGCGAACTCCTCGGCGTACTCCTCGGGCGGGTGGTAGGGGAGGTGGGCGTCCATCAGGTTGATGAACGCGAAGAAGTCGTCGCTCTCGTCGACGAAGTCGATGGTCTTGTCGATGACCTGCGGGGTCTTGGTGTCGCCGCCGCCACCCTCGGCGAGGTGTTCGTGAATCTTGTTGCCGACCTGTACGAGTCGGTCGGCGACCCCCCGAAGGGTGTCGTTGTCGTTCATCGTCTTCCAGAGGGTCGCCAGCGGGCCCGAGAGGAGCTCGCTGGGCATGATCTGGAAGAAGTTGTCGTGGTCGTCGAACCCGGCCGTGAGGTTCGTGTAACTCGTGATCCACGCGTTCGAGGAGTAACAGGCGGTGTCGTAGCCCGCCGCCGACAGCGACTCCGCGAGCGTGGTCGCCCCCTCTAGGTAGGGGTCTTCCTGCGTCGCCCCGTGTTCGCTGGGGTACTTCCCGGTGAACATCGAGGCGTGGACGGGGAGCGTCCACGGGGCCGGCGCGACGGCCTGTTCGAAGACGGCGGCCTCCTCCGCGAACTCGGCCAGCCGTGGCGTCGTCTCCATGTCGGGGTCGTAGACGGACAGTCGGTCCTTCCGGACAGTGTCCAGTACGACGAAAAGCACGTTCGACCCGTCCGTGTCGGTCATACTGGGACCATCTCCGCGACGACGTTAAAACGGTGTGATTTCTGCCGACAGTGTGCCGGCTCGTCGACTTGACCGGCACTATCAGGCACTCTACGCCCGGTTCAGCGCTGATTCCGGAACGTACCGTCGTCGTCCGGCGTCGCCGTCTGCCGGGGGCAAGACGTATCCCACACCGCCACGCCCGAGGGAGTATGACACTCGGAGTCTGTTACTTCCCCGAACACTGGCCCAGCGAGCGCTGGGAGACTGACGTCGAGCAGATGGCCGACGCGGGACTGGCGTACGTCCGCATGGCCGAGTTCTCGTGGGCGCGCGTCGAACCGGAACGCGGCGAGTTCGACTTCGAGTGGCTGGACGAGGCCGTCGAACTCGTCGGCGAGTACGGCATGGAGGCGGTGCTGTGTACGCCGACGGCGACGCCGCCGAAGTGGCTGGTCGACGAACACCCCGATATTCGGCAGGCCGACGCCGACGGAACCCCCCGCGAGTGGGGAAGCCGCCGGTTCACCTGTTTCAACTCGCCGACCTACCGCGAAGAGACCGAACGCATCGTTCGGACGATGACCGAACGGTACGCGGACGACCCCCACGTCGCCGGGTGGCAGGCCGACAACGAGTACGGCTGTCACCGGACCGTGCGGTGTTACTGCGAGAACTGCGCGGCGGCGTTTCGGGAGTGGCTCGAATCGACGTACGGCGACGTCGAGACGCTGAACGAGGCGTGGGGAAACACCTTCTGGAGCCAGCAGTACTCCGATTTCGAGGCCGTCGACCCGCCGGGCCCGACGCCGGCCGAACACCACCCCTCGCGCCTGCTGGACTACTACCGATTCGCCAACGACAGCGTCGTCGAGTACAACCGCCTGCACGCCGATCTGATCCGCGAGGCGAACGACGACTGGTTCGTCACGCACAACTTCATGGGCGACTTCCCGACGCTCGACGCCTACTCGCTCTCCGACGACCTCGACTTCCTCGGGTGGGACTCCTACCCGACGGGGTTCGTACAGGACCGCCAGCCCGGCGAACCCACCACGGACGAACTGCGGGCCGGCGACCCGGACGAAGTGGGGATGAACCACGATATCTACCGCGGTGCCAAACGGGTGCCGTTCTGGGTGCTCGAACAGCAACCCGGCGACGTGAACTGGCCGCCCCACGCCCCGCAACCAGGGGCGGGTGCGATGCGTCTGTGGGCTCACCACGCCGTCGCCCACGGCGCGGACGCGGTGCTGTACTTCCGCTGGCGCCGCTGTCGTCAGGGGCAGGAACAGTACCACGCCGGCCTGCGCAAGCAGGACGGCAGTCCAGACCGGGGATACCGCGACGCCGCCGCCACCGCGCCGGAACTGTTCGACCTCGCGCCCGTCGACGCGCCCGTCGCACTGCTCCACGACTACGAGAGCCTCTGGGCCACGGAATCTCAGCCGCACTCGCCCGACTGGCACTACTGGTCGCACCTCCGGGCGTACTACGACGCGCTTCGGGCGCGCGGCGTGCAGGTGGACGTCGTCCCGCCGTCGACCGACCTCGACGGCTACGCGGCCGCCGTCGCGCCGACGCTGTACCTCGCGGGCGAGGACCTCGCCGCTCACCTCGCCGACTTCGTCGCGGACGGCGGCCACCTCTTGCTCGGTGCGCGAACCGGCGAGAAGGACCCGCACAACCAACTTCACGAGACGCTGGCGCCCGGTCCGCTCGCGGATCTCGTGGGGGCGCGCGTCGCCCGCCACGAGAGCCTCCCCGAGCAGTTCGACACCACCGTCGAGTACCGCGGTGAGACCTACGACTTCCGGACGTGGGCCGGGTGGCTCGACCCCGCGGCGGCCGAGACGCGCGGCCAGTACCGGAGCGGCGAAGCGGCCGGCGAACCCGCCGTCGTCCACGACAGCGTCGGCGACGGCACCGTCACGACCGTCGGGTGCTGGCCCGGCGAGGGCCTCGCGGACGCACTCGTCGAGGACCTGCTAGCGGCCGCCGCCGTCGACCACGCGGACCCGTTCCCCGACGGCGTGCGCGCGGCAGAGCGCGACGGCTACACGTGGGTGACGAACTTCACGAGCGACCCCCGGTCGCTCGCCACGCCGGCCGACGCCGCGTTCGTCGTCGGGGACGACACTGTCGGCGCGTACGACGTGGTCGTAGTCGAGGCGCCCGTCGACGAGGTCGGGCTCGAATAACAGACGGACAGATTATAGTTCGGCATAAATAAACAAATACTGATATATGCTCTCGTCTTTTCGAAAGTGATGCAAATATTCCGATTTAGAGGTATTAAAACGTCTGAATACTCCGAATTGTGGGGTGAAATCTAGGCGTACCACTGGCGCTCTGTGACTGACGATACAATCGGGACTATTGTGGTCCTATACACGAAAAACGACGGGTATTACGATATCGCGAAAGGTGAAATGAGGTATCATTATAATGCTAGAGAACAATAGTCGGAAAATCATTGTTTGGAGGTTATCTGTTCGATGACTCGCGCCGACTCTGTCTTGCCAGCCACAGCACCCCGCCGGTGCGTTCCCGCATCGTGAACGCCGTCGTTTCCGGATGCCGCGGGAATCGGATAACAGGGGTACCTATGTTATCGGGCGTTCACGGACCGGACGTACGCGTCTTCGCGTGCAGTGCGGTCACTTTCTACCGGCTCCGACGCCCCGACGCTGGACGGACGGCTGGCTTTGTAGCACGTTCACGCGCCCCTTCCGTTTCTATATCGTGAACGCACGTCACGCGGTCTGGCCGTCTCGACGGCGGTCGTAATCTCTCGTGTGTCGTGTCCGAGTGAATACGCGATCCGTTCACATACCGTAAACTCCTTCGCCCATCCGGACCACCTATCGACACAACGATTAAATAGGTCATTCACAAACTGACGGACGATGACACCGACACCGTCACTCGCTTCGTGTGGTTCCGGACAGTCAGTACCCCGGCGACGGCGGGACGACTCGGCGACGACTACCACGACGCTCCAGACCACCCACCGATGACTGACAGCACCGTACGGACGGACGGCGGCGACGCGAACCGAATCGTCGACTACGAACTGTTCGAGGTCCCGCCCCGGTGGCTCTTCCTCCGAATCGAGACGGCCGACGGCACCGTCGGCTGGGGGGAACCCGTCGTCGAGGGCCGCTCGCACACCGTCGAGGCGGCGGTCGAGGAACTCATGGACACCTACCTGCTCGGGGAGAACCCCGAGAACATCGAGGACCACTGGCAGACGATGTATCGCGGCGGGTTCTACCGCGGCGGTCCCGTCCTCATGAGCGCCATCGCGGGCATCGATCAGGCGCTCTGGGACATCAAGGGCAAGCAACTCGGAGCGCCGGTCCACCAGTTGCTCGGCGGTGCCGCCCGCGACCGCATCCGCGTCTACCAGTGGATCGGCGGCGACCGGCCCTCTGACGTGGCCGAGCAAGCCCGGGAACAGGTCGACGCCGGCTTTACCGCCCTGAAGATGAACGCGACCCCGGAGATAGAGCGCATCGACGACCCCGCGACCGTCGAGGCGGCGGTCACCCGTCTGGCGGAGGTACGCGAGGCCGTCGGCGACGAGGTGGACATCGGCGTCGACTTCCACGGCCGGGTCACCAAGCCGATGGCGAAGCGACTCGCGAAGGCGCTGGAGCCGCACGAACCGATGTTCATCGAGGAACCGGTCCTGCCCGAACACAACGAGGCCCTGCCGGACATCGCCGCCCACACGACTATCCCCATCGCGACGGGCGAGCGGATGTTCTCCCGGTGGGACTACAAGGAGGTGTTCGAGGACGGCGCCGTCGACCTGATTCAGCCGGACCTCTCGCACGCCGGCGGCATCACCGAGGTCACGAAGATAGCGTCGATGGCCGAAGCCTACGACGTGGCGATGGCGCCACACTGCCCGCTGGGGCCCCTCGCGCTGGCGTCCTGCGTACAGGTCGACGCCTGCTCGCCGAACGCGCTCATCCAAGAACAGAGCCTGAACATCCACTACAACGAGACGACGGACGTGCTGGACTATCTGGCCGACCCGTCGGTGTTCGAGTACGAGGACGGCTACGTCGCCGTCCCGGACGAACCCGGCCTCGGCGTCGAAATCAACGAGTCGTACGTCCGCGAACAGGCCGAGAAAGAGGTCGACTGGCACAACCCGGTGTGGCGACACGACGACGGCAGCGTCGCCGAGTGGTAGCGACCTGAGCGGTCGGGCACCCGTCTCGCGCCGACGGCCGAGCGACGACCCGCGCCCGCCCTCCAGAGGATATTTGTCGGTCGGGCGCGCAGTGGCGATCGATGGTTTCGACAGACCCGACTGCGAACGCCGTCCCGAACCGTCACGAACAGCGCGTCGTCGTCGTCACGGGGTCGACACGGGGCATCGGCGAGGGCGTCGCCCGTCGCTTCGCCGCCGAAGGGGCGTCTGTGGTCGTCACCGGCCGCTCCCGCGATCCCGGCGAGGCCGTCGCCGCGTCTATCCGCGAGGACGGCGGCGAGGCGACGTTCGTACAGGCCGACATGCGCGACCCCGCGGCAATCGAGGCGCTAATCGACCACACCGTCGCCGAGTACGGCCGCGTCGACGTCCTCGTGAACAACGCGGGCGTCCAGACGGAGACGACGGCGAGCGAGGCCACCCTCTCCGACTGGGCGTTCGTCGTCGAGACGGACTTCCGCTCGTTCTGGCTCTGTACGAAACACGCCGTCGAGGCGATGCCAGAGGGCGGCACCGTCCTCAACATGTCCTCGAATCACGCCTTCCTGACGATGCCCGGACTGTTCCCGTACAACGCCGTCAAATCGGGCATCAACGGACTCACGCGGGCGATGGCGCTGGAACTCGGGCCCCACGGTATCACAGTCAACACCATCAACCCCGGGTGGGTAGAGATAGAGCGCACGCGCGAGGAACTCGGCGACGACTACGAGTACACCGAACAGATTCATCCCGTCGGGCGACTCGGCACGCCCGCAGACGTCGCCGGGATGGCCGCGTTCCTCGCGAGCGACGACGCGACGTTCGTCACGGGCGAGAGCATCCTCGTCGACGGCGGCCGGAGTCAGGTGATGCAGGACGGACTGTACCGCGAGTACCGAACCGGGATCGAGTGATACTGGTGGCTGTAAGTTCGTAAAGATATTCGCCACCCCGGGGTGGCGAATTACTTCAGTTTGTTACAGCCACCAGTATGAGTCCCGGACGGGACAGCACGACACCGCGCTTTCGGATACGCGTACGGGCAGCGAACCAGCAGGGGGCGACGGTAACCGACCCGCCGATGCGGAGACGAATCTCGACCGCTCGATGCTGTCGGTCGCGCCGTCGGGCACCGGTTCGTGTGAGTGAGTCGGTTGTCTGCGCACCAACTACGTGCGAACTGGAGCGTCCGACTCGGTGGCCTCCGGCTGTTCACGTATCGGAAACGAATGCGCCCCGTTCGACCGTTCGGTCCCCGTCGCGAGACGCCGCCTGGAGCGTGGCAAGATTTAACACCTCCTACAATATTGGATGTGGCATGGGCGAATTAGCCATACAGAACCTCACCAAGATATTCCACGACGACGGCGGCGATATCGTCGCCGTCGACTCGTTCGACGCGGAGATAGACGACGGCGAGTTCATCGTACTGGTCGGCCCGTCCGGCTGTGGGAAGTCGACGACACTACGGATGATTGCCGGACTGGAGACCCCCACGGAGGGAGACATCGTCCTCGACGGCGAGACGGTCACCGAGAAGAAGCCGAAGTCGCGCAACATGGCGATGGTGTTCCAGTCCTACGCGCTGTATCCGCACATGACGGCCCGCGAGAACATGGCCTTCGGGCTGAAGATGACGACGGACCTCTCGGAGGACGAGATAGACGACCGGGTCCAGAACGCCGCCGACATGATGGGCATCGGTGGCCTGCTGAACAAGAAACCGGACGAGCTCTCGGGCGGCCAGCAACAGCGCGTGGCGCTGGGACGGGCCATCGTCCGTGAGCCGGAAGTGTTCCTGATGGACGAGCCACTCAGCAATCTGGACGCCAAACTCCGCACGCAGATGCGGACCGAACTGCAGGAACTCCAGCAGGAGTTCGGCGTGACGACCATCTACGTCACGCACGACCAGACCGAAGCGATGACGATGTCCGACCGCATCGCCGTCCTCGACGACGGGCAACTCCAGCAACTCGGGACGCCGCTGGAGTGTTACCACGAACCGGCCAACCAGTTCGTCGCCGGGTTCATCGGGTCGCCGTCGATGAACTTCTTCGACGTCGAACTCGACACGTCGGGGCCGACGCCGACGCTGGTCCACGACGCCTTCGAGTACGAACTCGACGACGACGTCTACGCCGACATCGAGGGACACGGGTCGCGGTTCACGCTGGGCATCCGCCCCGAGGACGTGAAGGCGGTGTCCGAGGGTACCCACAACGCTCTCTCGCCGACGGTGCAGGTCACCGAACCGCTCGGTGACGTGAGCTACGTCTACCTCGACATCGCCGGCGAGCAGTACACGGCGACGCTCGAAGGCGACATCGTCATCGAGTCGGGCCGCACGCTCACCGTGCAGTTCCCGCAGGACCGCATCCACGTCTTCGACGGCAAAACTGGCGAAGCGCTTCGAAACCGCGACCCGCCGGACAGCGACGACGTCGAGGCCCTAGTCGGTCTCGACGACGTCAGCGGCGTCGAAATCGGCGTCGAGTGAGCTACTCGCCCCGGCAGTCGTCTCGTCTGCCCTGTTCGAGGACTCGGGAGCGTCGCCACTCGCTTCGAGTGGCGACTGGAGAAATGATAGCACGCTGTCGGTGACGCGTCGGTTATTCGAGTCGCGGGAGGTACGCTTCGTTGGCGGCGAGCAGTTCTTCGGTCATCTCGTGAATCTCCGGGAGGGTCAACTGGGCCGCCGTGAGTGGGTCCTGTTTGACCGCGCGGTGGACCTTCTCACGGTCGTTCTCCAGTGCGCCCTCGACGGCGAGTTGCTGGACGGCGACGTGTTGCTGGGGGAAGGTGCGGACGGAGTTGGGGAGTTCGCCGACCGAACACGGGTGGAGGCCGGTCCCGTCGACGAGGACGGGGACCTCGACGCAGGCGTCGGTCGGGAGCGACGCGATGGCGTTGGTCTCGTTGCTGACGTTGAGGTTGAACCGGCGGGTGGTGTCGGTCTCGATGGAGTGGATGAGCCGGGAGGCGTACTCCTCGGAGCGTTCGACGCCCACTTCGTCTAGATCGACGCCCAGTTCCGGGTCGTCGCGTTCCTCAGAGCGTTCCTGCCACCCTTCGAGGTACGTCGCGGTGGGCATCCGTTCGGCGTAGTCCGTGCCGGTCAGCTCCTCGATGGTGTCCTCGTCGGTCCGGAAGTACGGGACGTACTCGGACATGTGGTGGGAGGATTCGGTCGGGAAGTAGCCGAAGTGTTTCAGCATCTCGAAGCGCACGGTGTCGCGTTCGTACGTCTCGGGGTCGTCGTAGGCCTCGCGGAGGGCGGGATAGACGCTCTCGCCGTCGTGTGTGGCTTCGAGGAACCACGCGACGTGGTTGACGCCGGCGACCCAGTACTCCAGTTCGTCTTCGGGGACGTCGACGTAGTCGGCGATGGCCTCGGCGGTGTGGGGGACGCTGTGACACAGCCCGACGGTCTCGATGTCGGTGGCTTCGAACATCGTCTGACAGAGGATGGACATGGGGTTCGTGTAGTTCAGCAGCAGGGCGTCGGGACACAGTTCCTCCATGTCGTTGGCGAGGTCGAGCATGGTCGGGATGGTGCGCAGGCCGCGGAAGATGCCGCCCGGGCCGATGGTGTCGCCGATGGCTTGCTCGACGCCGTACTCCTCGGGGATGCGGATTTCGTTCTCGAAGGGCTCGGTGCCGCCGACGTTGATCATGTTGAGGACGTAGTCGGCGCCGTCGAGCGCCTCGACGCGGTCGGTGGTCGACTCGACCGTCGCGTCGAGGCCTTCGTTCTCGACCATCGCCTCGGCGACGCGGGTCGTCTGGTCGAGTCGATGCTCGTCGATGTCCATCAACGCGATGGTACTGTCGTTCAGGTCGTCGAACGAGAGGATGTCCCCCACGAGTTTCGTGGCGAACACCATACTACCCGCTCCGACGAAGGCAATCTTCGGCATGCACCATACTCTCCTGCATTCCAAGCAATAAATCTACTGCCGTGTGGGTCGCTGTCGCACTCATTGTCCACGGTCGATCAGGGGAAACTATAAATAGGGATAGGGCAATGTGCCTGCTAGGGTTTGCACCATGTCAGACAGTAGTTCATCTGGACTCAGCAGGCGGTCACTCGTGAAAGCGCTCGGCGTCGGCGCGGCGGCCGGACTCGCCGGTTGTGGCGGCACCGGCGGCGACGGGGCCGCAGACGAGATGGGCGGCGACACCGGAGACGGCAGTACCACCAGCGGTGACGGTGGCAGCGGTGACAGCGGGAACGCCCCGCTGTTCTGGAACTACGCGTTCCCCAACGACGGCACGGATCCCATCTGGAAGGACACGTTCCTGAAAAACGCCGAGGAGCGTATCGGTCAGGAGCCCAGAATGGGACGCTTCGCCTACGAGGACCTCCGGCAGAAGTTCCTCACCGGGGCCCGCACGGGCGACCCGGACGTCATCGAGGGGGTCCTGAGCCACCTCACGGAGTACGTCAAGGCCGACCACCTCGAACCCATCGGGGGCTTCGCCGAGGGGCTCCCGTGGTACGACGGCTACGTACAGAGCGCTCTCGACGCGCTGACCTACCGCGGGAAACTGTACGGGCTGCCCTACAACGGCAACGCCCGGGCGTTCATCGTCCGACAGGACATCCTCGACGAACTCGGACAGGACGTGCCCCAGTCGGCTTCGGCGTTCCACGAGGTCGGCCGGATGATAAACAGCGAGTACGACGACATCTACGCCTACCACAACTGCACCAAGAAAGGCAGCGTGCGGGCGTTCCAGGAGTGGATGTCCCACGTCTATCAGCACACCGACCAACTGTACGTCCCCGACGGCGACTCCTGGAAGCTCAACATCACCGCCGACCAGCTCGGCCAGATATTCGACAACTGGTACTACCAAATCTACGCCGCCGACGACCCGGTCGGCGACCCAGACACGCTCGGGACCGGCTGGCAGGTCAACGACCCCGGCTACCTCAACGGCCGCTGGGCATTCATCGAGTGTGGGACGTGGCTCCGCGGCTGGACCTCCGGGGACAACATCAACAACAGCGAGAAGACCAAGGACATCCTCAACAACAAGACGCTCGTCGGCCACCTCCCGCGAGGTGAGGGGGCCTCGAAAGGGACGTTCCTCGAAGTCAAGCCCGTCATGGTCAACACGCACTCCGACCAGAAGGAGGCCGCGAAGGGCATCGCGGCGTCCTTCGCCTCGCCCGATACGCTCACCGCGATGGGCGAGGACGCGAAGGGGAACGGTATGACCCCCGTCCACAAGGACGTGGAGTCGACAATCACCAACGAGAACTGGGCGCCGTTCACCGATGTCTTCAAGACCGGGCGCGCGCTGGCGAAGATCGGCTGGGGACAGGTCCGCTCGCCGTTCTACACCTACATGCAGCAGGTCGCCTACGGCAAGACCGACCCGTACGAGGCCGGTGACCAGTTCCACGACGAACTGAAGAGTCTGGCGAGCGAGCTCTGAGACACGCATGGCAACGCGCACCGATACCGAACCGACGGGTGGCGCCTACGTCGACGAGTTCCGGGCGTTCCTCGAGGACACCTGGCTGGGGTACGCACTCGTGCTCCCCTCGGTCATCCTCATGGGGATAATCATCATCTACCCCACGCTCCGGGGCATCCAGCTGGCGTTCTACGAGGCGTCGCTGCTGAGTCCCCAGCAGCAGACGTTCGTCGGGCTCCAGAACTTCGCCCAGATGGTGGGTGCGCCGGCGTTCCAGACGGCGCTGTGGCACACGGTGTTGCTCACCGCGCTCGCGGTGTCCATCCAGTACGTGCTGGGACTGGGGCTCGCGCTGGCGCTGAAAGAGAAGGTGCCGGGCGCGGCGCTGTTCCGCAGCCTGTCGATGGTAACGTGGGTCCTGCCCATCATCGTGATGGTCATTATCTTCCGGTTCCTCACGCAGAACGGGTTCGGCCCGGTCAACATCATCCTCGGGAGCCTCGGGATGGAGACGACCGCTTGGTTCGGCGAACCGGGCGTCGCGTTCCCGCTGGTCGTGCTGATGCACGTCTGGCGGAACGTCCCGTTCTACGCCATCGCGCTGATGGCGGCGATGAAGTCCATCCCCGACACCCAGTACGAGGCCGCACGGCTGGACGGTGCCGGTCCGCTCCAGCGGTTCCGCTACATCACGCTCCCGCAGATATCGTACGTGTCGATGATCATGATCGTGCTCCACGTCATCTTCACGTTCAACAACTTCGACATCATCTACCTGTCGACGGGCGGGGGCCCGCTGGGCAACACCGAGGTACTGGCGACGTACATCTACAAGCAGGCGTTCCAACAGTACGCGATGGGTTACGCCGCGAGCATCGGCGTCACCATGCTGCTCATCATGATGGTGTTCACCGTCGTGTACGCGCATCTGGAGGCTCGTGACTGACCATGGCAACCGAAACGAAACAGCAGACGACGCAAGCCACCGACCGCTCGTTCGCCGACCGACTCGACGCGTGGCTCGCAGAGGACATGTCGCCGCGCCGGGCACTGGTCGTCTACGCCGTCATCGGGCTGTACATGACGTTCCTGTTGCTCCCGGTGTTCTACATGGTGCTGGTGACGTTCACGTCGGCGGAGTTCCTGTACTCGTCCCAACTCGTGCCCGCGTTGAGTGACTTCACGCTCGACAACTACGTCACGGTCATGTCGACTGGCCTGTTCCAGCAGTACTTCATCAACTCGGCCATCGTCGCGACGACGACGACGGCCATCACGCTCGTCGTCGGGACGCTGGCGGCGTACTCGCTGTCGCGGTTCGAGTACCCCGGACGGAGCGGACTCCTGTTCACGTTCCTCGGGACCCAGATGCTGCCCCGCGTGCTCATCCTCATCCCGTTCTTCCTGATGATGTTCACCATCGGGCTCATCGACTCGCTCGTGGGCATCATCGTCGCCCACTCGGTGCTGGGCATCCCGCTCGGGACGTGGCTGCTGAAGGGGTACTTCGACGACATCCCCAAATCGTTGGACGAGGCCGCGAAGATGGACGGCTGTTCGCATCTGGACATCCTGGGGCGCATCATCGTCCCGATGTCCCTGCCGGGCATCGCCGTCGCCGGCTTCTACACGTTCATCCTCTCGTGGAACGACTACCTGTTCGTCTCTATCCTCTCGCAGACGGCCGCGACCCGGACGCTCCCGTTCGGACTGCAACTGTTCCAGTCACAGAACGCCGTGGCCTGGGAACTGCTACTGACTGCGGCGACGCTCACGATGGTGCCCGTCATCGTGCTGTTCGCGTTGGTCCAGCGGTGGGTCGTCGAGGGCCTCGCCAGCGGCGGCATGAAGGGTGCCTGAGGCTCTCCAACGCACATCTGATTCTATTTCCGAAGTTATAGCAGTGAATGGCCTCTCCTCGATTATATAAATCGAATTTCATAGAGATATCTGGGGGGTTCAGAAGTACGGCCACTATCGATACGAGGATTTTAGCTATGCAACTCCAAATCGGGTTCATGTGGGTGTGGATGCGCGCCCACCGGTCGTGGACACGGACTACGCGGACGCGTGGCTCGTCGGCCGCGAAAAACGGGAGAAGTCTGGCGTCAGAACGGCGCTTCGGGGCCTTCGTCGTCGCCGCCGACGTCGCCACCGCGGGACTCGCCGGGGAAGGAGGGGCTGGCGCCGCCGGCCATGCCCTCTTGCTGGTCCGCCCCGGTGCGCGCGACGACCTCGTTGATCTCCGGGATCTCCTTGGTCATGCGCGTCTTGATCGCCTGGATGGTCATCGGCGAGATGCCACATCCGGAACAGGCACCGCCCAGACGGATCGTGACGCTGCCCTCTTCGCGGTCGATCTCCTCGATGGCCGCGCTGCCGCCGTGCATCTGAATCTGCGGGAAGTTCCGGCGCAGGAAGTTCGTGATGCGCTCGCGCAGGTCGTCCCCGTCCTCTGTTTCCGTGCTCATAGTGACAGTATGTCCGGGCCGGGGAGGCTTAGACCTTTGGACTGATTCGTTCGGCCCCGCGCCGAGTCCCGGTCGGGCCAAGCTTGAAGCGCGCCCGCGACGCCGGTATGTGTATGGCTGACACGGGAGACGCGATGCGGCGCTTCGAGGTACCCGACTACGACGACTTGCCCGAGGACCTGCAAGCGCGCATCGACGAGGAGACCGACCGCGCGGGCTTTACCCCGAACGTCTTCTCGGCGATGGCCTACCGCCCCTCGCACTTCCGGGCGTTCGTCGCCTACCACGACGCCCTCGTCGAGGAGACGGAACTCGAACGCGAGGAGGTCGAGATGATCGTCGTCGCCGTCAGCGGCGTCAACGACTGTCTGTACTGCATCGTCGCACACGGGGCGCTGTTGCGCATCTACGCCGACGCGCCGAAACTGGCCGAGCAAATCGCCTCGAATCACCGGACGGCGGACGTCAGCGAGGCACACCGTGCGATGCTCGACTTCGCGGTGAAACTCACCGAGCGACCCGCCGAGGTGACCGAGGCCGACGTAGAGCGACTGGAGGACCACGGGTTCAGTCGCCGGGCCGTCTGGGACGTCGGCAGCGTCGCGGCCTTCTTCAACCTCTCGAACAGACTGGCCCACCTCGCGGATATGCGACCCAACGACGAGTTTTACGACCTCGGCCGCGGCGACGATTGAGGCCGCTCACTCTACTGCGATGCCCCCCTTCATGCCGAGCGAGAAGTGGGGTTCGCAGTGGTAGAGGAGGATACCCGCCTCGTCTAGGGTACGCGTGTACTTCACGCCGGACCCGCCCTCGGCTTCGCCGGAACTGAACTCGTAGTCGGACTCGCCGAGTTGCTCCTCGGGGAGCGCTTCGACGTTGTGTGGGTTCCCCTCGCCGGTCCAGTTCCACCGTATCTCGGTGCCGGTGGCGACGACAAGCGCCGGTGGCGCGTACGCGAACGCCCCGCCGTTCCCCTCGGCGCCGACGTCGACGGTCACGCTGTCGCTGTCTCGCTGGTCGACGAACGACCCGTCGTACGTGTCGTCCGCCCCGCCCAGTTCCGTCTCGGTCAGCCACTCGTCTATCGTCGGGTACTCGTCCCCGGTGACGCCGCCGTCGCCACCGTCACCACCGTCGCCACCGCAGCCGGCCAAGCCGACGGCGCCCGCGAGACTCGCTGTTCGGAGGAACTGCCGCCGTGACGCTGCGGGTCGGGTCATGGCTAATCCTCTCCTACGCAGAAGGATAGTTATCCGTACTCTTCCCGACTCGAACGGCCCGCCGACACGCCCACTGTCCGCTATCTCACGGCTGTCGCATCTCGCCGCACCGGTCACCGGCGGTCCGGACGAGATAGTCACCCGCTGCTTTGGCGGGGTGCAACCTCGGCTTTCCGCTCTCCCGCCGACGGTGCCCTCACCGCGCTGACGGGCGGGAACGGCCGCCGCGGTCGGTCTCTCGGACACGGGTGGTCCACACACCGTGTCACGACTCCGCCGGCGGTCGAACAGCCCGATAAGTCGGGCTTATCGAATCCTTGCCTGCGGGTAACTATTCCTGCGATAGACGGAGGGGCCGCCATGGGTCGCCGCCCGCTCTCGCGTCTCCTGCTGGCCTTCTTCCTGAGCCTCTCAGTTGTCCTCGCTACGGCGCTCGTGGGTGCCGGTGCGCTCGCGGATACGTCTGCGACCGTCTCCGCACCAGATACTACGTTGCAGGTGGCCACAGAGACCGAGACGCCGTCGATTCCGCCGACTGCGACGGAGGCGACGCCGGAACCGACAGCGACACCGACCCCAGAACCGACGGCGACGCCGACGCCCGAGCCAACAGCTACGCCGACACCGGAGCCGACGGCGACACCCACGCCGGAACCGACTGCGACACCGACGCCGGAGCCAACAGCCACTCCGACGCCGGAACCGACTGCGACACCGACCCCAGAACCGACGGCGACGGCCACGCTGGAACCGACGGCGACGCCGACGCCCGAGCCAACCGCCACTCCGACGCCGGAACCGACTGCGACACCCACGCCGGAACCGACCGCGACGCCCACGCCGGAACCGACCGCGACGCCCACGCCGGAACCGACCGCGACGCCCACGCCGGAACCGACCGCGACGCCCACGCCGGAACCGACCGCGACGCCGGAGCCAACTGCCACATCGGCGCCGGAGCCAACTGCCACATCGACGCCGGAGCCAACTGCCACACCGACACCAGAACCGACGGCCACGCCCACGCCTGAGCCAACACCAACGGCGACAGAGACGTCGACTCCGCCGCCGACGCCGACACCAACGCCTGAGCCAACGCCGACGCCGACACCAACACCGACAGAGACGTCGACTCCGCCGCCGACGCCGACACCAACGCCTGAGCCAACGCCGACGCCGACACCAACGCCTGAGCCAACGCCGACGCCGACACCAACGCCTGAGCCAACGCCGACAGAGACGTCGACTCCGCCGCCGACACCCACACCCACGCCGGAACCGACACCAACGACGACAGAGACGTCGACTCCGCCGCCGACGCCCACCCCGACACCGGAACCGACTCCGACGCCCACGCCGACGCCGACAGAGACGTCGACTCCGCCCCCGACGCCCACCCCGACAGACTCGCCGACGCCAACCGCGACGCCGACGCCAACTGAAACGCCGACCGACACACCGACGGAGACGCTCACCCCGATACCGGCCGGGACGCCCGATCCGCTGTTCCCGCCGCTGTTCCCGTCGTCACCGACGCCCACACCGACACCCACGGACGCGCCGCCGACTGACGCGCCAACTGCAGCGCCGTCGAACACCGGCGGTGGCGGCGGTGGCGGTGGTGGGCCCGCCGACGGTGACGACTCCAGTTCGAACGACGGCGGTCCATCGGCCGTCTCGGGAGACGACGGGAACGACCTCGGGAGCAGTTCGAACGACGGTGGCGATTCGAACGCGCCGGGACGCGAGCAGTTACGCATCACGCAGTCCCGGACGGCGGAGGGCGTCACTATCACGATTCGCGGGGCCGCTGCCGGAGAGAGCGCGACGCCGTCGTTCGCCCTCACCGATCGGTCCTCGCAGGCACCCGCGGTGACGCTCTCCAGTATGAACGTCACGTTCGCCACCGACCAGTCGACCGTCGAGACGACGGTGTTCGAACCGACGACCGACTCCGGACCGTTGCCGCCGGTCCCGCGCGGCGACGCGCTGGGATACGTGCCCGTCGAGACGGGCATCGACGACGAGGCGGTCAGAAGCGTGGGACTCGCGGTGGACGTCGACGCGCAGGCCGTGCCCGACAACCGCTCGCGCGACAGCGTCGTCGTCTATCGGTACACGAACGAGGGCTGGTCGGCGCTACCGACGCGGTACGACAGCAGCGCCGGCCGGTATCTCGCCACCGCGGACGGCCTCTCGTCGCTCGCCGTGGCCTCGCTGGAACCGGGACAGGTCCGGGTCGTCAACACCACCAGCCCGCCGGATTGGGCCAGACAGGGGTACCAGACCAACGTCACCGCGACGGTCGAGAATCCCGGCGACCGGCCGGCCCAGCGTACCCTCACCGTCACCGTCGACGGCCGCCCGGTCGCCAACGAGACGGTCCGGCTCGACCCCGGCGAACGCGACGAGGTCACCATCGGGTTCCCGGCCGGCGGCGGCACCGTCGCCGTCGAGGGGACCGAAGCGGGGCAGATGAACGTCAGCGAGGGCAACCAGTGGGACAACGACCCGCCTTCGGGCCTGTCCGCTGGTGACGGCCCCGGGTTCGACCTCGGACTGGTGGCGCTCCTGTTCGTCGCCCTCGTACTCGTCGGTTCGGTCGAGCGACTCCGACGACTCCGGCGTTGACGGCCGAACACAAACGACTTGTCGCAGTCGGACGACGGTCCGGTGATGCCCTCCAGTCAGCCCCGCCACGGACGTAGCTTCCCGCTCGCCCAGCCACGGAACCGACCCGCCGCCGGCGGCCCGCACCGGCGACTACGGCGGTGACGATGCCGTCGTTCGTCACGCGACTCGGCGACGGGTGGCGGCGGGCGCTCGACGTCCTCCCCCTCGCGCTGGTCCCCGTGCTGACCGCGCTGCTGAACACGGAGAAGCTCTGGTCCGTGCTGACCTTCGACGGCTTCCACGTCAGTCTTCAACTGGCGGCGCCGGTCTCCGTCGTCGACGTCTGGACCTTCGTCAACCCGCCGAGTCAGGGGGGAACGGTCCAGACCGGCGTCCCGATGGTCGGGTTCCCGCTGGTGCTTTTGGTCGTCCCGGCGGCGCTCGCGCTACAGGCGGCGCTGATCGCGGGCTACTTCGGCAGTCTCCAGGAGGCGCTCGTCGCGGGCCGGTACGACTTCGCGGCGAACGTCCGCCGGTTCTTCCTGCCGTTCCTCGTGCTGACCGGCGTTCCGGTGCTCCTCCTCCTGCCGTTCGGGTTCGCCGGCGCCAGCGGTGGACTGGACGCGCTGTTCCCGCTCGTCGTGCTGTCGATTCCGGTGTTCGTCGTCCTCGCGTACCTGTTCGCCGCGACGCCCTACCTCCTCGTCCTCCGGGAGACCGATCTCCTCGACGCGCTCCGGGCCTCGTACGGCCTCGCGATAGCCAGCGGTGCGTACCTCCGGTACCTCGTCGGGTTCCTGCTGTTCGTCCTCGTGCTTTCGCCGTTCGCGTCGCTGCTCGTCGTCAACGTGCCCGTCGTCGGACTGGTCGTCGGGGTCGCGGGCGGCGCCGTCCTCGGCCTCGCCGCCAACCTCGCGACGATGCGGTTCGTCGCCGACATCGACCCCGAGTCCCCAGCGGTGGGGACGTGGGCGGACACCGGAGCCGAGTGACTACCCGTCGAGTTCGAACTCGATTCGCTCGACGTCGGCGCCCTTCGACGCGCGGTCCGTGACGCGGATAGCGCCGAGTTCGCCCGTGCGGTCGACGTGGGTGCCGCCACAGGGACAGGTGTCGAACTCGGCTATCTCGACCACGCGCAGGGGGTCGACGTGGTCCGGAATCAGGTCGAGTTGGGTCCGACCCTCGGGCGTCTCGGCCTCGACGTCGGCGCGCGGTCGCTCGGCCTTCGAGACGGGCAGGTCGGCGTCGACGACGCGGTTGGCCGCACGCTCGATGGTCGCCACGTCCTCGGCGTCGAAGTCGGCGGGTTCGAAGTCGATTCGCGAGCGGTCGACGTGAATCTGGTTGCCGGCCGTCGCGGCGTCGAACTCGTCCAGCACCACGCGGGAGACGACGTGCTGGGCGGTGTGCATCCGGCGCAACCGCTCGCGGCGGTCGGCGTCTATCTCGCCGGTGACGGTCGTCCCCGCTGCCGGCACCGTCCCCTCGATAGACTCGACGTAGTGGCGCACGTCGCCGTGGTTCTTGCGTACGTCCCGGACCGTCGCTTCGCCGCCGTCCCACGAGAGGCGGCCGCGGTCGGCCGGTTGGCCGCCCCCCTCGGGGTAGAAGTACGTCCCGTCGAGGACGACGTACTCCTCGGTCGCTTCGGTCACCGCCGCCTCGAATTCGGTGACGTCGTCCGCGTCGGGGAGGTACCGGAGGTCGGTCATAGCTACCGGTTGGCGGGCCGACGGCAAAAGCCGTTGGACGGCGGTGAGTGCGACGGCTGGGACCAGCACGACCGTCGCAAGCGTGCCTATCTCGTCGAGGAGGAGCCGCCACGCCGGTCGGGCGACGCCCGCTACTTTCGCGACGACGACGGCGACGAGGACGACGGGGACGACGTATCGGACGAGAGCGACGAACGCGCCGAGTTCCGCACGGACGGCGTCGAGGTCCGCGACGAAGACGAACACGGCCACGATGAGGACCGCCGAGACGGGCAGTGCGAACGTCCCCACGGTAGCGTCGACGATATCGAGGACGGGGACGCCGGCCAGCGCGAGGTTCGCGGGGCTGTAACTCAAGGCGGAGGGCGCGCCCGCGAGGAGCATCACGCCGGTAAGCAGCCACGTCGCGCGCCGCCGCCCGTACCCGGTCGCCGTCAGGGCGGCGACGCCCACCTCCAGCATGGCGACGGCCGAACTGAGCGCCGCCAGCGCCAGCAGGCCGAAGAACGCGACGGCGACGGGGCGACCGAACGGCATCGTCGCGAAGGCCGTCGGGAGCGTCGTGAAGGCCAGTTCCGTCCCGAGCGTCGGCCGGAGGCCGAAACTGAACACGACGGGGAAGATGACCAGCCCCGCCGTAATCGCGGCCCCGACGTCGACGACCGTAATCGCAAACGCCGACCGCGTGAGGTCGGTGTCGTCGTCGACGTAGCTCCCGTAGGTCAGCATGATGCCTTGCCCGACGGACAGCGAGAAAAACACCTGCCCGACGGCGGCACTCCAGAGGCCGGGGTCCGACAGCACCGAGAAGTCCGGCGTAAACAGGAACGCGACGGCACGGCCCCATCCGGGGAGCGTCGTCGCGTACGCCGCGAGCGCGGCGAGCAGGACGAACACCGTCGGTAACAGGTACGTCGCGAGCCGTTCGATGCCGTCGCGGACGCCCAGCGAGACGACGCCACCGGTCAGCGCCGTCGCGACGACGAAGAACGCGACCGGCCGCCAACCGGCGGTGAAGGCTGCGAACGTCGTCCCCGACCCGACGCTCCACGACACGAGAAAGCCCAGCACCCACCCGGTGAGGACCAGATAGTAGCTCAGGATGAGGAGGACGCCGGCCACGACGGCCCATCCGACGACGGCGTAGCGGTCGCCGACCGTCCGGAACGCCGAGACCACGTCCGTCCGGAGGGTGCGGCCGACGGCCAGTTCGAGGACGAGGAGCGGCACGGCACAGACGACGGCCGCGACGAGGTACGGAAGGAGGTAGGCCCCGCCGCCGTTCTGGCCGACGACGGCGGAGAACCGCCAGATGTTGCCTAGCCCGACGGCGGCCCCGACGGCGGCGAGCAGGAACCCGACTCGTGAGGACCATCGCTCGGCGGTCATGCCGGCCTCTGCTCGTGGTACCGTGTTAAACGTACGCTCGCACGGGGCCCGTCGAACGGACGTGGGGCGTCTGACGCTGGGCTGACGGCGGCCGCGTCGACCGCCCGCTGTCGGCCGGTTTTCACTTCCGACGCGGTTGGCTGACGTATATACTCGGGCCGACCGTCCTCCCGGCTATGTTGGAGCAGTTGAAACAGGCCGTCGGTCGGGGGTCACCGTCACAGAGGGCGTCGACAGGGGCGTTCCACGAGTGTCGGCAGTGTGGGACGACCGTCGACGACGACGCCGACGGCTGCCCGGCCTGTGGCTCGACCGAGATCGCTCGATACGACCTCTGAGCCGACCGTTCCGTTCGGTCTACGGCCGCCCGCTACTGTGCTGATCGGTAGCATTTCGCGGCGATAGAACGGTTATTACAGTCGGGCCCGTCTCGAAGGCATGCATCCCGGTTCGTCGTCGGTTGCCATCCTCGGGGGCGGGGTCGGCGGCCTGAGCGCGGCACAGGAACTCGCAGAACGCGGCTTCGCGGTGACGGTGTACGAGGCCGACGACGCGCTGGGCGGGAAAGCGCGGAGCTTCGAGTACGAGGGTGACGCCGAGGGACCGCCCCTGCCCGGCGAACACGGTTTCCGGTTCTTTCCCGGGTTCTACACCAACCTCCGGGACACGATGGCCCGGATTCCGCTCGCCGAGGGCGGGACCGTCGCAGACAATCTGGTGCCGACCAGCGAGACGCTCGTCGCCTCCGTCGACGGCGGCGAGTCGCTCTCTCGGTCGGCGACGCCGCGGACCGTCTCGGAGTGGGCCGACGCGCTCCGGCCGACCATCGGCAACGGCGAACTCACCGCTCGGGAGACGAACTACTTCCTCCGCCGCCTGCTTGTGTTGCTCACCAGCGGCCGTCGCCGGCGCGAACGGGAGTTCGACGCCATCACGTGGTGGGAGTTCGTCGACGCCGAGGAGCGGTCGCCGGCCTACCGGAAACACCTCGCCGAGAGCACGCAGGCGCTCGTCGCGATGCGGCCACAGATAGCGAGCGCCCGGACCATCGGGCGCATCTACGTCCAGTTGATGCTCGACCAGATAGAGCCCCGCCGACCGACCGAGGCGGTGCTGAACGGTCCGACGAGCGTGGTGTGGATACGGCCGTGGGTCGCGTACCTCCGCTCGCTCGGCGTCGAGTTCCGGACCGGGACGCCCGTGACGGCTATCGAGTCTGACGGCCACCGCGTCACCGGCGTCGTCGTCGATGGCGCGGACGGTTCGGAGACGGTGACGGCCGACCACTACGTCGCGGCGGTCCCCGTCGAGGTGATGGCACGGCTGCTCACGCCCGCACTGACTCGCGCCGCCCCCTCGCTCGCGGGCGTGCGCAAACTCGACACCGCGTGGATGAACGGCCTCCAGTTCTACCTCACCGACGACGCGCCGTTGGCACACGGCCATCAGGCGTACACGGACTCGCCGTGGGCGCTGACGTCCATCTCGCAGGGCCAGTTCTGGGCCGACGGCCCGTTCGACCTGACCGGATGCGCCGACGGGTCGGTGCAGGGCGTCCTCTCGGTCATCGTCTCCGACTGGGAGACGCCGGGCGTGCTGTTCGACAAACCCGCCAGCGAGTGCACGCGCGAGGAGATCGTCGACGAGGTGTGGGCGCAGTTGACCGCCCACCTCAACCGCGAGGACGAACGGCTCTCGGCGGCGGCGCTGTACGACGTGGTCGTCGACCCCGCCATCGTCGAGGCGGAGCGTGGGGACCGGATGGACAACCGGTCACCACTGCTCATCAACACCGTCGGGTCACTGCGACACCGACCCGACGCGGTGACCGAGGCGGCGAACCTCGTGCTCGCGGCCGACTACGTGCGCACGGAGACGGACCTCGCCACGATGGAGAGCGCGAACGAGGCCGCCAGACGCGCCGTCGCCGGCGTCCTCGACCGTGCGGGCGTCGGGCCGCCGCCGACGGTCTGGGGACTCGACGAACCGGCGGTGTTCGAACCGCTGAGACGGCAGGACGACGTGGCTTGTGCGCTCGGTCTGCCGCACCCCGGCGAGACCGAACGGGGCCTCGGTCGCCTCCTCCGTGAATTCAGAACCCGGGTCGGCGCGTGACCTCCGTGGACGGGGCGGGTGACGACGCGTCGTCGGCGTCAGTGCGTGCAGCCATCGCCGCCTCGACGACCGCCGAGTTCACGACGGTCCGCGACGGGCGGCAGGCGACGGTCCCCGTGACGCCGACCTACGACCCGGCGAGCGAGTGCGTCGTGGTGAGTTGCGCGCCGGCCTTCGCCGAGAAGGCCGCACGGGCCGCGGCGACACCCACTGTCGGCCTCCTCCTGCACGGTCCCGACGGCCCCCGCCACGTTACGGGCACAGCGACGGTACGAGACGACGACCTCGAAGCGAACGCGCACCGTCTCCGGCGCCTGTTCGAGGCCGAACCGCCCTCGGAGAAGCGGACCGCGATGCTCGACGCCGCGTCGGTCCTGCAATCCCGACTCGGCCTCTTGTTGCTCGACTGGTACGGGCTTCGCATCCTGATAGAGATAGCGCCCGAGCGAATCGATCGACTCGACCGGACCGGGACCGGACGCGTCGAGGCGTGGCCCGCGGCGGACGTAGACGCCGGGGAGGCGGCGCGCTACGACCGACTCGTCGCGACGGCCGTCGACGCCGACGGGCGACCCCGCACGTGGCCGGTCGACGGGTTCGACCTGCACGAGGACGCCCTCGCGCTCTCGCCGCCGCCGGCGGTCTCGCTCGACGACGGCCAGCCGATCTGTGTCCTCTGTCACTGGCACAGTGCGGCCCTCGACGACCTCGGGCAACGCGTCGTCCGCGGCCGGGTCCGCACCGTCGGCGGCGTCCCGTGCGTCGTCCCGGGCAGCACCACCCGGTGGCGCAACGTGACGGCGCTCGACGCGCTCCGATTCGTCGTCGACGGCAAGCGGCGGACGCGACGGTACTTCCGCGCCCGTGGCGAGACGTATCGGATCGTCCCTCGGGCACTCCTCCGCCGCCACCCGTTCTGACCGGGTGCGGCCCACGGCCCCGTTAGCGGCCGACCGCTCGCTGTCCTATCTGTGCCCATATCGACCAAATCTGGCGACAGAAAACGCTAGGGAGGTGTATATACGGGCAAGCAGTACCAATAAAGGTATAAAAATCGAAATGTCGAGATAAGTTGGGGTAGTTTACTGACAATACGGCGAATAGCCATGTGTATATCGACAAGCGGCGGGTAAATTCGCATATACTGCCGATATGTGGGCGGTGTCGACGGGGATATCACGCGTGGACGACAAAGCGGCGACCACGATCGCGCACCTCGCAGTCGATTCCGTGACAGACCACGAACTGGTCCGGCACTCCCGTGCCGGCGTATCGGTCTCCGGTGTAGACGCTTCGAACCTGTCCAGAACACCGACACCGTGCCGCACTCGCAGTCACCCCTCCCCGCTGCTAGCCGTCGAGTGTTCACCTGAAGAGGCAGTCGGTGCCCCTTCGAGGAAGAAGCGTTCAGAATAACCGAACGAAATTTCATCAGAACGTTCGGTACGCCTATGTGTCGTCTCCCTGCTGCCTTCCTCAGACTCCCGATATCTAGCTCTAGAAACCTCTGCGAGGTGTGTGAACAATCGACGATGTGGGAATAACGGAAGTACTATTGTTACGAACTGCGTTCAGTATTGTTGAACAATTTTCCGGACTGACGGTATGTTCGTCGCTCTCTCCGAACGGTGGTTTCGGTTCGCGCGTCGTTCGCGTACGTCGCGTCGACCTCCGCGCCCGTCCGGACGTTCGATCGAGTGGTACACGTGGACCACCCCCGTCGACGAAACACTTTTTAGCGATTACCAGTTCTTAGACCGTATGCGGTACTATCAGCTCGGTAACGGAGACACCGGTCGGCTCGTCGTCTCGACGGGCGAGAGCCTGTACGACCTCACCGCCGCGAAGCCGCGCCTGCAGTCGTTTCGGGACCTCCTCTCGGCCGCGAGCATCGCCGAACGCTCCCCCGACGACGTCGCTACGCGGCACGTCGACGCCGAGCACGAACTCGCACCGAACGAGGTCGACGCCACCCGAACCGTGCCGGTCCACGCCGACGAGGTGTGGGCCGCCGGGGTCACCTACCAGATAAGCGAGGCGGCGCGCCGAGAGGAGAGCGACACGCCGGACATGTATCTGGACGTCTACGACGCGGACCGGCCGGAGATATTCCTCAAGTCGACGCCGAGTCGGACGGTCGGCCCGGGCGAGGAAGTCGGCATTCGCGGCGATTCCGAGTGGGACGTCCCCGAACCGGAACTCGGTATCGTCCTCTACGACGGGCGGACTGTCGGTTACACCATCGGCAACGACATGAGCAGTCGCTCTATCGAAGGGCAGAACCCGCTGTACCTCCCGCAGGCGAAGGTGTACGACCGCTGCTGTGCCATCGGTCCCAGCGTCGTCACAGACATAGCGGACCCGCACTCGCTGGACCTCTCGATGACGATCCATCGCGACGGGGAGTGTGTCTACAGCGGCGAGACGAACACGGGAGAGATGGTCCGCACGTGCGAAGAACTCGTCGACTGTTACACCGCGCACAACGCCGTCCCCGAACTCGCCGTCCTCCTCACCGGGACCTCGCTCGTTCCGGACGACGGGTTCACACTCCGCGAGAACGACGAGGTCGACATCGAGATCGAACGTATCGGGACGTTGCACAATACCGTGACGACCGTCTAACCAGCATGTGTAACGGACGAGACGACCCCTGACGGCGCTCGCTCGACTGTCCCCGTCGCTGTGACGCACCCGACGCGTCGCGACCGCGGCCAGCGAGTCGCCGAGTGGCCCGCGAGCGGCCGCGCTGCCCGCGCTCCGGCCCGAACGCCCGGAAGTGTTTTGCCCGAGGGTGTGTATTCCCCGCTGTCGTATGCACTACGGAAACTTGCGAGACCCCAACGCAGAGTACACGATGCGGGACCTCTCGGCCGAGACGATGGGCCTCACGGAGCACCGCGGCGAGCGTCGCGACGTCGAGATCACCGACGTCCAGACCGTCGTCGTCGACGGCAACTACCCGTGGACGCTCGTCCGCGTCTACACGGACGCCGGGCCCGTCGGCAACGGCGAAGCCTACTGGGGCGGTGCCCTGCCGGAGATAATCGAGCGGTTGACCCCCTTCGTCGTCGGCGAGAACCCGCTGGACGTCGACCGCCTGTACGAACACATGGTCCAGAAGATGTCCGGCGAGGGCTCCATCGCCGGGAAGGACATCGCCGCCATCTCCGGCATCGAACTCGCCTTGCACGACGTCGCCGGCAAGATTCTCGACGTCCCCGCCTACCAACTGCTCGGTGGGAAGTACCGGGACTCGGTCCGCACCTACTGTGACTGTCACACCGAGGACGAGGCCGACCCCGAGGCCTGTGCCGACGAGGCAGAGCGCGTCGTCGAGGAACTGGGCTACGACGCCCTGAAGTTCGACCTCGACGTCCCCTCGGGCCACGAGAAGGACCGCGCGAACCGTCACCTCCGGCAACCCGAAATCGACCACAAGGCCGAGATCGTCCGGCGGGTCACCGAACGCGTCGGCGACCGCGCAGACGCCGCCTTCGACTGTCACTGGGCGTTTGCCAGCGGCAGCGCAAAGCGCCTCGCGCGCGAACTCGAACAGTACGACGTGTGGTGGCTCGAAGACCCGGTACCGCCGGAGAACCACGACGTCCAGCGCGAGGTCACCCAGTCGACGGGCACGCCCATCGCGGCCGGCGAGAACGTCTACCGCACGCACGGTCAGCGCCGCCTCATCACCGAGGGGGGCGTCGACATCGTCGCGCCGGACTGTCCGAAGGTCGGCGGGATGCGAGAGACGGCGAAGATCGCGACGCTGGCGGACGTGTTCTACATTCCGGTGGCGATGCACAACGTCTCCTCACCCATCGGGACGATGGCGAGCGCTCACGTGGGTGCGGCCATCCCGAACGCGCTCGCCGTCGAGTACCACTCCTACGAACTCGGCTGGTGGGAAGACCTCGTCGAGGAAGACGACCTCATCGTCGATGGCTACATGGACATCCCCGAGCGCCCCGGTCTGGGCCTCACGCTCGACTTCGACGCCGTCGAAGCGCATCTGGCGGAGGGAGAGGAACTGTTCGACGAGGCGTGAGCGGACGGTCGCGGTCGGCGACGGTCCCGAAAGCGTCTGCTGTGGGTGTCCCTCCGATACCGGTCGGAAGTCGGGGATGACCCGTTCTGCGGGCTGAATCGCCGACAGTTTTATGTTCTCATAGATAATCGCTCTAAACCGTATGGCTGATAATGACAAACTCGATTCGGCAATGGACAGGCGAAGATACCTCGCTGCGCTGAGTACTGGGGCCGCATTCGGTATCGCCGGGTGTTCCGGCGACGGCGGGAGCGACGGTGGAAGCGACGGGAGCGACGGTGGCGGTGACGGCGGGAGCGACGGGAGCGACGGTTCCGGGGGTGGCGGGCAGTGGGACGAGACGCTCGAAGTCCTCCACGGTTGGGCCGGTGGTGACGGTGAAGCCGCGATTACAGCGCTCATAGAGGAGTTCGAGAGCGAATATCCCGACATGGACACGCAGTTCCAGGCCGTCGGAGCGAGCGCGAACGTCAACCTCAACGCGACGATTCTGCGCCGGATGGTCAACAACAACCCGATGAGTTCCTTCGCGAACTGGCCGGGGAACAACCTCGAACGCTACCGGGGCCACCTGATGGACCTCGAATCGTCCGTCTGGGACCCCGAAGGGTACAAAGACGTGATGCAGGACCGCGCCGTCGAACTCTGTACGTTCAACGGCAAGATGTCCTCGGTTCCCCTCGGCTCTCACCGGATGAACAACCTGTTCTACAACATCTCGGCCTTCGAGGAGGCGGGCGTAGACGCGTCGAGCCTCGACGACATCGACTCGCTGCTGAGCGCGCTCGACGCCATCAAGACGGAGACGGACGTCACGCCCATGGGACAGGCGATGGTCGCACCGTGGACCGTCCTCCAACTGTGGGCGCAGGTCCTCCAGGGTCAGGCCGGCGTCGACGCCTACATGAACTTCATCGAGGGCAACGGTGACCGGCAGGCCATCGTCGAGTCGCTGAACGTCGTCAAGGAGATTCAGCAGAACTACATCACCGACGACGCCTCGTCGGTGAGTTTCACCGACGTCGGCGGGAAGATGATCAACGGCGAAGTCGCCTGCATGCATCAGGGCAACTGGCTGGCGGGTCAGTTCCGCGTCGACGACTCGTTCAACTACAAGGAGCACTGGGACTGGATTCCGTTCCCCGGAACCGAGGGTACCTACGGCTACCACATCGACGCCATCGTCGCGCCGGCGAACAACCCGAGCGAGGACGAGACCATCGCGTGGCAGAAGTTCGTCGGGACCAAGAAAGCCCAGATCGCGTTCAACAACCTGAAAGGCTCCGTCCCGCTCCGGACCGACATCGACCCGGGCGAACTCGGCGACTTCATCGGCCTGACCTACGAGGACCTGACAAGTTCCGAGCGGTACCCGCCCACCATCGCACACGGCCTCGCCGTCCCGCCCGAGCAGATGGGTGCCTGCAAGACGGCGATGAGCGAGAACATGATGGGGCCCTACGACGTGCAGTCGGCGGCCGACGGACTGCTAGACGCCGTGTCCCAGTAACGGGATCGACGAACTACACATTTTATTATACCGGAACGAAATCACACTATCTATGGACACCCACGAAACGGCAGAGGCAACCACAACCCCGACCGAGGAGGTCGACTGGGAGACGAAGTTGCGATACTTCCTCAACAGTGACTTCGTGCGGTCCTCGCCCTTCTGGGGGATTCCGTTCCTCGTCATGGGCGTCGCCGTCTACGGCGGGATGGGGTTCAACATCGCGATATCGCTGACCGACGCGCGGGGACTGACGCCGCCGGACTACAGTCCGGGCAATCTGGACCTCGAGATGTACACGCAGGTACTCGGGAGCAACGCGTTCCTGCAGGCCACCCAGAACAACCTGGTACTCCTCGTCACGTTCACGACGATTTGCCTCGTTCTCGGCCTGTTCCTCGCGGTACTCATCGATCAGGGGATTCGGTACGACGACAAGGTACAGACCATCTACTTACTGCCGATGAGTCTCTCGTTCGTCGTTACGGCCCAGCTGTGGCTCTGGATGTTCAACAACAACAACGGCCTGCTGAACATCATCGTGACGGCCTTCGGGTTCCAACCCGTCGACTGGATAGGGAACCCGTCGATTGCGCTCGGGTCGATCATCTTCGCGCTCATCTGGCAGTTCAGCGGCTACACGATGGTCGTCTATCTGGCCGGCCTGCGGTCGCTCCCCGACGACCAGTTCGAGGCCGCCCGCGTGGACGGCGCGAGCACGGCAAAGACCTACCTGCGCATCATCATCCCGCAACTGAAGGAGTCGTCGGTCAGCGCGGCCGTCGTCCTGATGGTGTTCGCGCTGAAGGCCTTCACCTTCCTGTATGCACTGACCGGCCGCTACCGACCGCCCAACGGGACGGACATCCTGGCGACGCTGATGGTTCGGCAGGCGTTCAAGTTCGGCAAGTGGGCCTACGCGGCGACCATCGCGACGTACCTGATGGTCCTCGCGCTTGGCGTCATCGCGCCGTACCTCTACTACCAGTACAGACAGGGGAGCCTCTAAGATGTCACAGTCAACGCCCGACACCAACATCGACGTCGCATCGCTCGTCGAGGACGTAAACCTCGCCCGAATCGGACAGTACGTGCTGGTCATCCTCTTCATCGGGTTCTTCCTCGCACCCCTGGAGACCGGCATCATGACCGCGCTGAAGACCAACGAGGCCGTCGCCCGCACGATTCCACTGGCGCCACCGACCGGCGAGGGGTTCACGTGGGGCAACCTCCAGTTCGCGCTCGAACAGCTCTCGGGCGCGTTCTTCAACTCCCTGTTCATGGCGATTCCCGCCACCATCGGGAGCGTCCTGTTCGGGAGCATGGCCGCCTACGGCCTCACGATGGTTCGCTGGCGCGGCCAGATGGCGTTCCTGATACTGTTCCTCGTCGGCATCTTCCTGCCGTACCAGGCGGTGCTGGTGCCGCTCGCGCGTTTCTGGAACAACATCTTCCCGCTCGCGTCGATGCTGGCGCCGACGTTCGAGACGCTCCCGTACCTCCAGGACTACCACTCGAACCTCGTCCCGCTCATCATCACCCACATCGCGTACGGGATACCCATCTGTACGATCCTGTTTCGCTCGTACTACCAGAGCCTCCCGAGTTCGCTCGTCGAGGCCGCGAAGATAGACGGGGCGTCCGTCTCGAAGATATACCGCCGCATCGTGTTGCCGATCTCGAAGCCGATGTTCGGCGTCGTGTTCATCTATCAGTTCACCCAGATATACAACGAGTTCCTCTTTGCGTTCACGCTGATCACTGGCTCTGACACGCCGGAGGCCGTCGTGACGCTCATCCTGCCGGCCGTCGGCGCCTCGACGTCCGGTATCGACTTCGGAATCCGCATGTCCGCGGCGTTCCTCGCGGCGATTCCGACCCTCATCATCTACGTCGCCTTCGCGGAGCAATTTGCGAAGGGCCTGCGGACCGGAGGTGGATAACGATGGGCGCAATCAACATCGAGAACCTGACGAAACGGTTCGGAGAGACGACGGCAGTCGACGACCTCTCGCTCGACATCGCCGACAGCGAGTTCCTCGTGCTGGTCGGCCCCTCGGGCTGTGGGAAGTCGACGACCCTGCGCTGTCTCGCGGGGCTAGAGACGCCGACGGCCGGCGACATCTACATCGCCGGTGACCACATGAACTACCGCGTGCCACAGAACCGGGACATCGCGATGGTGTTTCAGGACTACGCGCTGTACCCCCACATGACCGTCCGGGCGAACATGCGCTTCGGCCTCGAAGAGGAGGAGGGGTACACGAAAGCGGAGCGAGAGGCCCGCGTCGAGGAGATAGCCGAGACGCTCGGCATCAGCGAACTGCTGGACCGAAAGCCCGACGAGCTATCCGGCGGGCAACAACAGCGCGTCGCGCTGGGGCGGGCCATCGTCCGTGACCCGGAAGTGTTCCTGATGGACGAACCGCTGTCGAATCTGGACGCGAAACTGCGGGCGGAGATGCGAACCGAACTCCAGCAACTCCAGCACCGATTCGACGTGACGACGGTGTACGTCACACACAACCAGACCGAAGCGATGACCATGTCCGACCGCGTCGCCGTGATGAACGACGGCCGCCTCCAGCAGGTCGGCCCGCCGCTGGAACTGTACCACGCCCCCGAGAACCGCTTCGTCGCGGGGTTCATCGGCGAACCGATGATGAACTTCGTCGAGGGGCGAAACGAGGGCGACCGGTTCGTCGGCACGTACGTCGAGTACCCGTTCGACGCCACCATCCGGGACGCTGTCGACGGTGCCGACGACGTCGTCCTCGGGGTTCGGCCCGAAGACGTCGCCGTCGAGACGGCCGACGGGGTCGACGAGTCCGACCTCGGCGACTACGAGTTCGTGATGCACGTCTCCGTCATCGAACCGCACGGCGACCAGAACGTCGTCCACCTGAATCATCCGGGAGACACCAGCGAATCGGACCTGCTGCACGCGCTGACCGGCGGCACCGACATCTTCGAGCAGGGGTCCGAAGTCGTCGTCACCATCGACCCGAGTCACGTCCACGTCTTCGATGGGGAGAGCGGTGACGCCTTGCACAACCGCCGCATCGGGCCGGAAGCGGAGGTGACGAACGTATAATGGCCCACTTAGCACTCGAACACGTCACGAAGGTGTTCGAGGACGGCGAGGACGAAATCGTCGCCGTCGACGACGTCTCGGTCGAGATTCGAGACGGCGAGTTCCTCGTACTGGTCGGCCCCTCCGGGTGTGGGAAGTCGACCACGCTGCGGATGATCGCCGGACTGGAGACCATCACCGACGGCGAGATCAGACTCGGCGAGACAGTGTTGAACGACGTGCGTACGCAGGACCGGGACATCGCGATGGTGTTTCAGTCCTACGCGCTGTACCCCCACCTCACCGCCCGGCGGAACATGTCGTTCGGGCTGGAGGAGTCGACCGACCTCGCCGACACCGACATCGACGAGCGCGTCACCGAAGTCGCGTCGATGATGGGCATCTCGGACCTGCTCGATCGCAAGCCCGGTCAGTTATCGGGCGGCCAGCAACAGCGCGTCGCACTCGGCCGTGCTATCGTGCGTGACCCGGAAGTGTTCCTGATGGACGAACCGCTGTCGAATCTGGACGCGAAACTGCGGGCGGAGATGCGGACCGAACTCCAGCAACTACAGGAGCAACTCGGCGTCACGACGGTGTACGTCACGCACGACCAGACCGAAGCGATGACGATGGCGGACCGCATCGCCGTGATGAACGACGGCCGCCTCCAGCAGGTCGGCCCGCCGCTGGAACTGTACCACGCTCCCGAGAACCTCTTCGTCGCCGAGTTCATCGGCGAACCGTCGATGAACTTCCTCTCGGGCCGACGCGAGGGGTCGTCGTTCGTCACCGACCGTATCGAGTACCCCTTCACCGAGACCATCGCCGACGCCGTCGGGGACGCCGAGGACGTCATCCTCGGGGTGCGGCCGGAGGACGTCGAGATTCTCGCGGCGGGCGACGGCAGTGACCCCGCACGCGAGTTCGAGATGACGGCCACCGTCGTCGAACCGATGGGCAACGAGAACGTCGTCCACTTAGAGTTCCCCGGCGAGACGACGGGGACGGAGGACCTCGTCGCCATCACCGAGGGGCTGCGAGAGATCGAGGAAAACGAGTCCGTCACCGTCCACCTCCCCGAGGAGACGATACACGTCTTCGATACGGCCACCGGCGAGGCGCTCCACACCCGGCAACTGGAACTCGACGCGCAGGCGCTCCGCCTGTAAGTTCGCGTCGACGCGGTTTTCCTCGTGTGCAGTCGACACCTCAGAGCGCGCTGTCGGCGAATCCGCCGTCGACGGTGAGCACTTCGCCGGTGACGTAGGAGGCGGCGTCGCTCGCCAGATAGACGGCCGCGCCGACCATCTCCTCGCGGTCGGCGACCCGACCGAGCGGCGCTCGCTCGTCGATCTTCGCCCGCTTCTCGGTCCCCTCCGCGTACGTCTCGGCGTTCTGCGGCGTGATGACGAACCCGGGCGCGATGGCGTTGACGCGAATCTCCGGCGCGAGTTCCTTCGCCGACGCGCGGGTGAACGCCTCCACGCCGCCCTTCGCCGCCGCGTAGGCCGGCAGGTCGGCCATGGCGAGTCGGGCGGCCAGCGAGGAGATGTTGACGATGGCGCCGCCGTCGTCCATCGCCGGGACCATCGCCTGTGTGACCCTGCGGACGCCGTCTAGGGCCACGTCGGTCACGAAGTCCCAGTCCTCGTCGCTGATGTCCCGGACCGTCTCGCGGGAGATAGCGCCCTGCGAGGCGACGACGACGTCGACGCCGCCCAGTTCCTCGACGGCCGTCTCTCGGACCGCTTCGAGCGTCTCCATCTCCGTGACGTCACACGTCACCCGAGCGGTGTCGACGCCGTACTCCTCGATGATGTCTGCCGTCTCCTCGACGGCGCTCTCGCGGCGACTGGTGGCAACGACGTCGGCCCCTTCCGCGGCGAACCCCTCGGCGATGGCCTGCCCGATACCGCTCGTGCCGCCGACGACGACGGCTCGCTTGTCCGCGACTGTCACTGGCGTGTGGTCGTACGAACCCATACTCGGTCTGTCTGTGCGTGCCTATTTGACGTTTGTGGAGGGTGGGTGGGTACGTGTCTGGGTGCGATAGCGTCGCGACGAATCCGAGTACGCGGCATCGCATCTGAACCACCGAACGGCGCCTCGCCGACAACCATAGAATTAATACTCTCCGTCGACTGCCGAAACGTATGCGAGGACTCGCGAAAGTCAGCCGTAGTCACGGTGCCATGGAGTTCGTCGACCGAGAGCGGCCAGAACCGGCCCCTGACGAGGCGCTCGTCGAGGTCGATTACGCCGGCCTCTGTGGGAGTGACGCCGGCATCTACGAGTTCGAGTCGGCGTTCGAGCGGATGGCCCTCCCGACGGTCATCGGCCACGAGTACTCGGGGCGCATCGTCGAAGTCGGCGAGAACGTCACGAAGTTCGCGGTCGGCGACCGCGTCGTCGAGCGGCCGATTCGGGGCTGTGGCGACTGCTACCAGTGTGAAATCGGGGAGTCGAACGTCTGCCAGAACGCGGTCATCACGGGTGTCGACCACGACGGGGCCTACGAGCAGTTCGTCGCCGTCCCGGAGGACGCGCTCCATCCCGTGCCCGACGCCGTCGACCAGCAACACGCCGCGATGGTCGAACCGACGAGTATCGCCGCCCGCGCCGTCATCGAGAACTCGCGGGTGACGGCGGGCGACCGCGTCCTCGTGGAGGGGCCGGGGCCGATCGGTCTCCTCACGGCACAGATCGCCGACGCACAGGGCGGCGAGGTACTCGTCTCCGGCGTCGGGCAGGACGCCGCGTACCGCCTCCCGCTGGCCGAGGACCTCGGCTTCGAGACTCTCAACGTCGCCGAGGACGACGTCGAGGCGCGCCGGGAAGCGATCACCGACGGCGTCGGCTACGACGTGGTGTTCGACACGACCGGCCACCCCTCTGGGCTCCCCGCCGCCGTCGACGAGGTGCGAAAGGGCGGGCAGATAGTTCTCATCGGCCAGACCGGCGAGACGACGATGCCGTACTCCCCGCTGGTGCGGTCGGAGATAGACCTCCAGTGTTCCTACGCGTCGATGTACGATGACTTCGACCGCTCGCTCAGGCTCATCGACAGCGGCGACGTGGACGCCGAGACGTTCATCGACGACCGCTTTTCGCTTCTCGACGCCGAGGAGGCCTTCGAGGCGTTCGTCGCGGGCGAGACCTGCAAGCCGGTGTTCGACGTCTCCGAACTGTACGCGTGACGGCGTCCGCACGGCGATTAGTCCGTCCGCTGATAGCTATCCGAAGATTTTACTCACAGTCGTCGGTACCAGTACGCGATGAAAGACTGGCTCGACAGCTACGACGACCGCGACTGGCAGACGACCACGGAGGGCACCGTCCGATACGCGCTTCTCGGCCTCGGCTGGTGGACCATCGACGTCGCCCTGCCCGCCATCCAGCACTCCGACCTCGGCGAGGTGACGACGTTCGTGAGCAGTTCGACCGAGAAAGCCGAGCGGTTGGCGGCCGAAAACGACGTCGACCACGGCATCAGCTACGAGGAGTTCCACGACGGCGCCGCGACCGACGCCTACGACGCCGTCTACGTCGGGACGCCCAACGCCTACCACCTCGAGTACGTCGAGAGCGCCGCCGAACACGGCAAGGCCGTCCTCTGTGAGAAGCCCATGGAGTCGACGGTCGAACGGGCCGAGCAGATGGTCGAGGCCGCCGAGAGCGCCGACGTGCCGCTGATGATCGCCTACCGGATGCAGACCGACCCCGCCGTCAGACGGGCGAAGGAGTTGGTACAGGACGGGTTCGTCGGCGACCCGGTGTCCGTCTACGGCAACAACAGCCAGCCGTTGCTGGAGATGATTCCCGACCACGACCAGTGGCGACTCGACCCGGACCGCTCGGGGTACGGCACGTCGGTGATGGACCTCGGCATCTACTCGCTGAACACGACGCGGTTCATCTTAGACCGGGACCCGGTCGCCGTCCAGTCACAGATGAGTTCCCACCACGAGGCGTTCGACGCCGTCCCCGACGAGCGGTCCGGGGCACTGCTCACGCTGGAGGGCGGCGTGAAGATGGTCACCACCGACAGTCAACGCGCCCACGAAGACACGCAACTGAAGATTACGGGCACCGAGGGCCAGATAGACCTCCGCCCGGCGTTCCACGGCGAGTGTACGATGCATCTGTCCCGCGGCGACGTGACGGCCACCGTCTCACACGAGGCGTTCGACTCCCAGCGTGAGATGCGCGAGGAGTTCGACTTCTTCGCGGACCGCGTGCTCACCGGGGAGCCGGTCGTCGCCGACGGCCGGCACGGACTGCAGGATATGCGAATCGTCCGTGCCATCCATCAGGCGGCCGAGAGTGGCGACGTCGTCGAGTTGTAACGACCGCAGGACATTATTTCCGCTCCCAGACGACTCGACAAAACGAGCAACTGTTTTGTGCGTATACTTCGTGCTACGACTATGGTGAGTACAGCCCAAAACCCGGTCAAATCAGTCGGCACGACGTTCGAAATCCTGAACGGACTGAAAGAGCTCGGGGGTGCCCGCGTGACGGAACTCGCTCGTCACCTGGACCTGCCGAAGAGTACGGTCCACAACTATCTGAGCACGCTCGAACAGGAGGAGTACATCGTCAAGGACGACAACGAGTACCGGGTCGGACTGCGGTTTCTGGAGCTGGGCGCGTACTCGCGTCACGAGCGGAAACTGTTTCAGATAGCGAAGCCGGAGGTCGACCGCCTCGCCGACGAGACGGGCGAACTCGCGAACGTCCTCGTCGAGGAACACGGCCGTGGCTCGTACCTCTATCGGGCCTACGGCGAGCAGGCGGTCCGCGTGAAAGCACACGTCGGGACGCGCGTACCGCTTCATACGACCGCGCTGGGGAAGGCGATTCTCGCGTATCTCCCGGGGGAGCGCGTCGACGAAATCGTCGACCGACACGGACTGGCGGAGAACACCGAGCAGTCCATCAGCACCCGCGCGGAACTGGACGAGACGCTCGAAGCCGTCCGGGAGCGCGGCGTCGCGTTCGACGACGAAGAGCGTCTCAACGGTCTCCGCTGTGTCGCCGCACCGGTGCTCGACAACAGCGACGACATCATCGGCGCCATCAGCGTCGCCGGCCCGACAAACCGGTTCCGCGGCGAGCGGTTCAGGGAGGAACTCCCACAGCGAGTCCTCGAAGTCGCGAACGTCATCGAACTCAACTTCACGTATTCGTAACCGCGGCGCGTCGGTCCCGAGAGACCGAAGCGAGCGCCGAGATCGTGCCGTGGCCGTTCACTATGACCGAACGGATCGCGGTCGGGCGTTCGTGTGTCTCGTGCCGATACGAAACTTCCAATACGGACGGAATACGCTGTCTCGACGGACAAACGTCCGCCGGAGCGACGAGAACCAGTCAGTCGTCCGGGATAACAGACGTACATCGGTTAGGAGATTCGTTCACCGTAGCTGAACACTCGTCCCGGAACGTGCGGCGGTAGACGACCGCCACGGCGACCGCGTCCCGACGGTGGTTTGCAGTTGCCGATGCCGGGTCGGTTCGACAGACCACCAGTTTTATTCTCTCGTCGCTCGCTCTTCGAGTATGCGATTTGGCATCCTCAGCACGGCCGACATCGGGACCGGTTCCGTGATTCCCGGCATCGACAAGAGCGACCACGAGGTCGGCGCTATCGCCTCGCGGGACGGCGCTCGGGCACAGACGGTCGCAGACCGGTTCGATATCCCGGCGGCCTACGAGGGATACGAGGCGTTGCTCGACGACGAGGACCTCGACGCGGTGTACGTCCCGCTGCCGAACGGCCTCCACGCCGAGTGGATTCGGCGGGCCGCCGACGCCGGCTTGCACGTCCTCTGTGAGAAACCACTCACCGCGAGCGCCGCGGAGACGGCGGCGGTGTTCGACTACTGCAAAGAGCGTGGCGTCACCCTGATGGAGGGGTTCATGTACCGCTTTCACCCGGTGACGGAGCGAGCGGTCGAGGTCGTCTCCTCGGAACTGGGCGAGGTCCGCAACGTCACGTCGACGTTCACCTTCCGGATGCCCGACGGGGCCGAGGACATCCGACTGGATCCGGCGCTGGACGGCGGGAGCATCATGGACGTCGGCTGCTACGCCGTCAGCGCTGCACGGTTGTTCCTCGGCGACCCCGACCGCGTGTACGGCGTGACCAACGACCGCCGTGACTGCGGTGTCGACACCGAGATGGCGGGCATTCTGGAGTACGCCGACGGCGCGACGGCCCGCGTCCAGTCCGGGTTCGAGACGCCGCTCACGCAGTACTACCGCGTCGAGACCACGGACGGGTGGCTCACGGCCGAACCGACCTTCGACATCAGCCCCGATACCGCCGTCGAACTGACCTACGGCGTCGACGACCGGCAGGTCACCGAACGCTTCGACCCGACGGACCACTACACGCTGGAGGTCGAGCACTTCGCCGACTGCGTCGAACGCGGCGAGACGCCGCGGGTCGACCGCACCGAGAGCGTCGCCATCATGGAAGTCATCGACGCTATCTACGAGAGCGCGAGCGAGGGCGGCCCGGTGGCGCTGGACTGACGTATCCGAGCGCCCGTCGACCACCGATTCAGAAGTGCGAGAGCTTGTCCCGTCGATACAGGTCCAGCGACGTCACCGAGTTCGGTGGCTGTTGGCGGACGGCGTAGGCGATGGCGTCGGCGACTTCGATCGGTTCGGTCACGCTCCCGGGTTCGAACGCCTCCTCGGAGGGGGTACCGCTCTCGGACCCGAACTCCGTGCGTACCTCCGTCGGATTGATACACGAGACGGCGACGCCCTCCTCGCCGATGCTGGCCTGCAGGCTGATAGCGAAGCCCTTCGTCCACCACTTCGTCGCGGCGTACACCGGATTGGCCGGTCGTGGGTGGTTCCCGGACATGCTCCCGAGGAAGACGAGGTGGCCCTCCGAGTCGACGAGGTGCGGAATCGACTCGCGGGCGGTGTAGAACATCCCGTCGACGTTGACGCCGGTCATCGTCCGGTACTCCTCGTCGGTGAGTTCGCTGACGGGTTCGTCGATGGCGAGGCCGGCGTTACACACCGCGATGTCGAGACCGCCAAAGCGGTCGACGGTGGCTTCCACGAGCGCCGAGACGGCCGCTGCGTCGGTGACGTCCGTCGGGACGACGGCGACGTCTGCGTCCGTCGCCTCGCGTATCTCCTCGGCCAGCGACGCCAGTCGCTCCTCGCGCCGCGCGGCGATAGTCAGGTCCGCGCCGTCCTCGGCGAGGACGCGCGCCGTCGCGGCCCCGATACCGGAACTCGCACCGGTGATTACGGCTGTCTGGCCCGCCAGTGGCTCCTCCATACGGGTGGCTCGTTCCGCCATGCTCCCGACGAGGATGCCGTCCGACAAATGTGTTTCCCCGGCCGCGGCATTGCTCGTCGATACCCCGACGCTGTCCAGAGGGGAAGAATATGCGAGATAGCCTGGGCAATCTCGGACTAAAAGCGCCAACACGATAGTAGATATCGAAATACGCGTCCATATATCTGCATCTATGCTATCTGGGCCGAAATATGGCGACAGATACGCGGTGGATGGGACGACACGCCCGAGATCAGGATTCACATATCGCCATCTGTGATCGAATTCCCAATCTGTGCCGCGGCTGTGACAGACCGAACTGGAGACGGGTGAATTAAGTAGTGTGGTAGACATTAACAGACGCATGAACGCCATCTTCTACGAGGAGACCGGTTCGACCGACGTCTTGCAGTACGGCGAACAGCCAGCCCCGGGGATCGGGAGCGACGAGGTGCTCGTCGAGGTGAAGGCCGCCGGCCTGAATCACCTCGACGTCTGGACTCGCCGGGGTTTGCCGACGCCGCCGTCGTTCCCACACATCCCCGGGAGCGACGCCGCGGGCGTCGTTCGTGAGGTCGGCGACCGAGTCACGCGGTTCGAGGCGGGCGACCGCGTCGCGGTGTACCCCTCGGTGTATTGTGGCGAGTGCGAGTTCTGTCGACGAGGTGACGAGACCCGCTGTGACGAGTTCAAGATAATCGGCGAGCACACGCGCGGGGTCCACTCCGAACTGACCGCCGTCGCCGAGGCGAACCTCGTGTCCCTCCCGGAGGGCGTCGACTGGGAGACGGCGGCCGCGACACCCCTCGTCTTCCAGACGGCGTGGCGCATGCTCGAAACCCGCGCGGAAGTGTCCCAGAGCGACCACGTCCTCGTGCAGGGGGCCTCCGGCGGCGTCGGCCACGCCGCGGTCCAGATCGCCGCCCACGCCGGCGCGACGGTGTACGCGACGGCCTCCAGCGAGGAGAAACTGGCGTACGCCCGCGACATCGGCGCCGACTACGCCATCAACTACGAGGCGGCGGACTTCGTCGACGCCGTCCACGACCGGACCGACGGCCGGGGCGTGGACGTGATAATCGACCACGTCGGCGGCGACAACTGGACGGACAACATGGACGCGGCGGTCAAAGGCGGGCGCATCGTCACCTGTGGGGCGACCGCCGGCCCGACGCCGGAGACGAACATCTCTCGCATCTTCTGGAAGCAACTGGACGTCATGGGGTCGACGATGGGGAACCCGGGCGAGATAGACCAAGTGCTGCCGCTGGTGTGGGACGGCACCTTCGAACCGCGTATTCGCGCGGTGCTCCCGATGAGCGAGATAGCGCGAGGCCACGAGTTACTAGAGGAACGAGAGGGCTTCGGGAAAGTCGTCGTCGTCCCCGACGCCGAGTACGACGGCTGAGCGACCGCTCGCGTTCGAGGGCCGTCGCGTCCGGAGTGACCACACGGCTTTTGCGTGTCCGCGATAGCCTAGCGGGCAATGAGCGAGTCCGACGACGGGCCGAAACAGGTCTCCGACCCGGCCTACCACAGCGAGAATCACACGGCCGCCCAAACCTGCGGGTGGACGAAGAACGCCATTCAGGGCGACGGGAAGTGCTATAAGTACATCTTCTACGGTATCGAGTCCCACCGCTGTATCCAGATGACGCCCGTGGTCAAGTGCAACGAGCGCTGTGTCTTCTGCTGGCGAGACCACGCCGGCCACGCCTACGAACTGGGCGACGTCGAATGGGACGACCCGGCGGCCGTCGCCGACGCCTCCGTCGAACTCCAGAAACGGCTCCTCTCCGGCTTCGGCGGCAACGAGAACGTCCCACGAGACGTCTTCGAACAGGCGATGGAACCGCGCCACGTCGCCATCTCGCTCGACGGCGAACCGACGCTGTACCCCTACCTGCCCGAACTCATCGAGGAGTTTCACGACCGCGACATCACGACGTTCCTCGTCTCGAACGGCACCAACCCGGAGATGCTCGCCGAGTGTGACCCGACCCAACTGTACGTCTCCGTCGACGCCGCGGACCGGCAGACGTTCGACGCGACGGTGAAGGCCGTCGAGGACGACGCGTGGGACTCGCTCGTCGACACGCTGGACGTCCTCGCCGGGAAGGACGACACCCGGACGGTCGTCAGGACGACGCTCGTAAAGGGTCACAACATGCATCACCCCGAGTGGTACGCGGCGATGTGCGACCGGGCGGACGTCGACTTCGTGGAGATGAAGGCGTACATGCACGTCGGTCACTCCCGGGGGCGACTCGACCGCGACTCGATGCCCAGCCACGAAGACGTCCGCGCGTTCACCGAGGAGATGCAAGCGTTCCTCCCCGACCACGACGTGCTGAAGGAAGTCGAGGAGTCCCGCGTGGCGATGCTCGCCGAGGACGAACAGACGTGGGTACCGAAACTGGAGAAGTCGAGCGAGTTCTGGGAGCGAGACTCGCACGTCGAGTACTAGATACGAGTGACCGAACCTGAACTGCCTACGTCTACCGGCCGATCTCGCGAATCTCTGCGTGCGTTCTCCATATACTGATTCATACCCAGATATCGAACCGCAACCTCTCTCGAACTGTGGGGAGACGCTGGGATTCGGACCGGATATCGCGCTCGGTCTCTGGGAAGACTGTTCGGGTGATGCGGCGCGTCGGCCCGTCCACGCTCGCCGCCGAAACAACGATGTGACAGGCCGGCGAACGAACGGGCATGGCCGACGCAGAACTGGCGGAACTCGGCGACAAGCAGGTGCGCTACCTCGATCACACGTGGACGCTCACCGGCGGCGCCGACGTCCGGAACGACGGGGAACTGCTCGCAGTCGAGGCAGAACAGGCCGACGACGTGCGACATCAGCGGGCGATCCTCTTCTTCGGCCTCGAAGGGTCGTCGGCGTCGCTGAACCCGGGGAACCTCGGTCACCACTTCGACAGGCTCGAACGAACGGCCGAGGGGTACCGACTCGTCGTCAAGACGGACCGACGGACCTACCGGTACGTCCTCGAACGACTGGAGTACGAGTGAGGCGTCGCCTGCCCCGCCCGTCCGAGCGGCCCGAGTAGCGTCCGCTTATCCGGTGCTAACGAACGTACGTATGTTACCGTAGGTCGCGCGTATCGGTGCGGTAGCCGGTGCTGTCGCGGTGGCTTCCAGTCGCTGTCCTCTCCCACCCGGCGACCCGGCGTCCTCGGGACGGCGCCGGTTCCGCTCTACGTCTGGGCGCTGTTTGCAGCCCTCGCGCCCGTGCTGGCGGACGCGATGGAGCAGACACAAAGAAAAGTAGCGATGCTGTCGGCGATAGTGCCGAGACTGCTGCCGGATTGGCGCGAGTCAACGAACTAGATGGGACAATCTCGACATATGTGGATAGGAGATATATTGTTGTTGGTGAATGGGGAGAATCAGTAGCTATAACTGCGAAATATGGATGTATATGCCGGGAGTGGGGTCTTAGAAACCCGATATTTCGGGACGTATGGGGGTTATTATCGCAAACTTCGGACACTGGCGCTACACGATGGCACTGGGCGCGCCTCGACGGTGCGAGTCGGGCCTGAAAAAGGGGCGAAGATATGCGGCGGAAGGTTGACACCCCCGAACCACGAATCACACGCTGTCGGCCCACGCGACAACCGTTCACTCGTTCCTTCGCGTTCCAATATTGGAATGCATTCCACCTTCGGTATGCTTATCCGGGACGACTCCGTAATCCGGTGTATGGCTGAATCATCGGGACGGGCCGTCGGGCGGGACGAGCTCGCGACCCTCAAACTGCTCGCGCTCGACGGCGCCCTCGACGAGCGGACGAAAGTCTCCTGTGCGGACCTCGCGGGGCGACTCGACGCGTCCAACCAGACGGCGTCGCGACGCCTCCAACGCCTCGACGACGCCGGCCTGCTCGACCGGGACATCGTCAGCGACGGACAGGAGGTCCAGATTACCGCCGACGGCGAACATCGACTCCAGTCCGAGTACGCCGACTACCGGCGCATCTTCGAGGCGGACGCCAGCGTCGACCTGAACGGCATCGTCACCTCGGGGATGGGCGAGGGGCGACACTACATCACCCTGCCGGGGTACATGGAGCAGTTCATCGAGCGACTCGACTACGAACCGTTCGCGGGGACGCTGAACCTCGAACTCACCGAGGAGAGCGTCCGCAAGCGGGCCCGACTCGGCGCGCTCGAACCCGTCACCATCGAGGGCTGGGAGGACGACGAGCGCACCTACGGTCCGGCGTACTGTTATCCGGCCTCCGTCGTCAGCGGCGACGGCGAGTACGCCCCCGCTCACATCATCGCCCCCGAACGGACCCACCACGGCGAGGAGCAACTGGAGGTAATCGCCCCCGAGAAGCTCCGTGACGTGCTGGAACTGGCCGACGGCGACGAGGTGACTGTCCATGTCACGGAGTGAGAGCGCCGTGGACGCCGACAGCGCCGCCGACGCCGTCGCGGCCTTCGCCCGCGGCGACCCGGTCCTCGTCCACGACGCCGCCGACCGGGAAGGCGAGACGGACATCGTCTACCCAGCCGGCGTTGTCGACCCGGCGGCCGTCGCACGCCTGCGGAACGACGCCGGCGGTCTCGTCTGCGTGGCGCTCTCGGACACCGTGGCCGACGCGCTTGGACTGCCGTTCATGCAGGAGGTACTCGACCATCCGACCGCCGCCGACCACGAACTCGGCTACGACGAGCGCTCGTCGTTCTCCATCACGGTGAACCACCGCGACACGTTCACCGGCATCACCGACGAGGACCGCTCGCTGACCATCCGCGAACTGGCCGACGCGGCGGCGGCCCCCGACGCCGACGGGTTCGCCGACGAGTTCCGGTCGCCGGGCCACGTCCACCTGCTCCGGGCCGCCCCGAACCTGCTTTCCGACCGCGAGGGACATACGGAACTGGGTATCGCGCTGGCCGACGCCGCCGACCAGCCACCGGCCGTGGTCGTCTGTGAGATGCTCGACGACGAGACGGGGGCGGCGCTCCCGCCGACGGCCGCCCGCGCCTACGCCGACCGCGAGGGACTCGTGTACGTCGAGGGCGCGAGCTTACTCGCAGACCTGACCTGAGTACGCCGGCTTTTCGCCGGTTCCGATAAGCCCGGCTTTCACCGTGGCCGCGCTCTCTGAGCCGACCTTACGGGTCGCTACGACCGCTATAACAAATGCCGTCTGTCGTGGGGTTGGTCGGTATGACATCGGACTCCACTCCGCACAGACAGGTCGCCACGCTGGGCGTGGTTCTCGCCGTCGTCCTGGTCCCGATATCGGGCGTCGTGGCCGCACAGACCGCGGTGAATCAGACGGACGATAACCAGACCGCGAACGCGGACTTCGTCGCCGTGCAGGGCGAGCAGTGTACGCCGATGAACGCCTTCGCCGGCAACGAGTCTGCCCGAACGTTCTACGACTACCGCATCCCGTATCCCGCCAACCCCTACATCAACACGACCGGCGACGCGTACGGGTCCGAGGGGATGGGGGCGTTCCAGCAGGCGAACACGAGCGTCGTCTTCCTCTACCGGGACACGAACGGTACTGCAGACAGGAGCGACGACACGCTGAGTCTGGTGTTCGTCCACGGCGAGGAGGGCAACGCGAACTCCACCGGCGGGTCGGCCTCGTTCGACATCACCGGCCTCCCGGAGAACGGTTCGTGGACGGTCAGAGACGACGACTACAACGCGTCTGACAACTACGACGTCTGGACCGTCCAACCGGGTGCGACCCGCGTCGACTGGACGTGGGGCGACGCGGCGACGGACGGCGGCGTCTTCAGCGGTCTGAGCGCCACCGAGACGATTACGGTGCGCCCGGCGTTCAACGAGGACGCGGCGTTGTCGGGTCAGTACTACAACGGCACCGTCACGCGCTGGGAAACCGTCTCGAACGAGACGGTCGACGGGACGAGCGTGATGAACCGAACCACGCTGAACCAGACGCAATCGCTGACGATTGCCAGCGGGGACTGCGCGTCGGTCGTCGCCGGGACGCCGACGGAGACCGAGACGGAGGACGGGCTGTTCGATACGCCGACGGAGACGCCGACGCCGACGGAGACAGTGGCGGTGCCGCCGACAGAGACGCCCGACGGGGAGGACCAAGCGGAACCGACCGAGACGCCGGTCGGGATATTCGACGACGAGACGGAAACGCCCACGCCGGAGAACGAGTCGACGGCGGAGTCCGAGTAAGGCTCCGGCATACCGGTCCCCTGCCCGACCGTCGCGGCCGCTTTCGCGGTCTTGGGGCCCCGGATGTGAACCGGCGACACAGACCGTCAACACTCTTAACCGAGGACTTCAATGGGGTAGATATGACACACGACGAGGCACCTGCCGGTACAGAGGCGAGTCATCGCGGGACCCGGGGGGCGATCGCATGAGCGACCGTCCCGAGATGTTCGAGGCCGTCGACGAGGTGTGGATGGACGGCGAGTTCGTCGACTTCGAGGACGCGAACGTCCACCTGCTCACCCACGCCCTCCACTACGGCACGGGCGTCTTCGAGGGCGTCCGGTGCTACGAGACCGGGGAAGGCCCGGCCATCTTCCGCTGGGAGGAACACTTAGACCGCTTCTACAACTCTGCTGAGGTCTACGACATCGAGATTCCCTTCGAGAAGCAGGAACTCACCGAGGCGACTGAGGAACTCATCCGACGCGAGGGGTTCGAGTCCTGTTACATCCGCCCCATCGCCTTCTACGGCTACGGACCGCTCGGCCTGAACCCCGGCAAGTCGCCGGTGCAGGTCGGACTGGCCGTCTGGCCGTGGGGCGCGTATCTGGGCGAGGAAGCGCTGGAAGACGGCGTCGACGTCGCCGTCTCCTCGTGGCGCAAGTACGCGTCCAGCCAGATTCCCACCAACGCGAAGACCACCGGCACCTACGTCAACAGCGTCCTCGCCTCCCTAGAGGCGAAAGAGAACGGCTACACCGAGGCCATCGTCCTCAACAAGGAGGGCAACGTCGCCGAGGGGCCGGGCGAGAACATCTTCCTCGTCCGCGACGGCGAGATATACACGACCGGGCTGGCCGAGTCCATCCTCGACGGTATCACCCGCCGGACCGCCATCGAACTCGCCGAGGAGCGCGGCTACACCGTCCACGACGACGCCACCATCTCGCGGGGCGAACTGTACACCGCCGACGAACTGTTCTTTACCGGCACCGCCGCCGAGGTGACGCCCATCCGGAGCGTCGACGACAACGAAATCGGCACGGGCACCAAGGGCCCGGTCACCGACGAGCTTCAGACCGCGTTCTTCGACCTCGTCGAGTCGGGCGAGCGAGAGGAGTGGTTCCGCTACGTCTATAGTAACGATTGAAACGATTCACACACCGACCGCACCGCCGTCGTGCGGTCGGGTGTGCATCGATTTTCAATGGCTACTATACTCAGTCGTCTTCGCCGGCCATCGGAATCGGACTCTCGCCTTCGTGGGTGTCGCCAAACCCCGCACTCAGGATCCGCGTGAGCGCTTCCTCGACGCGTTCGTCGGTCTCTTCGTAGTCCTCGGGGTCGACTTCGACGACGTAGCCGCTGGTGATGTTCGGCGCCGTCGGCAAGAAGAGGACGTCCCGGCCGTCGTCGGTCGTCTGGCCGGTCTTGAACGCCGTCATCCGCATCCCGTCCCAGGCCTCGATTTTCACCGGGGTCTGGAGTTCTTCGGTGCCGGACACCGCCGTCTCGACGGCCATCTTCGAGGCGTTGTACACCACCCGGAGCCCCGGCACCTGATTCATGGCGTCGTCGAGGGCCCCCTCGACGAAGTCGCCGAAGGCCGTCCGCATCAGGTAGCCGACCGAGAAGACGAGGAGGACGAACAGCACGAGGGCGACGAACACCCGGGCGAACTCGACGGCCCGAACCGTGGCCATCTCCGCCGGGAGGCCGAAATCCTGCAGGAGTTGCGAGTCGATGGCGGGGATGAAGAACGCGGCCGAGGCGAGGATGCCATAGAGGTAGACGATGACGTAGAGCGTGACGATGAACGGCAACAGGATGATGAGGCCACTCGCGAAATCCCGCTTCCACGACGAGGAGGAGGCCATATCTGTTCCAGACGGCGACGGATTATCAGCCCTTCCCTTTCTGGTGCTGCTCCCTCGAAACTATCCGCTCGCGATGGCCCGAAGCGCGAACAGGGCGTTCTCCTTCCGTTCGCGGACGCGGCGCCAGAAGTAGGCGGGCCACTTCTCGCCGTAGGGCGCGTACTGCCAGACGTCGCAGGCGCCGGCCAGTTCCCGCTGGGCGTCCTCGCGGACGCCCATCAGCATCTGCACCTCGTAGGGCGTGCCGTGCTTGCTGTGGAGGTCGGCCGCCAGCGTCAGCATCGCCGGGTCGTGGCTCCCGATGGCGATGCCGTCGTCGAACTCCCGAAACATGAACTCTACGTCGGTCCGGTAGGCCTCGTTCACCCGAGACTTCTCCCTGAACGCGACGTCTTTCGGCGGGTCGTAGGCGCCCTTGACCAACCGCACCTTCCCGGGACAGTCGGCCAATCGTTCGAGGTCCTCGGCCGTCCGGCGGAGGTTCGCCTGCAGACAGACGCCGACGCCGCCGCCCCGCTCTCTGGTGTGGTGTTCGAAGGCGTCCAGCGTGGCGTCCGTCGTCGTGTGATCCTCCATGTCTATCCAGACGAACACGCCGTGGTCGGCCGCCGCGTCGACCACCCGAGCGAGGTTCTCCCGGAACACGTCTTCGCCGACGAACAGCCCCAGTTGTGAGGGTTTCACCGAGACACACGCTCGGAGGTCCGAGCCACCGATGTCGGCGACGAGTCGCTCGTAGGCCGCGGCGTCGGCGTCGGCGGGCGCTCGCTCGTGGTAGTGTTCGCCCAGTCGGTTGCAGATGACGCCGACGTCGGACTCGTTCATCTTGCGAGCGTGTTCGAGGACCGTGGCGGCCGACTCCCCGGCGACGAATCGACTCGCGACTGGCGGCAACATAGGTAATATTTGCCGCTCCGGTGGCAAGAAGGTTGTCGTCGGTACCTGCGCGGTGTTCAGCAGTCGGGGTTTCTGGCTGTTCGAGAGTTTGTCGACACCACACACTTCCCGACCAAACACGACCAGTACCCCCTACAGGACGCGTTCGCGCCGAGCCACACCGATTAAGACACCGGGCCGATAGGCCAGCATATGGACATACTCGGGGTCGTCGCGACGGCGCTGTGGGCGATGTTGCCCGCCTACGTGCCCAACAACGCGGCGGTACTGGCCGGTGGCGGCCGACCGATAGACGGCGGTCGGACGATGGGTGGGCGTCGAGTGCTCGGCGACGGGAAGACGTGGCGCGGGACGCTGGCAGGGACGCTCGCCGGGACGGCGCTGGCACTCGCGCTCTCGGCCGTGACGCCGACCGTGAGCGACGTCGTCGGCTACTCGCTCCCGCGATTCCCCCTTCTGGCCGGCCTCGGACTGGCCTTCGGGGCGATGCTCGGCGACATCGGCGCGTCGTTCGTCAAACGGCGGAGCGGTCGCGAGCGCGGGGCGGCGTTCCCCGGCCTCGACCAACTGGACTTCGTCGTCGGTGCCCTCCTCTGCGCGTTCGTCCTCGCGCCGTCGTGGTTCGCCCGGACGTTCACGCTTCCGGTGGTCGTGGCCATCCTCCTCGTCACGCCGCTGTTGCACGTCGTGACCAACGGCATCGCGTACCTGCTCGGCCTGAAGAACGAGCCGTGGTAGGCCGGCGAGCGGATGTGATGTGCTTTTCACACCGGCCCATCGAAGTGTAGCACATGACTACGCGCGCGGACACACTGCAGCTGGCGACGCGGGGATCGGACCTCGCGCTGCGACAGGCGGCGACGGTCCGGGACCTCCTCTCGGGACGGCGGCTCTCCGTCGAACTCACCGAAGTCGAGACCACGGGCGACCAGATACGCGACGAACTCATCCACCGACTGGGGAAGACGGGGGCGTTCGTCCGGAGCCTCGACGAGAAGGTCATCGCGGGGGAACTGGACGCGGCGGTCCACTCGATGAAGGACATGCCGACGGAGCGACCCGACGATCTCGTGGTCGCCGCCGTCCCCGAACGGGCCGCACCGGGCGACGTCCTCGTGACTCCCGACGGGAGTGACCTCGCCGACCTGCCCGAGGGCGCGACCGTCGGCACGTCGAGTCTCCGCCGGCGCGCCCAGTTGCTCGCCGAGCGCCCGGACCTCACCGTCGAACCGCTCCGGGGTAACGTCGACACCCGCGTCGAGAAACTGCTGGCGCCGTCGCTTCAGCGCGAACACCAGGAGCGCCACGAGGCCGAACAGGAACGCAAGGAGCACGCGGGTGGCGAGGCCCAACGGGCCTCGGAAAAATCGGACGGGGAGGGAAGCGACCCGTCCGACGAGGACGACGACTACGAGTTCCCCTACGACGAGGACGTGGAGGCGTGGTTCGACGGGCTCGCCGAACTCGAACGCCGCGCCATGGAGCGGGATCCCGACACCGAGTACGACGCCATCGTCCTCGCGAAGGCCGGCCTCGACCGCGCCGGACTGACGCACCACGTCGGGACGAGCGACCTCCCGCTCGATACGTTCGTTCCGGCGCCCGGACAGGGTGCGCTCGCGGTGACGGCCGTCGACGGCGACCTCGCCGCGGACATCAGCGACCGCATCGACGACCCGCAGACCCGTGTCGAGACGACCGTCGAGCGGACCATCCTCGCGGAACTCGGCGGTGGCTGTGTCGCCCCTATCGGCGTGTACGCGACGCTGGAGGGCGGGGTCGTCCACACGAACGTCCGCGTCCTCTCCCGGGACGGCGACGAGGAAGTCCGGGTCGGCCGTGACCTCCCCGTCGAACGCCATATCGACGCCGCCGTCGATCTCGCCGCGGAACTGGCCGACCGGGGCGCCGCAGACCTCATCGCCGAGGCCAAACGGGACGCCGGCGCGGCCGACGACGACGCCGCAACCGCTCGTGAGGAGGACGAGGCATGACCGATGCCGACGGGTCGGTCGGCAAAGTCTACCTCGTCGGGTCGGGTCCCGGCGACCCGGACCTCCTGACGGTGAAAGCAAAGCGCCTCCTCGAAACGGCCGACGTCGTCCTCCACGACAAACTCCCCGGCCCCGAGATTCTCGGCCAGATTCCCGAGGAGAAACGAGAGGACGTCGGCAAGCGGGCCGGCGGCGAGTGGACGCCACAGGAGTACACGAACGCCCGGCTGGTCGAACTCGCTCGGGAGGGCAAGACCGTCGTCCGCCTGAAGGGCGGCGACCCGACGGTGTTCGGCCGCGGCGGCGAGGAGATGGTCCACCTCGCACAGAACGAGATTCCGTTCGAAGTCGTCCCGGGCATCACCAGCGCCATCGCCGGGCCGGAGGCGGCCGGTATTCCCGTTACGCACCGCGATTACGTCTCCTCGGTCTCCTTCGTCACGGGCCACGAGGACCCGACGAAAGAGGAGTCGGCCGTCGACTGGGCGGCGCTCGCCGACACCGGCGGCACCATCGTCGTCCTGATGGGCGTCGGGAAACTGCCGGGCTACACCGCCGAACTCCGGAAGGCGGGGATGGACCCCGAAACCCCGGTGGCGCTCATCGAGCGAGCGACGTGGCCCGACCAGCGCGTCGCAACCGGCACCCTCGACACCATCGTCGACGTGCGCGACAGCGAGGGTATCGAACCGCCGGCCATCACCGTCATCGGCGACGTCGCGGGCGAGCGTGACCGCGTCCTCGAATTCCTGGAGGGGGCCTGATGCGCGAGGAACCACGCCTCCGGGTCGCGGCGTTCCGCCCCGACGACGAGCGACTGGCGGCGGCCGTCGAACTGCTGGAGTCGCTGGGGGCCGACCCCGTCGCCGACCCGATGCTCGCCGTCGAACCCACCGACAGGGTGCCACGCGGGGACGCCGACTACGTGGTGCTGACGAGCAAGACCGGCGTCGAACTCGCCGCTGGCGGAGACTGGGACCCCGGCACGGCGACGGTGTGTGCCATCGGCGAGGCCACCGCGGCGGCGCTCCGCGAGGCCGGCTACACGGTCGCCGTCGTCCCCGAGGAGTACTCCTCGACGGGGCTGGTCGAGGCGCTGGAAGCCGAGGTGGCCGGGTCGCGCGTCGAGGTGGCCCGCTCGGACCACGGCTCACCGGTCCTGACCGACGGCCTCGAAGCGGCCGGCGCGTACGTCCACGAGACGGTGCTGTACCGCCTCGTCCGGCCGCCGGAGTCCGGCGAGTCCGCCGAACTCGCCGCCGACGGCGAACTGGACGCCGCGCTCTTTACGTCCTCGCTCACCGTCCGGCACTTCCTCGCGGCGGCCGCCGACCGCGGGGTCCGCGACGAGGCTATCGAGGGCCTGCGCGAGGCGACGGTCGGTGCCATCGGAAATCCTACGAAGGAAACGGCGGAGAACGCCGGCATCTCCGTCGACGTCGTGCCCGAACGGGCCGACTTCGAGACGCTGGCCTGCGACGTGGTAGAGACGGCGGCCCCGACCTACCACGACTGACGCGTGTCTCAGTCGGCCGTCTCCGCGGCCTGCTCGTCGGCTTCCATCTCCTCGCGAAGCGTCTCCAGTTCGTACTCGACGGCGCGTTCGTTCGAGATGCGGTCTAGTTCCCGGTCGATGTCGTCGCCCTCTTCGAGCACGGACTCCAGTTGACCGCTCTCCTCCAGTTCTTCGAGGGCGGCGGCGCGGGCCTCCATGCGTTCGGTGCGCTCGGTCGCGCGCTCGATGGACCGGTTCACGTCCGCCATCGTGTCGCCGACGCCGGTGAAGGCCTCGGAGACGCGGGCCGACGCCTCGGCGGCCTCGTAGCGGGCCTTCATCGTCTCCTTGCGCGTGCGGAACTGCTCTATCTGGCTGGACAGTTCCGCGCGCTTGCCCACGAGGCGGTCCTGAGTCTCCTGCAGGCTGTCTATCTGGTCGGTGAGGTCGGTTATCTGCTCGACGTGAGTCTGTTTCTTCTCCAGCGCACGGCGCGCGAGGTCGTCTCGCTCCTGTCGCATCGCCTCGCGGGCCTGTCCGTCGTACTTCTCGACGTTCTCGCGCAGTCGGCGGCGGTGAATCTCCAGTCGCTTCTTCTGGGTGGTCACGTCGGCGATGCCGCGGGTCACCCGCTGGAGTTCGTCGCGCAACTCCTCGTAGGAGTAGTCCAGTTCGGCCGAGGGATCCGAGGCCCGGTTCAGCAGGGCGTTCAGTTTCGCGCGGATGGCGAAGCCGATGCGACCGAGGAGACTCATCGTGCCACCTCGTCGGTGGTCTCGGTTCGTCGGGCCGCGATAGCAGGTCCGGTGGAGAACATGCAGGTGCCTACGAGTGACAGCGAGATAACACCATCGGCGGGGATGGCGGGTCTGTCCGTCTCCCGATCGTTAGACCGAGTTACGTCGGCGAAAGAGGCGCTAATTCGGGGTACTCTGCGCTCACCGTCGATCCCCTTGATAGTGGCAGCGTCGCAACGGCCGGATACAGATGACGCGACAACTGCGCCGAACGGCCGGCGTGCTCGTGGCGATACTGACGCTCCTGACCGGCGCCGCGGCGGCGCCCGCGACGGACGTGACCGACGACCGGACCGTGACGTTCACCGAACAGCGACAGGTCGCCTGACTCGACTGGCGGGTTTATCTTCCACCGCTGCGTACCAGCTGTATGCCAACGTATCACGTCCCGCGTGGGGCGTGCAACCGTCCGTCCACCCGACGACCGACGGGAGTGTCGGTCTGACTGTGGCCGACGGACGCCTCGCGGCCGTCGCCGACAGGCGGGTCGGCGTCGTCGTCGGTATCCTCGCCCTCCTCCTCGTCGGCGCGGGAGCGGCGCTTCTCCTCGGTGTCGGCCCGTTCGGACTCGACGACGGGACGGCCGCCCCATCGGAACCGGACGGTCCGCCCCGGGCCACGCCCACCGAGGGACCGCCGCCGTTCACGCTCGGAATCGACCGGATAACGGAGTGCGGGCGAACCTGCCGCGACGTGACCTCGACGCTCCGTAACGCACAGCCACGGGCGTCCTCGGACGTCGGCGTCACCGCCACTATCTACGCCGGTCAGGGAACCGACGGGAGCGTCGTCTGGTCCGGCTACGAGTGGGTCGGTGCCCTCGACGCCGGGGAGTCCTACACCACGACACAGCGCGTCGACCTCTCGCTCGGGCAGGCGCTGGCCATCGAACGCGCCGACGGCTACGTCACCATCGAGACGACCGTCGAGTACGACGACAAAGCGATGACGTTCTACCGCCAGCGGACGGTCGCCTGACGACGACTGAAGGTTTTTATCCCGGGGCGCGCCTACCCCGGCACGATGAGTACATCCGGCCCCGTTCCAGCGCTGGCCGACCGCGCGACTGCGTCTGCCGACCGGCTACGGGCGGCCGACCGCGTACTGTTGGCCTCCCACATCGACGCGGACGGCCTGACCAGCGCCGCTATCGCCACTGCGGCGCTGTCGCGGGCCGGCATCCCCGTCGAGACGGTGTTCAAGAAGCAACTCGACGCCGACGAGATAGCCAGCATCGCCGCCCGCGAGTACGAGACGGTGCTGTTCACCGACTTCGGCTCCGGCCAACTGGACGTCATCTCCGACCACGTCGCCGCGGGGGACTTCGAGGCCGTCGTCGCCGACCATCACCAGCCCTCGGCGCCCGAAGACTGCAACGCCGACGCCGTGGTCGAGACGGACGGCTACGCCGACTTCGACTACCACTGTAACCCCCTGCTCGTGGGCCTCGACGGAGCCTCGGAGCTGTCCGGCGCGGGCGCGGCGTACGTCCTCGCCCGCGCCCTCGAACCCGATGACGGCGACAACCGTGACCTCGCGGCGCTCGCGGTGGTGGGCGCCGTCGGCGACATGCAGGCCGTCGGGGGCGAACTCGTCGGCGCCAACGAGGGGGTCGTCGAGGAGGGTATCGCCGCCGACGTTCTGGAGGAAGGGACCGACCTCTCGCTGTACGGCAAGCAGACTCGACCGCTCCCGAAACTGCTTGAGTACGCCACCGAGGTTCCGATTCCGGGCATCTCGAACGACCAAGCCGGCGCCACGAAGTTCCTCGAAGACCTCGGACTGGACCTGAAACGCCACGGCGAGTGGCGGACGTGGGCCGACCTCTCCGACGACGAGCGCCAGACCGTCGCCAGTGCGCTCGTCCAGCGAGCGGTCACGCGCGGCGTCCCCGCCGACAAGATACAGTCGCTCGTCGGGACGACGTACACGCTCACGACCGAACCGACCGGCACCGAACTCCGGGACGCCAGCGAGTTCTCCACGCTGTTGAACGCCACCGCCCGCTACGAACGGGCCGACGTGGGGCTGGCGGTCTGTCTCGGCGACCGGGAGGCACCGCTCGAACAGGCCCGCACACTGCTTTCGAACCACCGCCGGAACCTCTCGGAGGGCCTCGATTTGGTCAAAGAGCGCGGCGTCACCCGCTCGGAGCACGTCCAGTACTTCGAGGCCGGCGACGCCATCCGTGAGACCATCGTCGGCATCGTCGCGGGGATGGCCCTCGGCACGGACGGCGTCGACCCGGACAAACCCATCGTCGCCTTCGCCGACGCCGACGGCGAGACGAAGGTGTCCTCGCGGGCGACCGGCCCCCTCGTCGGCCGCGGCGTCGACCTCTCGGTGGTGATGCGGGAGGCCGCCCAGTCCGTCGGCGGCGACGGCGGCGGTCACGACATCGCCGCCGGCGCGACCATCCCGGCCGGCGAGGAGGCGGCCTTCATCGAGGCGGCCGACGACGTCGTCGCCGGGCAACTGGACTGAGACGAGAGCTGTGTGGCCCTGTCTCACCGACGCCACGGGCAATAAGAGCTATACGGCCCGCTGTCAGATGAGGAGACGAATGGACTCGCGTGAACTGTTCGATCTCGCGTTGGTCGTCCTCGCCGGCTTGCTGGCCTACACGGAGACGTTCGGCTTCGCGGACCCGCGAGCGACCCTCGAAGAGATTCTCGCCGTCCTCGTGACGCTCGACGTCCGGGTGTATCTCGTCTTGGGCGGTCTGTTCGGCATCGCGTTCGTCGCGTATCTCGTCGTCTATCTGCCAAAGAAAGACGCCCGGTCGATGCGGTCCTGAAAGCGAGTCCGGGCCACCTTTATCCTCGGCCGCCCTCGTCCTCGCCAATGACGGAGTTCGACCCCGAGCAGTTCGAGGACAAGTACGCAAACTACTTCCCGGAACTGCAGAAGGCGTACAAGAACGCGTTCGAGCGGATGAACGATACCTACGACTCGGAGCTGGTCCACGCCATCGACCAGCAGATTCTCAACGAGTCCGAACCGTTCTACGACGAGGACGGGTTCTACGTGGAACTGCCCGAGGACCCACAGGAGCGCCTGACCGCCATCGTCGTCGACGACGAGAAGTTCGACGCGGTGCTCTCGACGTACGTCGAAGAGATCGAGACCGAACTGCGTCGTGTGTTCGGATTGGACGACTGAGTGACTGGCGGCGCTGTCGGAGGATGTGGCGTCGGAAAAAACGGGGTGGCGTACTTACTCGTCGGGCGTGGCCGTCGATTCGGGCGTGGCCGTCGATTCGGGCGTGGCCGTCGATTCGGGCGTGGCCGTCGATTCGGGCTGCGGGGCCGGCGCGCCGCCGCCGATGGTCGTGCCGCCACTCCCGGGGACGGTTGCGCCGGGGCCGGACTGCGACGGCCCGGCCGACTGTGGCGCGTCCGCGGGCGACTTCTGGCCGGAGACGAGGAAGTCGAGCAGATTCCCGACCAGTTCCTCGTTGTCGGCGCGGTAGAGGTACTCTTGACTGATGACGTTCGTGTCGCCGACGGCGACCACGGGACCGGACCGGGCGACGACGCCGTAGGTCCCCTGTCGTCTGGTCTGTGAGAGCTTGGTTCGCTCGGTGGCCGTGACGGCCTGCTCGCCGCCGCGGACGGGGATGGCGGCGTAGAACACCGTGCGGTCGACGCCGTCGGTGAGCGCCGAGTCGCCGGCCGGCGTCGCGTAGACGCTCCGGTAGTTAGTGTCGTACTCGTGCATGTTGTACAGGTAGCCGTTCTCGTAGGCGAGGCCGTACTGACTCGCGAGCGGGGCCATCGGGCTGGTCACCCCCTCGTTCCCCATCGAGATCTGGATTCCCAGACCCGACGAGGGCGCCTGTGACGGCTCGTTCAGCAACAGGACGCGGCCGCCGGCGTCGGTGAACGCCGACAGCCCGTCCAGTTGGCTCTCGGTGTAGTGCTGCTGTGCGCCGATGACGACGAGGGCGTCGGCCGAGCGCAGCGAGGCGTTCAGCGGCCGGCCGCCCTGACGCTCGCCGACGTGGTAGCGCACCGTCGCGCCGTTCTCGGTCAGCGTCGAGACGAGCGGCGAGAGCTCTTCACGATCGATGCTCGCCGAGTGGGCAGTGTCGATGACGACGACCTTCCCTTCGGCGCCGGCCGACATCGAGAGCGTCCCGTTCTCGGCGGGCGCGGTGGCGACGGCCCCGTCGCTGTTGAACGACTGGGCGTCGACCTCGGAAACGGCGGGCGCCGACTGACCGCCGGAGCCGACCAGTACCGTCCCGACGACGGCGGCGACGACGACCACGGCGGCGAAGAAGCCGACGCGGGCGACCGTTCCGGTGAGTGCCATCGTCAGGCATCCCCCGTCTCGCTACTGTTGTAGAGCACCTGCTGGTCCTCCGGGGTTCCGTAGATCATGAGGAAGTGGACCGAGTCGACGCCGCGGAACGTGTAGGGGGCGCGCTCGGCGGCGACGGTGGCGTTCTGGCTGGCCCCGTTCGAGCCGGCGAGAAGAAACAGGCCCTGGGGCTGTGCGGGGTTGCGGTACGTGACCTGATACTCCGAGAGGCCAGCGGCCTCTGCCGCGCCCGCGATGGCGGTTTCCAGGCCGCCGATCTCGTCGGCGTAGCCGGTCTGGACCGCGCGTCCGCCGGTGTAGGCCGACGCCTCCGCGACCGTCTGACGGGAGACGTTCAGCCGGTCACCGCGCTCGGTCATGACCGCACCGACGAACGAGCGCTTCATCGATTCGAGGCTGGCGAAGTACTGATCGCGCGTCATGCCGCGGTGGGCCTTATCCGGCCCGGTCGTCGCGACGGAACTCAGCCCGTCGCCGGGGACGGTTCCGATGACGCCCACGTGGCCGACGAGGCTCGCCGGCGTCACGTAGATGCGGTCGCTCGGGATCGAGGTGTAGTACGCGCCCGAGGCGGCGTACTGGCCGACGCTAGTGTACACCGGCTTCTCGGCCGCGAGGCGCTTGACCGCGAGGTACATCGACTCGCTGGCGGCGGCGCTCCCGCCGGGGCTAGACACCCGCAAGACGACCGCTTTGACCGATTCGTTGCTCCGGAGCGCGCGGAGCTCCTGGATGGTGCTCTGTGCGCTCGAACTGGTGATCGTCTCGTCGACGTTCACGACCGCGACGTACTGCTCGTCGGTCGCTGCGACCGACGCCGCGTACGGAACGATCGCGGCGGCGACGAGGAGGGCGACGACCGCGAGGACCGTGTACGAACGGAGGGCAGTCGCGACCCGTCTATCGATTGGGTTGTTCATGGGACCACATTTATCCGCTGCAGCGACTACCTAATAAAAGGGCGGCCTGAACTACAGAGCCAGCAGTCGGTTCGCCCGGCGAGGAGATGGGAAGTTTCCTTACTGTCGAACTGTAACCCGCCGATATGGACCAACGGAAGCCCCCGGAGACCGAAGAGGGCTGGTACGTGCTGCACGACTGTCGGCGCATCGACTGGGACGCCTGGCGGGAGGCCCCCCAGCGAGTCCGTGACCGCGCGCTCTCTGAGGGCATCGACTTCCTCGCCGCGTACGAGGCCATCGAAGACGCTGAGGAGGGCCAGACGGCCGTCTACACCGTGTTGGGCCACAAGGCCGACATCATGATTCTACACCTCCGGCCGACGATGGGCGACTTAGACGCCGCCGAGCGACACTTCGAGCAGACGGAGTTCGCACAGTTCACCGAACGTGAGTACTCCTACGTCTCGGTGACCGAGGCCTCGGGGTACACCGAGAAGTCCCGCGAGTACTTCGACGGCGACGTCGACGACGACTCCGGCCTCGCACAGTACATTCAGGCCCGTCTCCACCCCGAGGTACCCGACGAGGAGTTCGTCTGTTTCTACCCGATGAGCAAGCGCCGGGACCCAGAGCAGAACTGGTACGACACGTCCTTCGAGGAGCGTGCCGCCCACATCAAGCGTCACGGCGACATCGGCCGGGGCTACGGCGGCGACGTGAACCAGATGATCTGCGGGTCTATCGGCTTCGACGACTGGGAGTGGGGTATCACTCTCTGGAGTGAACACATGACCAACATCAAGGAACTGTTGACCGAGATGCGCTTCGACCCCTCCACCTCGAAGTTCGCCGAGTTCGGGCCGTTCTACGTCGGGCGGCGCTTCGACCCGACGGACCTCCCGGCCGTCCTCGCCGGTCAGCGAGTCCCCACGGGTGCGGACTCCGTCACGGCGGAGGCGGTCGCACACGCCGAGGGCGGCGGGCAGGGGCGGCCCGACGCGCACGCCGAGGGCGGCGGGCAGGGACGGCCCGACGCGCACGCCGAGGGCGGCGGGCAAGGACGGCCCGACGCGCACGCTGAGGGCGGCGGGCACGCCCACGCCGGGGACGCCGAGGACCACGGCGGCGCCCATCCCGGGAGCGCGAGCGAGGGCGACCACCCACACGGCGGCGAGAGCGCCGACGCCGACCATCCGACGAGCGACGAGGACGACGACTCGGGTCACAGCGGCGGCCGGCCGGACGTCTCGGGCGACTTCGAGGAGATAGACGACGCCGCCCAGCGAGTCGGCCGTCTCGGCCTCCACGAGGGCGAGGCCTACGACGCGGGCGACTTCGCGCTGGTCTTTCACTCCTCGGCGGACGCCGAGGACATCGTCGACGACGTGGAGGACCTCGGCGAGAGCTTCGACCACTACGACCGCCACGTCACGACGACGGTCCGCGCCCAGAGCGGCCAGACCTACGTCGTCAGCATCTGGACGGCGAAGGAAGCCGCCGAGACGGCCGCCGGGTTCCTCGGTGACTTAGCGGGCGTCGAGGAGCGACTCGGCGGCCAGTTGGGAGAGGGCGACGCCGCGGACGACGGCGGGGACCACGAACAGGCCGCGGCGTCCTCCCAGTCCATCCGCGAGCAACTCGAAGCCGAGGGTGTCTACGCCGGCCAGCCACACGGCGAGGACGTCTACGCGCTGGTCGTCTACTCCGAGGCCGACCCCGACGAACTGGCCGACGAGGTGGCGGACCTCCGGAGCGCCTTCGACCGCTACGACACCCACGTTCGGACGACGGTGTACATGGACAGCGAGGTGCGTAGCGCCTCGGATACGAGCGGCGACGAGCCGCGAGCCGACACCACGGCCGTCGCCTCGCTGTGGGACACCGAAGACGCCGCCGAGACGGCCAGTGAGTACCTCACGGACCTGCCCGACGTCGTCCGTCGGCAGGGCGAGAGCGACGGGTTCGGGACGATGGGGATGTTCTACACCGTCAAACCCGAACACCGCGAGGACTTCGTCGAGAAGTTCGACACCGTCGGCGGCCTGTTGGCGGACATGGACGGCCACCGCGAGACGGCGCTGCTCGCCAACCGCGACGACGGGAACGACATGTTCATCGCCAGTCAGTGGGACAGCAAGGAGGACGCGATGGCGTTCTTCCGCTCGGACGCCTTCTCCGATACCGTCAGTTGGGGACGGGACGTGCTGGCCGACCGGCCGCGACACGTCTTTCTGGCCTGAGCCCCGACGAGTCGCCGTTCGAGCCGCTATCCGCGCTCCGGCGCGATTTGGGGGTCTCGGCCGCCGAGTACGACGACGTCTTTCGGTTCGGCGCGACGACGAGCGACGCCCCGGTCGGGTGTCCGCGCCGACGACTCCGGCGGTCGGTATAAAGGCCTGAAATAATACGTCTGAAGAGTGATTCACGAACCGGTCGTCTCGCTGTCTATGTGAACGCAAACCACACCTGTCGCGTCGGATCCGGACGTTCGACCGGTCAGAGCGGGAACCGTCTCGGCAGGTGTGGTTCGTTCGACCCGACGAGGCGGCCGCTGTGGCGGGGTGACGGCCGTGCGTCGCCTGTCTCGCTACACCACCCAGCCGCGTGGAGTGTCACATGTGCCTGATTGCTGCCATCCGAATCGAACACGAGAGGCTGACGCTGGCGCCCGCCATCGAGCGGGTGCCGTCGGTAGACGTACGCGTCGTAACGAACTCGATGACCGACCCCGAGACGTCGATGTTCTTCTTTCTGGTCCGGAGCGAGTCGGGCGAGTTCGACCGCTTCGACGCGGCCGTCGAACGGGACGAGACGGTCGCCGAGGCGATGGTCGTCTCCGAGTCCGATAGCGCCCGATTGTATCGGTTCACACACCGCTCGGAGACGCAACTCCTCTCCCCGAAGGTCACGGAACTGGGCGGGCTAGTACTGGAGGCGCGGACGGCCGACGCCGGGTGGCGACTCCGGTTGCAACTGCCCGACCGGGAGGCCATCGCCGAACTCTGGGAGTACTGCCGGTCGGAGGGAATCGCCTTCGAGCTGATCCGCGTCTACGACCAGCACGGGATGACCGACACCGCTGTGACGGCCGTCAGTGAGGAACAGCGACGTGCGCTGACCGAAGCGTATCGGCGCGGGTACTTCGAGGAGCCACGCGAGACGACACAGGCCGAATTGGCCGACCGTCTCGGCATCTGTCCGACCGCCGTCGGCGGTCGCCTCCGTCGAGGGACGCGACAACTCGTCGAAGACGTCCTCCTCGACGAGTGAGCGCGGCCCGCCGACGCCGTGTGGTACTTAAATGGCGTGTCATCTGTGGTGAAGTCCCATGGGGCTGTTGGGCATATGATTCGACGTATGACGCGGTGGAACACCACGAACGACGAGGTAGAGGCCGTCAGTCCCGACATCACCGACGAGGCGAACGCGCTCCCGGCGCGGTACTTCACCGACCCCGCAGTCCACGAGATGGAGAAAGACAAGATATTCGGCGAGTACTGGGTCTACGCCGGCCACGCCAACGCGATACAGGAGCAGGGGGCGTACTTCACCCGGACGGTCGGGGACAGACAGGTCATCGTCGTTCGGGACGGCGAGGGCGAGGTACGTGCGTTCTTCAACGTCTGTGCACATCGTGGCTCGAAGATGGTCGAGGACACGCCGATGACCGACCCCGGAAACATGGGTCGCATCCGGTGTCCGTACCACATGTGGACCTACGACCTCGACGGCGACCTCACGAGCACGCCAAAGAGCTTCGAGGAGGCCGGCCTCAACCCCGACTTAGCCGACGCGGACGTGTGTGGACTCGACCCGGAGGCGAACGGCCTCCGAGAGGTCGAGACGGACCGCATCGGCCCGCTGGTCTTCCTCAACTTCGCCGAGGACCCGATGCCGCTGGCCGAACAAGCCGGCACGCTGAAAGACGAACTGGAGGCCCTGCCGCTCGGCGAGTACGAACACGCCGCCCGCTACGTCTCCGAAGTCGAGTGCAACTGGAAGACGTTCGCCGGCAACTACTCCGAGTGTGACCACTGCCACGCCAACCACCAGGACTGGATCTCCGGCGTCGAACTGAACGACTCCGAACTCGAGGTCAACGACTACTACTGGGTTCTGCACTACACTCACGCCGAGGACGTCGACGACGAGATGCGCATCCACGACGAACACGAGGCGACGTTCTACTACTTCTGGCCGAACTTCACGGTGAACATGTACGGGACCGCCGACGGCTACGGCACGTACATCGTCGACCCCATCGACGAGGGGCGGTTCCAACTCGTCGCCGACTACTACTTCGAGTCCGCCGAGATGTCCGAGGACGAACGCGAGTTCGTCCAGACGAGTCGCCAACTACAGGAGGAGGACTTCGAACTCGTCGAACGCCAGTACGAGGGGCTCGAGTCGGGGGCGCTGGCACAAGCCCAACTCGGGCCGAACGAACACACCGTCCACAAACTCCACCGGCTGGCACAGGAAGCCTACGAGGCCTGAGAAGACATGAGCCAACAGGACTCCGTCCCGTTCATCGCGCGGTGTACGAAGACCGGCGAACGCATCGAGGCCTCGACGGCCAACGACGTCGTCGAGTTCTACCGCCGCCGACGCCGCCTCACCGGGGGCGACGTCGCGTGGGTCTTCGCCGACCACCCCGCCGTGACGCAGGCGCCGGACGACGGTGGCCTCAGTCCCGTCCTCGCCGCGCTGGACGAGTACTTCGAACGAGGTATCCCCGTCGGCATCGTCGCCGCGGCGACGAGCAAACAGGGGTGGACCGTCGGCGAGACGCTCGATACGTTGTCCGAACTGCGGATGGCCGGGGCGCTCTGGGAACCCCGCGACGACCACCTCCGCCCGGTCTGACCCAGCGGTCGTCGCCTCGCCGTGTGCGGTCACTTCGTGGCGACGAACCGAAGTCGCCGGTAGTCCGCGGTCCACGTCTCGCTGTCGGCGTCGAACAACTCGCCCCGCAACCGGTCTTCGACCGCGTCCAGCACTCGCTCGCGCTCCTCGGCCGTGACGTTCTCGAAGAACTCGTCACCGAACATCCCGACCCACTCACGGAGGCCGTCCTCGCCGCCGTCTAGCTCCGTCGGCCGGTCGAACAGCCGTGCGAACCGCACCTCGAACCCGGCGGACTCGAGTCGCGACGCGTACTCGCCGATACTCGGGAAGTACCACGGGTGGTCCACCTCGTAGCCACGCTCGGCGAGTTCGGCTTCGAGCGCGTCGGTGATGTGCCGGACGTTTCCGCGGCCGCCGAACTCCGCGACGAACCGGCCGTCGGCGGTCAGCGCGTCGGCGACGGTCGACAGCACGGCATCGTGGTCTGTCCCGGGAATCCAATGGAGTGCCGCATTCGAGAAGACGGCGTCGAACGACCCCGCTGGCGCGTACGCTCGGGCGTCGGCCTGCTCGAAGTCGAGCGATGGGTAGGCCTCGTGGGCCTGCCGGACCATCTCCGCCGAGGCGTCGATGCCGAGCGTCTCGGCGCCGGTGTCGGCGATGTCGGCCGTCAAATGGCCCGTCCCACAGCCGAGGTCGAGGATCCGATCACCCGGTTTCGGGTCCAGCAGGTCCAACATGTCACTGCCGTACTCGTAGACGAAGCCGTGGCCGTCGTCGTAGTCGTCGGGGTTCCAGTCGTTACCGTCGGTCATACACGGACGCACCGAGTCCGAATCGATAAACCTTCTCGACCCGTGATACCGCCACTCGTGACGCGACCGAACGGTCAGAAGCTACCCGTACACTGCATAGGGCGGCTACTTATACGCCAGCACGCGCTACGTTCGACCACGGAATGCTCCCCTCAATTCGGCGGAGTAGCGAACGGCGGACGACCCCGTTCGGGTCGGACGGACAGCGTGGCGACCGACTCGAATGTGAACTCTGCGGGGAAGAACACCAGTGTCTCGACCACTACGGTATCGTCGCGTGCCAGCGGTGCCGGGCACGACTCCTGCCGCGGCCGTCGCTGCTGTGATCAGTCGTCGTCTTCGGTCGTCGTCTTGTCGAGGTCCTTCTCGCCGAAGTAGATCTCTGCGCCGTCCTGTGCCACCTTCTCGGCCAGTACGGCACACTTGATGCGCATCGGGGAGATGTCGACCCCGAGCATGTCGACGACGTCGTCGCGGTCCAGTTCCTGCAGTTCGTCGACGGACATGCCGTGGAGCTTCTCGGTGAGCATCGACGCCGACGCCTGTGAGATGGCACAGCCGTCACCGCGGAAGACGACACGCTCGATCGTCTCTTCGTCCTCGCTGAGGACGACGTCCATTCGTATCTCGTCGCCGCACATCGGGTTTTCACCCACGTGTGTGAACGTCGGGTCCTCGAGTTCGCCGGTGTTGCGAGGGTTCTTGTAGTGGTCGAGAATCTGCTGCCGGTACATGTCTGAGCCGCCGATACCCATTGTTAGAAACAGGTACGGCATTCCGTCGGAAAAGCGTTCCGAGGCAGGTGTTCGCACAGAGAGCGGGCCTCGACGGACCGCCGTCTCCTGTGGGGCGTCCCGCCGCCGTCTCAGTGGAAACTCACGAACGGCGACCGGCGCCGTGTCTCCATCTCGGTATCGGAGTCCGACATATATAATTAATAGTGGGGGTGACTGCAATATATTCGGATGTTCGAGAACATCATCGAGGCATCGAAGCGGACGGTGTCTCGCGGGGAGGGTCCGGGGGGACCGACCGACGAGACGGTCGACGGGCTGTCAGAAACGCTCGTGGACGACGAGACGGCAGCGCACGTCCTGACGAGTTTGAACCCTATCCAGCGGATTCACGAGGGGCGGGCAGAGTCGATAGCGCCGCGACGCGACGGGCGGTCGTTCCTGTTGGCGACCGACCGACGCGTGCTCTTCGTGGCCGACGACGGTGCCCTCTCGTCGGTCGACATCGCCGTGCCGCTGGCCGAGGTCGACGCTGTCGTACACCGGTCCTCGCTGCTCGAATCCGCGCTCGTCGTCGAGACGGTCGACGAGGAGCGCATCTCCATCTCGCCGTCGGACGGGGACGCCGAGGCGGTGGGTGCCTACATAGAGCGAACCGCCGAGAGTTGGCGCGAGATGGGGGCGGCACTGGACAGCGCTCGCGAGACGCTCGAGACGTACCGTGACGAGACGGACCGTTACGAGGACCCTCTGCGGGCGTCCCAGCGGATTCGGGGGCGACTCGCGCTGGCCGACGACGCGCGCTCGCGCTACGCCGATACGCCGTCCGAGCGACTGGCCGAACACCTCCGATCGGTCGCCGCCGAGTTAGCTGACGCGCTCCACACCGAGGCCGAGCGACTGACAGACGGGGTCCACCCCGACGACGAGGGCGCGACTGCCGTCTACGAGCAGGCACGCGGCGTACTCGAACACGCTCGGCAGATCGCCGTCGAACACGCGGACGCCGACACGGAGACGTTCGACGAGTCGATGGTGCGTTTCGACGAGGCCATCGAGCGAAGCCGGTGGGTGTGGGGCGAGACCTGACGGCAGGCCGTTCAGATGTTCTCGTAGGGGCCGGCCTTCGACTCGGCCAGTCGCTCGAACTGTTCGGCGGAGAGGTCGACGTCGGCCGCACCGAGGTTCTCTTCGAGTTGCTCGACCGTGCGAGCGCCGACGAGCGGCACGGCCACGCTGTCGTGGTGCATGAGCCACGCGAGCGACACCTGTGCCGGGGTGGCGTCCACTTCGTCGGCGACGGCCCGTACCTCGTCGACGACGTGAAAGTTCTCGTCGGTGAGATACGACTCTTTCCAGTCCTCGCTCCGGCCGGCCGAGGCGTCGGTGTCGCGGTCAGCGCGGTCGTACTTCCCGGTCAGGACGCCCTGTCCCAGCGGGCTCCACGGACAGACGCCCAGTCCGTAGTGCGCACACATATCGAGGTAGTCGCCTTCGACCTCCCGGTTGACGAGGTTGTAGCGCGGCTGTGAGACGGTGAACGGTTCCAGCCCCTCGCGCTCGGCGAGTTCGTTGGCCTGCGCGACGCGCCACGCGTTGGGCTCGAACGTCGACGCCCCGAGGTAGTTCACCTTGCCGTCGTCGACGAGGCCGGTGAGCGTCCGCATCAGTTCGCGGGCCGGCGTGTCCTCGTCCCAGCGGTGGATGTACAACACGTCGAGGTAGTCCGTGCCCAGACGGTCGAGCATCAGGTCGATGTTCCGGCGGATGTGCTTGCGCCCGAGGCCGCGGCCGTTCGGGTCGTCCTCGCGGGTCGGCCAGTAGATTTTGGAGGCGAGGACGTACTCCTCGCGGTCACGCTCGGTCAGCCAGTCGCCGATCCAGTCCTCGCTGTCGCCGCCGCCGTACACGTCGGCGGTGTCGATGAACCGGCCGCCGGCCGCCTCGTAGGCGTCGAGCAGTTCGTGGGCGCGCTCCGCGCCGATTTCGAGCGTCCCGTCGGCTGTCTCCCGCCCGAACCGCCACGTCCCGAAGGAGAGTTCGCTGACCGAGAGCCCCGTCTCGCCCAGCCGCACGTAGTCGAGGTCGACGTCGTCGAGTGCCATGCCCGGGGTTCGTGCCTCGGCGGTTTGAATGGTCGGGCGGCGGCGCCGTTGACCGGTGTCACGCCCACTGTTCGAGGCCACTCCGAACCCCTAGACGAGCGAGTCGCCCGTCTGTCCGCCCACTGCTGTGTGCCGTCGCCTTACGCGAACAGCTGCCGGGCGTCGTCGATGGCGTCGATGAGTTTGTCGACTTCCTCGCGGGTGTTGTAGACGTAGAAGGAGGCCCGCGCGGAGGCCGCGACGCCCAACTTATCGTGGAGGGGCTGGGTGCAGTGGTCGCCGGCGCGGATGGCGACGGCCGAGTCGTTGAGGATCGAGGAGAGGTCGTGGGCGTGGACGTCCTGGAGGTTAAAGGAGACGAGGCCGCCGCGTTCGACGCCGGCGGGGGGGCCGAGGATGTCGATGTCGCCCTCGCCCTCCAGTTGTTCGATGGCGTACTGGGCGAGTTCGTTCTCGTGGCGGCGAATCGCCTCCATGCCGATGTCGTCCAGATAGTCACAGGCCTCCGCCAGCGCGATGCCCTGACAGATGACGGGCGTGCCGGCCTCGAACTTCCAGGGGAGGTCGTTCCACTTCGAGTCCTCGAAAGTGACCTTAGATATCATCATCCCGCCGTAGAGGTACGGCTCCATCTCTTCGAGGATGTGTTTCTTGCCGTAGAGGACGCCGATGCCGGTCGGACCGGCCATCTTGTGGCCCGAGAAGGCGAGGAAGTCGGCGTCGATGGCCTCCACGTCGACGGGCCGGTTGGGGACCGACTGGGCGGCGTCGACGAAGATGTAAGCGTCGTGATCGTGGGCGATGTCGGCGAGTTCGGAGACGGGGTTGACGGTCCCGAGGGTGTTCGAGACGTGGACGACGCTGACCATCGCCGTGTCGTCGGTGATGAGTTCGCGGGCGTGGTCCATGTCCAGCGTGCCGTCCTCCTGTACGCGGATGTACCGGCAGGTAGCGCCGGTCTTCTTCGCGATCTGCTGCCACGTCACGAGCGAGGCGTGGTGTTCCATCTCCGTCAGCACCACCTCGTCCTCGGGGCCGAGTTCGTTCAGGCCCCACGCGTAGGCGACGAGGTTCTCGCTCTCGGTGGTGTTTTTCGTGAAGACGATCTCCTCGCGCTCCCCGGAGGCGCCGATGAACTCGGCGACGCGGTCGTGGGCGTCCTCGTAGGCGATGGAGGCCTCCTGACTCAACTGGTGGAGTCCCCGGTGGACGTTCGCGTTCGTCGTCCGGTAGTAGTCAGCGATAGTCTCGACGACCGGTTCGGGCGTCTGCGTCGTCGCCGCGTTGTCGAGGTAGACGACCTGCTCGCCATCGAACTCCCGCTGGAGGATGGGGTACTCCTCGCGGATGGCCTCGACGTCGAGCGGCTCGATATCGGTCTGTCCCATTAACGGAACACACGGGCTGGACGGGCAACTTTCCTTCGGTTCGCCTAACCCTTCGTCGGCGAGCGCGTAGTCACCGTCTACTGTGTGGTTAGTTGCCACAATACAATGGTCGCTGTCGGTGTGGGACAGTGCACTATGGGGGACCCAGAGACGGACGAACAAGGACCGGTTACCCGCGTGCGTACCGACCGGGCCGAACACGGCCACGAGTGGCACGGCCGGCGCGACGGCGCCCACGAGCAACCGGAGATGCGCCGGCACGAACTCCCGGGGACGATTCCGGTCGGCGCGTACCGCATCTACCACCACGACGGCCGCTGGCGCTACGACGACGCCCCGCTCGCCACGGGTGGTGACACCGACCTGCTGGTCACCGACGAGTGGCTGACCTACGCCGTCGACGCGCGCGAGGCCGGGCCACACGACGTGACGCTACGGGTCGCCGCGGCCGACGGGTTCGGCGGTGGCGGCGTGGGCATCGCTGTCGACGGGAAGCCACGGACGCAGATCCGGTTCGACCCGACCGGTGGGTGGGACCGGTGGGGAGAGGTCACGGCCCGGGTGGATCTCTCGCGAGGCGCACAGACGATTCGGCTGGTCGTGCTGGAAGGCGGGTGGAAACTGGACAGAATCCGGGTGACGTAGGCGTCGGGACCCGCTCAGAGCCAGAGCAACTGCGCGTGGCGGGTGCCGTCGACGTCGAGGACGTTCGTCTCGTCGACGAACCCGTGTTCGACGGCCACGTGGACGCTTTCCTCGCCGACGATGTTGGCGACGCTACACCGGGCGAGACTGTCGATCACTTCCTCCTCGGAGACGCTGTCCCCGCCGTAGAACTCCTCGTCGACGGTCAGGGAGACGGGGCCGTCCTCGAACGTCTCGCCGATGATGTCCGGGTCACAGACCGAGACGAGCAGTCCCTCGTCGGTTTCGCGCTCGTTGAGTATCATTCCAGCAACTGCTCTTCGGCGTTCTCGCGCATCTCCTTGACCTCGTCGGCCAGTTCTTCGGCCTCCTCGTACTCGCCCAGTTCCTCGAGACCGCGGGCCTTCTCTTCCAGTACGTCGGCGTTGCGGAAGCCGAGTCTGATGGCGTTGTCGAAGGCTTCGACGGCGTCTTCGGCGAGGCCGCGTTCAAGCAGGAAGAAGCCGCGGTTGTACCACGCTTCGGCGAATCGGGGGTCGATTTCGACCGCCCGCTCTGCGTGTTCGAGCGCCTGTTCGGAGCGGCCCGACTCCCAGAGCGCGTACGCGAGGTTCGTCTCGGCGGTGGCGGCGTGTTCAGAGTCCTCCTCGGCGTTCAGTGCCTCCTTGTACGCGCCGATGGCGGCGTCCCACTCCTCCAGTTCGGCGTGGGCCGCGCCCTTGTTCGTCCAGGCCTCCTGTTCGAGGTGGTCGTCTTCGGTGTACTGGGCGACCCGCTCGAACGTCTCGGCGGCCTGTTCGTGGCGGTTGATGTGCATGTACTCGAGGCCGACGTCGAGCAGTTGCTCGGGGTCGACGGCGTCGTTCGAGACGTTCCGCCGGTCGAGCAGGTCCGTCACGACGCGGGAGTCGACGGGGTCGACCTTGTCGGGGTCCACCTCGAACTCCGGGGGTTCGAGGTCGAAGCCCTCGTAGGGGTCGTCGAACCCTTGCCCCTCGGAGAACTCGTGGTCCTCGGGCTCTCGGTCTGTCATAGGTTCCGATTGACGGTCAGGGCGGTTAAGGGCTACGTCCCGGACTCACTCCGGTCTGCCGGGCCGTCGTCGCCGTCGTTCGCCCGGTCCGACTCGGGGACGAAGACGAGGCTTCCGGCCAGATACAGGAGCGCGCCGAACGAGATGGCGACCCCGAACGGCGACGCCGTCGACCCGGCGAGGGCCGCAATCACGAGTCCGAGCATCGTCACCACGACGGCGGTACAGCGGCGGACGGTCCGACGGAGGAGGGTGACGTCGTCCATACCGGTCGGTGGGGGCCCAGCGAGTAAACCGTTCGGTCGCGACCACCCACGACGAAGTGGCCGGCCCGCGTACGGCCGAGTATGAGCAAACGGCTGTTCGTCAGCGTCGACCTCGACGGCCTCGAAGACGCCGTACGCGACGTACAGGGGCGCTTCGAGGGCGCGTCGGGGCTTCGGTTCACCGACCCCGGTCAGGTCCACGTGACGCTGAAGTTCCTCGGCGACACCGACCCCGACCGCGTCGACGACCTCACGGCCGAACTCGAACGGGCAGTCGCGGACAGCGGCGTCGGCCCCTTCGAGGCGCACTTCGGCGGTCTCGGCGTGTTCCCGTCGCTGGAGTACATCAGCGTCGTCTGGGTCGGCGTGCGCGCGGGCCACGGCGGCGCCGAACTGACGGCCCTCCACGAGGCCATCGAGGACCGCACCGTCGCCATGGGATTCGACCCGGAGGACCACGACTTCACGCCGCACGCGACCATCGCCCGGATGGACCACGCCGGCGGGAAAGAGCAGGTCCAGCGCGTCGTCGAGGACGAGGACCCCGACGTGGGACGGTTGCAGGTCGAAGAGATACGTCTCACCGAGAGCGTCCTGCGGTCGGACGGTCCCGAGTACAGTACTGTCTCGTCGGTAACACTATGACTGACCGACCCCGGCTCTAGGCCGACCGAAAAACAATCAGGTTCGTGATAATTGTTATGAGGACGACTCTCGTAGCTCCGGCATGGTCGCCTTCGAGAACGTCGCCTTCGTCTTCGTCGCGGGTCTCCTCACGGCGTTAGCGACGGGGCTGGGCGCGATTCCGTTCTTCCTCGTAGAGGAGTTTTCGGACCGCTGGAACGTGGTGCTGTGGGGACTCGCGTCGGGCATCATGGTCGCCGCGTCGCTGTTTGGCCTCGTCCGGGAGGGGCTTGCCTACGGAGGGGCGCTACTTCTGCTGCCCGGCGTCCTCGCTGGCGTCCTTCTCGTCGAAGGAGCGGACCGAGTGTTAGACGACGTCGACCACAACCCGAAGCAGTTCGAGCAGGCCGACTTCAAGAAACTCCTGCTCATCCTCGGCATCCTCACCGTCCACAGTTTTCCGGAGGGCGTCGCCGTCGGCGTCTCCTTTGCGGAACTCGGACTGGACGGCGTCACTCCGGGCGAGACGTTGCTGGTCGCGGGGACGGCCGTCCCGCTACTGGCCGTGTTCATGACCATCGCTATCTCCATCCACAACATCCCGGAGGGAACCGCTATCGCCATCCCGCTCCGGTCGCTCGGTATCAGCGAGTGGCGGATGGTCTGGTGGGCCGTCTTCTCCTCGCTCCCACAACCGCTGGGTGCAGTCATCGCCTACTATTTCGTCACGCTGGCCAAGCAGTTCCTCCCGTTCGGCTTCGGGTTCGCCGCGGGCGCGATGGTGTACCTCGTCGCCACCGAGTTCGTCCCCGAGGCACTGGAGTACGGTGAGAGCCTGCAGGGCGGCGGGAAGCGCGAACTGGTGGCCGGCGTCGCGACCGGCGCGCTCTCGATGATTCCGCTGGCACTCGTCTAGAGCGGCGAGCGCTTCCGGACGACTTTCAGGTCCACGAAGGCCGTCAGCGGGTCGTCGAACTCCTCGACGCGGGTCTCCATCCGGTAGTTCGAGTGGTCGACGGCGAAGTAGTACGGCCCGGCGGTATCGACGGACTCGCGGTTGCCGCCGTCCGTCGTCGACGCCTCGTAGAGGTCCGACCCGTCCTTTGGCAGTGCCGTCTGGCTGAACTTCGGGTGGCCGGGCGGCGTGCTGTCCGGTTCCCGGCCCTTGATGTAGGTGTCGTACTCGGTAAACGCCGCCTCGTCGGCGAAGAAGTAGACGTCAAACGGCGTCTTCGACCGAACGATGTACTCGATGGACCCGCCCGAGTCCGAGAGGTCGGGGATGTCCTCTTCGAGCCACGCACTCCCCGGGTCGACGGTGACGTCCTGCTGGATACTCACGATGACCTCGCCACCGCCCCCGAGACAGCCGGCTCCGACGGCGGCTAATCCTGCCCCAAACGCTCGTAGTACCGACCGGCGTTTCATCGACTGAGTGTCACTGATTTCACTACTTAATTCTACGCGCCCGCTTACAAGCCCTGATAACGCCGGGTTGCGTTCGAGTCCCGCCACACGGCGCGGCCGGAAAAGGAAGGAATTTAAGTCGTGGCGCGGAACACTCGGGACACCATGAGTAAGAAGTCGAAGGCCAAAAAGAAGCGCCTGGCCAAACTCGACAACCAGAACAGCCGCGTCCCGGCCTGGGTCATGCTCAAGACCGACCGGGAGGTCCAGCGCAACCACAAGCGTCGCCACTGGCGGCGGAACGACACTGACGAATAATGAGCGCGAGTGATTTCGAGGAGCGCGTCGTCACGATTCCGCTCCGAGACGCCCGAGCCGAACCGAAGCACAAGCGTGCCGACAAGGCGATGATACTCGTTCGCGAGCACCTGGCAAAGCACTTCTCCGTCGATGAGGACGCCGTCCGTATCGACCCCTCGATCAACGAGACGACGTGGGCCAAGGGCCGTTCGAATCCGCCGAGCAAGCTTCGCGTGCGCGCCGCCCGATTCGAGGAAGAGGGCGAAGCAGTCGTAGAAGCCGAGACCGCGGAATAACGTTGCTCCGCGCGGCATTCTCCGGATCGTCGTACGTCGGTGTCTTCGCCCGTGCGACCGACGACTGCGTGCTGGTCCGCCCCGACTTAGACGAATCGCTCTGTGCGGACCTCGGCGAGGAACTCGAAGTCCCGGTCGTCCAGACGACGGTCGGCCGCTCGGCCACCGTCGGCGCTCTTGCGACCGGGAACGAGAACGGGCTCCTCGTCTCCTCGCGGGTCCGTGAGACCGAAATCGAGCGCATTCAGGACGTCGTCGACGTCCCGGTGACGGAACTGCCGGGCCGCATCAACGCGGCCGGCAACGTCGTCTGCTGTAACGATTCGGGCGCGTACGTCCACCCGGACCTCTCCCGGGAGGCCGTTCAGGCGGTGCGAGACGGTCTCGGCGTTCCGGTCGAACGCGGCGTCATCGCCGGCGTCAACACCGTCGGCACCGCCGCCGTCGCCACCAACAGCGGCGTCCTCTGTCACCCGAAGGCGACCGACGGCGAACTGGACGCGCTCGAAGACCTGCTCGACGTACCCGCCGACATCGGCACCGTCAACTACGGCGGACCGCTCGTCGGATCGGGCCTCGTCGCCAACGACTACGGCTACGTCTGCGGGTCGGACACCTCCGGGCCGGAGTTGGGCCGTATCGACGCGGCGCTGGGATACATCGACTGACCGTTCGGCTCGCCGTTTCTCACGACGGGTGCTGGTGACTGAGTCGCTCTGCGACGACGCCCGGCACGGGCATCTCACAGTCCGAACAGACCCACGTGCGTCCCGTCCCACTCCGCTCCCGAGTCATGTCCTGCCGATAGCGGAGCGTCGCCCCACAGACGCACTCGTACGTCGTGGCCATGTGCGTTGCTTGGGCCGGGACCGGCTAAACTCGCTCGCCCCCTTCGTGTCAACTGTTAATATCTATCGGCGTGAACGTTCGCCCATGGTCCAGCGAGAGCCGTCTGCGACAGGCCGGAAAGTGCTCGTCTGCCGGAAATGTGAGTACAGGACGGACGTGCTTCGGCCGTCCTGTCCGGAGTGTGGCGGCGACATGATCGCCGCCGCCCGCGAGGAGTGACCGGTCGACTCACACCGACGCCAGCGTCACCGCGTTCGACGCGACGACGGCAAGCGACACGAGGGCAAACGCCGTGAGGACGGCCGTCGCCCGCCGGTCGTCGAACCACGCCCAGCAGACGACGACCACGACGAGCGCACTGAACTTCAGCAGGCCGACGCCGGGCGTGCCGTACGTCTCGATGAACGCCCGTGCGACGGCGTTGCCCTCCGTCAGACCCCGTTCGAGGCCGACCATCGTCGTCACGATGTCGAACAGCGACGCGAGGATGACGACCGCCCAGAGCACGGCGTGTGATTCCGAGAGCCGTCGCTCCAGTGGCAAACGACTGCTCGCGTCGCGCTCGAACGGTGAACGGTCGGGCTCCACCTGTCTCGTCCCGTTCGACGCTACATACGATAATAAAGGTCGACTGTCTCTGCGGGCGGCGTTCGCGAGACACACTGAGCGGTCGGGCAAAACGCGAGGAAAGGGAAGATACTTCCCTGTCCTGCCCGCACCGAATGGTATGAGCACGTACACTGTCCGCGGTAGCTTCCCGGCCCGCGACGGGCCCCAGGAGTTCGAGACAGAGGTCGAGGCACCGAACGAGAACGTCGCCGAGGAGCGCATCTTCAGCAACCTCGGCTCCCAGCACAACCTCAAGCGCACCCAGATCACCATCGACGAGGTGGCAGCATGATGGGTGGCGGTGGCGGCGGCGGTCAGATGCAGCAGATCTCCCAGGAAATCGAGCAGATGGACCAGGAGATCGAGGCGATCCAGAACGAAATTGAGAGTCTCCGACAGGAAAAGACCGAGGCCGACGAGGCCATCGAGGCCATCGAGACGCTCGAATCCGGATCGACGGTGCAGGTCCCGGTGGGCGGCGACGCCTACATCCGTGCGACCGTCGACGACATCGACGAAATCGTCGTCTCGCTGGGTGGCGGCTACGCCGCCGAACGCGACCAGGAGGGCGCCGTTAGCTCCCTCGAAACGAAAAAGGAGACGCTGGACGACCGCATCGAGGACCTCCAGTCCGAAATCGCCGAAGTCGAAACCGAAAAGGAGGAACTCGAACAGCAGGCCCAGCAGATGCAACAACAGCAGATGCAACAGATGATGCAACAGCAGCAAGAAGAGCAGAGCGACGAGTAAGGCCGCCATGTTCGACGGACTGAAGGACAAACTCAGCGGCTTCACCAGCGACGTCGAAGAGGACGTCGACGAGGAAGCCGTCGAGGAGGAACCCGCTGAGGACGACCCCGAGGCGGCGGTCGCCGACGAGCACGTTCCCGAGGGCGGGCCCGGCGAGGAGACGGTCGAACCGACGGCAGAGGCGGTCGCGTCACCCGAGACGACCGCAGACGTCGACACGGCGGCCGAGGAACCGCCGGGCGGCGTCGAACCCGCCGACTCGTCGCCCGAGAGCGACGCACCTGCCGAGGACGACGAACCGGACGAGAGCGAGGCGACCGACGACGGCGATAGCCGCAGTCTGACCGAGAAGGCCAAGATAATGGCCACCGGGAAGACGGTCATCGAGGAGGAGGACCTCCAGAAGCACCTCGACGACCTCGAACTGGCTCTGCTGTCGAGCGACGTCGAGATGAGCGTCGCCAACGAGATTCTGGCCGGCGTCGAGGAGAACCTCACCGGCCAGACCCGCCGCCGCCTGTCGAGTACCGGCAACCTCGTCCGGGACGCGCTTCGCGAGGCGCTGTACGACGTCATCAGCGTCGGCCAGTTCGACTTCGACGAGCGCGTCCAGCAGGCAGACAGTCCGGTCGTCATCGTCTTCACCGGCGTCAACGGCGTCGGGAAGACGACGACCATCGCGAAGATGGCGCAGTACTTCGAGGACCGTGGCATGTCGACGGTACTCGCCAACGGCGACACCTACCGGGCCGGCGCGAACGAGCAACTCCAGAAGCACGCCGAGAACCTCGGCAAGAAGATAATCACCCACGAACAGGGCTCGGACCCGACGGCAGTCGTCTACGACGCCGTCGAGTACGCGAAGGCCAACGACGTGGACGTGGTGCTGGGCGACACCGCCGGGCGTCTCCACACCTCGGACGACCTGATGGCCCAACTGGAGAAGATAGACCGGAACATCGACCCGGACATGACCATCTTCGTCGACGAGGCCGTCGCCGGACAGGACGCCGTCAATCGCGCCCGCGAGTTCAACGACGCGGCGGAAATCGACGGAGCGGTGCTGACGAAAGCCGACGCCGATCCGCAAGGCGGTGCGGCCATCTCCGTGGCCCACGTCACCGGCAAGCCGATTCTGTTCCTCGGGACGGGGCAGGACTACGACGACCTCGAACCGTTCGACCCCGAGCGAATCGTCGACAGCCTCTTCGACGAGTAGCCGCCGCGACGTATCGGCAATTCTTTCCACGACCGACGACGCTGAGCGTCAGGTAACAGCCGGCCCTCGCCCCTGATCGGCCGACGGCAGCGATGGCCGCTCTATCGAACCCCGGCAACATTATCCTCGTCGGGGGAGGTGGGGCCGTATTCGCCGCCAGGGGCGCGTTGATTGTGCGTGGTGTTGTGTACCATACCACGACCCCCAGAGGTGGACTTCCAATGAACACTGTCGAACGATGGAAACAGGAGAAACACCCACTCGACGTCGTCGAGGACGTCAAGCGGTACGCCGACGCGGAGATGAGCTTCGAGGAGATAGCGGCCGCGGCCGGCGACGGCGAGTGGGAGCGCCTGAAGTGGGCGGGGCTGTACGCCCACGGCCAGCAGGACGGGTACTTCATGCTACGGACGAAGGTCCCCGGCGGCCGTCTGACGCCCGAACAGGCCCGCGTCGTCGGCGAGGTGGCCGAGGAGTTCGCCACGGCACCCGAGGAACACGGCGGCGCCGACCAGAACGCGGTCTGGGGCGACGCCTTTCTGGACATCACGACCCGGCAGGACGTCCAGATGCACTGGATAGCAGTCGAGGACGTCCCCGAGATATGGGCCCGGTACGACGAGGTGGGACTGACGACGATTCAGGGCTGTGGCGACTCCGCGCGCAACGTCCTCGGGTGTCCCGCCGCCGGCCTGAACGACCACGAGTGCTTCGACGCCCAACCAGTCGTCGACGCCGTCTCGGCGTACTTCACCGAGAACCGCGAGTACGCCAACCTCCCGCGGAAGTTCAAGATGACCATCACCGGCTGTCGGGCCGACTGCGCCCAGTCCCAGATAAACGACGTGGGGATGACGCCCGCGAAACGCGAGGTGGACGGCGCGCCCCAGTACGGCTTTCACGTCAGGGTCGGCGGCGGCCTCTCGGACGGCCCCCGGATGGCCTCGGACCTCGACGTGTTCGTCCCGCCCGAGGACGCCGTGGAGTTCTGCCGGGCCGTCGCCCAGACGTTCAAGGAACTGGGCGACCGGTCGAATCGGGGCGTCTGCCGGATGCGCTACCTCGTCCAGCAGATGGGGGCCGAAACGTTCGAGGAAGCCGTCAGGGACCGCTGTACCGTCGACTTGCCGACCCGCGGGACCGACCTCACGGAGGGGTACCGCGGCGACCACGTCGGCGTCCACGACCAGCGCGAAGACGGCCTCAAGTACGTCGGCTTCAACGTCATCGCCGGGCGGATGGGCGGCGACGAGTTCGCCGCGGCGGCCGACGCCGCCGAGACGTACGGCACCGACGAGGCGTCGGTTCGGCTGGCGACCGACCAGAACTTCCTCGTCACCCACGTCCCCGAGACGCACGTCGGCGACCTGCTGAACGAACCGTTCGCCCGGAACTACCGGCCCGACCCGGGCCCGTTCTCCCGCGGTGCCGTGGGCTGTACCGGGTCGGAGTTTTGCAACTACGGCATCATCGAGACGAAACAGCGGGTTCGCCGGTGGGCGAAAGCGCTCGACAAACGAATCGACACGCCCGACGACCTCGACGTGGTCCGGATGCACATGTCCGGGTGTTCGGCCTCCTGCGCCCAGCCACAGATAGCCGACATCGGCTTCCGCGGCGAGACGGTCCAAATCGACGACCCCGAAGGGACGACCAACGAGGAGGGGGACAACGGCGAGGCGTCGGAGACGCCTCGTGCAGACGGCGAAGCCGTCGACATCGTCGAAGGGATGGACTTCGGCCTCGGCGGAAGTCTGGGATCGGACAACGAGTTCTTAGACTGGGTCGAACACGCCGTCCCCGCCGACGCCGTGATACCTGCTCTCGAAGAACTGTTCGAGCGGTACGCCGCCGAACGCGAGGACGGCGAGCGCTTCTATCAGTGGTGTCGCCGGGTCGAGAACGACCGTCTGCGGTCGATTATGCAGCGGGCAGACGCCACCGTCGTCGGTGGCGTGGCCCGCGAGGAGGTGGCCGACGATGACTGACGACGAGCGAGAGCGAGGGCAGGTCGCGCCGGCCGACGCCGCTCCGGAACTCATCGAAGGAGCGCCCTCCGACGAGTGTGACGACGACCGTGGCGAGCGCCGACTCGTCACCGACGGTGGGCGGGACACCGGGCCGTTGCCGGGCGTTCCGTCGACGGACTCGGCCGACGCCGGGTGTGGCTGTGGCGACTCGTGTGGCTGTGGCGGCCACGACGAGGCCGTCCGACCCGACGGCGGCGCCACAGCGAGCAACGTCGACGAACGCGGCAAACTCAAGCCCGTGGAGTTCACCGAACCCGCCGCGGGCGTCAGTCAGGACGTCGAGGACGGCCGACCCGACGAGCGCGTGAACGTCCCCGACGGCGTCGAGTTGGACACGCCGGGGTACGGCATCCGCGCCGAGATGAGCGACATCGAGGAACCCGACAGGAAGACGTGGTTCATGGAACTCGACGAGGCAGTCATTCAGAACGACCGGTGTATCCAGTGTGGCACCTGCGTCGCCGCCTGCCCCAGCGACTCCATCGGCATCGGCGAGGACGACCTGCCGAAACTTGTCAAGATGTGCACGGGGTGTTCGCTGTGCTGGGACATGTGCCCGCGCGGCGGCCTGCGCTACGAGCGCCAGTGGAAGATTACTGGCGGCGAGGACAACGTGAAGGGCGCCGGCGACCCCATCACGGAGTTCTCGGCGAAGGTCGAAGACGACTGGCGCGAGAACGCCCAAGACGGCGGTCTGGTCACGTCCGTACTCTGTCACCTGCTGGAGGCCGACGAGATAGACGGCGCGCTCATCGCCACCGAAAGCGACGAGGAGCCCTGGAAGGCCGAGTCGTTCCTCGCGACGACGCCCGAGGAGTGCATCGAGAACGCCGGGAGCTTCTACAACCAGACGCTGGCGCTGGGCAATCTGGACCTCTCGCAGTGGGCGCACAAACTCGGCGTCCCGCTCTCCGAGGCGTCGCTCGCGCTCGTCGGCACGCCGTGTGAAATCGAGGGCATCCGCGCCCTGCAGGACTTCGAGTGGGACTACGCGGCCCAGGAGGACGGCGTCCGGGCCATCGACTACACTATCGCCTTGATGTGTACGAAGAATTTCAACTACTACTCGCTCATCGGCGAGCAACTCGCGGAGAAACGGGACGTCCAGCCGGAGGATATCGGCAAACTGGACGTCCTCGACGGCGAGATGCGGGTGTACGACCACGACGGCGACCCCATCCTCGTCGAGGACGTCGAGGCGTTCCACGACGCCGCGCTCAAGGGGTGTGACGAGTGCGCCGACTTCACGGGCTACTGTGCGGACCTCACCGTCGGCTCCGTCGGGTCGAGCGACGAGTACTCCTCGGTCATCGTCCGGACCGAGCAGGGCCTCCGGGCCTGGGAGTTGACCGAACCGGACCTCGACTACCACGACTTAGAGGACCGCAGTGCCATCGGCGGCCTCCAGAGCTGGGACAAGAAGAAGGCCTTCGAGTCGCTGGAACGCCCGTTCGACCCCGACGCCCCGCGGTTCATCGACTACGCGGACCACGCCGAGCAGTACGGCACGGAACTGCACCCCCACGAGGCCGACCACTGAGCCGGGCGGCCCCGGTCCGGGGCGGCGTCAGTCGTCCGTCTCGCCCCCGCCCAGCGAGGGGCCGCCGGTGAAGACAAACTGGTGTTCGGATTCGGTCTCGAAGCGGTCGAGGACGTCGTACAGCGGTTTGACGTAGCGGACGAGTTCGTCGGCCCGCTGGCTGACCTCGTTGAGTTCGGCGGCCTGTTCCTCGGCGGCCCCGGCGACGTTCTCGGCTTCGGACATCGTGTGGTCGGTGGCGTCGGCCACCTCGTTGAGCGTCCCGGCGACGTCGCCGAGGCTGTCGCGGGCGCGCTCGATGTCGCCGTCCTCGAGAGCGACGACGGCCGCGTCGACCGTCTCGGTGGCCTCCTGCAGGCGCTCGCGCTGGCCGGTAGCGTCCTCGGAGATCTTCTGGATGGACTCGGCCACCTGTTCGGCTGCGTCCGTGACGCTGGCGGCGCTGGCTCCGACCACCTCCCCGGACTCTTCGACCTGTCCGGCGAAGCTCTTGAGTTGACCGGTCGTCTTCTCAAGTTCCGCAATCATCTCGTTGAAGTCAGTCGCGATGGCGTCCATCGCGTCGTGCTGGCCGTCGGTTTCCATGCGTTGGGTCAGGTCGCCGGCGGCGGCCTGTGCCATCACTTCGGAGTACGTGGCGGCCGTCTCCTGCAGATAGGCGTTCGTCTCGACGACCTCTTCGTGGGCGACTTCCGCGCGCTTGCGCTCGCGTTCGGCTTCGTCGATACGGTCCTGTAAGGCGTCTCGCATCGCCCCGAACCCGTCGTAGAGGCGCCCGACAGTGTCGATGCGGCCGGACTCGATTTCGACGTCGAGTTCGCCCGCCTGCATCCGTTCGGTCTTGCGAGTCAGGCGGTTGAGCGCGCTGGCAGTGTTGCGACCGAGGACGGCGCCGATGGCCCCGACTGCGGCGATGCCCAGCACCGTCGCCAGCAGGCCACGGTCGGCGACGCTCCGGACGGTGCCGTAGGCCGTCTGGACGTCGGTGTGGACGAGCACGACCCAGTCCGTGTCAAGCACTTGCGCGTAGCCGACGACGTACTCCTTGCCGGCCATGCTCGCGGAGCCATCGAGCGCCGCGTTCGCGGGCCCGGCCCGGAGCGCACCGGGATCGGCGGGGCCGCTCTCACGGGCCGCGGCCGGCGCGCCGTTGTCCTCGCCGTAGGGCTGGAGGAACAGGTCGGTGTTCAACTGGTGGAACAGGACGTCGTTCGAACCGTCGACCACGAGCGTGGTGCTACTGCCGGTGCCCGAGAGCGTCCCGGTGCGCTGTTGCAGCGGGACGGTGTATACCACCACGTCGCCGGCCCCGTTGTCTGCGGGCGTGACGTAGGCGATGCGTGGCTGTGGCGATTCGAGCGTCGGCGTGTCGGTGTAGGCCTCGGTGACGACCGTCCCGGACCCGCTGTCGAGGGCGGTCCTGACTGTCTCGTTCAGGATGTCGACGGACTCGCCACGGTAGTTCGACTTCGTCGAGGCGGCGACGACGCCCTCGTCGGTGTCGACGTAGTGGAGGTTCGGCTGGTCGTCCCCGTCGAACTCGCGTTCGCGTAGCTCTCGATCGAACTGCGACTGAATCGCCGAGACGTTTCCGGCCCGGACTGGCCGCGAGCGGGCCATCGTCTCGACGAACAACGAGTTCTGCGTGTTCCAATTCGAGAGGCTATCGGCCTCCTGCTTGGCCGTCGTCGCGTGTTCGTCGAGCACCTGCTGTTCGAACTCGGCGGTCATCTGCTGGGTACCGACGGCCCCGACGCTCCCCACGAGAACGCCGATACACAGCAGCGCGATGAAGAACTTGAGCGCGAAACTCCGGCGGACGAACGCCGGCGTCACCGACCGAACGACGCTCAGGATGTCGTCGTCGCTCATCCGCTCACCCGCCGAACTGCGTCTCTTCGCTCGGCTGAACGCCCCGATCTGGTTCCGACGCGACCCCACCGCGCCGACGCTGTTCCCCTGAGTGCTTCGCCATCCGTCACCATGGAGAAGATTTGTGAAATACTATTTCATAATTGTTTCCATACGTTCGGACAGTGAGCGCGAGTGCTGTCCGCTGTCGACGTCGCGACGAAAAAACGGCATCTGCGCGTCCGTCTCGGATCGTCTCGCGCTCCCCGTTCGCGTTCGAGGCTCCGACCACCGGGAGGTGGTTCGCTACTGCTTCGCGGTTCGTTCCGCTCACCGCGTCGCCTGAACGCAGTTCCTCCTTGCAGTCGGAACCACGCTACTCTCTGGCGGCCTCGACGGCTTCGACGAACTCGGCGGCGCTCTCCCGGACCTGCTCCATGTCGTCGTTTGCGATGGCCTCGTAGTCGACGAGCGCAGAGCCAGCGCCGACGGCGACGGCACCTGCATCGAAGTACTCCGCGACGTTGTCCGTGGAGACGCCGCCGGTCGGCATGATCGGGACGTCGCCGAGCGGTCCCTGGAGCGCGCCGATGTGGCCCGGGCCGACGGTCGAGGCGGGGAACATCTTCAGGATGTCAGCGCCGGCTTCCATCGCGTCGGCGGCCTCGGTGGGCGTCATCACGCCGGGGACGCAGACGACGCCCTCGCGGTTGCAGACGTCGACGACGTCCTCGTTGAGGTTGGGCGCGAGGACGAACTCCGCGCCGGCCTCGATGACGTTGCGCGCGGCGGCGGCGTCCATGACGGTGCCGGCGCCGATGACGGCGTCGGTGCCTTCGAGTTCCTTGTCGACGGCCGCGATCATGTCCGAACAGCGCTTGGCGTCGGCGGTGAGTTCGAGCGCTGTGACACCGCCCTCGTGGACGGCTTTCGCCACGTCGACCATCTTCTCCTCGGGAATACCACGGAGGACGGCCGTGACGCCGCTGTCTACGAGTTGCTGCTGGACTGCCTGTTTGTTCGTCATGAGAGGGTCTGGGCGGGGAGGGGGCAAAAGCGTAGGTGAAAGCCGTCAGCCGTCGGCGTCGTAGGGGAGCGCGATGTCCGTCTTCGGCGCGCCGACGCCCAGCACTTTCACGGACTCCGCCGCGTCCGCGGGATTGAACGCCCGATGGGGACTCTCCGGTTCGGCGACGAACACCTCGTCGGCGGGCACGACGAACTCCTCGTCAGGCGTCTCGACGCGGAGCGTCCCCGAAACGACGTAGAACAGCTCCTCGCGTTGCTGGTGGTAGTGGTAGGTCCGGGGCAACTGCTCGCCGGGCGCCATCTCGTAGGTGGCGGCGTGGAGCGTGTGGAGTTCGGCGGCGTCGGAGATGCCCCGTCGGTCACAGGGGTAGTCCTCGGTCTCGGGGAGGTCCTCGGGGTCGAGGTGATGATAGCCCATAGCGGTGGTGGGGACCCCGGCGAGCAAAAGGATGTGGTCACCCGAACAGCCAGACCAGCACCGACAATGTGCCAAGCGAGGCGAGCGTCGTCGTGAAGACGTTCAGCGACGCGAACGCCTCGTCGCCGCCGAGTTCGCTGGTGTAGACGTACGTCGAGACGGCCGTCGGGACGCCGAGCATCACGACGGCCGCGGCCAGCGCCGTCGGACCGAGACCGAGCGCGGAGAACACCAGCCACGCCAGGACGGGCATCCAGACGACTTTCATCGCGACGACGCCGACGCTCTCGTCCAGTGAGGACGGCGAGAGGTCCGTATCGAGGGTGCCGCCGACACAGACGAGCGCCAGCGGGAGTGCGAGCGTCGAGACGGCCTCCAGTCCCGTGAGGACCGTTGCCGGGACGCCGACGCCGGCCAGCGAGGCGAGGATGCCGGCGGCGAGGGCGACCAGCACCGGATTGGTCAGCAGTTCCCGGAGTTCTCCCGCGAGCGACGCCTCGCTGTCGTTGAACCGCACGAGCAGGAAGACGGTGATGGGGACGTGGGTCAGCGCGCCGACGCCGAGGACGACGCTGGCGACGGCGGCGGCCTCGCCTCCGAGCGTCGCGGCCACCAGCGGGAGGCCGAGAAAGCCCATGTTCCCGTGGTAGGACTGCACCATGGCGACGCTCCGGCGGGCGTCGCTGTCGTGGTCGCGGTGGACGACCCAGCCGACGGCCAGCGTCAGCGCGAGTACGAGCCAGAACCCGCCCAGCAGGGCCGGCGAGACGAGTTCGCCCAGCGGTCGGTCGTACGTCGAGGCGAACACGAGCGCCGGGAGGGCGACGTAGAAGGCGACCCCGGTCAGCAGGCTCGTCCGCTCCTCGTTCAGGACGCCGGCGCGGCGCAGTCCGACGCCGGCGGCGAGGAAGGCGAGCATGTACGCTAGCTGTCCGAGAACGGCCATACCGGTTCCAACCGGTTGGCCCTCTTGTCCCTTTCGTCCCCGCCGTGGCCCCGACTCCCGGTGACAACAAGCCTTTACCCGTGCGGTCGCGTACCTCGGCACAACAATGGTACTCGACGATCTTGGGAGTTCGCTCCGCGGAACTCTCGACGACCTCCGGGGGAAGTCCCGAATCTCCGAGGAAGATATCGAGGACGTCGTCAAAGAGATACAGCGGTCGCTGTTGCAGGCCGACGTCGACGTCTCGCTGGTGCAGGAGCTCTCACAGAACATCAAGACGCGCGCGCTCGAAGAGGAGCCACCGGCCGGCACCACCCCTCGTGACTGGGTGCTCCGCATCGTCTACGAGGAACTGGTCGACCTCGTCGGCGAGTCGACGGACCTCCCGCTGGAAGAACAGACGATCATGCTCGCCGGCCTCTACGGGTCGGGGAAGACCACGACGGCGGCGAAGATGGCGTGGTGGTTCTCGACGAAGGGGCTTCGACCGGCTATCATCCAGACGGACACCGATCGCCCCGGCGCGTACGACCAGGCCAAGGAGATGGCCGACCGCGCCGAGGTGGAGTTCTACGGCGACCCCGACGAGAACGACCCCGTGAAGATCGCCCGCGAGGGCCTCGACGCGACGCAGGACGCCGACGTGCGCATCGTCGACACGGCGGGTCGCGACGGGCTGAACGCGGAACTCATCGAGCAGATAGAGCGCATCGAAGCCGAGGTGAACCCGGACCGGAACCTCCTCGTGCTGGACGCGGCGATGGGTCAGAGCGCGAAGAGTCAGGCCGCGGACTTTCAGGAGGCCATCGGCATCGACGGCGTCATCATCACGAAACTCGACGGGACGGCGAAAGGTGGCGGGGCGCTCGCCGCCGTCGACGAGACGGACTCGACCATCGCCTTCCTCGGGTCCGGTGAGACGGTCAAGGACATCGAGCGCTTCGAGCCCTCGGGGTTCATCTCCCGACTGCTCGGGATGGGCGACCTGAAGCAACTGACCGAGCGCGTCGAGCGGGCGATGGAAGAGACGGGCGAGGACGAGGAAGACTGGGACCCCGAGGACATGTTGGAGGGGCAGTTCACCCTCAAGGACATGCGCAAGCAGATGGAGACGATGAACAACATGGGGCCGTTAGACCAGGTGATGGACATGATTCCGGGCCTCGGTGGGGGGCTGATGGACCAGTTGCCGGACAACGCCATGGACGTCACCCAAGAGCGAATGCGTGACTTCGAGGTCATCATGGACTCGATGACCGAGGAGGAACTGGTGAACCCCCGCGTCGTCGGCCAGTCCCGCACCGAACGCATCGCTCGCGGGTCCGGCAAGCCTGAAGAGCGTATCCGGGAACTGCTCCAGCAGCACAAGCAGATGGAACAGATGCTAAAGCAGTTCCAGGGCATGGGCGACGGCGACATGGAGCGCATGATGAAACAGATGCAACAGGGCGGTGGCGGCGGCGGTATGGGCGGCATGGGCGGCGGCGGTCCGGGTCCGTTCTGAGAGCGGCCTCGACCGGCGACTCGACGACGGTTACTCCTCGTTGTTCGCCCGTTTTCGAGCGGCTTCGCTCTCGTTGAACCCCGCTACCAGCGTCTCGAGCGCGGTCGACTGGACGCCGACGGCGGGGGCCGTCAGCGGCGAGACGCTGACCTCCCCGTCGACGAGTGCGCGACGGTCGGTGCCGACCGGGTAGCGCTCGCCGAGGTCGGTGTCGTTCGCGAAGGGATTCTCCCAGCCGACGGTGTCGGGCCAGACCACGTCCCGGAGGGCGATGTCGCCCTCGGTGCCGGTGTTGGCCTGTTCGTCCACGGGCGAGTCGGTGTCGTGTTCGACCTGCAGGTCGTAGTCGTGGGAGGGTTCGGTCGGCCGCATCGCCGGGTCGGTCACGTCGACGGGGACGTTGACGTTGAGGAAGTCCGCCGTCTCGAAGACCCCGCCCGAGAGCGCCCGGACGACGATTTCCGTGGCGATGCGGGCCGGGCGGTCGAAGTCGTAGGCCTCGGGTGGCGAGACGAAGAAGTCCTTGCAGTGGTACGCGGAGACGGCGACGCCGGGGACGCCCAGAAAGCCCGCTTCGACGCAGGCCCCGACGGTCCCCGACCGGCCGACGACGTAGTTGCCGGCGTTGGGGCCGTGGTTGCACCCCGACACCACGAGGTCGAACGACGCGTCGAGGCCGCGCAGGCCGTAAGCGACGCAGTCGGCGGGCGTGCCGTCGAGCGCGTAGCCCCACGGGTGGGACTCGCGAGCGGTCCGATGACTTCGGGTCCGACCGACGCCGCTCTGGTTCTCGGCGGGCGCGACGACCGTCACGTCCGCGACGGCAGTGAGTTCCTCGTAGAGGCTCGCAAGCCCCGGTGCGTCGATGCCATCGTCGTTCGTCAGGAGGACCCGTGGCTCGTCCATCGGGTGTGGATTCGCCCCTGCGAGCCTGAACGTGTCGGTCCGTGGACCGCCCAACCGCGAACACCGTTCTTTTTGCGAGTGGGGCCGGTTGAACCCTACTATGACCGTCCGCGAGGTCGCTATCGAAGCCTATCGGGAGTCGATCCCGGTGTTGCTGCTCAGCGCGGCGGGGGGGCTGTTCGCGGGCGTCGTCCTCGGGGGGATGGACGCGGAACTGGAACGGGTCGCGGGGTTGCTCGTCCTCGTGCCGGCGCTGCTGGCGACACGGGGGAACGTCTACGGATCGCTCGGCGCACGACTCGGCTCTGCGCTACATCAGGGGTTAGTCGAGCCCCGCTTCTCGCTGGCCGACGAGCGCGTGAACGCGGCGGTGGCGGCGGCACTGGCGAACGGCGTCCTCGTCAGCGGCGTGGCGGCGGTGCTGGCCGTCGCCTTGCTGGTGGCGCTCGGCCGCCCGTCGGCCCCGCTGATGACCCTCGTGGGCATCGCGCTGGTGGCCGGTTTCGTCTCCGGCGTTCTCCTCACTATCGCCGTCGTCTCCGTCGTCTTCGTCGGCTATCGGCGGGGCCTGAACCCGGACACGCTGGCCGGGCCGGTCGTGACGACGACCGGCGACGTCGTCGGTATCGCGACGCTGCTGGCGGCGACTCGGTTCGTCCTCGCGCTGGGGGGTGCCTGACGTGGCGGGGTCGGAGTGGCGAGTCAGGGGCATCGTCCGCCGTATGTTCCCGGTGCTGATCGTCCTGACCGCCATCGAACTCGGGAGCGGCCTCGTCCTCGACACCTTCGAGTCGGTGCTGTTGCGATACCCGTCGTTGCTCGTCCTCGTCCCCGTCACGATAGGGATGGCCGGGAACCTCGGGAGTATCCTCGCGGCCCGACTGTCGACGGCCTTTCACCTCGGCCTGTTGTCGTTCGACCCGACGGACGACCGACTGGCGGGCAACGCCGTCGCCACCGTGGCACTGGCAGTCACCGTCTTCCCGCTGGTCGGCGCTGGCGCGTGGGGCTTACAGAGCGCGCTCGGCGGGACCCGTCTCTCGTTGGTGTCGGTCGTGACCATCGCACTCGCAAGCGGCGTCACGCTGGCGGTGCTGGCTATCGCCGTCACCACGCTGACGACGTACGCGGCCTACCGGTTCGAACTGGACCCGGACGACGTGGTCATCCCCGTCGTGACGAACGTCTGTGACGTACTCGGCGTGCTGGTGCTGTTCGGCGTCGTGCGACTGTTAGTGACCTGAGCGCCGTCGTTCTCTGCCCCGACCGACGGACCTTTGCCACCTTCGACCCGATTGCCACCCGTGCTGTCGCTCGTCGCCGACCTGCTGACACACCCGGCCGCGGGCCTGCTGGCCGACGTCGCAGAGCGAGTGGTGCGCATCACCGTCTTCCTCTCGCTGGGCGTGTTCCTCGCGAACCTCGCGGTGGCGTTCGGCCTCGTCGACAAGATAGCGACCGTCTCGCGGTACCTGACCGGCCCGGCGAACCTCCCGGACGAGGTGGGGGCGGCCATCCTGACGACGACGGCCTCGCCCACCGCCGGGTACGGCATGCTCGCGGACTTCCGGGAGTCTGGCGTACTCGACGACCGCGCGACGCTCGTCGCCGTCACCATCAACACCTTCTTCGGGTTCGCCCAGCACATCGTCACCTTCTATGCGCCCATTTTGATTCCGATTCTCGGCGCGCGTGTCGGCGTCCTCTACGTTACCACGCGGGGCCTCGTGGCGCTGGCTATCACGCTGACCGGCATCGCGGCGGGGGCGCTCCTGCTGGACGAGTCGAACGTCGACGCGGCCGGGGTCCCGGCCGACCACGAAGCGAGTCCGGACGGCGGGCGGGACGGCGACGACACGGCGGACGGCCCGAAGACTCGCGAGGCGAAGGTCCGCGAGGCCTACGGTGAGACGGTCGCGAAGGTCCGGGACATCCTGCCGCGACTGGCCGCCATCTACGTCGTCGTCTCCCTGCTCGTGGCCTACTCCGAGGAACTGCTCGCGCTGTTCGGAGCGGGCGGGGCGAGCGTCGTCGGTGCCGCCAGCGACCTGACCGGACTGCTCGGCCTGCCGGGCGCGGCGGTGCCCGTCGTCGCGGCCTTCGCCCTCGATACGACGTCGGGGGCCGTCGTCATCGCACCGCTGATCGAAAACGGGACCTTCACCGCTCGAACGGCCGTGGCGACGATGCTCGTCGGCGGCATCGTCTCCTTCGCCGTCTCGACGTTCAAGCGCTCTATCCCGTTCCAGTACGGCATCTGGGGCCGGGAGTTCGGCTCGAAGGTCATCGCCGTCAACACGGGGCTGAAAATCGTCTGGATCGCGCTCGCGCTGGTCCTCTTGCTGGCCTAGTCGAACGTGTAGGCCATCATCACTTCGTCCACTTCCTCGTCGCCGACGGTGTAGTGGTTCCGGCGGATGCCCTCGGTGTGCCAGCCGTGGGCTTCGAGGAACGAGAGCGCGTTCTCGGAGACGGCCGGGACGCTGTTGTACAGTTTCCGGTAGCCGTTGGCCCGCGCCCACTCCATTCCACGCTCCATGAGTTGGCTGCCGATGCCGTGGTCGCGGTGGTCCTCGACGACGCCGACGGTCAACTGGGCCGTCTCCCGGAGTTTGTCCAGTTGCGGCAGGTCGAGGTGACACCAGCCGACCACCTCGTCGTCGACGGTGGCGACGAAGAACACGCGGGACTGGACGGTGTTGTGCCGGGTGACGGCGTCTTCGTACAGCAACTGCTCGGCGACGCTCTCGGCGACGACGTAGGTGCTCTCGGCGGAGACGTCGCGGATGGCCTCGACCAGTCCCTCGAAGTCGTCCGGTTGGGCGGGTCGGATCACGTAGCTGATACCGTCGTTCTGGTGCGTTTCGACGGAGCCGACGTCCAGCGCCAGCGCCAGCGTCCCGCCGTCGTCTTTCAGGTACCCCTTCGAGAGCAGGTGTTCTAGCGCCTCGTCGAACGTCTCGCTGTCCAACTCGGTCGCCGTCCGCGCCCGGTGCCGGGCCGCCGTCCCGTGTCGCTCGACGTACTGATACACCGTTCTGGCCGCACTCGTCTCGAACGTCGGCCGTTCGAATGCCTCCATACGTATGACACGTACCGGCGCGTGCTTAACGATTGCTACCAGTTAACACGACACGCACACTCACCCGGTCTCTGGGATGGGGTCCGAGATGACGACGGCGTCGCCTTCCACGACGCAGTCGCCGTCGGCGTCGTCGACGGCCGTCGCGAGTCGGAAGCGGTTCGCCTGCAACTGCTCGACCACCTCGCAGTGGGCCGTGACCCGCTCGCCGATGTCGACGGGGCCGCGGTAGCTGAGTTCTTGCGAGAGGTAGATTGTCATGCCCGGAAGGCGGGCGAGGGCGGCGCTGATGATGCCGGAGACGAGCGTCCCGTGGACGATGCGGCGGCCGAACCGACCCGCTTCGGCGAACGCGTCGTCGAGGTGGAGGCGGTTGGTGTCGCCGCTGACCTCCGCGAACCGCTCGACGTCTACCTCCGAGAGGGTCTTCGAGAAGCGGACGTGGTCGCCGACGTCGATGCCGTCGGCGGTGCCGTAGCTCTCGAACTCCCAGTCGTCGTTCTCGTACAGCGTGTCCGGCCGGGTGAACCGTCTGCGCTCCGGCTTCACCTCTCGCGACGGTTTCGGGTGTGCGAGGTGTGGGACGTACCGGGAGATGTCCGTCGTCGTGACGATGCCGACGAGTTCGCCGTCCTCGACGACGGGGAGTTTCTTGACACCGTGTGTGCGGAGGCGTTCGACCGCCGCCTCGATGTCGGCGTCGGGGCCGATGGTGACCAGCGCGGTTGCCATCACGTCGCCGACGGTCAGCGCGCGGGTGTCACCCTCCTCGGCGGTGACGGCGACGACATCGCTCTCGGTGATGATGCCGACGCAGTCGCCGTCTCGCTCGACGACGAGCGAGCCGATACCTTCGTCACGCAGGCGTCGCGCGGCTTCCACGACGGACTTGTCCGGGTCGATAGTCCGTGCCGGTGACTGCATGACCTCCCTGACGGGCAGTGGGACGAGCATCGTTCGAGACCTCTCAGTACAGGACCATAAACTCCGCCCGGCAGACTTGTGGTCGTGGCACGCGTCGCTCCGACGATGCGACGAGTCCCGTCCGGTGTCGTGGTCGCGTTGCTGGTCGTCCTCGCCGGGTGTACTGGGTTCGGTGTGCCTGCGGACTCCGCGAGGACTCCCGATTCGACCGCCGTGGGCGTCCCGAACGCCGGGCCACTCCCCGAGACGACGACCGACGTGTCGGTCACCGCCGTCGTCGACGGCGACACCATCCGCATCGAGTACGCCAACGGAACCAGAGACACCGTGCGGTTGGTCGGCGTCGACACGCCAGAGGTCACCGCCGAGAACGACCCCCCGGAGTTCGAGGGCGTGCCCGACACCGAGGCCGGGGCCAGTTGCCTCCGCGATGCGGGCGTCGCCGCCTCGAACTTCGCGAAAGAGCGCCTGCTGGGCGAGACGGTCGGTCTCGCGTTCGACCCCGACACCGACAGGCGGGGGTACTACGACCGACTGCTAGCGTACGTCGTCGTCGACGACCGACTGTTCAACTACCGTCTCGTCGCCACCGGTCGCGCCCGCGTCTACGACGAGAGTCCCTTCTCCCGGAAAGACCGCTTCCTCGCGGCCGAATCAGCCGCTCGCGAGGCCCGGAGCGGTCTCTGGGGCTGTGTCGACCCCGCCGCCGTCGACCGGACGACGCCGACGGTCACCGCGAGTGAGTCGGGACTGGCCGTCACCGATATCCACGCCGACGCCGACGGCAACGACAACGAGAACCTGAACGACGAGTACGTCGTCCTCGCGAACCGCGGCGACGCCCCGCTGTCCCTCACGGGATGGACCGTCGCGGACGAGGCCGGCCACGTCTACACCTTCCGGAACTACACGCTCGGGGCCGGGGAGAACGTCACCATCCACACGGGGAGCGGCACCGACACCCGGCGCGACCGCTACTGGGACCGGACGGGTGCGGTCTGGAACAACGGCGGCGATACGGTCGTCGTCCGGGACGCCGACGGTCGGATCGTCCTCGAACGCTCGTACTGAAAGCGGTCAGTCTCGTGGCTGTGCGTCTCGCTACTGCCCGGGGCGTCTCGTCGCCAGCGGCGACATCGGCCGGTCCGTGACGCCGCCGACCAGCGTCCCGGCCATCGCGGCGAACAGCGCCGCGAGGGTGAGGAACGCCGCGGCGAACGCGGCGGTCACGAGCGGGGTCGACCCCGCGATATCGGCCGCTACCAGCGTCATCAGGGCGAGTACGTGCCCGCCGAGCAGTCGTGTTTGCAGTGTCTTCATCGTGGATCTAGTTCGGCGCTGAAGGCGGTTAAGCCGCGCGAGACCCCTGTCTACGGGGCACACAGTCACACAGTCGCAGTAAGAGGCCCCTTCCCGCCGTCCCCACTCGCCGACGGCGGTACCGACCGGCAATATAAGCGCGTCGAGGGCCAACACGGGTGTATGGACGCCCGCCGGTACGCCCCGTCGCCGCGAGCGGTCGACTGGGGGCTGTTCGCGTCCGTCGTCGTCCTGCTGACGACGGGCGTGGCGACGATGTTCACCGGCACCCCGAGCACGGCGTGGGTCGTCGACCTCCACGCTATCGCGGGGGTCGTCCTCGTCTGCCTGCTCCCGGTGAAACTGTGGCGGGTCCGCCGGCGGGTCGCGCCCGACCGCCTGACGGGGCGACGGCTCTTCTCGCTCCTGCTGGCCGTCGACGCGGCGGCGGCGCTCGCGACCGGCGTCTGGTGGATATTCGGCGGGTCGCTCGATCTGGGACCGTGGGGTCTGTTTCACCTCCACGTCGGTCTCGGTCTCCTCGTCCCGCCGCTCCTGCTCGCACACCTGCGCTATCGCTTCCACTCGCCGTCGAGCGTGACGCGCCGCGGGCGGCGCGACGCCATCCGCTACGCCGGCCTCGTGACGGCGGGCGCGCTGGTCTGGCGGCTCCAGGGGCAGGTCAACGACGCGCTCGATACGGCGGGCGCCGACCGGCGCTACACCGGGTCCCGCGAGGAGGGGTCCGACGCGGGTAACCGGTTCCCGGTGACCAGTTGGGTCGCCGACGACCCGGACCCCGTCGACGCTGGCGACTGGCGACTGACGGTGACGGGCCGGGTCGAGAGCGAGCGGACGTACACGCTCGACGACGTTCCGACCGGCACGAGCGAGGACGCGGTTCTGGACTGTACGAGCGGGTGGTACTCCGGCCACGAGTGGCGGGGCGTCGGCGTCGGTGCCCTGCTGGACGCGGCCGACGTCGACGACGCCGCGAGGTGGGTGCAGTTCCGCTCGGTGACTGGCTACCGCTGGAGCCTCCCACTCGAAGCGGCCCGCGGCGCCCTGCTTGCGACGCACGTGGACGGCGAGCGGCTCTCGCACGGCCACGGCTTCCCGCTCCGACTCGTCGCGCCGGGGCGCCGGGGGTTCCAGTGGGTGAAGTGGGTCGAGGAGGTTCGGGTGACCCGCCGGCGGGAACTCGGCGAGTGGCTGGCGATATTCGTCAGCGGACTCTAGAGCAGCGCCCCGATGGTCGCCCAGAGGTCCGGCCCCTCCGCCTCGTAGTGGATGGGGACGAACCCGGCGGCTCGCCCGCCCTCTACGTCGGCTTCGTACTCGTCGCCGACCATGACGTACTCGTCGGCGGGCAGGCGCTCACGCAGGAGGTCGAACGGGGCCGCATCGGGCTTGTGCGCGCCGGCCTCGTAGGAGGCGACGACGACGTCGAACAGGTCGGTCAGGTCGTGGTGGTCGAGTTTCCCGATCTGCCACTCGCGGACGCCGTTCGTGATGACGGCGAGTTCGTTGTCCTCGGCGAGGCCTTCGAGACTGCTCCGAGCGGCGTCGGGGACCTCGGTCGCCGCGTAGTCGTTTTCCCGTAGCGTCTCGACCATCGCGTCGGGGTCGGCGTCGATGCCCGCCTCCGCGACGACGGCTGCCATCGCCGTCCGGTGGGGGTCCGGTTCGAGCGCGTCGAAGGCGCGCTGGTAGGCCGACCGCCCGACGGCTTCGAGGCCATCGTCGAGGGCGATACCGTGGGCGGCGAAGGTCGATTCCACCACCTCGCCGTACGGTCGCGTATAGTGGACCAGCGTCCCGTCGAGGTCGAAACAGAGGGCTGTCGTCATCCCTGATCGACGGGCCGACCGTCCTCCGTCGGCGGCGCGACGTAGTCGATGTAGCTTTCGGCGTCCGGTTCACGGACGGTCACCTCGACGTGGATGTCGCCCAGTTCCGAGGGGTCGCCGACGGCGAAGTTGACCCGGCCCTCGAAGGCCGCCTGTTTCTTCAGGTCGAAGGCGAAGGTCTCCCCCGAGAGCGAGTCGAAAAAGACCGAGCGCGCTGTGTCGAGAATCTCCGCGCGGTGGAGTTCCTCGGAGAACCCCTCCATCGTGTGTACCTCCGCGACGAGTTCGCCCTCGCGGTGGTCGGGGTCGGCCTCGGGGAACAGATTCCGAATCGCGTCGGCCACGCGGTCGGTCACCTCGGTGTCGTTGACCGGTGCGGTGATGCGGACGTCGACGCTGTACACTGCGCTCACGACTGGATCGCCTCCGGACCCTCCCGCAGCAGTGTGCGTACTTTCCGCTGGAAGGCCGCCAGCGACTCGGTGTTGTCGAGTTCGAGGTCGGCCATCTCCATGGCCTCGCCCATGCCAAAGCCCAGTTCGCGTTCGTCCCGGTCTTCGAGGGACTCGCCGCCGTCCTCGCGGCCGGCGTCACGGCCGCGCAGGTCCAGTCGCTCCGCGCGCAGTTCGAAGGGAGCGTCCACTTTCACGAGCAAGAAGTCCCCGCCGAAGGCGTCGCGGAACGCCTCGACTTCCACGTCCGAGCGGATGCCGTCGACGAGAACGGTGTCGCCGTCGGTGCGTTCGCGTTCGATGACCGGCAGCGACCGCTCGGCGATGGCGCCCGGCCCGTTCTCCTCGCGCAGGGCCGTCGCGACGTCGCCGTGGTGGGTCGCGGGGTCTAGCCCTCGGTCGCGGCACTCCTCGCGGATGACGTCGCCCATCGTCACGACCGGCACCCCCATGTCGGCGGCGACGTTGGCCGCCTCGCTCTTCCCACTGCCGGGTAGTCCGACGATACCGATGACTGTCATTGCCCTCGGTTTGTCGACAGCGGGCTAAAGACCTGCTGTTCTCGGTGTCGTCGCTTGCTGGTTCGTGGGACCGCTGCGACCAGCACTGCCAGCAACCCCCAGAGCGCGCCGTTCGCTCGCGTGCGTCGTCGTGGTCCGGGAGCGCGGCGCGCTCTCCTCAGCACGACGATCGCCGATTTTCGGCGACGACGAGACGTGGGAGTGCCGGCACCCGGGGCTTTCTGGCTCTCGGGAGTATCAAGCGACGCGATGCCAGCCGCTGTCTCGAAGCGGTAGTCGTCGGGTACTGCTCCTCACCGCTCGCGGACGACGACGAACTCCGCTAGGTCGCGCAGGTATTCCATCGACTGGGAGTCCGGGGCGTTCACTGTCGAGAGGGCGTCAAGCGCCGCGTCGGACTCCGCGCGGGCACGGTCGTTTGCCTCCTCGGTGGTCAGTTCGGTCACCTCGACCAGCGACGGGCGCTCCATCTCGGCGTCGTGGCCCGTTGGTTTGCCCAGCGTCTCGGCGTCGGCGGTGGCGTCTAAGACGTCGTCACGCATCTGGAAGGCCACGCCGACTCGTTCGGCGTACTCGCCCACCGCCTCGACGGTGTAGCCGTCGGCGTCGGCGGCGATAGCGCCCAGTTCCGCAGCGGCCCGAAACAGCGCGCCCGTCTTACGGCGGGCCAGTTGCATGTACTCCTCCTCGTTCGTGGGCTGGGCGACCAGTTCCGTCGCCTCGCCCTCGCCGAGTTCGACCATCGCCTCTGAGACGGTCTGCATCGCCCGTCCGTCGGCCGAAAAGAGGGCGAACGCTTCCCCCAGCAGGCCGTCTGAGGCGATGATGGCCGGGCCGTGGCCGAACTCCGCCCACGCCGCCGGGGTCCCGCGGCGCAACTCGGACTCGTCGATGATGTCGTCGATGACCAGCGAGGCGTTGTGGACGAGTTCGATGCCGACGGCGAAGTCGACGGCGTCGGCCGGTTCCCCACCCAGTGCCTCGCAGACGAGCACCGTCACTGTCGGTCGAACGCGTTTCCCACCCGAGAGCGCGACGTGACGGACCTCGTCGGCGAGTTCTTCTGGCTCGATGCCGTCCAGAACCGCTTCCAGTCGCTCCTCGACGCGGTCACGACGCCGCTCGAGATACTCCATTATGTACCAGTTAGAACCACCCGGAAAAGTACCTGACGACCCGCTTCCGGTGTCGTGTTCGCAGTACCCGCCCAGCGTCGACCTTGGACGGCCGTCTGCGGTCGATCTCGTCCGGGCGGCCCTCAAACACCGGGGCCGTCGAGAGCGACCGACTACAATCAGTAGCAATCCGGAAGCAACTCTTCGATCTGAGATAAGTACTCAGACTCTCGAAATATAGTCAGAAGAAATACAGCATTTCACATTTCATGACAATTCATGAACATCAGTATGCTTCGCATGTTACTTGGAAAGAAAGAATCTAATCCAGCGCTTCAATTAACCTATTCAGCTGTTATCGCGTTCGCTCTTGGGTTTGGATACTCTTTGAACAGCTTCGGTACAAGCTCCTTCGCTCCCCGAGGAGGGCCGGTGCCCCCAACAGTTACGACAATACTTGCGATCTCGTTAGCAGCGGGAGTAGCGTACTTTCACGGAGGTCTCCTTACCGGACTGGTAGGCTCGGTTATGGCCTTCTTCTCGACAGCAATAGTTGATGTCTCCCAATACTCAGGCTACACACTTTTAGAACGATTTCAATTCTTGTCACAATTGCTATTTCTCATTTTCTCGTGGGGCGTCTTGTTCGGTTGTCTTGGCTTTGTTGTTGGAGTTGTACTTAGATCGGTGAGAACCCGCCAGTAATCGAAACGGAGTGGGCGTTCGAGTAGGCGAACTATCTGAGAGGACCGCGCTCTCTCCAGTATGTCCCTACGCGTCATCGATCACGGCAGACCGTTCTGGCGTTCCACACTCGACTGGGCAGTTGTCTCGCTCGCTCGATTGACGTGACTGCTGTGTGCTGGGTTCGATGACGACCTCGGCGATAGGCTGCTAACAGCAAGAAACCCACCGACGAGACTCTGTCGAGACGCCCGAATCGCTACCCACCGAACTCTTCGATGAGTGCGGGCACGACGTCGAACAGGTCGTCCTGGATGCCGTAGTCGGCGATGTCGAAGATGGGCGCGTTGGGGTCGGTGTTGATGGCGACGATGGTATCGCTGCCTTTCATGCCGGCGACGTGCTGGACCGCTCCGGAGATGCCGATGGCGATGTACACGTCGGGCGTGACGACCGACCCTGACTGGCCGACCTGCCGGTCTTTTTCCAGCCAGTTGTTGTCGATGAGCGGTCGGGAGGCAGACACCGTCGCATCAAGCGTCTCTGCGAGGTCGAATATCATGTCGAGGTTCTCCTCCTCTTCGATACCGCGGCCCACCGAGACGAGGACGTCGGCGTCCGTGATGTCCACGTCGCCGCCGCCGACCTCTTCGAATCCGGTGACCGTCGACCTGACCGCCGACTCGTCGATGTCGGCGTCGAACGATTCGACGGTGGCGTCGCCGCTCCCCTCGGCGACCGGCCACTCGGCGGGCCGGACCGTCACCGCCGCGCGGTCGGCGTGGACGTCGATGGTCGTCTCGACTTTCGACCCGTACAGCTCACGGGTCGCGGTGAGTTCGTCGTCGTAGCCGAGATCGACCACGTCCGTCACCAGCGGCCAGTCCAGTCTGCTCGCGACCGCGGGCGCGTAGTCGAGGCCGTTGACGCTGTTCGGCATGACGAGCAGGTCGGGGTCGACGGCCTCGACCAGTTGGGTCACGACCTGTGTGTACACGTCGTGGTTGAACTCCTCGCCCTCGTCGACGGTGTGTATCGCGTCGACGCCCACGCGGTTCAGTCGCTCGGCGAACGCCTCGACGTCGCCACCGATGACGGCGGTGTGCAGTTCGCCGCCGGTCGCGTCGGCCAGTTCGCGGCCCGCGGTCAGCAGTTCCAGACTCACGTCGCGCAGTTCGCCCCGGCGGTGTTCCGCGACGGTGAGGACCGTCATCAGCTACCCACCCCCTTCTCACGGAGCAGACCAGCCAACTCGCTGGCCGTCTCCTCGGCACTGCCCTCGAACACCGTCGCCTCGCTCTCGCTCTCGGGTTCGTAGAGGTCCGTCTGCTCCAGCGAGCTCTCGACGTCCGCCGGCGTCAGGTCGAGGTCCGAGAGGGAGTACTCGGCCAGTTCCTTGCTCTGGGCCTGTCGGATGCCCCGAAGGCTGGCGTACCGTGGCTCGTTGATGCCGGTCTGTATCGTCAACACCGCGGGCAGTTCCACGTCGGTCAGTTCCTCGACGCTGCCCTCCAGTTCGCGGTGGACGTGTGCGACCCCCGCCTCCCAGTCGAGGTCGAGAGCGTTGACGACGGCCCCCCACTCGAAGCCGAGGTGTTCGGCGAGCGTGACGCCGGTCGCACCGAACCCGTCGTCGGCCGACTGCACGCCGGTGAGCACGAGGTCGGGGTCCTCCTCGGCGGCGACGGCGGCGATAAGCCGCGCCTTCGTCTCGGGGTCTAGCAGTCCCGCGTCGGCGAGTGCGTCGTCCCAGATCCGAATCGCGCGGTCCGCACCCTTCGCCAGCGCCTGCCGAATCGTGTCCTCGGTGTCTGCATCACCGATAGTCACGGCCACGACTTCGACGTCGTCGCCGGCCTCCTGTATCTGGACGGCCGCCTCGACGGCGTAGTCGTCCCACTCGTTGAGGTCGTACGTGACGTACCGGTCGTCGATACCGAGTCCGTCTATCTCGAACTCGTCGTCGACGTGGGCCACCTCCTTCACCGTGACAAGGATTTTCATACCACGCAGTGGGGTCGGACAGCGAATAAACGTTTCCGAACCAGAAACCACTACGGTGGGGTTTACGACGACTACTCGTCTATCTCGGTGACGTCCTCGTCGGGGAAGGAGATGAGGTTCTCCCGGCCGATGCGGAGTTTGTCGATGCGGTCGTCCTCGTCCATCGCCGAGAGCAACTGCGACACTTTCGCGTTCGACCACCCCGTCTCCTTGACGATGCGGGCCTGCTTCATCCGGCCCCCGTTCTGTTCGAGGAGGCGCTCGACGCGCTCCTCGTCGCTCAACAGGGTGACGTCGACCTCCGCTTCGTCTGCCTCGTCGACCGCCGCCTCGTCGGCCGACCCGTTCGTGGACGCCCCGGTAGCGACCTCGGCGTCGGGCCCCCCAGTATCGCCGCCTGTCGTGTTCGTCGCTCCGGCCGCCGGCACGTCGTCGTCGTCGTCGCGGTTCATGTACCCGACGGCCACGACGAGTCCGATGACCAGCATGAGGACGGCCCCTATCCACAGCGGCGGGTCGCCGAGTAACTCACCGTTCGGCGTCTCCTCGGATCCCGGAGCCGACGTCTCCTGGTCACCCGTGTAGACGATTTCGAGGTAGCCTGGTTCGAACGTTCGGGGGCCGACGAACCGGAGTTCGCCGTTCTGGACACCCATCGTCGGGGGTGAACTCTGGACGCCGTAGCCCGTCGGCGCCGAGATGACGAGCGTCTGGTTCGCGGTGAGGCTGTCGAACCACGTGCCACTGGGCGTGTCGAACGCGTCGTCGATGATAAGGCGGTCGTCTTCGACCGTCGCGAAGTTGCGCCAGGTGAACTCGAGTACGAGCGTCCCGCTGTCCGCGTTGACGACGTAGTCCCGGTTCATCCCGGTGATGTTCATCTCGCGGCCCGTCGCCGCCGTCGCGGCCTCGTTGGCCTCTCGGAACGCCGTTTCCCACCCCGTTTCGGCCTCACCGTCGACGTACCGTTTGGCGAGTTCTTCGAATGCCTCCGTGTCGTTCCGGTCTTCGAGCGCGTACGTGTCGGTAATCGTCCAGCGCGCGTCACCGTTCGACTGTAACTGGAGGTAGAACGTCGTGTTCTCGGTGACCGGCGTCGGCGTCTCGGTCGGCGACGTCTGGGCGACAGCGACGCCGTCCGACAGGGCCGGTGTCGCCACGGCTGACGCCGTCGCCAGCACCGCGACGAGGACGATGAGGAGGGCGGCAGATATCCGCGAGGACATTTCCACTCGTGGATGCTCAGTCCGTCGGCAAAACCCTTTCCATCCGCGAATAAAACGTCAGCTCCCTTTTTGAAAGGTTTCGCGCCTTCTCTGCCGTCTATCCTCGCTATGGCAATAGGGGGATTTTTGTACTCTCCGCATTAACCCGGTGGTGATGCGACTCCTCCCTGCCCTCCTCGTCGCACTGCTGCTTGCGAGTGCGACGGCAGCCCCCGCTGCTGGCTGGAACACGGCACCGGCGCAGTCGGTCTCGGACGCGTCCGTGTCTCCCCGCATAACGCCTATCGCCAACACGACGAACCATCTCACGATTCCACCCGACGAGATACAGGCGACCGGGTTCAACGAGACGGGTATCGACGTCGGGACGGCGGTCGCCTCCGGCTCCCGACAGCTACACCAACGACACGGAGCGTCGACGTTCGAAAAGCGGTTCCGCCGTGCCGACTCGGAGGCCGCGCGACGGCAACTCGTCCGCGGGACGCTGGCGGCCGCCGAACGCAGAACAGCGCAACTGCGACAGCGCCAGCAGACGGCTATCAGCCGCTACGCGGCGGGCGAGATCTCTGAGCGTGAACTCCTCCGAGTCCGCGTACTCGTCGACGCCGAATCACGTGCCCTGCTCGACACGCTCGACCGTATCTCGGCGGCCCAGCAACTCGAACCCGACTACTCGATGACCAGCGGCATGGAGGCCCGTCTGCGAAACATCGAGGGGGCGTTACAGCTACTGCACGGACCGGTCAGCAAGCGGGTGCGAGCGACCGTCACGGGCGCCAGCGACGCGAGCATCGTGTACGTCGAGGGCTCCTCGGAAGGCTACATGTTCGCGACCGTCGACGGCAGCGAGTACGTCCGTGAGACGTCCCTCGGCAGCGAGCGACAACCCACGCAACCGGACCAGTTCGCCGAGGGCGCCTCCGGGGACACGAACCGCCTCGACGTGGCTGACAACCGCGCCTCGGAACTGTACACCTGGCTCTACGAGCGACAGCGGCCGAGTTTCACCTACTACGGGACCTCCGGCATCTACGAACTGACCGCGAACCACCCCAACGGTCGACTTACCGCGTACCTCGACGGCGGGACGACGAACGTCTTCTACGAACTCCAGCACCGACAGTTGGCTACCGTACAGACCACGGAAACCCGACAGTCGGTCAACGAGTCGCTCCGTCTGGAGGTCCAACGAGCGTACTCGACCGGTCCCCTGTTCGTCGAGGTCACGAACAACGAGACCGGCGCTCCGGTAGATGCGACCGTCCACATCGACGGCCGCCGCGTCGGCACCGGTGGGACCGACGGCGTTCTCTGGACCGTCGAACCGCGCGGGGAGTACACGGTGACGGTGACGACGGCCAACGGCACCCGGACGTCGGTCACCGTACCCGAACGCTAACCGCCGGCGCGCGTCGTCGAACCGATGCCGACTCGGTACACGGCGTGGTACCGAGGGTCGTGTCTCGCCTCGCCCGCTACGGTACCGCCGTCGCTACGGCTTACTCCGGTACGTCGGCGATCGTGGTAATCGCACGCGGGCTACCCGGCCGGGACTGCTGGATGTGGTGCTCGAACCGCTCGAACCCGGCGGCCTCGAACATCCGGTCGGCCTCCGCCTCGTCGTAGAACAACATGATGGCGTCGGCCACCTTCTGGAAGAGCGAGGAGTTGGGGTAGTCCGGCCCGACGATGAGGACCGTGCCACCGGGTTTCGTGATGCGGCGACACTCCTCTAGCGCGTCGACGGGATTCGGCCAGTACTCGATAGAGCCCGACGACCAGACGACGTCGAAGGTATCGTCTTTGAACGGGAGCCGTTCGGCATCGCCCACGTGAAAGCGCACGTTCCCGCGCTTGCCGAACTTCTGGTAGGCTTTCGAGAGCTGGTGGGGGCTCTGGTCGAGACCGTACACGGTGTCGACGTGTTGAAGTAGCCCTTCGGTGGCGAAACCGGTGCCACAGCCGACGTCCAGGACGCGGTCCTCTGGGGCTACGTCCAGCATCTCGATGGCCTCGTCACGCATCCGCTCGTCCCAGATGAATGGGTTGATGGTGTCGTAGACCTTCGAGAGGTACTTATAGAACGTCCGCGCACGGGCTTTGTTCTCGAGGACTCCCATTACCCACTCGTTAGGGGTTCGCGGTCATAATTCCCCGGATTTCGGTCTGGGGCCACACGCCGCCCCGATTCGCCGGTTGCGAGAAACTCTCATGCAGGCGCGGAAACTTCGCAACTACCAAATAGCCGCTCTAGCAACGGGCACACGATTAGAGAATGCCACGGCCAGAAGTTCTAGACCGGATAAAGGAGGCCGAGCAGGAGGCCGACGACATCGTCGCTGAGGCCGAAGAGTACCGCGAAGAGCGGATCGCAGAGGCCCGAGAACGGGCCGACGAAATTCGCGAAGAGGCCGAGCAGGAGGCCGAGGCGACGGCCGAGGAGCGTCTCGAAGACGCTCGCGAGGACATCGAGGCCGAACGCGAGGAACTCATCGCCGAGGGTGAGGAGGCTCGCGCCGAACTCGAGGAACAGGCCGCCGGTCGCGAAGACGAGGTGGTCGACTACGTCACAGACCTCTTCGAGGAGGCGGTACATGCTCAGACCTGAGAAGATGTGCCGCGTCTCGGTGACGGGGTCGAAGCGTGTCATGGGGCAGGCCATCGAGGCGGTCCACGACCTCGATATGCTTCACGTCACCGAGTACGACGGGTCCTGGGACGGGTTCGAGCCCGGTGACCCCGTCAAGGGGGCCGACTCGGCCTCCGACCAGCTCGTCACCGTCCGGTCGCTGCAGTCCATCCTCGACGTCGACGAGGAGGACGCCGGACCGACGCGCCTCGTCACCGACGACGCGCTCGAAGAGGACCTAGAAGAGATCCGGACGCAGGTCAACGAACTCGACGACCGCCGTGACGACATCCGCGACGACCTCCGGGACGTCGAGGAACGCATCAGTACGATGGAGCCGTTCGTCACGCTCGGCATCGACCTCGACTTGCTTCGGGACTACGAGTCGCTTGCCGTCGCCGTCGGCGAAGGCGACGCAGACGAGGTGAAGATCGCGCTCGCGGACAGCGACGTCGACACGTTCGAGGTCCGGTCCGAGGACGACGTCGTCGCCGTCTTCGCTCAGACCGACGAGAGTACGCTCCAGGACACCCTCGTCGGCGCGACCTTCTCGGGACTCGAGATACCCGATGGCGACGGTGACCCGACGGAGTACTTAGAAGAACTGCAACACCAGAAACAGAAGCTCGAGTCCAAGCTCGGCACCGTCGAGGACGAACTCGACGACCTTCGACTCGACTACGCGGGCTTCCTACTGGCCGCAGAAGAGAAGCTCTCCATCGAGGTCCAGAAGGCCGAGGCGCCGCTGACCTTCGCGACGACGGAGAACGCCTTCATCGCCGAGGGCTGGATTCCCAACGAGCGCTACAGCGAGTTCGAGAGCGCAGTCGAGGCCGACGTTTCGGAAGCGGTCGACATCGAGAAGCTCGAAATCGCCGAGTACGACGAGGGCCACGTCCACTCCCGCGAGGAGGTCGAACACGAGGGTGGCAACGGTGGGGTCGAAGAAGACGAGGAAGCGACCATCACAGAGGCCGGCGACACCTCCCAGGAGGCCGTCGCCGACGGCGGACTGGTCACGATGGACAACGACCAGCCGCCCGTCATCCAGGACAACCCCGGCGTCGTCCGACCGTTCGAGGACCTCGTCGAGGTCGTCAACCGGCCGAAGTACAGCGAGTTCGACCCGACGGTCGTCTTCTTCCTGACGTTCCCGGCGTTCTACGGGTTCATGATCGGCGACCTCGGGTACGGTCTGCTGTACTTCCTCGCGGGGTACTTCCTGTACTCGAACGTCGAGAGCGACGTCTTGAAGAGTCTCGGCGGCGTCGCGATGTGGGCCGGCGGGTTCACTGCGCTGTTCGGCGTCCTCTACGGCGAGTTCTTCGGCTTGCACCAGCTCGGTGAAATCGTCTGGGGCGGCAACCCGCCGATCCACAAGGGACTCCAGCCGGTCTACGGTGACTACGCCATCGCGTGGCTGACCATCAGCCTGCTCGCTGGCATGCTCCATCTCGCTATCGGCTGGACGTTCGACTTCGTGAAGAACCTCGGCCACGGGCTCTGGGACGCCGTCACCGAGAGCGGGTCGTGGCTCCTGATGCTGTTCGGCCTGTGGGCGTGGGTGTTCTCCGGCGCCAACGGCGCCGCACCGAACTTCCTCTACACCGCAGAGGAGGGTATCTTCGCCGGGCACCCGTTCGCGCTCGGGTTCGCCGGCCTGCCGGCTATCAACCTGTTCACGATTCCGGGGCTCGGCGCGCCATTCTCGGCGTGGCTGATCCTGTTCTTCGCCGGCCTCGTGCTGCTGGCACTCGCCGACCCCATCGAAGTCGTCGAGTTCCTGAACGTGTTCGTGAACGTCCTGTCGTACACCCGACTCGCCGCAGTGTTGCTCGCGAAGGCCGGGATGGCCTTCGTGGTCAACCTGCTGTTCTTCGGCGTGTACGTCGTCGAGACGGGGCACGGTGCCGAATGGCACTTCGGTATCAATCACTCACCGGCCCATATGCTCGCGGAAGGGACCTATCACGGCCACGAGGTCACCGAAGTGATGTTCGGCGGCCTGATGCACTCGGGCATCGCCGGCGTCGTCGGCGGCCTCCTCGTCCTCGTGCTGGGTCACGTCCTCGTCCTCGTGCTGGGTGTCACCAGCGCGGGTCTACAGGGTGTGCGTCTCGAGTACGTCGAGTTCTTCGGCAAGTTCTTCGAGGGCGGCGGCAAGGCCTACAGCCCGTTCGGTTACGAGCGGAACTACACGACCGACGACTGAGCGGCCGACACCGTTCCTGACGACGCCTTTTTTGACGACGAGCTCCCACGAGGGTAGCGATAGCTCCGGTTCGACACGAGCGACGGCTGGTACCAGCTCACAACCACCGCGTCTACAGCCGCTAAATCGCCCGAATAGCCTATTGACGAAGTGTTTTGGGAAGCTTTATGAACTACGTGGAGTCACATACGCCTGTTCGGACACGAGCAATCTCAGAGAGGACTTCAACAACATGATTGAAAACATCGCACTCGTTGTCAACGCTGTACTGCAGGAAGGTACCACCGGCGCCGCACCGGCCATCCCGGCTGGTGCCGCCGCGGCCCTCGCCGTCGGGCTGGCCGCGCTGGGCTCCGGATACGCAGAGCGCGGTATCGGTGCCGCCGCAGTCGGTGCCATCGCAGAGGACGACAGCATGTTCGGTCGTGGCCTCATCCTGACGGTCCTGCCGGAGACACTCGTCATCCTCGCGCTGGTCGTCGTCTTCATCCTCGGTTAACCACCCACCCCCTTTTCCAACAATGAGCCTTGATACAGTCGTAGAGGACATCCGAGACGAGGCCCGCGCGCGTGCAGACGAGATACGCGAAGCGGCCGACGAGCGTGCCGAGGAGATCATCTCCGAGGCCGAGGCCGACGCCGACCAGATCCGAGAGGAGCGCGAGGCAGAAGTCGACCGCGAGATCGAGCAGGAACGCGAGCAGCGTCTCTCCTCGGCGAAGCTCGAGGCCAAGCAGGCCCGACTCGGCGCCCGTCGCGACGTCCTTCAGGACGTCCGCGAGGACGTCGAACAGGCCATCGCCGACCTCGAAGGCGACCGCCGCGAAGAGCTGACGCGGTCGCTCATCTCGGCGGCAGTCGAGGAGTTCGACGACGATAGCCTCCAGGTCTACGGCCGCGCCGACGACCAGGACCTCATCGAGGATATCCTCACCGACTACGACGACGCAGAGTTCGCCGGGGAATACGATTGTCTCGGCGGTGTGGTTGTCGAGAGCGAGGCCTCCCGCGTCCGTGTGAACAACACGTTCGACTCCGTGCTGGAGAGCGTCTGGGAGGACAACCTGAAAGCAATCAGCGACCGCCTCTTCGAAGCACAATGAGCAGCCAAGGGACGGCAAAACGCGGCCGGAGCTCGAATTACGAGTACGTCATCGCTCGGGTTCGCTCCCGTCGTGCCTCGCTGTTCGACGACGACGACTACCGCAAACTGGTCCGCATGGGAACGGGCGAGATCGCCCGATTCATGGAGGAGACCGAGTACGAGTCCGAGATGAACGCCCTCGGGTCGCGGTACTCCGGCGTCGACCTCGTCGAGTACGCGCTCAACCGCAACCTCGCGAAGCACTTCGACGACCTGCTCCGCTGGTCGGAAGGCGCGCTGTACGACTACATCGCCCGATACCTGCGGAAGTTCGACGTCTGGAACGTCAAGACGGTCATCCGTGGCCTCTACGCCGACTCGGACGCGACCGAGGTCGAAGACGACCTCATCCGTGCCGGCGAGTTCAGTGAGCGCCGAATCGACCAGTTGCTGAACGCCGGCTCCATCGAAGAAGTCGTCGAGCAACTCGATGACACCATCTTCGGCGACTCGCTGGCCGAGGCCTACGAGGTGTACGAGGAGAGCAACGTCCTCGTGCCACTGGAAAACGCCGTCGACCGCGCTTTCTACGAGATGATGCTGGACGGGCTTCCGGACAACCCGGAGATAGACAGCCCGACCGGTCTCTACGTCGAGTTCCTCGAAGCCGAAGTCGACTTCCGGAACCTCCGGAACGCCCTTCGGCTGGCACGGAGCGGCGCCGACATCGACCCCTCCGAGTACTACATCGAGGGGGGCAAGCTGTTCGACGAACAGTCGCTCGCACAGCTCGCGTCGAACTTCGACGGACTCGTCGCCGCCGTCCGTGAGAGCACGTACGGTGACGACCTCGATCAGGCGCTCGGCGCGCTCGAAGACGCCGAGAACCTCATCGAGTTCGAGCGTGCGCTGGACGCGGCGCTATTGGAGTACGCCGACCGACTCTCGAATCGCTACCCGTTGTCGGTCTGCCCGGTGCTGTCGTACATCCTCGCGAAGGAGCGAGAGGTCGACAACATCCGTGCCATCGCACGCGGCCGGGAGGCCGGGCTCGAACCCGACGAAATCGAACAGGAACTGGTGATACTATGAGCCAGGAGATAGCCGTTATCGGGAGCCCGGAGTTCACGACGGGGTTCCGACTGGCAGGCGTCCGCAAGTTCGCGGACGTTCCCGCCGAAGAGAAAGACGAGCATCTGGACGACGCCGTAGAGGAGATACTCACGGACGACGACGTCGGCATCGTCGTGATGCACGACGACGACCTGGAACACCTCTCTCGCGGCGTCCGAAAGAACGCCGAGACGAGTGTCGAGCCCGTGCTGGTGACACTCGGCGGTGGCACCGGCAGCGGCGGGCTGCGTGAACAGATCAAACGAGCCATCGGTATCGACCTGATGGACGAAGACTAACTATGAGTCAAGCAACAGAATCCGACGTCCGCGAGGACGGTATCATCGAAAGTGTCTCGGGACCGGTCGTAACGGCTCGAGACCTCGACGCCCGGATGAACGACGTCGTTTACGTCGGTTCGGAAGGGTTGATGGGCGAGGTCATCGAGATCGAAGGCAACATCACCACCATCCAGGTGTACGAGGAGACCTCCGGCGTCTCCCCGGGTGAACCGGTCGAAGGGACCGGTGCACCCCTCTCCGTGGACCTCGGGCCGGGCATGCTCGACGCCATCTACGACGGCGTCCAGCGCCCGCTCGACGTCCTCGAAGAGAAGATGGGCTCGGCGTACCTCGACCGTGGTGTCGACGCGCCGGGTATCGACTTAGAGAAGACCTGGGAGTTCGAGCCGACCGTCGAGGCCGGCGACACGGTCGAGTCCGGCGACATCGTCGGGACCGTCCCCGAGACGCCCAGCATCGACCACAAAGTGATGGTCCCGCCCGACTACGAGGGCGGCGAAGTCACCTCGGCCGAGTCCGGCAACTTCACCGTCGAGGAGACGGTCGTCGAACTGGACAACGGCGAGGAGATCCAGATGCGTCAGGAGTGGCCGGTCCGCAGTCAGCGCCCGGCCGAGGAAAAGGAGACGCCGACCGAACCCCTCATCTCCGGGCAGCGCGTGCTGGACGGCCTGTTCCCCATCGCGAAGGGCGGTACGGCCGCCATCCCCGGTCCGTTCGGGTCGGGCAAGACGGTCACCCAGCACCAGCTCGCCAAATGGGCCGACGCGGACATCGTCGTCTACGTCGGCTGTGGCGAGCGTGGCAACGAGATGACGGAGGTCATCGAGGACTTCCCGGAACTGGAAGACCCCATCACGGGCAACGCCCTGATGGACCGCACCTGCCTCATCGCGAACACGTCGAACATGCCCGTCGCGGCGCGTGAATCCTGCGTGTACACGGGGATCACCATCGCGGAGTACTTCCGCGACATGGGGTACGACGTGGCGCTGATGGCCGACTCCACCTCCCGGTGGGCCGAGGCCATGCGTGAGATCTCCTCGCGGCTGGAGGAGATGCCCGGTGAGGAGGGGTACCCCGCGTACCTCTCCGCTCGCCTGAGCGAGTTCTACGAGCGCGCCGGCTACTTCCAGAACATCAACGACACCGAGGGGTCGGTCTCGGTCATCGGGGCCGTCTCCCCGCCGGGCGGGGACTTCTCGGAACCGGTCACCCAGAACACGCTACGTATCGTCAAGACGTTCTGGGCGCTGGACGCCGACCTCGCCGAACGCCGGCACTTCCCGTCTATCAACTGGAACGAGTCGTACTCCCTCTATCGGGACCAGCTCGACCCGTGGTTCGTCGAGAACGTCCGCGACGACTGGCCGGAGACGCGCCAGTGGGCCATCGACACGCTGGACGAGGAAGCGGAACTGCAGGAGATCGTCCAGCTCGTCGGGAAGGACGCGCTGCCCGAGGACCAGCAGCTCACGCTGGAAATCGCCCGCTACCTGCGCGAGGCGTGGCTCCAGCAGAACGCGTTCCACCCGACGGACACCTACTGTGAGCCCGAGAAGACCTACCGCATCATGGACGCCATCAAGACGTACAACGACGCGGCCTTCGACGCGCTCGAAGCCGGCGTCCCCGTCGAGGAGATCACCGATATCGACGCCGCACCGCGGCTCAACCGTATCGGCGTCCAGGAAGACTACAACGAGTATATCGACGACCTAGAGGACGACATCACCTCCGAGATCCGGGAGATGTACTAACAATGAAAGAGTATCAGACAATCACAGAGATCAGCGGACCGCTGGTCTTCGTCGAGACCGACGAACCGGTCGGCTACGACGAGATCGTGGAGATCGAGACCGGCGACGGCCAGACCCGCCGTGGCCAGGTGCTCGAATCCGCGAGCGACTACGTCGCCATCCAGGTGTTCGAGGGCACGGAGGGTATCGACCGCAACGCCTCCGTTCGCTTCCTCGGCGAGACGATGAAGATGCCCGTCACCGAGGACCTCCTCGGGCGGGTCATGGACGGGACCGGCCAGCCTATCGACGGCGGGCCCGAGATCGTCCCCGACGAACGGCAGGACATCGTCGGCGCAGCCATCAACCCCTATTCGCGTGAGTACCCCGAGGAGTTCATCCAGACGGGCGTGTCGGCCATCGACGGCATGAACACGCTCGTCCGCGGGCAGAAACTGCCCATCTTCTCGGCGTCGGGGCTGCCCCACAACGACCTCGCACTCCAGATCGCCCGTCAGGCGAGCGTGCCTGAAGAGGAAGAGGGCGACGACGAGGACGGCTCCGAGTTCGCCGTCATCTTCGGCGCGATGGGTATCACGGCCGAGGAGGCCAACGAGTTCATGGACGACTTCGAGCGCACCGGTGCGCTGGAACGCTCTGTCGTCTTCATGAACCTCGCGGACGACCCGGCCGTCGAGCGGACGATTACGCCGCGACTCGCGCTCACCACGGCCGAGTACCTGGCCTTCGAGAAGGACTACCACGTACTGGTCATCCTGACGGACATGACCAACTACTGTGAGGCACTGCGCGAAATCGGTGCCGCGCGTGAGGAGGTCCCCGGCCGACGTGGCTACCCCGGATACATGTACACGGACCTGGCCCAGCTCTACGAGCGGGCCGGTCGTATCGAGGGTCGGGAGGGCTCTGTCACCCAGATTCCCATCCTGACGATGCCCGGCGACGACGACACCCACCCGATTCCGGACCTGACCGGATACATCACGGAGGGCCAGATCTACATCGACCGCGACCTCAACAGCCAGGGCGTCCAGCCGCCGATCAACGTCCTGCCCAGCCTGTCGCGGCTGATGGACGACGGCATCGGCGAGGGCCTGACCCGCGCCGACCACGCCGACGTCAAAGACCAGATCTTCGCCGCGTACGCGGAAGGTGAGGACCTGCGCGACCTCGTGAACATCGTCGGTCGCGAGGCGCTGTCGGACCTCGACAACAAGTACCTCGACTTCGCAGACCGCTTCGAGGACGAGTTCGTCGACCAGGGCTTCGACGAGAACCGCGACATCGACGAGACGCTCGAACTCGGCTGGGACCTGCTCTCGATGCTCCCGAAGGATGCGCTCAACCGCATCGACGAGGAGCTAATCGAAGAGCACTACCGCGAGGAAGAAACAGCGGAAGTCGCCGCGGACTGAGCCGGTCACCGCTCGGCACGGTCGCGGGTACCGTGTCCAGACCGGACAGTTTTTTCCGCCGTGTCGACAGGCTGCCGAGGGTGGTTGCTGGTCGACGTAATATCTGCCGGATTCTGCCTAACTGTTTGGGTACGCTAAACTTCACTTGTGCAGCCGAAACTACAACTGCATTATGCCACAACCAGGAGGCGAATCGGTATGGCTCTGGCTCGGTACTGCAGGCATGTTCCTCGGCATGCTGTACTTCATCGGTCGAGGGTGGGGTGAGACCGACGACCGACGACAGAAGTTCTACATCGCGACGATACTGATAACGGCGATAGCGTTCGTCAACTACCTCGCGATGGCACTCGGGTTCGGGCTGACGATAATCGAGTTGCCAAACGACCCCGAAGCGCCCATCTACTGGGCACGGTACACGGACTGGTTGTTCACGACACCGCTGTTGCTGTACGACCTCGGACTGCTCGCCGGGGCCGACCGCAACACCATCGCGACGCTGGTCAGTCTCGACGTGCTGATGATCGGGACCGGCGTCGTCGCGACGCTGTCGGCCGGGAGCGGCGTGCTCTCGCCCGGCGCCGAACGGCTGGTCTGGTGGGGTATCAGCACGGCGTTCCTGCTCGTGTTGCTGTATTTCCTGTTCAGTTCGCTGTCCGGTCGGGTCGGCGACTTACCGAGCGACACACAGAGTACGTTCCGAACGTTGCGGAACCTCGTGACCGTGGTCTGGCTGATATACCCCGTGTGGTGGCTGATCGGCACCGAGGGCCTCGGCCTCGTCGGCATCGGAATCGAGACGGCCGGGTTCATGGTCATCGACCTCGTCGCGAAGGTCGGGTTCGGGTTCATCCTGTTGCGGAGCCACAGCGTGCTAGACGGCGCCGCCGAGCGCGCACCGACCGGTGCGACGCCCGCCGACGACTAGGGAGGCCGAGCGTAACGAGGCCGCTCCCCTGTGAGTGGAGTGACACTCCGCATCGCAGGTAGCGGGGGTGGCGATACGCGTCGCCCGACCGCCTCCGCACGACGAATCGCGCCGTCGTTCGGGGGTGGATCGACCACAGTGGTTGTGCAGTGTCCGTCGAAAGCTCACACCCCCGTTTTCACAGCTATCCCCGGGGAGCCACTGCTGTCGGCCCGGGACGACTGAAAACGGTTAACTGGCTCGGCCCGAAACGGCCCGGTAATGGCGAAGGACGTCAAACCCACCCGGAAGAACTTGATGCAGATAGAGGACCGCATCGAGCTCTCCGAGCGTGGGCACGACACGCTGGAGAAGAAGCGTGACGGCCTCATCATGGAGTTCATGGACATCCTCGACCAGGCACAGGACGTCCGTGACGACCTCGACGACTCGTACGACCGCGCACAGCGTGCCATCAACATGGCCCGTGCGATGGAGGGTGACGTCGCCGTCCGGGGCGCGGCGGCCGCGCTGAAAGAGCACCCCGAACTGACCACCCAGTCGAAGAACATCATGGGCGTCGTCGTGCCACAGATCGACTCGAAGGGCGTCCGTAAGTCCCTCGACGAACGCGGGTACGGCGTGATGGGGACCTCCGCCCGCATCGACGAGGCCGCCGAGGCCTACGAGGAACTGCTGGAGAACATCATCCTCGCGGCCGAGGTCGAGACGGCGATGAAGAAGATGCTCGAAGAGATCGAGACCACCAAGCGCCGTGTCAACGCGCTGGAGTTCAAACTCCTCCCGGACCTTCACGACAACAAGGAGTACATCGAGCAGAAACTCGAAGAGCAAGAGCGCGAGGAGATCTTCCGGATGAAGAAGATCAAGGCAAAGAAAGAGGAAGAGGAAGCCGCACTCGCCGCCGAGGAAGCCGAAGACGAGGAAGTCGAGCCGCTGGCGGCAGACGACTGACTCGCCGCTCTCTCCCGGCCGGTACGACTATCCACACGCCGTCCGTCTGTTCTCTATGTCCTGTGCCGAGTGTGGCGGCGAGACGCTCGCCGTTCCGGTTCCCGACGAACTCCGCGAGTACCTCCCCGGTGGCGCTGCGGGTGCGACCATCTGTCGGACCTGTTTAGCGATGGGGCCGACCGAGTCCCCGCCCGAGTCGACCCCCGATCTGACGGTCCTCGACGACGCGATGCCCAGCGACGCCGCGGCCGCCGTGCCGATGGTGCTGTTGCTCGGTCTGCTGGACTCGCTGGCGTTGCATCGACAGGAGATAACGGCGTTGCTCGAACGCGTCGAACGGGCCGGGACGGACCCGCTGCTGGTCGTCGACCGACTGGCCGAGAGCTACGGCGACGACGCGCACGTCGACCTCGCGCGCCGCCGCCACCAACTCGAACAGCTCCTCTGACAGTCTCCTCACTAGTAAGGGACAACGAGTTAGTAGCGACCGCGGTTGGTTTCGAACGCAGTATCCGAGCGTGTGTATCCGTTTCCGGACGGATGGCCCCCACTACGCCACCCCGTCCACCTCGTTCCCCACTCTGACCCACCGACCAGCGCCGTGGCCGTCGCGTCTCAGTTCGTGTCGGCACTACTGGACAGGACGGCGACGATGCCGTCGCCACTGACCGACCCCGAGACGGTACCGGTACGCTCGTCGACGGTCACGTTCGATAGCCGGGTCCAGTTTCCACCCGTCCACTGCCAGAGTGCGACGCGCCCGTCCGTCTCGCTCACTGCCTGTCGGTCGTAGCCGAGACGGACGTCGGCCGTGGCGTTGTGTCCCTCGTACGTCTCGATACGGACGCTGTCGCTGACCACCGTCGCGTTCACGGGCGGGGCGGGTGGCGACGACGCCACGGCTATCCGTTCGACGCCGCTCGTCCAGTCCACCGTCGTTCGGGCGCTGAGACGGGCGTTCTCGGCGGCGACACCGCCGAACGAACTCTCGCTCAGGTAGGCGCTGCCGGCGTTGTCCCGAATCGTCACGTCCCGGAGCGTGTCCTCGCTCGCGGGGTTGCTCAGTACGCCGGGACCGAGGTTACCGACCACTGTCGCGTTCTCGACGACGTTCCGGTAACTGTCGGCGAACTCGATTCCGGGGCCGCCGTTGGCGGTCACGCGCGCGTCGGTCAGTCGGTTCCGGGCGACGGACGTCGAGAAGGAGACGCCCTCGTCGTCGTTGTCGACCGCGGTGACGCGGCGGAACGTGCCGTTCGTCACCTCCTGTGCGAGATACAGGCCGGTGTCGTCGTTCCCGGCGACGACGAGGTCCGTGGCGCGGACGTCGGCCGTCTCCCAGAGCAGGACGCCGTCGGACCCACCGCTTGCAGTAACGTTACGGAGCGTCGACCGGTCGGCGTCCAGCAGACGCACTCCAACGCGGTTGTCGGCCGCGGTGACGTTCTCCAGCGTCGCCCGTGGACCGTCGCGGGCGAAGACGCCGAGGCCGACGCCGGTCTGCCAGCCACGGACGCGCAGGTCTCGGACGGTGACGTTGGACAGTTCGGGACCCCGGCGTCGCTGATCGACCGTCCCGTTGAACACGAGGACGCCGGTGCTGTCGGGCGCTCCACTTCCCGTGACGGCGTGGCCGTTCCCGTCGATAGTCACGTCGCCCGACCGGACGTACAGGCACACGCCCGTTTCGGCTGCGAGGTCCCTCGTGAGTTCGTACCGACCGGGGTCGTCGAGGACTGTACACGACGAAATCGGCGTGCCACCGCCGGGCGACGACTGGGCGAGCGTCGTGCCAGCCAGCACGAGGCCGACGCACAGTCCCAGTCCGACCAGCACGGCAGTGTGTGACCCTGCGGCTGTCGTTGACATACCGCCCGGTTAGCCAGCGACCGTATTGTTATCGAGACACCACTCCGAATAGGCGGGTCTTGGGACCGAGCGGTGGTCCCTACTCGTGACAGTCCGGCCGGTAATCGGTGCTTAGTCGGCCAGAACACGGGTCGACGACGGCAAGAGCAGACAGGACTGGCGGCTATCGGGGCTTACACGCCCGTCGAGTATCGCAAGAGGCCCGCGACGCCGCCGAAGGCGGTCAGGAGCTGTTCGCCCTTCTCGAAGTCGGTCGAGATGAACATCGTCTCGGTCCCGCGCTGTTCGGCCAGTTCCATCAGGTGGTCGATGGCGTCTTCGCGCTCGCCCGCTTCGGCGTCGACAGTGGCCGAACATCGCGTACACTCGTGGTCGGACGTGGCCTTGCTGCTGTCTATGAGGTCGTACTCGTCGTGGCCGTTCTCGCAGGTGTAGGCGACGACGTCCTTCCGGAGGTCCTCGGAGATGAGGAGCGTCTCGACGGCGCCCATGTTGAGGTTCTGCCGGGTCTGATCGAACCCGTAGGTGGCCTTATCGCCGTCGTGGAGTTGCTTGAAGAACTCCTCCATGACCTGCTTGTCCTCCAGCATCTCGTGTTGGGCCAGCACCTCGTCGGCGGCGTCGACGAGGTCGTAGAGGCCGGACTCGTCGGTGTAGGCCACGTCGAACTTCCCCAGCACCATGTCCTGGAGTTCGTGGTGGAGGTAGTCACCGTCGAGGAACTCGTCTTTCGTCGGCGAGGGGCCGCCGACGAGGACGCCGTCCATCTCGTGACGGTCGGGGACGAACAGTTCGTTGGCCATCCCCGCCACCTCCTGATAGAAGTTGTCGATGGCTTCGAGGCGGAGGCGGGCGAATCGCTGGGCCGACTGGCCACCTTTTCGCTGCTTGCCCGGCACCAGCGACGAGGCGGACTTGACGGGTTCGACCCGTTTGCCCTTCAGCCACCCGACGTTGGCCTCGCGCCGGTCCAGCACAACGAGGCCGAACAGGCCCTTGTCGGCCAGCATATCCTCCAGCGGCCCGGTGAGGAAGTTCGAGTCACAGTGATAGCGGAACGACTGGATGGGGTCCGGCGGACTCTCTAGCACCTTCGTCACCATGTCGGTGCGGCCGCCCCCGGTATCGATGGCACCGGAGAACAGCACCATCCCGTTCTCCGGCGCCGTGTCGTAGTAGCGCAGGCGGTCCTTGATAGAGGTCAAGGCGTCCTGCACCGCGGTGCGGGTGTCCTTCGACTTGATGTTCGAGGCCTCGGAGTGCTCTTGGGTGACGTGGGCGACGACGTCGCTCAGCAGCTTGTCCTCGGGAACGTAGATAGAGACGAGCTGTGTTCCTGACCCCTGATACCCCTTGAGCTCCTCGATTACCTTCCGGAACTCGTACTTCTGTTTGTCCGACTGCTCCTGTCCTTCCTGCTGCTCGCTCATTACACTGTTTTCGCCGACGTTGCGTAAGAACCTGTTGACAGCGAGAGCTACGGTCGACGGAGCCTCGCCACTCTGCCCGACTCACCCATGACACACGGAGACAGGGACAGCCGGGTTTATATAACTCCCCGTACAGAGGACACACAACCAGATTATGGCGGGGTACGTGTGTACGATTGCGGGCGGGAAAGGCGGGGTCGGGAAGACGACGACCGCGGTCAACGTCGGCGCTGGCTTACAGGAACTCGGGTACGACGTGGCCGTCGTCGACGCTGACCTCGGGATGGCTAACCTCGGTGCGATGCTGTCTGTCGAACCCGAAAAGAGCCTCCACGAGATTCTGGCGGGCAACGCCGCGGTCAGCGAGGCGCTCACCGACGCCGCGGGCGGCCTGACGGTCATCCCCGGCGAGCAGTCCTTAGAGGCCTTCGCCGATGCGGACCCGGCGAAGCTCCGGAAGGTCATCAAGACGTTGCGCAACGCCTACGATGTGGTCCTCATCGACACCGGTGCGGGCCTGAGCCACGAGGTGGCGGTCCCGCTGGGGCTAGCCGACGGCATCGTCCTCGTGACCACGCCGGACGACGTCGCCGTCGGTGATACGGTCAAGACTGCGGAACTGGCCGAGCGTATCGACGGCGAGGTCATCGGCGCCATCATCAACCGCGTCACCCGCCACACCGACGTCGCCGATATCGCCGACCGGTTTGCGTTCCCGCTGCTCGCCGTCGTCCCCGACGACCCGCAGGCGACGACGGACGAACCGCTGGTGCTCAACCGGCCAGAGAGCCCCGCCGCCGACGCCTACCTCCGCCTGACCGACGCGCTCGAAGGCCTCTTTTTCGAGGGTGCGACCGTCGAGGAGGACGTCGACACCATCGTCGACGACAGTTGGTTCGTCGACGAGGAGGAGGTCACAGATGCGGACGCGGACGAAGAGGAGTCCGGCGGCGTCTTCGGCCTGTTCAACTAGGGTTTCTGATCGGTTTCGACCCCGCTCACATCGAGGTCGGTGCCGCGACACCGACGGCATCGAGGGCGTTCGCGACCGTGTGGCGCGTGCTGGCGACGAGCGCAAGCCGTGCTGCGCGGGTCTCCTCGTCGGCGTCGAGTACCGGACACTCCCGGTAGAACGCGTTGAACGTCTCGGCGAGGTCACGGGTGTACGTGGCGACGGTGTGGGGTTGGAGGTCCTCGGCGGCTTCGTCGATGACCGCCGGGAACCGAGCGATGACCCGCAGGAGGGCTCGTTCTTCCGGTTCGTCGAGGTGGTCGAACGAGGCCGTCCGTTCGTCGGCGCCGGTCTCGTCTAGAATCCCACAGCAGCGGGCGTGGATGTACTGGACGTAGGGGGCGGACTGGGCCTCGAAGTCCAGCGCGCGGTCCCACTCGAAGGTGATACCCTTCGTCGGCTGTTTCGAGACGATGTCATAGCGGACCGCGCCGATGCCGACCTGATGGGCGATGCGTTCGATATCGTCCTCGTCCAGTTCGCCACGACTCCGGTCGTCGAGCCGCGATTCGACCTCCTCGCGGGCCCGGGCGATGGCCTCGTCGAGCAGGTCGTCTAAATCGATGCCGGTTCCCTCCCGGGTACTCATCCCGCCTTCGGGGAGGTTGACCCACGAGTAGAACACCTGCCGGAGCTGGTCGGTGTCGTTGCCCAGCAGTTCGAGGGCAGCCGAAAGCTGGTCGGCCTGCAGTTTGTGGTCCTCGCCCAGCACCGTGACGGCGCGGTCGTAGTTGTCGAACTTCCACTCGTGATGGGCGAGGTCACGGGTGGTGTACAGAGACGTGTCGTCAGAGCGGAGAAAGACGAGGTTCTTCTCGAAGTCGGGGAGGTCGAGTTGCCACGCGTCCTCCTCGTAGACGGCGCAGTCGAGTTCTTTCAGGCGGTCGACCAACTCGTCGGTGCTGCCGTCGCGCATGAACCGCGTCTCTTTGACGAACTCGTCGAACTCGGCGGGGAGGCGGCCGAGCGTCGTCTGCATCCCGCCCAGCACGGTGTCGACGACTTCGGCGACGCGCTCGTACGTCGTCTCGTCGCCCGCCTCGAGACCCTGCAGGATGGCCTGTATCTCGGCCTCGGCCGTCTCTACCTCGTCCGGATCGCCGTCTTCGAGGAACGAGTTGCCCTTCCGGTAGTAGCGGACCATCTCGTACTCGGGGGAGTCACGCTCGGGTTCGGGGAGATCGGACTCGTCGAACGTCTCGTAGGCCCACGTGAACACCGCTATCTGTCGGCCGGCGTCGTTGACGTAGTAATGGCGGTCGACGTCGTAGCCGGCGTAGTCCAGCACACGGGCGACGGCGTCGCCGATGATGGGGTTCCGGGCCCGGCCGACGTGGACGGGGCCGGTCGGGTTCGCGGAGGTGTGTTCGACGACGACGCTCGTCTCGCGGTTCGGGAGGCGACCGAAGTCGTCGTCCGTCGCCGCATCGAGGGTCTCCGCGAAGTAGGCGTCGCTCGGGAGGAAGTTAACGTACGGCCCCTGTGTCGTGACCGCGCTGACGTACGTCAGCGAGCCGACGTCGATGGCGTCGGCGACGTCGGCCGCGACTTTCGGCGGCGGCGCACCGATCTCACCGGCGAGGCGGAACGCCGCGCTCGAAGCGAGGACGGCGTCGACGTCTTCCGGGGGCTCCTCGACACCGAGGTCCGCCGTCGGGAGGTCGAGCGTCTCCAGTGCGGTTTCGAGGGCGTCCTCGACCTCCGCACGCATCTGTAGAAACATATCGGGTGTATCGGAGGGGCCGATTTAGCCTTAACGAAGCGGAGGCGGTGCGGTTCAGCGGCCGACAGCGGACGCCGTGGGCGCCCGCGTCAGCCCAGTAACTGCGGTGCGGCGATGATGAACACGAGGCTGCCGATCATCGCGAGCGAGATGCCCAGCGTGGTCGTCGTCACGATCCGCCGCCGGTTCGAAATCGGAAGGCGGGAGACGACCGACTCCGAGCAGACGCGCAGGATGTGCCCGCCGTCGAGCGGATACGTGGGGACGAGGTTGAACTGGCCGGCGACGAGGTTTATCCACCCTGTCCAGAACAGGAGGTTCGCAAGCAGGAACACGCCCTCGGTGCCCAGAACGCTCAGCGGGCCGGAGACGGTAAAGAAGTTCGTCGCGATACCGGTAAAGCCCGCGAAGTTGTACTGGAAGCCCAGTGCGGCGGTCGCAAAGGGCAGGGCGATGGACGCGCCGACGAGTTGGGGGAACGAGAGCGAGTCGAACCGGGTCTCTTCGGCCGGGTTCCCACCGATGAGTGCGAGGAAGGTGTTCGCGGGGTAGGCCTGAATTCCGAAGTCGTTGCTGGTAAAGCCGCTCGTCCCCCGGGCGACGTACTGGACGCCGATGCCGGGGTCTAAGTCGCTGCGCTCCGTCAGCGTGATCTCGTAGACCTGCCGTTCGCCGCCTGCGTAGCCGGTGATGCGAACCTGCTCGCCGGGTTCGGACCCCGAGAGCGAGCGGAAGACGGCGCTGGCGTTGGGCGTCCGCTGGCCGTCGACGCTGGTGATGTAGAGCGGCTGGTCGGTCGGTGCGCCCTCGGCGGCGAGCGGCCCGTCGTCAGAGACGACCGCGTACCCGCCGACCGGCGTCGTGACCGTCTCGCCGTCGTCGAGCGTGAACGTCGCGACGCTCCGGTTCTCGGTCGCCGCCCGGAACTGCGTCGTCGTCCTGACTTCCGTGCCGTTGACCGCGACTATCGTCTGGTTGATGCCGAGGGGGCTCCCTTCGACGGCGCTGTTTACCACCACCGACCGGGTGACTGTTCTGGTCTCGCCGTTTCGCAGTCCGACGTCGACCGTTCCGCCGGCGTCTTCGAGCCGCCGATCCAGGTCGCTGCTGTTCGCGACCGGTTGGCCGTCGACGGTCGTGATGACGGCACCGCTGTCGATGCCGGCCTCGTCGGCCGGCGACTGAGGGAGCGTCCCGCCGATGGGGACGCCACCGACGACGGAGATTGCGCCGACGACGGGACCGAACAACAGCGCCAGACAGAGGAGGGCCACGGCGAAGTTGTTCGTCACGCCGGCGACGTACATCCGCGCCTGCGCCCCGCGGTCAGCCGTCTGGACGTCCTCTTCGTCAGGTTCGACGAACGCACCTAGCGGGACGAGCGCGATCGTCGCGATGCCCATCGACTCGATGTCGATGTCGCCGACCCGACACAGCAGGCCGTGGCCGCCCTCGTGGACGACCAGCGTGATGACGAAGCCAGCGAGTATCTCCGGGGCGACCGACAGGGGGAGAAAGTCGTTGACGCCCGGGATGACGAGGACGTTTCGGGGTTCGGTGAGTTGTGAGGGCTGTGGGTTGACCACGGCTTGATACGCACCGAGGACGACCAGCAGGAACGACCCGACCATCACGACCAGCGCGACGCCGAACCCGAGGTTGGTCCAGGCCCGCCAGAACCGTTTGGGTCTGGCCAGTCGCTCTAAGAGGATCTTCCCACTCTGTGTGTGAATCGTCGTTATCGGACCGCTAAAGCGGATGAAATCGGGAACCACACCGCGGGCCTTCAGTGCCATCGCAACCAGCGTGTAGGCGACGACGCCGACGAGGACCCACGTGAGCGTACTCACCATGTACCGGAACGTGGGGCCAGCAAAGCAAGAGGGTTCGGGTTCGGCCGCTTTCACTCGGGACATCGCGCTCGCCTGCGGCGACCGCCTGACCCCGAAAACGGCTATGAAAAACGCGCTCACTCGCTTCGCTCGCGCCGGATGCTCGGACAGAGAACGTACACAACACGACTGTGAGCGTCGTGCTATCGCTGAACGAAAATAAAGGGTCGGTCGGCGACCCACTCTGCGGCGTCTATTTCGGAGCGAATCGATTCCTGAAGCCGGTCCGTCTCCGCAGCGGCGTACGAGAACCCGTTCGACTGGAACTTCTCGATCCAGTACTCTCGTGGCGCTTCGTTTACGTGGTGGGTCCCGCGGTGTCCGGGTGGGGCGGCAGTGAAGACCACGCGCGGCGCCGCTGCCGTGACGGTCTCGACGAGGGTGTCGGCGAAGCGCGACGGGATGTGTTCGGCGGTCTCGATACACAGCGCCAGATCGTACCGGTCCTCGAACTCCAGCGGCTCGCGGAGGTCGTGGATGGTGAGCGCGTCGGCCGGTATCTCGGCGTGGTCTCGGGCTTGTGAACAGCCTTCGACGCCGTGGACTGTGGCGCCATGGGCCTGAAACCCAGTCAGGTACCGGCCGAGTCCACACCCGAGGTCTATCACGGAGTCAGGCTCGTATGCCTCGTACAGGACGTCGGCGACAGCGTGGGCTTCCTCGGTCGGCGTGTTGGAGACCAAGCGAAGCCAGCGGTCGCCAAAGCCGTAGATAACGTCGGGCGTGGCAATGCCGAGTTTGTCAGCCTTGGCAAGCGTCCATTTGCCGAGTGTGGTGATGAACGAGCGCACGCTATGACGTTCGAATCGACGTATATCACTATACGTCGCTTACCCGATGTCGTCCGCCTCGATTCAACAGACGGCGGTGGGGAAAGGTCGTCACTCGGCGGTCGTCCGTAACCGTAAGCGTCTCTTTATCAGTTGTCGAGTTTTTCGGAGCGGGTTTTGCCGACCCTGCCTGCTTGTCGCGTTCATCGTCCTCGGGAAACTGTCCCTCTCGATATATCGATGGTCGCTCCATGCAGCAAGCCGTCGAGAATGTCGCCGCTCAGTTGTCAATACCTCGGGGAGCGAACCGAGCAGGCGGTGAGCGAGGTGGCTGGGGAGGAAGTCACGCCTCGCGTCGCAACCGCTTTACGACGAAGTCCCGGTCGAGTTTCGCGATGAACGGTCCGAGTTGCGGGCCTTCGGTGTCGTCGAACAGCAGGCGGTAGCCCGCCGCGAAGAACTCGCCGACGTCGACGTCGTGGCGCTTGGCCGTCTCGTATATCTCGCCCTGAATCGCCTCGCCGTCGTGGCCTTCCGCGACGAAGTCCGCGAGGTCGTCGAGCGCGGCCGCGGTGGCGTCGTCGAACTCGGCGTCGGGCAGTTCGGCCCGCTTGAGTTCGTAGTCGAACTCGTTGCTCGTCCGCCGGGCCCAGTTGCGGGCGCGTTCGACGCGGGCCAGCGCGCCGTCGACGGCCCACTCGGGGGCGTCGTCGGGGATGTGCCCCTCCTTGCGGGCGATGTCCTCGCGGAGTCCGGGGTCGTCGGTCATCCCCAGCACCGCGGCGAAGGTGTAGGGGATGCGGACCCGGTCCTCGCGGGGCTCGTCGACGACCATCGGGTAGGCACGCTCAGCGAGCGCTTTCTCCGTCTCGTCACGCGGGTCGACTTCGCCGAAGTAGACGGTCTCGAAGCGGTCGAAGTCGTCGACCAGCCGATCCACGTTCGCGACCGAGAAGTCCCGCTGTTTCCGTGGGTTCTTCGTGAAGAAGTACTTGAACACCTCGGGCTCCAGAATCTCCAGCACCTCGTCGACGGTGACGACGTTTCCCGAGGAGGAAGAGAGCGGTTCGCCCTCCAGCGTAAACCACTCGTACACCATCGGAACGGGGGGGTCGACGTCCAGTACGTTCCGGGCGATGTCCTCGCCGGAGGGCCACGACCCCTCGGCGTGGTCCTTCCCGAACGGTTCGAAGTCGACGCCCAGAATCTCCCACTGGGCGGGCCACTCGAAGCGCCACGGGAGTTTGCCGTCACGCAGGCCGGCGACGCCCTCGTGACCACAGCCCTCGATAGTCTGGTCGCCGGCCTCGACGTCCGCACAGACGTAGTGGACCTCGCCGGCATCGAGGTCGACCTCGGTGACGCCCTCGGTGAGTTTCCCGCACGCTTCACACTGCGGGACGAACGGGACGTAGTCCTCGTCGACCTTGTTCTGGTACTCCGAGAGCACCTCGCGGGCGCGGTCCGCGCGTTCGAGGACGCGTCGGGTGACCGCTTCGAACTCGCCGTCTGCGTACAGTTCGGTGTTCGAGACGAACTCGACGTCGACGCCGACGAGTTCGGCGCTCTTTTTCAGCAGGTTCGTAAAGTGCGCGCCGTAGGAGTCACAGCACCCGAACGGGTCCGGGATGTCCGTGTACGGTTTCCCGAGGTTCCGGCCGAGCGCACCCGCGTCGACCTCGCCGAGACCGACGACGTTCCAGTCTAAGTCCGCGAGTTTCCGGGGGACTTTCCGGAGTCGGTCCTTGTCGTCGGCGGTGAACACCTGTCGGACCTCGTGACCCCGGTCACGTAGGGCCTCGGCGACGAAGTAACCCCGCATTATCTCGTTGAAGTGCCCGATGTGTGGCACGCCCGAGGGCGAGACGCCCCCCTTGATGACGATGGGGTCCTCCGGGTCGCGGGCCTCGACGGCGTCGGCGACCGAGTCGGCCCAGAAGGCCCGTTCGGAACTCCGTCCGACCTCGTAGGGGTCGAGTACCGTCTCAGTCATCGTCCGGGAGGATAGTGGTGCCGTCGTAGTCGTCGTCCAGTACGGCCCGTTCGACTGCGGTGGGGTCGCTGCCGTCGACCACCGCGGCGGTTATCGACGAGCGTTTGAGCACTTTCGTCGCCAGCAGGTCGATTGGGGCGTTCGACCCGGCAGCCCCGAGCGACTCCCCGCGGGCGACCAGTTCGACGAGGTCGGAGGCTCGAATCTCGTCGTAGCGCTCGGCGTCGGGGTCCTCGTTGGGGTCGGCGTCGAACACGCCGGGGACCGACGTGGCGAAGACGAGGCGGTCGGCGTCGACGTACTCAGCAAGCGCCGCGGCCACGGCGTCGGTGGTCTGGCCGGGGACGACGCCACCCATGACGGCGACGGCATCGCGGTGGAGCGTCGTCGCTGCTTCCTCGTAGTCGGTCGGAATCGTCGGCGCGGCGATGTCGCCGTCGAGCGCCGAGAGGAGGAGTCGAGCGTTCAGCCGCGTCGTGTCGATACCGAGTTGGTCTAGTTCGCCCTCGTTCGCGCCCAGCGAGCGGGCGGCCCCGATGTACTGGCGAGCGACGGGGCCGCCGCCGACGACGACGCCGAGCGTCTGGTCCGCGGCGGCCAGCGACTCGACGACGTCGGCGTACGCGGCGACCCGGTCTGCATCGAGGTCCGGGACGAGGACGCTTCCACCGATAGAGACGACTGTCTTCATTGCCTCGCCGTAGCCGCGATGCGTTCTTAAGGGTTATCAAGCCCGCTCATCCGATGTACACCGCCGGATGGCAGACGCCTGTCAGACATAATATGAGCAAAATACGCCGTCAAATGGCCCCAAATCCGCTGATAATGGGGGGGTTCGAACCGCTCGCTGTGCCCGTCTACACTGTCGCGTTTACGGATCGAGAGGCGATAATAAAACGTCTAAGAGTTTTTGAAACCGTCGTAAAATGTGTATTTCACACCGATTTGAGCTGAAAGGCCCCGAAGCGACGCGAAGCTTCCTTTCTTTATATACTCCCTCCGATACAAGGCGTAGTCGAGGTGACACAGATGAGCGCTACTGCAACGCCCTCCGGTGAGGAAGAGCCCTCCAAAGAACAGCGTCTCAAGTCCTTCCTCGCAGAGAAGGCCGCCGACGGCGAGATGTACTTCAAGAGCAAGTTCATCGCGGACGAAGTCGATCTCTCCCCGAAAGAGATCGGTGCGCTGATGGTGAAACTCAAGGACAGCGCCACGGAGATCGAGGTCGAGAAGTGGTCGTACACGAGCGCGACCACCTGGCGCGTCGAACCCGCGTAACGTCGCTGTCTGGTGTCTGCCCGACCCCAGCTACGGTCCCCCTGTTCTCCATCCGCGGGCACGGCATATTTGTGCCCGCACGCTGTATTGCGATGTGATGAGTCGCCCTGCCGACGAACCCCCGTCGCCCGCCGACTTGTCGGGTGCGTTCCACGTCGCTGCCGTCCGTCAGGACGGTGAGACGGTCCGATACTTCGGTGACCCACTGGTCCCGCCCGACGCCGTCGTCGACGAACTCGGGCCACTCTTCTCCCGGCGGGGGTTCGACCTCCGACTCGAACGACAGTCCGCGACGGGCACGACCGACGGCGGGCACGACCTCGTCTCCGCACCGCCACAGCCCTACGCGCTGGTCGCGGAACCGACCACCACGGGCCCCGACGGCGTCCCGTGGCTCAACGTCGGGCTATTGCTCGTGACCATCGCCTCGTCGCTGTACGTCGGCGCGAGCAGTTGGTACTACATCCCCGTCCTCGAACAGCCACTCCGCATCTTCGAGGCGTGGCCGTTCGTCGCCGCGATGCTCGGCGTGCTGGGTATCCACGAACTCGGCCACTACGCCGCCGCCCGCTACTACGGTGTGGACGTGACGCTCCCGTACTTCATCCCGTTCCCGTCCTTGCTCGGGACGCTGGGCGCGGTCATCAACATCCGCGGGCAGATTCCCGACCGGCGGGCGCTGTTCGACATCGGCGTCGCCGGGCCGCTGGCGGGGTTGGTCGCGACGGTGGTCGTCACCGTCGTCGGGCTCACGTTAGAGCCTATCACCGTTCCACAGAGCGTCTTAGACGGCGGCGCGCAGTACGCGTTCCGCTTTCACGACCCCCTGCTCATGCAAGGCTTACAGGGGTTCGTCGACGTCATGGGCTGGGGCGTCGAGTACGGTCCCAACGAGTCGGTTCACCCGGTCGTCTTCGCCGGGTGGGCCGGGATGTTCTTCACCTTCCTGAACCTCCTGCCCGTGGGCCAACTCGATGGGGGACACATCGTCCGCGCCATCGTCGGGCAGCGACAGGAGACCATCGCCGCGGCGGTGCCGGGCGCCCTGTTCGCGCTGGCTGGCTTCCTCTATCTCACGCGAGACGCCCCGCCAATCGGGTTCGGAGTCTGGTCGCTGTGGGCGTTCTGGGGACTGTTCGCCACCGGACTGGCGTACGCCGGCCCGGCGCGGCCGACGGTCGACGAACCGCTCGACCGGCGGCGCATCCTCCTCGGTATCGCGACGTTCGCACTCGGCGTGGCCTGTTTCACGCCCGTCCCGTTCGAAATCGTGGCCGCGTGAGCCGTCGGGAATGCCCTCCGTTTCTATCGCCTGAACTCCCTCAGCGCTCGATTTAAACGATCTGGTGGTCTCTGATGCTGTCTCGACGTCGAGCGACGACGCCGTGGGCCGGAGACAGCGACCTGAAGGACATAACGGTATGCTAAGCGGACACAACGGTCGGCGGTTTATACGGAGTCCCAGCCCGTAGCCGGGACTGGCGTATGAGCTCTCACCGCTGTGGCACCCCCGCTGACGATCCGAGTACCGACAGCGAGGCGGCCGAACTAACCCACGAAGAGCGTGCGACCGCCGCCGCCAGAGCCGTCGAACAGGTCGCGACGGCGCTGGCTGCCGACCGCTAGTGCGAGTAGCCCCGGTCCGGTAGCGAGGTGCCGTCAAGCGTCACGGCCCCGTCGGTGACGGTGCCGATACGGTGTAGCGGACAGGGCACGGCCTCGCGCGCGACCGCGAGGTCGGCCTCTGGCACCGTACACACCAGTTCGAAGTCCTCGCCGAAGAACACGCCCAGTTCGCGGCGTTCTTCGGCGTCGTCGGCCACCGCGTCGACCGCGTCGTCTATCGGGAGCGGTCCCGAGAGGTCCGCCCCGCAGTCGCTCGCCGCACAGAGCTGGTGGACCGACCGCGCCAGACCGTCGCTCGAATCCATCATCGCCGTCGCGTACTGCCGGAGCGCGACGCCCGCACGCACGCGGGGTTCGAATCGGAACAGGTCGTTGGCCCGCTCGACTTCGCCACGTTCGAACAGCCACACGGCGGCGCCCGACCGACCCAGCGTCCCGGTGACACACAGGGCGTCGCCCGGGGACGCGCCCGACCGGAAGACCGGGTCGTCGGTGTCGCCGAGCGCCGTCGTCGCCACGGTGAACTCGTCGTGGCCGTCTAGGTCGCCGCCGACGTACTCGGCACCGACCGCCTCGCAGACGTCCGCGGCCCCGTCGACGAACGCCGTCAGTTCGTCAGCGTCGAACTCGGGCGCCGCGTAGACGGCCACCGCCGCCGTCGCCTCGGCACCCATCGATGCGACGTCCGACAGCGACGCGCCGACGGCCCGCCACCCGGCGGTGTAGCGGGTCGTCCCTCCGGGGAAGTCCGTCCGTTCGTGGAGCATATCGGTGGTGACGACCTGTCCGTCGACGACGGCGCAGTCGTCGCCCGCGGCCGAAAGCCGGTCGCCGATGAGCGCGAGAGCGGCCTGCTCGTCCATACGTGGGGTGTCGTGGTCGGGGGGCAAAACGCACGGGGATGTCGGACCGTCGCTCCCGGTCGGTACGTTGAAAGCCGAGACGTGCGACGGACCCCCTATGGACGGCAACCGGTGGGCGACGATTGCGGGGTTTGCGGGGGCGCTGCTCGTCCTCGGCGTCCTCGTCTGGGTCGTCGGCGTCGACCGGACGCTGGCCGCGCTCCTCATGGCCGACCCCGGGGCGCTGGCCGTCGTCGTCGGTATCGCCGCCGTCTGGCTGACGTCCTGGGGACTGGCGCTCTGGGCAGTCCTCCGGGCGCTCGGGTCCGAGGTACCCGCCCACACTGCCATACTCGTCTACGCGGCGGCCGTCTTCTCGAACAACGTCACGCCGTTCGGACAGGCCGGCGGCGAACCGCTCTCGGCGCTGCTCATCTCCTCGGCGGCCGACAGCGAGTACGAGACGGGGTTGGCCGCCATCGCCAGCGTCGACACCGTCCACTTCGTCCCCTCCGTCGGGTACGCCATCGTCGGGTTCACCTTCGTCGCTGCCGGCGCCGTGCGACTCGGTCGGAATCTCGTGTTCGCCGCCGTCGCCGTCGCCGTCCTCGCCGTCGGATTGCCCGTCGCGGCCTACATGGGGTGGCGCTACCGCTACGAACTCGAAGCCGCCGTCGTCAACCTGTTCACGCCGCTCGTCAAACTGTTCGGCCGGGTGGTGCCCCGTCGCTCGCCGCCGACGGCGGCGGTCATCGAGACGCGCATCGAGAGCTTCTTCGCGGCCATCGACCGCATCGCCACCGACCGGGAGACGCTGCTCCAGACGCTCGGCTTCTCCGCGCTCGGGTGGGCGTGTCTGGCCGCGTCGCTGTGGACGTCGCTGTACGCCGTCGGCCACGCCGTCCCGGTGGCGACGGTGTTGCTCGTCGTGCCCGTCGGGAGCATCGCGAGCATGGTCCCGCTCCCCGGCGGGTCCGGTGCTATCGAGACGGTGCTGGTGACGCTGCTGGTCTCGACGGTGCCGCCGCTCTCCGGTCCGGCGGCCGCGTCGGCAGTCCTCATCCACCGCAGCGCGACGTACCTGCTCCCGACGCTGGTGGGTGCTGGCGTCGCGAGCGCCCTCGGTGCGGACCGTGCGGCGGCCAGCGCCGGGGAGTGAACCGTTCACGCCCGGAGACGCGAACGATGCGCTTAAATGACGCCGACGGAAAGCAAGTGCCAATGACGACACTCTACGACGCGCCCGCCGAGGATCTCATCGAGGCCCTCACCGAGAAGCTCGAAGACGAGGACGACATCGAGGCCCCCGAGTGGGTGGCCGTCGCCAAGACCGGCGTCGACCGCGAACTGCCGCCCGAACAGGCGGACTTCTGGGCACGCCGCGCCGCCAGCCTCCTCCGGAAGGTCGCCGTCGACGGCCCCGTCGGCGTCAACAGCCTCCGTTCTGAGTACGGCACCTCGAAGCAGGGCACCACGCGCTACCGCGTTCGACCCCACCAGAAGTCGAAGGGCTCGGGCAACATCATCCGCACCGCGCTCCAGCAACTCGAAGACGCCGGCTACGTCGAGACCAGCGAGAACGACGGCCGCCGCGTCACCGGTGACGGGCAGGCGCTGCTGGACGACACGGCCGGCGAGGTCATCCAGGACCTCGACCGTCCGGAACTCGAACGCTACGCGTAGACGCCGCTCTCTCCTGTTTGGCGGTCCGAAATCGTTTTCCGGCAGTCGCCGGTAGTTTCTGGTACTCATGAGTGGTGACCCCAGCGAGGAAGAGCTAGAGGAACTCCGCAAGAAGAAGATGGAACAGCTCAAAGAACAACAGCAGGGCGAAGGCGACGCCGAGGCCCAGCAGGCCGCCCAAGAGCAGGCCGAAGCCCAGAAGAAGGCGCTGTTGCGCCAGCACCTCACCGACGGTGCGCGAAAACGGCTCAACACCGTCAAGATGTCGAAGCCACAGGTCGGCGAACAGGTCGAACAGCAGGTGGTCGCGCTCGCCCGGAGCGGTCGCATTCAGGACCAGATTGACGAAGAGCAGATGAAGGAACTCCTCTCGGAACTCACGCCCGACTCGAAGAGCTTCGACATCAAGCGCCGGTAGATGCACTGTGGACTGCTGTACAGCGCCGGCAAGGACTCGACGCTAGCGGCGTTGCTTCTCGACCCGTTTTACGACGTGACACTGGTCAGCGGGACGTTCGGCGTCGTCGACCCGGACCCGGCCCGTGCGTCGGCCGCGGCGGTCGGGTTCGCCCACGAGACGGTCGAACTGGACCCCGACGTGGCCCACGCCGCCGTCGACCGGATGTACGAGGACGGCTACCCGCGCAACGGCATCCAGCAGGTCCACGAACACGCCGTCGAACGGGTGGCCGACGGGGCGTGGACCGACTCGCTCGACGCCGTCGCAGACGGCACGCGCCGGGACGACCGGGTGCCGACCGTCGACCGACCGCTGGCCCAGAGCGTCGAGGACCGGTTCGACGTGGACTACCTCGCACCGCTCGCCGGCGTCGGTCGCGGCGCCATCGACGCGATGGCCGCCCAGTCGCTCGATGTGGAGTCCGGACCGAGCGCACAGATACCGAAAGCCGACTACGAGGTGGAGTTGCGGGCGCTGTTGGCCGAGTCGTACGGCGACTCCGCCGTCGACGACGTGTTTCCCGATCACACGCAGTCGCGGGTCGTCGGGTTGCGGTGAGCGGTCTGAGCGCTGGCTTCACTCACTTCGTTCGCTCAGTCCGGAACGGACAGGTTCAAGCGCGCCCTGCCTGTACGCGGGTGTATGTACGACCGCGTCAAGGGTTTTCGCGACTTCTATCCCGAGGAGATGGCGGCGCGCCGGTGGGCCATGGACACCATCGAGGACGTGGCAACGCGCTACGGCTTCCGGGAGATCGGGACGCCCGCGCTCGAACCGACGGAGATGTACACGGACAAGAGCGGCGAGGAGATCGTCGAGGAACTGTACAGCTTCGAAGACAAGGGCGGCCGCAGCGTCGCGCTGACGCCGGAACTCACCCCGACCGTCGCCCGGATGTTCGTCGAGAAGCAACAGGCCCTCTCGAAACCGGTCAAGTGGGTCTCGACACGCCCGTTCTGGCGCTACGAACAGGTCCAGCAGGGCCGCTTCCGCGAGTTCTACCAGACCAACGTCGACATCTTCGGCTCCTCTGACCCCGCCGCCGACGCCGAGGTGCTGGCCGTCGCCGTCGACATGCTCACCGACCTCGGTCTGACCAGCGAGGACTTCCAGATTCGCGTCTCCCACCGCGACATCCTCGCCGGCCTGCTCGACTCCTTCGACGCCGAGGTGGACACCCGCGAGGCCATCCGCGCCGTCGACAAGCGGTCGAAAGTCGACCACGAGGCGTACCTCGATGCGCTCGTCGAGGCCGGCCTGAGCTACGGACAGGCCGACTCCTTCGACGAGATGCTTCAGAGCGGCGAGGACGAACTGGACTCGCTGGCCGACATCACCGGTTCCGAGGCCGTCGCCGAGGCTACCCAGAACCTGCGGGCCGTCCTCGACGCCGCGGCGGACTTCGGGGTGCGAGACCACCTCACGCTGTCGCTGACGACCGCCCGCGGACTGGACTACTACACGGGCGTCGTCTTCGAGTGTTTCGACTCGACCGGCGAAGTCTCCCGGTCGGTGTTCGGCGGCGGCCGCTACGACGACCTCATCGAGGGGTTCGGCGGCCAACCGACCCCAGCCGTCGGGTTCGCGCCGGGTCACGCGACGCTACAACTGCTGTGTCAGCGGGCCGGGGTCTGGCCCGAGGAAGGGCTGTCGACGGACTACTACGTCCTGCAAGTGGGTGAGACGCGGGCGACGGCCGCTCGCATCGCCCGTGACCTGCGGGAACTCGGTCACGTCGTCGAGACGGACGTCGCTGACCGCTCGTTCGGCGCACAGATGGGCTACGCCGACGGCATCAACGCCGAGACGGTAGTCATCGTCGGCGAGCAGGACCTCGAAAACGACGAGGTGACGCTCAAAGAGATGGACGAAGGCGAACAGGTAGCCGTCCCCGTCGACGAGTTCCCCGGCGAGTACGACCGGCCGACGTTCCAGGACTTCGCGGAGTGACGGCCTAGTTTTTAGTCGATCGGAGTGCGGTATCTCCGTATGCCGCCGACCCTCCCGAAGAAGAAGTTCGCCGGCGTCGTCGCCGTCCTGACGTTCGGGCTGACGGCGCTGTTCCCGATTGCCGGGCTCCCGAAGTTGGCCGCAGCGACGGCCATCCTCGGATTTCTCGTCGTGTTGCCGCTCGTCGGTATCCTCGGCGCCGACTTCCCGCTCGTCGAGAGCGACGCGACCAGCCAGGCCCGTTCGTCCGAACCTGAGCCAACCGAATCGCCGATAGAACGGCTCCGCGACCGCTACGCTCGCGGGGAAGTTTCTGACGAGGAGTTCGAGCGACGGCTCGAACGCCTGCTGGAGACGGAAGACCTCGCGGCGACAGTGGTCGACGACCGGGCGGCGGAACCCGAACTGACCTAGAGCGGGCGTTCCATCTCGTGTTCGGCCCGGTCGCGCAGGCGGGTCTCGAACCCGACCTTGTCGTACAGTTTCATCGCGACGTGGTTGGTCCGTGAGACGGCCAGCCAGACGTGGTCTAAGTCGTTCTCCTGTCCGTAGCCGAGCAGTACCTCGATGAGTCGGGTGCCGATGCCCGCCGACTGATACTCCGGATGGACGAAGATGGCCAGTTCCGAGGAGTCCCGTGACGGGACGAGGACGGCGTGGCCGACGGCGTCCTCGCCGTGCCAGACGACGACGTTCAGCCCTTCGTCGAGCAGCGTCTCGACCCAGTCGCGTATCTGTGTCTCCCCTCGCGGCGGGACTCCCTGTGCGCGGGAATCTGCGTCGAACTGTGTGTACATCGCCACCAGCGGGTCCGGCCCGTCAGCGTACGCCTCTATGTCCACCGTCCGACCGTTCTGGTCGGTGAACGTGACCGGCGGACGTGGGAACTGACGGATCTCTTCGGCGGACGGAGCCATTATGATCGGCCTACGGCGTGGACGGTCCTAAACCCGTCTATCGTTCCCGCCGACCGGGAGTCGGGCCGCACAAGTGCTTGCTCGACGAAATCCACCCATGCGCGCGTATCGGGTCGCCTACGACGGCCGGCCGTACAACGGGTTCCAGCGCCAACCCGACGTCCCCACCGTCGAGGACGAACTGCTGGACGCGCTGGACCGACTCGGCGTCCGCGAACGAAGCGCAGGGCCGCCAGAGGGGTACGCGGCGGCGGGCCGGACCGACGCCGGCGTCTCCGCCGTCGCACAGACCGTCGCCTTCGAGGCCCCCGGCTGGCTCTCCCCGGCGGCGTTCAACAGCGAACTGCCGGCGAGCGTCCGCGCGTGGGCCAGCGCCGACGTGCCCGAGGGCTTCCACGCGACTCACGACGCGAGCGAACGGACCTACGCCTACCATCTCTACGCGCCCGACGCCGACGAGGGACGGGCACGGGACGCGTTCGCGGCGCTCCGTGGCGACCACGACTTCCACAACCTCACGCCGGACGACGAGGGAACCGTCAGGACTCTCGACGGCGACCTCGCCCGTGACGGCGACTACCTCGTCTTCGAACTCCGAGCGGGCGGCTTCTGCCGGCAGTTGGTCCGGCGGGTCGTCGGCCTCGTCGCCGAAATCGCCCGCGGCGAATCGCCGCCATCGAAGGTCGACCGGGTACTCGGCAGCGACCCGCTCTCCGGCCCCGGGGGCGTCGCCCCGGCACCGGCGTATCCACTCGTCCTGACCGACGTGACGTATCCGGCCGTCTCGTTCGCGCCCGACCCCGACGCGCGGTCCAGCGCCCGCGAGGTGTTCGCCGACCTGCGGGCCGAGCGCCAGACCGCGGCGAGAATCGCCGGAACCGTCCTCGACGGCCTGCCGTAGCCCGGAAAGGCTTACTTCGGCGCCTCGCTTAGGCCGGGTCATGAGTTCGGTACCCGCACGCAGCGACATCGACGAGAGCTACAAGTGGGACCTCGAATCCCTCTTCGCGACGGACGAGGACTGGGAGGCCGCCTACCAGGAGGCAGAGGCCCTCATCGAGGACCTCGACGCCTACGAGGGGCGGGCGACCGAGGACGCCGCGACCCTGCTGGCGACCTTGGAGACCTACGAAGAACTGATGCGAACCGTCTCGAACGTCGCCTCCTACGCCCGGATGCGCAAGGACGAGGACACGACCGACGACACGTATCAGGCGCTGACCGCACGCTCGCAGTCGCTCTCCTCGGACGCCAGCAGCGCCGCCTCGTTCCTCGAACCGGAACTGCAGGCGTTGGAGTGGGAGGACATCGAGGCGATGATGGTCGACGAACCCGAGCTCGAAGCCTACGAGCACTACTTCGACGACGTCCTGCGGATGAAAGAACACACCCGCTCGGCCGAAGTCGAGAACCTGCTGGCCGAACTGGGCGAGGTCACGGGCGCGCCGGGCGAGGTGTACAACATGCTGGCCAACGCCGACATGGAGTTCCCCACGGTGGAGGACCCCGACGGCGACGACCAGCCCATCACGCTCAACAACTTCACGACGCTCCAGAAGCACCCCGACCGAGACTTCCGACAGCGGGTGTACGAGGCCTTCTACGACGAGTGGGAGGGGGTCCGCAACGCCGTCGGCACGGCCTACAAGAACGCCGTCAAGACCGACGTGAAGATGGCCCGCGCCCGCAACTACGACACCGCCCGCGAGGCCGCGCTGAACGGGCCGAACGTCCCCGTCGAGGTGTACGACACGCTGGTCGACGCCGTCCACGACAACCTCGATACGCTCCACCACCACGCCGAACTCAAACGCGAGGCCGTCGGCGCCGACGAGTTGCGGATGTGGGACCTCTACACCCCGCTCGTACAGGAGGAATCCCCCAAAATCGAGTACGAGCAGGCCTGTGAGTACGTCACCGAGGCCGTCGCACCGCTGGGCGAGGACTACCAGTCCCGACTGGCCGAGGGCTTAGAGTCGCGGTGGGTCGACGTCTACGAGACGAAACACAAGCAGTCGGGCGCGTACTCCGGCGGTACCTACGACTCCCAGCCGTTCATCCTGCTGAACTATCAGGACGACGTCGAGTCGATGTACACGCTGGCCCACGAACTCGGCCACTCGATGCACTCTGAGTACACTAGCGAGGAGCAACCGTTCGTGTATTCGGGCTACGAGATTTTCGTCGCCGAAGTCGCCAGCACGGTCAACGAGACGCTGCTGACCCACCACCTGCTGGAGACCGTCGAGGACGAGCGACTGCGCCGGCACGTCCTCAACGAGTACCTCGAACGATTCCGGTCGACGCTGTACCGACAGACCATGTTCGCGGAGTTCGAGCACAAGACCCACGAGATGGCCGAAGAGGGCGACCCCCTGACGCCCGATAGGCTGGACGACCTCTACGCCGACCTCAAGGGCGAGTACTACGCCCCCGCCGAACTGGACGACCGCATCGCCCGCGAGTGGATGCGCATCCCCCACTTCTACCGGGCGTTCTACGTCTACCAGTACGCGACCGGGATTTCGGCCGCGGTCGCGCTGGTCGACGGGATTCTGGAGGAGGGCGAACCCGCCGCCGAGCGCTACGTCGACTTCCTCCGCAGTGGCTCCCGGGAGTACCCGCTCGAACTCCTGCGCGACGCCGGCGTCGACATGGCGAGTCCCGACCCGGTGAACGCGGCGCTCTCGACGTACGGCGAGTACTTAGACGAGTTCGAGCGCCTGCTCTAGTCGGTCTTCGCCGAACGCGACGGCGGGTCGGCGACCGCTGGAGCGTATAAATACGTTTCACTCAGTATACCACCCAAAGGCACTTTGTGTCTCAACCGTGTAGTACCGCCCAGCCAAATGTCGCGTAGTCCCTCGCTTCCGGAGCGGCCACGGTTGGACCTCGACCCCGACATGACGCCCGAAGAGCGTCTGGCGGCACTCCGGGACCACTTCGAAGACATCGTCCGCGTCAACGAACAACTCACCGACCAACTGAACAGCGCCCGCGACCGTCGGGAGGACCTCACCGACGAGGTCGACCAGCTAGAGCGGGAGAACGAGACGCTGAAGACCTCCTCGCTGTACATCGCAACGGCCGAGGAACTCACCGACGACGGCGTCGTCGTCAAACAGCACGGCAACAACCAAGAGGTTCTGACCGAAGTCTCTCCCTCTATCCGCGACTCGCTGGAGGCCGGCGACCGCGTCGCCATCAACGACTCCTTCTCGGTCAAGGAGATTCTCGACCCCGAGACCGACGCCCGGGCGCAGGCCATGCAGGTCGACGGGTCGCCGGACGTGTCCTACGACGACATCGGCGGCCTCGAAGAGCAGATTCGGGAGGTCCGCGAGGCCGTCGAAGAGCCGCTGGTCAACGCCCAGCAGTTCCGGGACGTCGGCATCGAACCGCCCAGCGGCGTCTTGCTCCACGGCCCGCCCGGGACGGGCAAGACGATGCTCGCGAAGGCCGTCGCCAACGAGACCGACGCCACCTTCATCAAGATGGCCGGGTCCGAACTCGTCCGGAAGTTCATCGGCGAGGGCGCCCGCCTCGTCCGTGACCTCTTCGAACTGGCCAGCGAGCGCCAGCCGGCCATCATCTTCATCGACGAGATAGACGCCATCGCCGCCAAGCGGACCGAATCGAAGACGAGCGGCGACGCCGAGGTCCAGCGGACGATGATGCAACTGCTCTCGGAGATGGACGGCTTCGACGACCGGGGAGAGATCCGCATCATCGCCGCCACCAACCGCTTCGACATGCTCGACCGCGCCATCCTCCGGCCCGGCCGGTTCGACCGCCTCATCGAGGTGCCCAACCCCGACGTCGCGGGCCGCGAGCGCATCCTGGATATTCACACGGAGGACATGAACCTCTCCGAGGATGTCGACCTGCGGGCGATGGCCCGCCAGACGGACGGCCTCTCCGGCGCGGAGCTGGCTTCGATGGCGACCGAAGCCGGGATGTTCGCCATCCGCGACGAACGGACCACGGTCGAACAGCGGGACTTCCGCGACGCACTCGAAAAGATCGATCAGGGCGGGGAGACGGGCAGCCAGCCGGTCGCCTTCGCCTGAGCCACTTCGTACTGCGTCGGGTGGCCCACGGCCACCGGGACGCGCGGCGACTACCACACGTCCGCTTCGTCACTCGTCGCTAGCGCCACGCGAGGCGACGTAGCCTCGTCCGCGGAAGGTGAACCGTCTCGTTTGCTCGTCGTGACCGAGCACGCTGTCGACGACGTGGGCGTCCGTGTGGACCACCACTCGCTCCACGTCGCCCGTGAGGAAGGGGAGGGCGTTCCGGAGGCCGCGTCCGTCGCCGCCGAACTGGCTGGGTCGCATCACCTGTTCGGCGACGACGCGTTCGCCGCCGGCATCGGCGTACTGGAGCGTGAACGCCGCGTCGGGCGGGTGGTCGTCGTCGCCGTACCGCTCGGTCGTGACCGTGACCGTCGACCCGTCGCGCTCGGTGGTGGCGTCCGCCGTGGGTACCACCGTCGCTGGCTCGCCGACGAGTTCGACCAGCGCGCCGCTCTCCGGTTCGGGGTGGCCGTAGCCGGCGACGACGGCGTACTCGCCGCCGCCGAGATACCCGCGCGTGAGGCCGCCGTGACAGTCCTGTCCAGTGGGGACTGCCTCACCGTTGAACGCTCGGAGCGGCCACTGTTTCCGACCGCCCGAGGGCAGGAGTCGGCAGTCGGAGGTGTGTAGCCACGGCCCGACGTGGAACCACTCGCCGTCGACGAGTTTGTACAGGTTCCAGTGACCACACTGTAGTCGCTCGTGGCTGTGGTTGACCACCTCGAAGTCGACGAGGCCGTCGAGTTCGACGCGCTCGGTCGAGGGGCGGACGAACGCGACGGTGTCGGCGTCGGCCTCGTGGTACCACTGCACGCCGCCGTCGCCGGGGAACTCGGGGAGCGACCGTCCGGCAAAGCGCGACTCGGCCGCCGGACCGGGACTGGCCGTGTCCCAGACGGTCAGCGTCGCCTCGTCGTCGAACTCGTAGGTGCCGGTCGGTCGGCCGGACATCTCCGGTGACCCGACCACCTCGTACTCCAGTCGGACCCACTCACCGGGGGCCATCCGGTAGGTCTCGGTCATCCACGGGCCGACGGCTTCGACGCGCCAGTACCCCGTCTCGTCGCGGACGACCGTCGGGACCGTCGCCGCCAGTTCGTTGTTCTCGGTCGGCGCGAGGTGGAGGCTGGCCTCGTGGTCGTAGCCACGCGGTTGCCGGGCGTGGACCCGGCCGACGACGGGCAGCCACTGAATCCGGAAGGTGTTCTCGAAGTCGTTGCCGTTTCTGAGCCATCCCCGGATACGGGCCGGATGCTCGGCCGTCGCGGTGCGGTCGAACCACAGGGCGACGCGTCCGCCATCGTCCACGCGGACGTACGGCGAGAGCGCGTAGGTCCGTGGCCCGGTCTCCAACTCGACCACGTGCGATGGCTCCTCGGGCCGCGGTGGCTCGCCGGTCCGCCGGTCCGCTTCGGTGTCCGTCTGTGGCTGTGAGTGAACGGGCGTGTCGGTCGCCGACGGGTCGACCGGGGTGTGTGTCGCATCACTGCCGCCGTCACCGAACGAACATCCGGCCAGTCCGGTTACGCCGGCCGCGAGCGAGGCGAGGAGGGCGCGTCGTCGCATAGTCTCGGGGTCGTCCCCTCGTAGTAAACGCTTTCTGGAGGGTCAGCCACGGTTTGAGCGACGGGTCGCCGCGCGATTTAAGCCGCCCCGCCCGGTAGCGGGTCGCGTGCACGAGCGCGGCCACACACGACGGGCGTTCCTCGCGGGCGTCGGCACCGCCGTCGCCGGGTCGCTGGCTGGCTGTCAGTCCGGGTTCGACCCGCTGGCCTCCACGTCGCTGGACGAGTTCGCGGCGACCCAGTTCCGGCAGGGGCTGTTGAATCAGGGCTACACCGACAGGGCGATTCCGGCGAGCGTCGAGAAAGCGTGGGAACTCCCGACCAACCACGGCGACCACACTGCGGCGAAGGGGAGTCCGGTGCTGGCCCCATCCGGCGATCTCGTCGTCGCCGACGACACCGGCCGGGTGCGGGCCGTCTCGACCGACGGCGAGGTTCGGTGGGCGACGACCATCACGCAGGCCGGCCGCGGGAGCCACGGCACGGCCGCCATCGCCAACGAGACGGCCTACGTCGGGGCGTACGACGGCGCGCTGTCGGCGCTCGATTTGGCGACCGGAAAGCGGCGCTGGCGGACCGACCTCGGCGACGCCATCGGTGCGAGTCCGACCTACTACAACGGCGTGCTGTACGTCGCCGTCGAACACGCCGCCCCCAGCGGCAGCGTCGCGGCCGTCGACGCCGCCACCGGGAGCGTGCAGTGGCGCGACTCCCGGCCGACGAACCACCCCCACTCGACGGTGGCGCTGGACCGCGAGGGCGGCCGTCTGCTGTTCGGGTCGAACGACGGCCACGTCTACGCGTGGTCGTTCCCCGACCTCGAACGCGCGTGGACCCACGACACCGGCGGCGACGTGAAAGCGCCCATCGCCGTCGCCGACGGTCTGGCGATCGTCCCCTCGTGGGCCGGCACTGTCACCGCGCTGGACGTGGAAGACGGCGCCGTCGAGTGGGAGTTCGAGGCCGACGCGGACCTGATGTGTGCGCCGGCCGTCGATTCGGGCACCGTCTACGTCGGCAGTCACGACGACAACCTCTACGCCATCGCGCTGGACAGCGGCGAGGAGCGGTGGCGATTCGACACCGGCGGGTGGGTCATCGGGAGCGCGGTCGCCACGCCCGACCACGTCCTCGTCGGGTCATACACCAGTACGCTGTACGCGCTAGACCGGGAGAGCGGTGACGTGGCGTGGGCCGTCGACAACCGCGGCCACGTCACGAGCGCGCCGTTGGTAACCGACGACGCGGTATACTACACGGAACGGGCGGTCGACGGCGAGGCCGACCGACCGGGCTCTCTCTACAAACTGACCGCTTAGTCGTCTTCGGCGACCGTCGCCGCCCCACCGGCGGCCGGCCGTCGTCTCGTCGCCGTCTCGAAGTCGGAGAGGGCGCGTTGCAACGCCTGTGACTGACTCGCCAGACGATCGATGTCGTCGGTTGCGTCGTCTAGCTCTGCCATCTGCTCGTCGGTCGCCGTCGCCGCCTGTTCGGCCCGCTTGGCCGTCTGTTCGGACACCTCGGCGACGTCTTCGAGCATCGTGACGACCTCCTGACTGGTCGCCGCCTGTTCGTCCGTCGCCCGGTTCACTTCCTGAATGCCCGCGTTGACGTCCTCGACTTCTTCGGTTAGTTCGTCCATCGCCGCTAGTGCCGACTCGACGGTCTCGGCCCCGTTCGCGACCCGTTCGTTGGTCGCTCGCATCTCGGCGGCCGTCTCGTCGGCCTGCTCGGTCACGTCGGAGATGATGTCTTCGATGCGGTCGGTCGCGGTCTGCGTCTGGGTCGCGAGGTCTTTGACCTCGTCTGCGACGACCGCGAACCCGTCGCCGTCGCCGTCGGCGTGTGCGGCCTCGATAGATGCGTTGATTGCTAACACGTCGGTCTGGCTGGCGATGTCGTCGATGAGGCCGACGATATCACGTATCTCGTCGATCTGCTCTTCGAGGGCCGCCGTCGACTCGACCATCTCCGCCATCGTCCGCTCGATGTCTCGGAGTTCTGCGGTGGCTTCGCCGGCCAACTCGCTTCCGTCCTCGCCGCGGTCGGTGGCGCTCTGTGCCGTCGACGCCATCTCGTCGGCCGAGGACGCGATCTCCTCGACGGTCGCCGAGAGGTCGTTCATCTCGGCGGTGACGGTTTCGAGGTTCCGGTTTTGCTCGTCGGCCTCGCTGGCGATGTCGTCGGTCGTCCGGGTCACGTCGCGACTCGTCTCACGGGCGCTCGAGACGTGCGTGCTGGTCTCGTCGCTGGCAGCGGCGACGGTCCCGGAGAACGACTGGACCTCTTCGATTGTCGCGGCCAGCGCTTCGACCATCCCGTTGAACGACTCGGCGATGCGGGCCATGGCGTCCGCCTCGGCGTCGGTGTCCATCCGCCGAGTGAGGTCACCGTCGGCCGTCGCGGCCATGACCTCGCTGTACTCGTCGGCGCGGTCGCGCAGTTGTTCGACGAGTTTCTCGGCCTCCGTCTGTGCTTGTTCGGCGGCCTCCTGTGCGTCCTCTGCCTCCGTCTGTGCCAGTTCGGCCTCCTCGATTCGGCTACTCAGGGAGTCTCTGACCTCGCGGAGAGCGACGCTCAGGTCGCCGAGTTCGTCCCGGCGGTCCATCTCGACGTCCGCGTCGAAGTTCTCGGCGGCCAGTTCCTTCGCGCTGGCAGTCAGTTGGTTGGACGTCTTGATGAGTTCCCCACCGACGATGATGGTGCCTGCCGACATCACCGGGACCGTAATCGCCCACGCGGTCAGCGCGGTCGTGAGGTCGCCACTGCTGACCGTGACTGCAACGACCACGCCGATACCACTCAGGACTGCCCAGAGCCCCTGACTAACGAGTACTTCGTACAGCATTCGTTCTTGCACCCGCCGAGGCATCAGTCCGACGAGCGTCCGGACTATCCGCGAAATCATTATCCGGACAACAGATGTTTGCGCATAAATAGATTCGCGCCGTGATATCAAGCGTGAAAATCCCCTCGCTACTCGACTGTCACGCCGGGTGGCCGACTCGGTTCGCGGCCGCTCAGTCCGATTCGGCGGTGGCGTCGTGACTCGCCGTCGCCTGTACGTCGGCACCGTCGGCGTGGAACGCACCGAGCGTGTTGTAGAGGCCGCGTTCGTAGATGTCCGGGTCCTTGCTGATGCCGATGTGTGACCCGATCTTCGCGTCGGCCCAGTACGCGCTGTGGGGGCCCTCGAACAGGCGCATGAGCAGTCGCGGGTCGACGTCCATCTTCACCCACCCGTCGTCGTAGTCGTCGGTGTCGAGGTCCCGCGTGTAGTCGAATCCGCTGCCGTCCATCGACAGTTCCAGACAGACGCCGTCGACCAGCGGAATCAGCACCGTCGTGTCCGTCTCGTAGCCGATGCGGGCGCGTTTCCCTTCCATGTTCTCGTAGGCGAGTGGCACGTACGCCCGGAACTCGTCGAGGGTGGGCATCGGGTCGGCCTCGTAGTCGAATTCGCGGGGTGCCAGTTCCTCCTCGATGTACCGCTGTTTCGCCGCGGGGTCGGCCGGTTCGAACGGGGCCGACCGCTCGCCCGTCGTCACGTCGACGTACTCGCCGGAGTTGAGGAAGACGCACTCGTGGGCGTCGTCGGTGTTCGCCTCGAAGAAGGCCTTCGCGTCCTCGCGCGGCGGGTTGGCGGTGTACTCGTTGAGGTGCGCGAGGTTACCCGCGAGGACGTACTCGCCCGCGAAGGGCATGTAGTAGGTCGGTTCGAACAGGTCGATGAAGTTCAGCGCGAGTTCGTGTTTCTCTTGGATGACCCGGTCGCGCTCGGCGATCTTCTCCTCGTGGTCGTAGTTGGTCACCGCCTGCGGGTAGAACTGCGCGGCGCTGTACTGGTGACACAGCATGTCCACCTCGCCGTAGTCGGCCTTGATCTTCTCGCAACTGGGTTCGGCGATGGGGTAGGGGCAGTCGTTCGTGTTGACGAGCGTCTCCTCGCCGTCGTCGATGACCGCCATCGAGTCCACCTGCGTCGACCCGGTCTGGTCGGCCTCGGTGTCGTACCACGTGCATCCGAAGAAGTTCCCACAGCGCTCGGGGTCACAGCCGTCGGCCGCGAGGACGTTGATGTGAGTGTCCCCACCGAGGTGGGTCCGCTCGTCGTGCGAGAGTTCGACCGCCTCGAAGCCGAGGTCCTCGACGGCCTCTCTGAGGTAGTCCCAGCGGTAGTCGTGGATGAGGACCGGAATGTCCGTGTCCATTCGTTCGAGGCTCTCCGGGTGGAAGTGGTCCGGGTGGACGTGGGAGACGTAGATGTAGTCGACGTGGTCGAAGTCTTCCGGTTCGAAGTCTGGCTCCGGGTAATGGGCCCACGACCCGTAGTACGCGCCGTCGATGAGCCACGGATCACAGAGCACGTCCACGTCGCCGGTCTCGACCAACACCGCCGCCGATTCCAGATAGGTCACTCGCATGGCGGAGAGGCACGGCTGAACCGACCATTGTTATCACTGTATTGTCCGGAATAACCTCGGGCTATCGTTGTGGAACACCGAGTCAACCGGGAGTAAGGTGCGTACAAGACGAGGCTGTCGACGCTCTGTTCGACCAATCCTGTGGTACCGGTGGCTGGAAACGAAACGCCTTACCCGGCGCGTCGTCGATGCAGAGTCATGAGCACGATTCGGGTGGTGTGGGGGACCGCTACCGGGCCGACCGCGCTGTCGTCGTACGACGCGGCGCTGGCCGAGGCGGGCGTCCACAACTACAACCTCGTGACGCTCTCGTCGGTCATCCCCGAGGGACCGGCCATCGAGGTGGTCGAGACCGCACCGGACCTCGGCCCGCCGGGCGAGGCGCTGGAAGTCGTCCAGTCGGCGGCGACGGCCGCGCCGGGCGAACGGGCCGCGGCCGGCGTCGGGTGGGCCCGCAGCGAGGGCGGCCCGGGCATCTTCTACGAGGTGGACGGCACCGACCCCGACGCCGTCCGGACCGAGATTCGAGAGGGTCTCGCCGCCGGGCGTGACCTCCGCGAGTGGGACTTCGTCGAGGAGTCGGTCCACGTCGAATCGGTCGCCCCCGAGGAGACGTACGCAAGCGCCGTCGTGCTGGCGACCTACGGCGAGAGTCACCCCGTCGTCTGAACGCCGCGCTGTCGGCCGTATCTGACTAGTCACGGGGTTTTTAGTACCCTACCGCCTAAGTGGAGCAGAACGTCCATGTATGGGAATTCGCCGCTCGGTGGCGACACGGAGAAAGTGACGCTCACGCCGGAGCAACGCCAGACGCTTCGCGAGGACCTCGCGGGCGTCGCCGCCCGGACGCGGGAACTACTGCCGGGCGAGTACGTCGTCGGGTCCGAGATAAGCGACGGCCAGACGGGACCACGAGCGACCATCGCCGTCCAGCCACCGGTGGGGTCGGTCGTCAGCGCCGACTACGCACCAGAAGACCCGGAGAGCGCGACCATCACCGACGCAGAACGCGACGACCTCGCACAGGGTATCGCCGCCTCCGCCGCCCTGCAGGTCAAGCAAGTGATGGGCGAGGAGACGACGCCGACGGCGCAGTGACCTTCTAGACCGCTTTCGTCGAACCGGGCGGGTTGTAAAACAGCGCGTAGCCGATGGACCCGCTGGCCGGCAGCGACCCGGCCGCGAGCGCGGCGACGACGCTGAGGGACGTGAGGACGGCACCGACGGCTGCTAGAAGCATCGAGAGTGCGATACTCGCGAGGACGAGGTCGGCCGTGGACAGCGTGGGGGCGGCACCGAGCATCGTGTCTGTCCGGACATACGCCAGCTAATTAAATATTATTACTAGCGTCGTCGCTGCACTGTCTGGGGGGTTACCTGGAAAAAACCTCCCGGGAAGCACTTGATTTGCTGAGCGAGATGCCACAAATACTCGGGGAGATCGGCCTCAAACCGGCCAATCTCCCCGATCGCTCGACGCTAATCAAGTGGTTTGATAGAATCAAGACAGCGCTCTGGCGAGTTGCTGTGTCTGTCGGCGCAGGAGGACGAGTCATCCGGTCACGCCGCCATCGACGCGACGTTCTTCGACCGCGAAAACGCTAGCAAACATTACTGCCGTCGGACGAATTACCGAGTGCAGACGCTCAAAGCGACAGCGCTCGTCGACACAAAAAGCCAAGCGATTCTGGACGTTCACTGTACGACTGAGAAACGCCACGACACACAGTTCGGCTGCCGACAAAGGCTACGATTGGATAGAGTTACGCGACAAACTCCGCGAAGAGGGCGTGAGACCGCTGATCAAACATCGTGAGTACCGGCCCATCGATCACGCGCACGCTCGGCGACGCCGTACGTGCGCGAACTTGGTACGGAGAATTTCGAGGGCTCGTCCTGATGTGTGCGGTTCACAACATCCAGTAGTCTCTGAAACCATGAAATCAAGCTACGTCTGGCGATTCACCACGGCCGATGAGAAAGGGTCGTCGTACACTGGTGCCACGTCCTCGTTTCTTTCGCAAAGATACCTCGGTAAGCCGCCGCAGTCACGCGGTTTTGATCATCTAGAGACGGACGATCGCACACCACCGTCCCGGCACACCTTATTCGTTACAGCAAACGAGATGATTCACAGTGTGGTTTCAGTAACGATTACTGATTCATTAGAATCGTGGAGTATTCGGGCACTGGATGGGTCAATATTGGTATAGGTAACAGTCGCTTCATACGAAAGAGATCCATTACAATCTCTCGTTTGGGTTTCAGCATCAGCCGTATATATTCTCGTGAGTATTTCTGACTCTTCGGAAGACGCATATGTCGTGGCTCGGATGGACTCGGTGCTATCTACAGAGGGAATCGTACCTTCTATCCGGATGGTGTTCTCCTCGGCCTCGACCACACGTGCATTGTTCTGTTCGCCCGTACACCTGTCTCCCACGTTTGTTATATTTGTCTCAGCTCTCGTAGGCTGCCCCCTCCTTCCGCCTAAACTGCACCCTGAGATCACTGCTACAGTAGGGACAGATGTTAGAAAGACACGCCGGTTCATGTCACACATCCGTTATGCGGTGCTGTATAAAAATTCTCACATTGACAGTTGAGGAGTGGTAACCCTATCGCGAAAGAAGAGGCCGAGATTGAGTGAGTTGGTGAGTCAATAGACCCTATCAACCAATTACTTCCCCCAGAAGGGGTCCCGATTGCGGTGTTTCTCTACGTACATCGAGAGCGCTTCGCGTTCGTCGACGGAGATGTCTTCGGCGAGTTCCTGTTCGAGAATCTTCGCGTGTTTCTCGGGAATCTCGACCCAGAGGTCGTCGCCTTCCTCGATTTGCCGGCCGACTGTCGGGCCGTCGATGGAGACGGCCATGCGCTCGCCGGTGCGGGCCGAATCGACGTCCTCGCCCTCGTCCTGTATGGTCTTGAGGTGGCCGACCCGTTTGGCCTCGCCGCCGTCCCACTTGACGACGTTGACGTTCCGGCGGAGTTCGCCCGACAGTATCTCGACGCCGACGACGGCCGGGTCGGACTGTCGGAAGGTGTGGTCCTGCAGGATGCGGAACTTCGCAGGGCGCGTGATGTTCTCCAGAATCTGCTCTTGCTGGGCTTCCTCGATGGCTGTGACGTGGTCGTCGTAGCGCTCGACGAGTTGGTAGATGACGTCGTCCTCGAACAGTTCGACGTCCTCCTGTTCGGCGAGGTCACGGGCGTCGTCTAGTACGTCGACGGAGAACGCGAGGATGGCCCGGTGGGTCGGTTCGTTGGCCGTCTCGGCGACCCGGATGTCCCGCGGCGCGACGGCGCCGACTTCCGCGCGCATGATGGGTATCTCCTCCTCGGCGAGCGTACTCGAAATCGCCTCCAGCGACCCGAGCGTGTCGGCCTTGACGACGACGCCTTCCTCCTGTGTCGTCACCTCTATCTCGGCGAGTTCCTCCTCGACTTCGGCGATGACTTCGCTCCGCTCGCGGTTCCGGACGACGCGAATCGGCGCGCCGGCCATGGCGTCGTCTAACTCCGGGGCGGCTATCTTCACGCCGTCGGCGGCCGTGACTTCGTCGACCTGTTCGAACTGCGCCTCCGTCCGAATCTCTTCGAGGGGGCGGGGTCGCAAGAGCGCGCGAACGTCGGTGACGATGGGGCCTTGCAGGCCACCGACGACGATGGTGTCGTCTGCCCGGATGGTGCCGTCGTAGATGATGGCGTCCAGCGTCGTCCCGAAGCCCTGCGTATCTTTGACTTCGAGGACGGTGCCGACGCCGGGGCCGGAGGTGTCTATCTCCATCTCCTCTTTCATGTAGCGCTGGGAGAGGCCCATCATCACCGTCAGGAGGTCCGGGACGCCCTCGCCCGTCTCCGCGGAGACGGGGACGACGCCGATGTTGGCCTGAAAGTCCTGTACGCGCCAGTACATGTCGGCGGAGAAGCCGTTGTCCGAGAGTTCGCCGATGATCTCGTACAGTTTCTGGTTCAGATCGGAGGTGACTCGCTCGGACTGGGCGTCCATCGTCGCCTGCACGGGCGTGTTCTCGTTGGGGTTCCAGCCCGGGACGGTGTCTATCTTGTTCGCGGCGACGATGAACGGGGTTTGGGTGCGCTTGAGGATGTCGATGGCCTCCAGCGTCTGTGGCTGGAAGCCGTCGTTGACGTCGACGACGAGGATGGCGATGTCCGCGAGCGCCCCGCCGCGCGAGCGGAGCGTCGAGAAGGAGTGGTGTCCGGGTGTGTCGATGAACAGCAGGCCCGGCAGGTCGAAGTCCGTCGGGTCGACGAGTTCCCCGGCTATCTCCGAGATGACGTCGAGTGGCACCGCAGTGGCACCGATGTGCTGTGTGATTGCGCCCGATTCCCCGGCGGTCACGGCGGACCCGCGGATGCGGTCCAGCAGGCTGGTCTTCCCGTGGTCGACGTGGCCCAGTACCGCGACGATGGGTGTCCGGAGAGTGTGGTCCGTCTCTGTTGTGGCGTCCTGATCAGACATAGATGGCCCCAGAAGTTATCGGAACGAGTCGGTGACAGTAGTTAAGTTCGTCGTCATCGGCCGCACGGGCCGTGAGACGCGCTCACTCGGTGACGGTAAAGGATCCGGTCATGCCGACGCTGCGGTGGGGCGCACAGTAGTATTCGTACTCTCCTGCCGTCTCGAACGTGTACGTGTAAGTGTATCCCGTATCGAAGGTCTGGCCCGCGTCGCCCGGCGTTCCGGTCCAGTCGCTGCCGTCCGGCGTCGTCGCCGGCTTGACGTTGTGGTTGCTACTTCGCCACTCCCAGCGGACGGTACTGCCGACTGGGACGGCGAACGTCTCCGGGTCGAAGACGAAGTCTCCGGGACCGACGAGGACTCGCTGGGCCGCATCGACCGGCGTGGCCGTCTCGGTTGCTGTCGGTGTGTCGGTGGGCGTCGCCGTTTGGGTCGGTGTGGGCGTGGCCGTCTCGGTTGCCGTCGGTGTGGCGGTCGCCGTCGTCGTGTCCGTCGCCGTCGCCGTCGACTGCGGTGTCTCGCCGCCGCCGTCGCCACCGCACCCGGCGAGCGACCCGGTGACGCCCGCGGCGAGCGCCGCGAGAAACCGCCGTCTACTCTCGGTCATGTCCCCCACTGCGGCCGCTGGTCGTAAAACACTACGCCGTCGTCTGACGGCCCGTGGCGTTTATATCATTTCGCTCAGAAGGAGACGTATGGCCGAGATACTCGCCGAGAACCTCTCGGGGAAAGACGTCATGGGTAGCGACGGGGCGGAACTGGGAAGCCTCTACAACATCACGATGGATCTCTCCTCGGGGTCGCTGAAACACCTCGTCATCGACCCCGCGGAGTCGGTCCGGAACACCGACTTCGAGTACAGCGATCAGGGCCGCCTGCTGGTCCCGGTCGACCGCGTGAAGGCAGTCAAAGACCACATGATCGTCAAACGGTAGATGTACGTTCTCGATTCGTCGGCGTTTATCAACGAGTATCACACTGACGAGCAGATAGCGACGATTCCGCTCGTCAAAGAGGAGCTAGAGGGGGAGGCGGCCTTTCGCTTCGACGCGCTCGAAGGGTCGGGCATGCACCTCCACATCCCCGAACAGGACACCGTAGAGCGCATCGAACGCGCGGCCCGTGAGACGGGCGACCTCGCGGAACTCTCGGAGACGGACGTCCGCCTCGTCGCCGCCGCCTTCGAACTCGACGCCAGACTGGTAACCGACGACTACGCGATGCAGAACGTCGCCGAGAAACTGGACGTCGCCGTCGAAGTCATCGCTCGCGACGGCATCTCCGAACAGCGCGAGTGGCTGTTCCAGTGTGCTGGCTGTGGGAGAGAGTTCGACGAGAACCACGACCGCTGTCCCATCTGCGGGAGTTCGCTCTCCCGGAAGAACCCCGCCTGAGTCGTCGCTCAGACCGTCGACTCTTCGACGTCTTCTAGCCCGAGGTCGATGAGTTGCTTGAGGACTTCCTCCTCGGTGATGCCGTAGCGGCGGGCCAGCACCTGAATCGCCCGGGCTTGGCCGTCGTCGCACACGACCGTGAACCGGGATGACATGCCACTACGTCTACGGGCTGAGCGCATAAATACCCGTCAGACACCCGTCACACGGCGAGTACGGCGGTCCTACTCTACACCGGCAGCGACGTCCCGGTCGTCGCGAGGTAGTAGTTCAGGACGAACAGCCCCGCGTTCCAGAGGCCGTGGGCCAGCGCCGGGACGACGATGGACTCCGTGTATTCATAGACCGTGCCGAGGACCACTCCCAGCGCACCCGCGGTGAGGACGTACGTCCACGCGCTTCCGGAACTGATGGCGAAGGCGTGGCCGAGGCCAAACAGCAGACTGGCGAGGAGGATACCCGGAACGACCCCGAACGACCGGCGAAAGAGGCCCTGAACGACGCCGCGGAAGACGAGTTCCTCGCCCGGCCCGACCAGCAAGAGCGCGACCGGGACCATGTAGAGGAACAGCGGCGGGTTCTCCCGGCCCGCTTCGATGACGCTGTTCTGGCCGGACTCGACGCTGGTTCCGAACACCGTCTCGACGACGGTACTGAGCACGTCGACGACGACGCCCATCACTATCGCGCCGAGGAAGATGCCGGCGACGCCGACGAGGACCCACCCGGCGTCTCTGAGCGTCGGCGACCGGACGTGCAAGAGCGATCGTTCGTTCCGCAGTCTGAGGAAGCCCAGCGCCGCCACGACGAACCCGACGAACGACACGGCGTTGACCGCCGCGTACAGGGCCGCGGGCGTCCCAGCGGCGTCCAACGGGATCGAGACGCCGAACAGCGCCGCTCCGACCTGTCCCAGAAGCCCCGCGAGGAGGAACGCCGCCGCGACGACGGCCAGCGCTCGGACGCCGTTCAGGACGACTGTGCGGCCGTCGGCCACGGAGACGTACGGGGGAGTGAGTGCCATAGCGAGCGTTGCCGTGGGGTAGTCGTCGGGTCCACAAGACCCCACCGATTGGGTGCGTGACGCGGGCCCACCGACCCCGCTAGCCCGTCCGGTCGTCGATGTGGTGGACGGCGCTCGGCGAGAGCAGTCGACCGGTGGGCAGTTTCACCCAGCCGTTGGCGAGCACTCGCACCGCCCCCTCGTGGAGGACCGTCTCTTGTGCCATGTCCGCGTACACGACGGCGTCTTCGCACTCCTGTACGACGTCGTCGAGGGCGTCGCCCCAGACGGGTTCGTCCGAGATGACCATACCGTGTCGTCTCCCCGATGGGACAAAACAGTGTCGCGGGGCCGGGCTCTGCTCACCCCGTCGTCGCTGGTACTTCGAGGCTCGCGGGGCCTCACCTACTCGATGACGTAGCTCGGCCGGTCGGCCACCGTCCGCGTCTCCTCGGTGTCATCGCCGGCCAGCAGCCCACGAGCGGCCCGCTTGCCCCACTCGACGGCCGGTTGCGTGAACGTCTCCACGTCGGCGAGTTCGCCGACGAGGACGCAGGCGGCCTCCATGGCATAGAGCAGTTCGCCCAGAGTGGCGGCGTCGAGGCGGTCGAGTTCGAGTTCGACGGCCGGGCGTCCGGCCGCCGAGAGGCTGGCGACCGTGGCGTCGTACTCGGCGTCTAACAGTTCGCCGAGGTCCGCGCCGGCCAGATACGAGAGCGACTCGTGGCCCGGGTCCGGGACGGGCACGTCGGCCCGTTCGCGCGGGCGGACGACGGTGACCATCTTGTCGCGCGGGCCGGCCCGATACAGTTGGAGTTGGGAGTGCTGGTCGGTCGCGCCCAGCGCACGCGCCGGCGTCTGGCCGCGGCCGTCCTTCCCGAGGCTCTCGGCCCACAGTTGGGCGAACCACTCGGCGAAGTACTCCAGCCGTTCGGCGTAGGGCATGACGGCGTTGACGCTCGCGCCCCGCTCTTCGAGGGCGTAGGCGACGGCGCCGTAGGCGTACGCCGGGGTGTCGTACAGCGACGGCCCGAGGTCGTCGGCCACGTCACCGGCCCCCGACAGCAGGCTCTCGACGTCGAGGTCCATGATGGCGGCCGGCACCAGTCCGACAGTCGACAGCGCGGCGAAGCGGCCGGGCACGCCGTCGGGCAGGGGGAGCGTCGGTAAGTCCTCCTCGTCGGCGAGTTCCCGGAGCGGTCCGGACTCGCCCGTCGTGGCGACGGTCCGCTCGGTCCAGTCGACGCCGCGGTCCTCGTAGGCCTGCCGGACGACGAGGAAGTTCGCCAGCGTCTCCGCGGTGGTGCCGGACTTCGAGACGACGCTGATGGCCGTCTCTTCGAGCGGCAGGTCCGCGAGCGTTCGCTCGACGTGTTCGGGGTCGACGTTGTCGAGGACGACGTGGCGGTCGGGGTCCGCTGCCAGCGCCGCGGTGATCGTCTTTGCGCCCAGCGCCGAGCCACCGATGCCGACGGTGACGACGTACTCGGCGTCGGCGACGGGTTCGACGGCGTCCCGAATCTGCTGTGGGTCGGTGCGGTCGGGGAGGTTCAGCGCGGCGTAGCCGAACTCGTCGGCCGCGCGGCCGTCGGCGATGGTCTCGTGGGCCGCGGCGACCCGCTCGTCGAGTGCGTCGAGGGCGTCCTCGTCCACGCCGGGGTCGGCGACGGACCCGAGCGCAGCGCCGATGTCTACGTGCATACGCGACCGGTCGCCGGCCTCGTACATATGTCCCGGGGAGTCGCCGTCGAGCGGGGCGTTTAACCGCTCGGTCCCCCAAGGACGGCCGATGACAGACGCGACGCCCGCCGACCACGTCGAGGGGACCCAGGGGTCGTACGACGGGCTTCCCGGCGCGTTCGTCTACGCCGTCCGCACGAGCGAGTCGTGGCTGTTCAAGGGCTACGTCCTGCTGGCGCTCCTCCTGACGGTGGCCATCGCCCTCGTGTTCGTCTTCGGCCTCATCTCGATACTGGCCCAGACCAGCACCGTCCGCGGCGGGACGTTCACCTTCTCCCGGTCGTTCTTCCTGTTCGTCGGTTTGCTCGTCGTCGCGCCCTTGCTGGCACCGGTGTTGCTCGTCGCCCGCCGGCACCGGCGCTCGGCGTCGTCGGTGACCTACGACCGGGGACTGGCGCTGTCGGCGCTCCTGTTCGTCGCGTCGCTGTACGTCGGTCTGGTGATTTCGGTTCCATCCCAGTTACAGGAACCGACCGGGAGCGCCCTCGTCGCGGCGCTGTATGGCCTCCCGCAGATAGCGGGGCTGGCGCCGCCGCTGGTCGCCGTCGGCGTGATGTACGTCGTCCACAGACTACTGCGGTGAGCCCGGGTCGAAACCCGGAAGAACGCCGATAGCCTATCCTCGCCCATGAGTACGAAAGAGGGCACCTTCCTCGTCACGCACGCCGACGACGAGTCGGCGACGCTGCGCGACGTGGCCGACTCGCAGGTACTGACGCTGTCGGAGAACCCGGGACTGGACGCCGGCAGCGTCGTCGACGCCACCGTCGAACCGGAACCGCCAATGGAGGTGACCTACACCGTCGTCGAACTCGACGCCGAGCGCACCATCCCCGTCGAACGCGTCGAGTTCGAACCGACGGCACAGGCCACGGACATCGCCGCCGACCAGCCAGTCGGCGACTTGACGACCCGCGAGCGGGCCGGCGAGGGTGAGATTCACGTCCTGACCGTACCCGAGGAGGACACCGAGGACGCGGCCACGGAGGTCGTCGAGGACGAGGCGACCGTCTCTCGGGCCGCCCGCCTCGGCGTCGACCGGGTCGAGGTCAGGACCGCCGCGGGCGTCGTCAGCGTCCGGTACCTGCCCGACTGAGCGGGCCGACTCGGCTTCTCGGGCCGCTCGGCACCACGGTCTCGCTTGCGGTATCCGCCCGCCGTCGGTCCGGCCTCGCAGATTGAGAAGGCTTATTCGGAGTCGTGCCACACCCACGGCCATGGTCGAGTTCGAGGTCCCGGAAGTCGACTACACCCAGTACTCCAACCGCCAACTGGTGGCGGTCCCGCTGGTGGTGCTGGCGGTGGCGCTCATCGTCCTCGCGGGCTGGTGGGCCATGACCGGGTCGCCGGTCGCGCTCGGTGTCGACTTCACGGGCGGGTCGGAGGTTCGGATAGAAACGACGCTCTCACAGCAGGAGATACGCCAATCGTTCGACGAACCGGTCGTCTCGGTACAGGGTATCGAGCGAGCGACGGATGACGATAACGTGGGGAATCAGTACGTCGTCACGTTCGATTCGTCGGACATCGGCGCTATCCGTGATACAGTCGATTCGAACGAGCAGATGGAGCGACTACAGAGTGGCACCACCTCGCCGCTGTTCGGCGCGGAGAACCAGCGGCTTGCCGTCCTCGGTGTCGGCGTCGCCTTCCTCGGGATGAGTCTGCTCGCCTTCGCCTTCTTCCGGACTTTCGTGCCGAGCATCGCCATCGTCGTCTCGGCGTTCTCGGACATCGTCATCCCCGTCGCCATCATGAATCTGGTCGGTATCAAACTCTCGCTGGGGACGGTCGCGGCGCTCCTGATGCTCATCGGGTACTCCGTGGACTCGGACATCCTGCTGAACAACCACGTCCTCCGTCGCTCGGGCGGGTTCTACGAGTCCACCTACCGGGCGATGCGGACCGGTGTGACGATGACGCTGACCTCCATCGCCGCGATGGCCGTCATGGCCGTCACCGCGACGCTGTTCGGTATCGAGTTGATGGCCTCCATCGGTATCGTCCTCGTGTTGGGGCTGACCGCCGACCTGATGAACACCTACATGCTCAACGTCACGCTGCTTCGCTGGTACAAATACGAGGGGGTCAACCGATGAGTACCCTCCGCGAGAACTGGCGAATCGCCCTGCTCGTCGTCCTCCTGCTTGGCAGTGCCGTCGCGCTGTTCGTCCCCGGTGGCGTGCCGGGGACGACGCCCGAGGAGGGGGCCGGCAACGCCTCGAAGGTGAGCAACCTCCAGTACGGTATCCAACTCTCCGGCGGAACGCGTATCCGTGCCCCCATCGTCGGCACGACGGCAGAGGGTATCGACGTGGCGCCGAACCAGACGGCCGCGCTCGCACAGAACGTCTCGAACGAACTCGGTGTCGACCCCATCGACGTCGAAGTGCGGCCGGGACAGCGAGGGGAGAACGGCACCGTCGAAGTATTCACGCGAAACGTCACCGACGACGAACTCCGGGCCGCCATCGAGTCCGAGGGGTATCAGGCCTCGAACATACGACCGGGCGTGACACAGGCCACCCGCGAGGAGATGGTCGAGAGCGTCACCGACAAGATTCGGACCTCCTCGCTCAGTGGTGGGAGCGTCCAAGAGGTCAGCGCACCGGGTAGTCCGCGGAGTTACATCAGCATCACCGCCCCGGATCGGGAACCCGAGGAACTCATCGATATCCTCGAAGAACGGGGCGTCGTCCGAATGTACGCCGTCTACCCCGCGGACAACGGAACCTACGTCCGTGAGCAGGTCCTCTCACAGAACGAGTTCGCCGGCGTGGCGTCGGACAACACGCAGACATACGGTCCGGTCGCCAGAGTCACCGTCGAGCGCAGCACCGCAGAGCGGTTCAGTGGGGACATGGTCGACGCCGGGTTCGGCCAGGCGCGCAACTGCGGCAACTACAACCACAGCGACATCCAGCAGACCGAAGGGCGCTGTCTCGTCGCGACGCTCAACGGCGAACCGTTCTACGCCCGCGGTGTCGCACCCGGACTCGCGGAGTCGTTCCAGCAGAACACGTTCAAAGACGATCCGGTGTTCGTCCTCCCGGCCGACGACATGGACATGGCCCGCGAGATCGAACTGAACCTGAAGGCCGGCCGACTGCCGGCGCCGCTGAACTTCGCGGACTCGGACCAACTCTCGCTGTCGCCGGCACTGGCCGAGCAGTTCCAGCAGAACTCCGTCGTCACTGGATTGCTCGCCGTCGTCGCCGTCAGTCTGGTCGTCTACATCCGCTACGGTCGACCGGAGGTGGCCTTCCCGATGATCGTGACGGCGCTCTCGGAGGTGTTCATCCTCCTCGGGTTCGTCGCGCTGGTCCAGTACCCGCTGAACCTCTCGCACCTTGCGGGGTTCATCGCCGTCATCGGGACGGGGGTGGACGACCTCATCATCATCGCCGACGAGATACTCCAGCAGGGGAAAGTCGAGACGGGCCGGGTGTTCCAGAGTCGCTTCCGCAAGGCGTTCTGGGTCATCGGCGCCGCCGCGGCGACGACTATCGTCGCCATGAGCCCGCTGATGGTGCTCTCGCTGGGTGACCTCTCCGGGTTCGCCATCATCACCATCGTCGGCGTCCTCATCGGCGTCCTCGTCACCCGTCCGGCCTACGGTGACATCCTCCGGAACCTCGTGCTGGACGAGGACTGAACGCCGGCGTCGTCGGCCTCTCTCGGCCGCCTCGTACCCACCCACCCTCGTTTCACGTCGTCGTAGCGATATTCCTTGGTACTTAGTGACAAATCCATTTAGATTGACTTATCATCCCTCCCAGCGTACATTCACTTCCCGTTGGAACGCGGGGACACACTGGACGACGTATCTCAGACTGTCCGTTCTGGACGGAACGGGATGCGTTGGGGGCAAGAACCGAGCAGTCCGTCACAGGATTCCGAGGTCACCGCTCCGAAGGAGAACCGCCACAGCCCATCGCCGGCCCGGCCGGCAGGGTCGGTAGGAAGGCCAAGTACCGGACGTCACGTAAGTGACGCTCGGGAACCCAGCACGTCGGCAAAGGCTGGTGCGAGCCCAGCTAAAGTCCGCAAGGACAAGGCCGGTGCAAGCCCGGCTAAACGCTGACACGAGTGCTGGACGGGCCGCAGGGGCTGTCGAAAACATCTCCCGTCCAGGTCCAAGCCGCGTTCGCGGGATTTTCTCTATCAGAACTCGCCGAGCGTCGCCTGTTCGGCCGCCGCGAGGACGTCCTCGCAGGTCGACCACGACGCTCGCGCGCAGTCGGGCAGTGTTCCGTGTTCGTCGACGTAGTCCGCGAGGAACGCTCGCGTCGTCGGGTCGCTCGGATATCCGGACCCGACAGCACCGTACGCCGCAGAGAGCGCCGTGACGTGTGCGTCGCGGGCCACTTTCGCCACGATAGAGGCCGCGCCCACCAGCGGGTCCGTCTCGTCGGCGCCGTGTTCGGCGTCGACGGTCACCGTCGCGTCGACGCGGCCGGCCACGCGGCGACCGAACCGCTCGGCGTCGGTGTCACCGGCGTCGACGGTTCCCGACAGGCCGTCCGTGGCGACGCCGGCGAGGGCCTCGCCGTGGGCGGCGACGGTCAGCGTGTTCATGTCCGTCTCCGGGTCGTCGATGCGCTCGACCGGGATCTCGGCGACAGCGACGGCGTCGGCCACCTTGCGTATCGACTCGTCCAGTCGCTCACGACGGTCCGGCGCGATGCCCTTCGAGTCGCCCACGCCGTCCGGGAGCGCCGCCGGGTCGGCCCGGACCGCGGCGGCGAACATCGACCCCAGTACGGGCCCCTTCCCGGCCTCGTCGACGCCGAATCGCATGACTGGTCGGTCTGAGGGCGCGAGGATAGTCGTTGCGGTCGCTCCGAACCGACCGAAGCCGTCGGTAGCCCACAACTATTCGCAAGATTGACATTCGTGAGCGTATTCCCGACCGACGATGGTCGAACTGGACCGCGTCTACCGGGCACTCGCTGCCGAAGAGCGCCGTCTCGCGCTCGCATGTCTCGACCACCACCGGCAGTTGACGCTGCCCGACCTCGCGGAACTGGTCGTCGAACGCCAGTACGATACGGGCGTCGCGGCACTGTCGGGCGAACAACTCCGCGATACGTACTTTCGGCTCTATCACACGCACATCCCTCTTCTTGAGGAGTGCGGACTGGTCCAGTACAGTCAGGAAGACGACCTCGTGGCCGCGACTGACCGGCTTCAGACGGCGCTGGACTCCGTCGAGGAGAACGTCGAGCGCCTGCAGTCGTTTCCGACGGACAGTATCGGCGACTGACTACTCTTTGAGGAACTCGGCCTTCGCGAACGGTTCGTCCTCTCCCTCCACGTCGACGACGTCCAGCGCGGTCACCACGGCATCGACCCCCAGCAGACCCGAGAGACTCGGTTCCGTTCGCCCCTCGTCGCTGGAGACCAGTTCCTTCACGTAGAGGCCACCCTCGCCGTGGATGCGGATGTCGGCGTGGGTCTCGTCGACCAGTTCGCCGCTGGCGGCGTACACGTCGCGGGTGCGCGTGAGGTCCGCGCGGCGGTGGGCCACCCGCTGTGGCGTCTCCTGTTCGACGGTCGTCCCTTCGAGTTCGTCGAGCGCCTCCCGCAAAGCGTCCTCCGTCACGGGTTCCTCGAACTCGACGTCCATCCGGTAGGTCTTCGAGGCGTCCAGTTCCTTGACGCGTTCGACCATCTCGTGGGTCGCCAGTCGGAGGCCCTCTACCTCGACTTTGCCGTCGGCGAACTCGTTGACGTCCGCTTCGAGCGCGTCGGTGTCGACGTCGCGAGTGCGGGGTTCGTCGACCTCGATGACGAACGGGCGGCCGGATTCGAGCATCAGGGCGTCGACGTCCTCGCGGCCGGCACCGTGGAACGTCGCGCCGGACCCTTTCATCGCCTCTTGCACGACGGGGGCCGTCAGTTGCTCGACGCTCTCGTCGTAGCGGTAGCCGGTGCCGTCACAGCCGTCACAGGGCTGGCCCTGCCAGCGGCCGGTGCCGTTGCAGTCGTTGCAGGGCCACTTCGTCTGGGGGATGTCCCGCGCCAGTTTGCGATAGCGGCCGTAGACGAACGCGGAGTTGACGCGCGCCTCGACTTCGTCCGTCGAGAGGTCGAGCGTAAACTGGACCTCCGGTCGGCCAAAGTCGACCTCGGCGCCGGTCAGGTCGCCGATTCGCTTGCCCACCTCGCGGTTGAGTTCCGTCTTCAGCGCCTCGCCGGCGTCCTCGTCCAGCCCCACGTCCTCGCGCAAGAGCGCGTCGTTCTCCTCCAGTAACGGCGGGACTTTCGTCCCGACCTGATACGTCGAAAAGTCATAGCCCCGCGCGGCGGTGGCGGCCTGTTGGGCCCACCACTCGATGCGGTCACACTCTCCCTCACAGACCCAGCAGTCCGCGCCGGCCTCGAAGTCGTCGTCGGCTTCGAGCGCGAGCGTCACCCGTAGCGCGTGGCCCCGTTCGGCGTTGGTCAGCCCGAAACTCCGGTCGGCAAAGAGCCGTCCGAGACAGGCGTCACAGAGTGGCCCGGTGTCCAGCGCGGCCTGCGCGTCCTCCAGTACAGTCATTGTCTGTGCGACGCGGCCGGTCCGTAACTGCGTTTCGACCTCTCCGCCGCCGTCGTTCTTACGAACGGTGCTGTGACTCACAGCCAGAAAGCCCCGGCGCGCTGAACTCGGGAGCCTCGTTGCGCGCTTCCGTCGCTCGCGTTACTCGCTCCGTCCAGTGCTTACTTCGTCTGCCATCGTTCAGCGCGCCGCCCCTTTCAGTCCGACCCCAGTGGTTGTCTCACCGGCAGCACCCTGCGCCCGTCTCAGCGCTCGTCGCGGCCGCCGTCGGCGGTGTACTCCGTCGACTCTCGGGCGAACAGTTCGCCTGGAACGTCCGTCACGGACACCGAGACGTCCCGCTGTGGGAACGGAATCTCGACGCCAGCGTCTCGAAACCGCTCGTAGACGGCCTTGTTGAGGTTGTGGATGGCGCGCGCGTTCAGCGCCGGGTTCGACACCCAGCACAGGAGTTCGAAGTTCAGCGCGGACTCGCCGAACTCGCGGAAGCGGACTCTCGGTTTGGGTCGGTCGAGAACTAGATCCTCTGTCCCGGCTACCGCCAGCAGTATCTCCTCGACGGCGTCGACGTCCGTCCCGTAGGCGACGCCGATGGGAACGCGGATGCGACGCTTTTGCTTCGGGGTGGACTCGTTGACGATGGCGGCGCTGGAGAGTTTCGAGTTGGGGACGGTGACGAGGATGTCGTCGCGGGTCCGGATGACCGTCGAGCGCACGGAGATGTCCTCGACGCGGCCGCGTTCGCCGGTCTCCAGCACGACGTAGTCGCCGATCTTGTAGGTCCCGTCCAGATACAGCGACAGCGACCCGAAGAAGTTCGCCAGTGTGTCACGGGCGGCCAGTCCGACGATGATACCGATGAGGCCGGCCGACGCCAGTAGCGGCGTCGGATTGATCTCCCAGAGGACGAGCAAGAGCAAGACGCTGACACCGGCGACCACCGCGCTCCAGACGTTCTGGAGGATGGGGACGACCTGTCGGTCGATGTAGCGCGTGTCCGTGGCGGCGTTCGAGGCTTTTCGCCCGACCCGCATCAGCGTCACCGCCCAGACGACGATGATGACCGAGAGCGTCCCGGCCTCGAGCGGCACCGCGAGGTCCGGTGAGACGTCGTACACCTGCGTCCCGACGTAGACGCCGGCGACGCTCAGCGTGACATAGAGCGCCGAGTGAACCCCGCGGAGGACGATGTCGTCGACCTCGCCGTCGATACGGGCGGTCACCCGCTTGAGGTAACGGTCGCCGACGACGCGGACGAGGAATCCGAGAACGAGGCCGGCGATAATCAGTACGGCGAACCCCTGCCACGCGGGAAACGAGGCAAGGAGGTCAGTGACTCCACCCAGTTGCATACCACCTGTTGGACGGCAGCGGTATATATACTGGTGACGCCACACGCTGGAACAGAAGACCGAACCACCTTTGCTCGCGGCTGACCGCCCCGTAACCGTGCATCCGATTCTCGTCGCCGTCCTGTTGGGTCTGTTGCAGGGGATTCTAGAGTGGATTCCCGTCTCCAGTGAGGGCGGTGTCGCCCTCGCGTCGACGGCGCTCGCGGGACTCGACCCGGGCGACGCCACTCGGCTGGCGCTCTTCTTGCACGCTGGCACTGCCGTCGCCGCCGTCGCGTACTACCGCGGTGAACTCAGGGACGTGCTGGACTCGCTGACTGCCCTCTCCCGGCGTCCCTTCGCCGACGAGACGGCGGACCTCTCCTTTCTCGTCCTCGCGACGCTGTCGACCGGCGTCACCGGCCTCCCGGCGTATCTCGCGCTCGACGCCGCCGTCTCCGAACTCGAAGGCGGCCTGTTTCTGGCGCTCGTGGGCGGACTGCTCGTGTTGACCGGTCTCGTCCAGCGATCCGCCGCCGCGCTGTCGCTGGGCGAGCGCACCCGGCCGGACTGGGTCGACGCCATCCTCGTCGGCGGGTTGCAGGGGCTTGCCATCCTGCCGGGCGTCTCCCGTTCCGGGACCACCGTCAGCGCCCTCCTCTTGCGCGGCCACGACGGTGAGTCTTCCTTGCGGTTTTCCTTTCTCCTCTCGATTCCGGCCGCGCTCGCGGCCAACGCCCTCGTCCTCGCCGACACGGGCCTTCCGTCGATAACGCCGGTCGAAGCCGTCGTCGCCCTCGCGGTCAGCGCCGTCGCCGGCTATCTCACCGTCGACGCGCTGGTCCGACTGGTCCGAGAAGTCCCGTTCTGGGCGGTGTGTACGGTGTTCGGCGGCCTCGGCGTCGTCGGTGGCCTGCTGGTGGCGCTGTGACGCTCAGTTCGGTATCACCGCTCCGTCGGAGTCGGCCTCTACGTCGACGTCGGTGACGTGGAGCGCAGTGGGGTCTAGCGTAAGTCGCACGTTCTCGTCGTCGGTAAGCGTGGCAGGATCGAGGCGGAGCGTGACGGCCGTCTCGTCGGGCAGTGTCACTGTCGCCCGGACGTGGTCGCCCTGATAGGTGCGCTCGGTGACCGCCACCGGAATCTCGCCGTCGGAGTCCGCACGGAACGCCTCGGGTCGGGCGACAACAGTAGCCGGTCCCTCCGGCGCGCCCGCCGCGGGAACGCGCTCGAAGCCGAGATCCAGCGTCCCGTCGCTGACGACGCCATCGAGGACGTTGGCAGTACCGACGAAGTCGGCGACGAACGCGTTTGCGGGCCGTTCGTACACCTCGCGTGGGGTGCCGACTTGCTCGACGTGACCGTCGTTCATCACGGCGATGCGGTCACACATCGACATCGCCTCCGCTTGGTCGTGCGTGACGTACAGCGCCGTGACGCCTAGCTCGTCCAGGAGTTCGCCGAGTTCGTTGCGGAGTCGACGCTTGAGTTTCGCGTCGAGGCCGGTCATGGGTTCGTCCAGTAAGAGGACGCGCGGTTCGATAGCGAGCGCACGAGCGAGGCCGACGCGCTGTTGCTGGCCCCCGGAGAGGGTCTGTGGGTCCCGGTCACTAAGCCCGCCGATACCGAGGAGTTCGAGTAGTTCCTCGGCCCGCGCTCGGCGCTTGGCGGGGTCGACGCCGCGCATCTTCAGGCCGAAGGCGACGTTCTCGCCGACGGTCATGTTATCAAAGAGGGCGTACGTCTGGAACACCAGACCGATGTTGCGGTCCTCGGGCGGGACGTGGGTTACGTCCTCGTCGTCGAAGGCGACGGTGCCCTCCGTGGGCGTCTCGAAGCCGGCGACAGTCCGCAGGGTGGTGGTCTTCCCGCACCCCGATGGACCGAGGAGACCGAGTATCTCGCCGTCCGGAACGGTCAGAGAGACGTTCTCGACGGCGACCGTGTCGTCATACACTTTATGAACCGAATCGATGGTGACGCGTGCCATTCAGGTACCTCTCGTGTCGAAGCCGCGGGTTCCGAACGCCTGCAACAGCAGCGTGATGGCCACGACGATGCAGAAGAACATCGACACCGCGGCGGCGGCCTTGGTGAACGTGCTGTTCGAGATGTGACGCTGCAGGAACAGCGCCAGCGGTTGGGTGCCTTTCGCCCACACGACGTAGGAGAAGTTGAACTCCGCAGCGGCGAGCGTCCAGCAGATGATGGCCCCCGAGACGATGCCCGACCGCGCGTTCGGGACGACGACGGTGAGGAAGGTCCGGGGCCACGATGCCCCGAGCGAGCGGGCCGACTCCTCCAACTGGCGAAGCGGCATCGACTCGAACTCGCTCTGGACGGCCATCACCATGAAGGGTGCCTTCAGCAGGGAGTAGCCGACGATGAGGCCGAAACTCGTCCCCGAGAGGACGGGATAGGCCCGCAGGAAGGCCACCCCGAGGATGACGCCGGGGACCAGCGGCAGGACCGACACCGCGTTGACCCACTCCTTACCCCGGAACTCGTACCGAGAGACGGCGTAGGCGATGGGGACGCCGACGACGAGATTGATCAGCACGCCTCCCAGCGCCAACCCGACGCTGAACAACAGTTCGGCGGGGGCCATCAGCGTCAGGCCGTCGCCGACGGGGAGTACCACCAGCGGGTCCCATCCCATGCTTCGTTGTGAGCCGATGCTGTCGGCGAGGCCCAGCACTTCGGCCCAGTTGCGGAACGTCACGAACCCAGCGGGGAAGACCCCCGTCCACTCGCGGGCGAACGACCCGACGATGGTGAGCGCGACGGGCGCGATGAGGAACGTCACCGTCACCAACAGGACCAGCGTGACGGCGGGTCGTCCGAACCGTCGGGAGAGGGCCGTCACAGCCCCACCTCCGCACTGGTGTAGCGCAGTCCCAGTGCCGTAAAGCCAAAGACGAAGACGAAGTACACCGTCGCCATCGCGCCGGCGACGGGGAACGCACCCGCCGAGAGTTCGCGGTCGAGTTGGAGCGTCCACACCAACAGCGTCTGGATGACGATGAGCGTCCCGAAGATGGCCAGTCCCGTGCGGAAGGTGAGGATGAGCGCGCCCGTGATGCCCGGCCGAATCTGCGGGAACGTGACGTACCGGAACGTCTGCAACGGCGTCGCACCGAGCGCCTGTGCGGCCTCTTCGGCGGCCTCCTCGACTTCGGCGTAGGTGCCACGGAGGATGAGCGTCGCCCGCGGGACCATCGAGTAGACGAACGCCAGAAACAGGCCGGGGACGCTGACGGCGACGGCCACGTCCGTCGGGTTCGCGCCCGCGAACGTCGCTACGACGTTCGTGAGGACGCCGTTGTTGCCGAACAGGACGAGCATCATGAACGCGGCGACGATACCGGGCAGGCTAATCGGGAACGACACCAGCGTGACGAACAGGCCCTCCCCGGGCAAGTCGTACTTCTCTAGAGCGTGGGCGATGGGCACCGCCAGTGCGACGGAGACCAGCGTCGTCAGCGCGGCGAACCACAGCGTGTTGAACGCGACGCGCCGGTAGTACGGGTCGGTAACCAGCGTGCGGTAGGCCGACAGCGTGAAGCCGACCGTCTCGAAGCGCTCGACGGAGACGCTGATGCGAACGACCTCTAGCAGCGGGTAGACGCCAGCGACGACCAGCAAGACCGCGAAGGGCGCACAGAGGGCGGCGATGCGGCGGCGTTCCCGGTCCCGTTCCGTCGTCGGGACGGCGACCGACCCGAGGTCCTCGACGGCACCGCGAACGGCGGGGAGGACGTCGGCGATGCGACCGGACGTGGACATCTAGAGGTTCGCGCCGCGGGTGATCTCTTGGATGATGGACTGCTGTTGGTCGACCAGTTTGTCGTAGTCGACCTGAAACTCCGTGCGGTCGTACTCCGAAGAGTCGATGAACTCGTCGGGCAGTTCCATCTCGGCGGAGCGGATCGGACGGACGTAGGCGTCGAGGAAGTGCTGTTGCCCCTCCAGCGAGAGGACGTAGTCCATGAACACCTTGCCGGCCTCGGGGTTGGGGGCGTTCTGCAACAGCGCGTAGCCGTAGGGCATGTTGAGCGCGCCGGCGTTCCCGTTCTCGCCGCTCAGCAGGGCGACGCCGACGTTCTCCTCGGCCACTTCGTCGTTGTTGTACTTCAGGTCCAGTCCGGAGTAGTCATACCGCACGAACGTGGCGTACTCGCCCCGGGAGAACTGCGCGAGGAAGTTGTCGGTGAACTCCGCGCCGCCCTCCTGAATCTGCTTGTAGTAGTCGATGACCGGCTGGAGGTTCTCCATCGACCCGCCGCGGGCGTTGTTCACAGACAGCGCCGCCGCCAGCCCGACGGCGGCTTGGGGCGTCTGGAGCGCGAGGTCCTGCGTGATTTCGGGCTGGAGCAGGTCCGCCCACGTCGTCGGCTCGTCGAGGCCTCGCTCCTCGTAGATGTCCTTGCGGTAGGTTACTGCCGTCGTCACGCGCCGGGTCGCGGTGACGTGACCGTCGTCGGTCTTCAGGGCGCTCGGGACCTTCTCCCACCCCGCCGGTTTGTAGGCCTGCGTGAAGCCGTCGTTGCGGGCGACGATACCGTAGGTGTACCCGCCGTTGTATCCGGAGTGGGTCATGTTGTTCGAGTGCGACCGCATGTGTTGCAGCGCCTCCCCGGAGGAGCGGTCGTCGTCGTGGACCGCGGAGCCGTACGTTTCCTCGAAGGCGGACATCACCGAGGGCCAGTTCATCCACCCGGACTGCACGCAATAGAAGTACAGCATGTCGGGAAAGGTAGCGGCACTGACCGTCGTCCGGAAGTCACCGTGGCCGACTTCGTAAGAGCGTTGCCCGCCGGACTCACCGCCGCCCGTACTGTCGGAACTGCCGTCACCGATGCAGCCTGCGAGACTGGCCGCCGCCGTCGTACCTGCACCGAGGAGGACTTGCCGTCGTGTCTTTCGCATTTCGGATGGAACCGACGAGGGTATTTGAAAAACGGTTGCTAATATCGTTCAGAGGGATATTGACGTAGCGTACCACTCCGGAGACATTCGTATGTGGCGTTGGACGGGTGTCCCGCCGAGCGCGGTGCTGGAACTTATATAGGTGCCGGCGACAACTCACGGACGACTGCGGCCATGAGTGGTGACGAACGGAAGATCATCGACACGTCCGGCGACTACCAGTACGTCGTCCGGGACGGCGACCCGGTCGCCGACCCGCAGTGGCGCTCCTGCCGGCTCATCGTCACCAACAAACGGCTGGTGCTTGCGACCAACGACGGCAAACAACCGATTCCCCACTCGAAGATCTCGTTCGTGGACGACGAATCGACGGTCCCCGACGGGGTGCCGGCCGACGCCACCGCGCTGAAAGTGGGTGGGAACGTCCTGCTGGTCGACGCGACGTCTCTCGACGACTTCGCGTTCGAGTACTGCCGGGCGACGCTCCACGGCGCGGTCATCCTCGCGCGCCACCCGGCCGTCGTCGGCGGCGTCATTCAGGACGACGCCGAGTGGAGCAAAGCCCGCTTCCGGTTGGACGACGAGGAGGTCCGCCTGCAGTTCCCCGGCGGCGGGTCGACCGTCTTCGACATCGAGGACGTCGGGACCATCGAGACCAGCGAGAGTACGGTCATGGGCGAGGCGCGTACCGTCGTCGAAGTCGAGCACACCGACGAACAGGACCGGAGCGTCGAGACGCACTTCTCCGGGATGCCCCACCACACGGACGCTCTCGGACGACTGTTCTCACAGGTCGTCGAGCGCCGCTCGGACGACTACGAACTCACCGAGATGGAGAGTCAGGTGTTGATGGCGCTGTACTCCGGCGTCTCGCCCTTCGAGATGGCCGACTTCGTCGGGACGACCCCCGACGACGTCGAGGAAATATACCAGAAACTGCTCGACGTCGGCGCGGTGGACAAGGTCCGGACACGGACGGAGGTCAGCCTGAACGCACAGGGACGGAACATGGCGAGCGAAGCGATGAGCGGGGAGTAGCGAGGGGCACGAACGCAGTGAGTGGCCCTCGAAGCGACGCGGTGATCGACGGGAACCGCGGAGCAGTAGGGGGCGGCCGAGCGTCGGAGGAGTCGCCAATTGCGAGCGGGGAGATGCGACTCGCGAGCGGTAGAACTCTCCTGAACGACCGGTAAGACGCTCCTACGGCCACCGAAACGGGTTGGAGCGTGCTGATGATTAACGCACTGTGACGCGTAGGTTCGGTACCGCCCGCTCCGAAGTGGTGACGCGCGAGGCGACCGGTCGTATCGGGCAGGGCACGGACCAATGTCGCCACGGACACGCACCACAGCGAATCACGACCGGGGAGACGGACAGACTACCGACCTCCCGACGGCCTCCCGGGCGAGCGGAACGACGGAGAGGTGCCGATGGAGTCGCTGAACCTCCCCGGCATCGGACCGGCCGTCGAGCGGCGCGTCGCGGCCGTCGACGCCGAGACGCTGACACCGATTGTCCGGCGAGTGCTCGACGACGTGACGGCGGCGGTGACCGACTGGCGACGGGTGCAGATGCGTGGCGGGTCCGGTGGCGGGCACTTCGGAACGGCGCTGTTTCGGTTCGCGGGGACGGCGGCGACTCGGACGGGTGTGAGGGAGTGGTCGGTCGTCCTCAAGGTCCTCGCCGAGCGTCCCGGGGAGACGCCGGCCGGCCACCCGTACTGGAAGCGCGAGGCAGAAGCCTACCGTTCGGACCTCCTCGAAGACGCGCGGGGGCGACTCGTCCCGGCCGAACTGTACCGCGTCGACGAGTTCGACGGCGAGGCCGTCTGGCTCTGGCTCGAAGACCTGACCGACGAGTACGGCGGCGACTGGCCGCTCGAACAGTACCGCCGGGCCGCCAGACACCTCGGGCAGTTCGACGGGGCCTTTGTCGGCGAGACGGACCGCATCGACGAGCCGTGGGTCACTGAGCGAACGTTCGAGTTCGAGACGACTGCCGGCGTCGTCGCACTGGTCGACCGGGTGCCCGACGACCCGATCGTCAGCCAGCACTTCCCGACGAGCGACGACCGACAGCGACTGTTCGCGGCGTGGCGCGACCGTGAGCGGTTCCTCGACGCCCGAGCGAACCTGCCCCGGACCTTCTGTCACTTCGACGCGTTCGGCCGGAACCTCTTCGCGACGACGACTGCCGACGGCACGCCGCAGACGGTGGCCATCGACTGGGACCAGTGCGGGATGGCGCGGGTGGGTGACGACGCCGGTGCGCTCGTCCTCCTGACGCTGCTGTTCGTAGACTGGCCGGTCACGCGGGCCGACGAACTCGAACGCGCGGTGCTGGATGGCTACAGAGCGGGACTCGCCGACGCTGGCTGGGACGGCCCCGACGCCGTCGTCACACGAGGGTACCGACTCCACCTCGTCAACCGGTGGCTGGAGTGGCTCGGCGCTATCAGAGTCTCGCTCGACGACGGCCTCCACGACTGGATCGCCGACGTCGTCGGGGAACCGTTCGAGGACGTCCTCGCCGCGAACCGCGACGTACACCGGTTCGTGCTCGACGCCGTCGACGACGTGGACCTCGCCGAGTCGCCGTCGGCGGGGCGCTCTTGAGGCGACTGCCGCACCCGCGACTCTCCGTCGCGGTCGGCGTCTCAGAAACCGTGTGTCGTACCGCGGGAGGCTACTCGTCGCCCCCGCGGACGGCCTCCAGCGAGGCGAAGAAGCCGAAGTACGCCACGACGCCGCCCAACAGCGTGAGGTAGTAGAGCCACTGCGGACCGCCCGGCAGGAGGTCGAAGACGACGGTGACGACGGTCACCCACGCGATGGCGAACACGAGATCGACGAACATTCCGGAGCGGTGCTCACGGACGTGCTCGCCGACGGTTTCGAGCAGGCGTTTCCCCGAGGCCATAGACATCGGTCAGGCCTCCGCGCCCTCCTCGTGCTCGTCGACCACCAGCACGGGGACGTGCGTCGAGCGCAGAACGCGCTCGGTGACGCTCCCGAGCAGGGCCCGGCGGACGCCCGACCGGCCGTGACTGCCCATCACGACGAGGTCGATGCCCTTCGCGTCGGCGTAGCCGGCGATGACCTCGTGTGGCGCGCCGACCCGGACCTCCTCGTGGACTTCGATGCCGTGGTCCGCGGCGGCCGCCGCGACGATGCCGGTGGCCTCGTTGGCTTTCTCCTCTAGTTCGGTCATCTCGCCGAAGTTGCCTTGCTTGATGCGATCGACTTGCTCGGTGCCGAGACCGAAGTTCACCGCGTCGATGTCGACGACGTACAGCGCGTGCAGTTTCGCGCCGTACTTCTCTGCGAGGTCGACGGCGTGGTCGACCGCCACGTTCGCCGTGTCGCTTCCGTCCGTCGGGATGAGGATGTTCTCGTACATTGTTAGTCGTCAGCGGGCGTCTCGCCGCCGCTGCTGGAGACGATGTCTTCGGCGGTCTGTTGCTGGCCCATCGGTTCGGGGCTGTGACACTGCCGGACCATCCGCTTGGTCTCCATCGGCGGTTCCGGCGTCGCAAGCGAGACGGCGATGGTCACGATGAACACCAGCGGCGTCCCGACCAGCGCGGCGCCGATGGGTGGGACGTACTGTGCGTAGATGGGGACGAGCGCCTGCCCGGAGCCGCCGGCGATGTCCGCGAGGAAGCCGACGTAGGCCGGCAGGACGCTGTTGATAATCGACGTGATCCACAGCATGAGGCCGACGGACATCCCCGCCAGCGCCCCCTGTCGGTTAGTGTTCTCCCACCACAGACCGAGGAAGAACATCGGGAACAGCACGGTCCCCGCGAGCGAGAACGCGTACGCGACGAGTTCGCCGATGAGCGCCGGCGGGTTGAACGCGGTCACGGTGACCAGCGCGCCGACGACGACGATGGTCGCGCGGCCGATGAGGACCTGTTGGCGCTGGGTCGCGTCGGGGTTGATGAGCTCGGCGTAGATGTCGTGGGCGACGGCCGAGGAAGCCGTGATGAACAGGCCCGCGGTCGTCGCGATCGCGGCAGCCATCGCGCCGGCGGCGACGAGGCCGACGAACCACGTCGGGAGGTCGGCGAACTGCGCCGCCAGCACGACGATGACGTCACCCTCCGCGCCGGACATCGCTTGCTCGCCGGTGAAGACGGCTTCCGGCGAGATGTCGTTCACGGCGGCGAACAGGTCGACGCCGAAGGCGGCCATCGCGGGCGCGGCCCAGTACAGCAGGAGGATGAAGAACAGCCCCCAGACCGTGGACCACCGAGCGGTCCGCTCGCTCTTGACCGTGTAGAACCGCACGAGGACGTGCGGGAGGCCACAGGTGCCGAAGATGAGCGAGAACGCCGTCGCGATCCAGAGATAGTAGGTGTTCCCGCCCGTGAACGGTTCGGAGAACTGCCGAGCGAGTTCGCTAAAGAGCGCACCGTACTCGATTTGCGGGAGCACCGTCGAGTACCCCTGGGTGAAGCCGACGGCGTAGACGCCCGCGAGGAACGCGACGATGAGGATGACGTACTGGACGGCCATGTTCTTCGTCGCGCCAAGCATCCCCGAGAGGGCGAGGTAGCCGACGGTGATGGTCATCATCACGACGATCATCGGGACGATGTCCAGCCCGAAGACGTACTGGCCGACCAGTCCCATGCCGCGGGCCTGTCCGACCGAGTAGACGTACGCGATGAGCAGCGTCGTAAAGGCCGCCAGCGCGCGGGCCGTCGGCGAGTTGAAGCGGTCGGCCACGAAGTCCGGCGCGGTGTACTTCCCGAATCGGCGCATTTGCGCCGCGAGGAAGATGAGGAGGACGAAGTAGCCGGTGGTCCAGCCGACGATGAACGCCAGCCCGTAGAAGCCGGCCAGCGCGACCAGTCCTGCGAGTCCGAGATACGACGCCGCCGACATCCAGTTGGCGCCGATAGCCATCCCGTTCTCGATGTTCCCGATGCCGCGGCCGGCGACCCACATCCCCTCGGTGTCGGCCACTTTGAACACGTAGCCGATGACGAGGAAGGAGGCCATCATCAGGAAGACGATGATGGCCGGCACGAGTTTGAACGAGATGTCGAGCGCCTCGGCCTGTAACGGCACCGTCATCGCTCGACACCTCCGTCGGTGGCCGTCGCTTCGCCGGCCTCGCCGCTCTCACCCTCTTCGGGTTCGGCGGTGCTGTGGTCGATACCGTACTTCTCGTCCAGTTTGTCTCGCTGGCGGGCGTAGACGGCCGCGAGGATGAGCGCGCCGGTCGGCGCGCCGAACGCGACGAGGAAGTAGTGCAGCGGGAAGCCGATGACCGGCATCGTCGTCGTCATCGCGCCGGGGGCGATGGCGGTCAGCGTCACCGGCCCGAAGACGATGAGCGCCCAGACGATGAAACTCGTCCAGACGATTTTGAGGTGGTCCCGCATGAACGCCGTGCTGGGGCTCAGCAGGTTCACCTCCTCGTCGAGGTAGTTCGTGTTCTGGTGTGCCTGTGCGGCTTGCGTGGCGGTGCCGCCGTCCGTCTGGACTGACGGCCGCCCGTCCGAGTCGTGGGTGTCTCTGTCTGCCATAGTTGTGTCCGTGGTTTCGCTGTGGGGGGTGGTCTGCTGGAAAAGCGGTGCTGCTCAGTCGCTGCCGACCTTCGACTGGATGTCGCTTACCACGTCCGGGTTGCGGAGCGTGCTGGTGTCACCCAGTTCTTCGCCGTTGGCGATGTCTTCGAGGAGTCTGCGCATGATTTTCCCGGACCGAGTCTTGGGGAGTTCAGGGGTGAAGATGACCTGTTCGGGCCGGGCGATGGGGCCGATGGCGTCCTCGACGCCCTCGATTATCTCTCCGCGCAGTTCGTCGGTCTCCTCGTAGCCGTCCTCGGTGATGACGTAGGCGTAGACGGCCTCGCCCTTGATCTCGTGTTTGCCGCCGACGACGGCGGCCTCTGCGACCCCTTCGACGCCGACGATGGCGCTCTCTATCTCCATCGTCCCGAGGCGGTGGCCCGAGACGTTGAGTACGTCGTCGACGCGGCCCAGCACGGTGATGTAGCCGTCTTGGTCGATCTTCGCGCCGTCTTCGGGGAAGTACACCCAGTCGGCCGGGTCGTCGCTATCGATGTCGGAGTACTCGCGCCAGTACTCGTCGATGAACCGCTCGTCGTTGTTGTACAGGGTCCGGAGCATCCCGGGCCACGGTTTGTTGACGACGAGGTAGCCGGCCTGTCCCGCCTCGACGGGACTGCCGCTCACGTCGACGATGTCGGCGCTGATGCCCGGCAACGGCGGGCCGGCGGACCCGGGTTTCATGTCGCCGACGCCGGGCAGTGTGGTCAGCATCATGCCGCCCGTCTCGGTCTGCCACCACGTGTCGACGACCGGACAGGACTCGTCGCCGATGTGCTTGTAGTACCACTTCCACGCCCGGGGGTTGATTGGTTCGCCGACGGTGCCAAGCAGTCGCAGGCTGGAGAGGTCGTGGCTGTCGGGGTACTCCTCGCCCCACTTCATGAAGGCCCGAATCGCGGTCGGCGCGGTGTACAGTTGGGTCGCCTCGTACTCCTCGATGATCTCCCAGAGGCGGTCCTTGTCGGGGTAGTCGGGGGTCCCCTCGTACATCATCGTCGTCGTGCCGAGTGCGAGTGGCCCGTAGACGATGTAGGAGTGGCCGGTGATCCAGCCGATGTCGGCAGAACAGAAGTAGGTGTCCTCGGGTTTGACGTCGAGTACGGCCTGAGAGGTCCACGCGGCGTAGGAGAGATAGCCACCGGTGGTGTGTTTTACACCCTTCGGTTCGCCCGTCGTGCCCGAGGTGTACATGAGAAAGAGCATGTCCTCGGCGTCACGGGAGACTGGGTCGACCGTCTCGCCCTCGTGGTCGGCAACGAGGTCGTCGAAGGCCACCTGGTTGTCGGCGTAGTCGTGGTCGAAGTCGTCACCGTCACGAAGTCGCTCGGCGACGGCGACTGTCTCGACGTCGTGGTCGACGCCCGCTAAGCCCTCGTTGGCCTTCGAGAGGTGGTCGAGGGGGTCGCCGCGGCGGTAGTAGCCGTCACAGGTGACCAGATACTCGGAGTCGGCGGCGTTCATCCGCGTCGCCAGCGCGTCGGCGGAGAACCCGGCGAACACCACCGAGTGCGGCGCACCGATGCGGGCACAGGCCAGCATCGCGATGGGCAACTGCGGTATCATCGGCATGTACATCGTGACGACGTCGTCCTCGGAGACGCCCTCCGCCCGGAGCGCGGCCGCGAACTCGTTGACCTCGCGGTGGAGGTCCTCGTACGTGTACGTGATGTTGTCTTCCTCGACCGGTTCGCCGACCCACTCGATGGCCGCCTCGTCGCCTCGCTCGTCCAGATGTCGGTCCAGACAGTTCGCCGAGGCGTTCAGCGACCCGTCGGTGAACCACTCGTAGAACGGCGGGTTCGAGTCGTCGAGTACCTGGTCGTAGTCCGCCTCCCAGTCCAGCAACTCGGCGGCCTGCTCCCAGCACTCGGGCCAGTTCTCCTCGAACTCCTCGTAGATGCCGGGGTCCGAGACGTTCGCCTGTTCGACGAACGACGCCGGGGGCTCGAAGACCTCCTGTTCTTCGAGTCGCGCTTCGAGTTGAACGTCATCATCTGACATGGTCTATCACCCACAATCAACGGGTCACTGATAAACGGGGGGTCTAACTGTCTGAATACTTGGTTGACACTTGTTCGCCAAGTGCCGTCGGTGGCTCGGTGGGCGTATCGGCGAAAAACGCCGTCAGAAGCTTTTGCTGGGCCTTTCTGAGGTGGTTGTGGAACGTCGGTGCCGAGACGTCCAGCGACTCGGCGAGTTCTTCGGCGGTGGTCCCGCGGGGCCACTCGAAGTAGCCGCTGTGGTAGGCGGCCGCCAGCACCGTCGACTGTCGCTCGGAGAGGCGGTCCGAGAGACGTTCGCGAAACCCCGTATCGGTCTCGGCGGGCCGCTCCGTCTCACGCTTGGCAGTCAGCGACGTCTCCGGGTATGCCTCGACGACGGCGTCGACTACCTCCCGGAGGTTGCTGTCGCCCGGCAGTTCCACCTCGATGGTCGCGGTGCCGTTCTCGGCGGTGAGCGTCCGGACGCGGGCGCCGTTCTCGACCAAATCGAGCGTCGGCGCGGCCGTCACGACGACTTCGAGGAGTGCGCCGTCGCCGTAGTCCTCGATGAGGCGCGCGTCGGCGATGTCGGGGTCCTCGGCCGCATACGAGAGCGCGGGCCCCGCGGGCGCGCCGTCGACCACCAGATAGTACAGCAGGGAGCGGCCGCCGACGGGGACGACCCCAGAGAGTTCGAGCGAGCAGTCGAGTGCGCGGGTCAGCGACACGGTGAACGCGCCGCCGTCGGTACACTCGAAGGCCAGTTCCGTGACCGTATCCGCGAGCAGGAGGCGCTTGCGCTCGACGGCGGCCAGCGCCGCCCCGACCTGTGCGCCCAGCGCTGCAAGCAGGTCCTGTTCGGCGTCGACGACGTGGACGGTCGTCCCGATGGCCAACACGCCCGCGGCGTCGTCGTCCCGGATGATAGGGACGAGCGCCATCGGCCCCTCGCCGTCCTCGACTACGCGGACCTCGTGGCTGTCCATCGCGGTCGCCGCGGCGTCCCCCCGTCCCTGCAGGTGGTCGTCGATGCGACTGTCGCGGATACCGGCGGCCGTCCGCGGCGTCAACCCGTCGCCGGTCCGTTCGGCCACCCACGCAAAGCGAAACCCCTCTGTGTCCGCCAGTCGGTCACACACTGTCTGCTCTATCTCCTCGACGGTGGCCGCGACGGCCAGCGACTCGCCGACGTCGGCGGCGACTTTGATGGTCCGGCGGAGGCGGGCCGGCGTCGGGACGTCTTCGGCGCCTTCGATAGCCCGAATCACCGCCTCCCGGTTCGGGTCGTCGAGCAGCGGTTCCAACCGTGCGAGGCGGTCCCACCCGCCGAGCGCACAGACGACCTGTGGCGGCACGCCCTCCGAGAGCATGGTCGCCGCGAACCGCCAGCGCAGGTCGCGCGAGGAGACGTCCCCGAGGCGCGGCGCGGTCTCGGCGGCGCGGTCGGCCACCTCGCCGACGAGCATCTGCAGGCGACGGGCCGAGACCGACAGGAGCGGTTCGTCCGCCGCTCTGTCGGCCGCGCTGGCGAACTTCCGCATGTCGTGTTCGACGGCGGCCGGCAGGTACGCCTCCCGGTCGACGCCGTCGTCGTCACGCACGCGCAAGAAGAAGTGGGACTCGGTACTCGTCACGTCGGCCAGTCGGACCCGAGTCATCTCCGCCGGGCGCAGGCCCACCTCCGCCCCGAACCGCAAGACGAGGTCCTCTCGGTGGGTTTCGGCGGCGCGCCGTAGCTGTTCGTATCCACGCGCACCGAGAACGTCCGTCCGCTCTGCCATGTCGTTTCGTCTCTTCGGAGACGAGCGAAATAAGTGTGCGGGCCGCCGAGTCGCCAGAACTTGCCACGGAGTGGTACGTGGCCGTCTATAGATCGAGCTGTCGTGCCGAAATATTTCGGAAATATCTGTGAGAGCGAAACAGCACTCACCGATCGGGCGTCGCCGACTGCAACTCCCCGAGTATCTCGGGGTTTCGGAGCGCGCTGGTGTCGCCCAGTTCCTCGTCGTTGGCCACGGCGGTCAGCAGGCGTCGCATCACCTTCCCCGACCGGGTCTTCGGCAGGTCGGGCGTAAACACCACCGTCTCCGGGGTGGCGACGCCGCCGATGGCGTCTTCGACGGCCGACTCGATGCGCCCGCGCAGGTCCGCCTCGGTGTAGCCTCCCTCCGGCGAGACGTAGGCGTAGAGCGCGGTGCCGGCCGTCTCGTGGGAGGCGCCGACGACGGCGGCCTCCGCGACGCCTTCGACGCCGGTGATGGCCGACTCCAGTTCCATCGTGCTGAAGCGCCGCCCGGCGACGTTGATGGCGTCGTCGACGCGCCCGAGGACGGTGACGTAGCCGTTGACGTCGACCGACGCGCCGTCCTCCGGGTAGTACCGCCACTCGTCGCCACAGGTTGCCGCCGCGCCCCACCCTTCTCCGGTTCGCAGGTCGCTCGGCATCCCCGGCCACGGGCGCGTGACGACGAGTTCGCCCGCCTCGTCCACGTCGACGGCCTCGCCCGCGGGGTCTACCACGCTCGTCTCGATACCGGGGAGCGGTCTCCCCGCCGCGCCGGGTTTCATCGCGTCGACGCCCGGCAGCGTCGAGACGAGGATGGCGCCCGTCTCGGTCTGCCACCACGTATCGACCACGGGGCACTCGCCGCCGCCGATGTGTTCGCGGTACCACCGCCACGCCCGTTCGTCGATGGGTTCGCCGACGGTCCCCAGCAGCCGGAGACTGGAGAGGTCGTGGCGCTTTGGGTACTCCTCGCCCCACTTCATGAACGTCCGGACGGCCGTCGGCGCGGTGTAGAACACGTCGACGGCGTACCGGTCGACGATCTCCCAGACCCGGTCCTTCTCGGGGTGGTCCGGCGTGCCGTTGTACAGCACCGCCGTCGTCCCGAGAGCGAGGGGCCCGTAGACGATGTAGGAGTGGCCCGTGATCCAGCCGATGTCGGCCGAACACCAGTAGGTGTCTTCGGGCTTGATGTCCAGTACGGACTGGGAGGTCCACGCGACGTGGGCGAGGTATCCCCCGGTCGTGTGGTCGACGGCCTTCGGTTCGCCGGTGGTGCCGGAAGTGTAGATGCGAAAGAGGGTGTCGCTGGCGTCCCGCGATACGGGAGCGACCGTCTCGCCGTCGTGGGCCGCCCGCAACGCGTCGTAGTCGTAGTAACCGTCGCCTAAATGCACGTCCCGGCTCAGGATGTCCAGTACGACCACCGAGACGTCCTGTTCGACGGCGATGCGGGCGTTGTCGGCCTTGTTCTTCTGTGCGACGGCGCTCCCCCGACGGTAGTAGCCGTCGCAGGTCACGAGCATCTCCGAGCCGGTCCGCTCCATCCGCTCGGCCAGCGCGTCGGCCGAAAACCCCGCGAACACGACGTTGTGGACGACGCCGAGACGCACGCAGGCCAGCATCACGACGGGGAGTTCGGGTACCATCGGCAGGTAGACGGTGACGACGTCGTCCTCCGAGACGCCCTTCTCGCGGAGCGCGGCCGCGACGGCGTTGACCTCGCGGTGCAGTTCCCGGTAGGTGTAGGTTCGGGACTCGCCCAGATGCCCCTCCCAGATGAGCGCCAACTGGTTCTTGCGCTCGGGGAGGTGCCGGTCGATGCAGTTGTAGGCGGCGTTCAGCCGACCGCCGGGGAACCACTCGAACGGCGGGACGTCACCACCCCGGAACACCTCGTCGTAGGGGTCCGTCCAGTCGAGTAAGTCCGCGGCCCGGTCCCAGCAGTCGGGCCACTCCCGTTCGAACGTCTCGTAGACGGACGGATCGGCGACGTTCGCCTGTTCGACGAACCACTCGGGCGGGTCGATGGCCGGTCGCTCGTCGAGCGCAGTATCACGGCCGGAGCCGTCGCCCCCTGTCATCGTTCGAATCTCCGGCGGCGCATTGATAAGCGTTGACGCTAACCACTGTGTCGGCGGACGTTCTCAGCATCGACACTGGCGGCGGAAGCTATATTCACGACCCTCGACAACGACGGATAGAGGCCGGTCACGGGGCATGAGCGACACAGAGAAGAAGATAGCCGATATGCAGGGGCAGTACCTGCTCGCCGTCTCGCAGGGCCAGCGGCTCACCGACGCCGAGTGGCGAAACTGTCGCGTCGTCCTCACGACCGAACGGATCGCACTCATCGGCGACAGCAAGCGTCAAATCGCGCTCGACGACATCGACCGCATCGCCGACCGCTTCGACGTGAATCAGCAGAGCGCGGGCGTCTCCGAGTACCTCGCCTTCCACGTCGGCGAGGACGTCGTCCTCGTCTCCACGTCGGACCACGACGTGTTCCAGACGGACTTCTACCGGGCGAGTCTCGACGGCGCGGTCATCCTCGCACAACACCCCGCGCTGAAAGGCGGCGTCGTACAGGACGCCGCGTGGACCAAAGGCCGACTGAAAGTCACCGACGAGGCGCTTCGACTGGCGCTGGCGGACGGACAGGCCGTCGATATCGAACGGACCGACATCGGCGACCTGACCGTCGAGGAAAAGCAGGTCTCGGGCGAGGAACGCACCGTCATCCAGGTCGAACACAGCGAGGGGGACATCAGCGTCGAGACGCACCTCGCCGGCGAGGAGTTCCAGGCCACCGTCCTCCGGACGATGCTCGAAGACAGCGCCGAGCAGAATCAGGCTGACCTCGACCTCTCTTCGACGGAGAAGCGGGTCGTCATGGCGCTCCACTCGGGCGTCTCGCCGTTCGACATCCCCAACTTCGTCGGCATCGACGTCGAGAAGACCGAGGCCATCTTCGACCGCCTCGTCGAACTCGGCGTCATCAGCGTCGTCCGCGAGCGCACCGAGGTGGCGCTGACGACGAAAGGACGGCGCGTCGCGGGTGATCGGATGGGCGAGCAGTAGCGAGACGCCGGGCCCCGCACGGCGTCTCGAACCGCGACGCGGTGACCGAAGGGGACCGCGGAGCGGTTTCACACTCACTTGGTTCGTTCGAACGCACCGATGGCGAGCGAGGAGAGAGCCGTGAGCAGTGGCGAAGAGCTGCGAACGAACGCAGCGTCTCCCGTCGTCGGTAGTGCCGAGGGTGTCCTCCAACGCTGCGACCGGAACTGGGCCGTGGTAGTCGACCCAGAACGCGAGTATCAAACAATGGTAGTCCCGCCATATTCAAATCCCCACTCCTGTTGATACGAGTATGGAAATCGACACGGCTGTCGTCCTCGCCGCCGGGGAGGGGACCCGGCTTCGCCCGCTGACGCGAAACCGGCCGAAGCCGATGCTGCCGGCCGGGAACCGGCCGATTCTGGCGCACGTCTTCGACGCGCTGGTAGAGGCCGGCGTCGAGCGGTTGGTGACCGTCGTCGGCTACAAGCGCGACCGCGTGCAGGATCACTTCGGACCGACGTACCGGGGTGTCCCGATCACGTACGTCACACAGCACAAACAACTCGGGAGCGGCCACGCGCTGTTGCAGGCCCGCTCGGTCGTCGACGGCCCGCCGCTCGTGTTGAACGGGGACCGACTCATCGACGCCGCGACCGTCGAGGCCGTCGCGGACACGTTCTCGGCGACGGGAGACCCGGCGCTCGCCGTCGTCGAGCGACAGGACACGAGCCGATACGGGGCCGTCGAAGTCCGCGACGGTGTCATCTCGGACCTCGTCGAGAAGCCCAGAGAGGGCGACTACCGCCTGATAAACGGCGGCGTCTACGCCTTCTCGGCGGACATATTCGACGCTATCGAGGACACGCCACGGCAGGCGGGCGAACTCGCGCTCACGGACACGCTCGCGACCCTCGTCGACGAGAACCGTGTCCGGGGCGTGGAAGTCGACGGGATGTGGGTCGACGCCACGTACCCGTGGGACCTGTTGACCGTCGCCCGCGAGGTGCTCGCCCGCGGGCGTCTCGTCGAGAGCGCGCGGCGCGAACAGGTCTGGATAGCGGATTCGGCCCGGGTTCACAACGAGGCCGTCTTGCAGGCCCCGGTCGTCGTCGGCCCGGACTGCGAGGTCGGCCCCGACGCCGTCGTCGGTCCGAACGTCGCGCTCGGTGCGAACGTCACCGTCGGGGCGAACACCGTCGTCCAGTGGAGCGTGCTGGACGCCGACACGCGGGTCGACCCCGGGTCGACGCTGCTCGATACGATCACCGGACAGGACGTCCACCTCGGTGCTAGCACTGTCGTTCCGGGCGGTCCCGCGGACGTACAGGTCGGGACGGAGATATTCGAAGACCAGCGACTGGGTGCGGTCATCGCCGACCGGGCCCGCGCACGCGGCGACGTGAGTTTCTCGCCGGGGTCACTGGTCGGGCCGAACGCGACGCTCGACGCCGGCGTAACGGTCGACCGGAACGTCTCAGAGGACGCGGAGGTGACGCGCTGATGTGTGGCATCATCGGCTGTGTCGGCCGAGGCGACGAGACGCTCGACACCCTCGTTCACGGCCTCTCGAAACTGGAGTACCGGGGCTACGACTCGGCCGGTGTCGCGATGGCCAACGGCGGCGTCGACGTCGTGAAGACCGCCGGCGAGATAGACGACCTGCGGAGGACGCTCGAAGGGTCTGCCCTGACCGGTGACGTCGGCATCGGCCACACGCGCTGGAGCACGCACGGGCCGCCGACCGACGCGAACGCCCACCCGCATCAGGACTGTACAGGTGACGTCGCCGTCGTCCACAACGGCATCATCGAGAACTACCAGTCGCTGCGGGACGAACTCGTCGGGGCGGGCCACACCTTCACCTCCGACACCGACACCGAAGTCGTCCCCCATCTCGTCGAGGACGCGCTGGAAGCGGGCGTCGACCCGGAGCGTGCCGTTCGCGACGCCATCGCGCGGCTAGAGGGGAGTTACGCCGTCGCCGTCGTCGTCGCGGGCCACAGTACGGTCTACGCCGCGCGCAACGACTCGCCGCTGGTGTTGGGGCTGGGCGAGGACGAGACGTTCCTCGCCAGCGACGTGCCGGCGTTCCGCGACTACACCGACCAGGTCGTGTATCTGGCCGACGGCGAGTTCGCCCGACTCGACGCCGAGGGCTGGACCGTCACGACGCTCGACGGGGAGTCGGTCGAGACGGACGTCGACACCATCGAGTGGGACCCAGAGGAGACGGGCAAGAGCGGCTACGACCACTACATGCTCAAGGAGATACACGAACAGCCACGGGCGCTCCGGCAGTGTTTGCGGGGCCGCGTCGACGAGATGGCCGGCACCGTCGACATCGAGGACCTCGGCGACCTCTCGCCGACGGGCGTGCAGTTCGTCGCCTGTGGCACCTCCTACCACGCCGCGCTGTACGGCGCGCAACTGTTCCGTAACGCCGGCATCCCGGCACAGGCGTTCCTCGCCAGCGAGTACGCCACGTCGGTGCCGCCTATCGGCGATGCGCTGGTCGTCGGCGTCACCCAGAGCGGCGAGACGGCCGATACCCTGTCGGCGCTCAGGGCGGCCCGCAAGCGCGGCGCGCGCACGATGACGGTCACGAACGTCGTCGGGTCGACCGCGGCCCGGGAGTGTGACCACGCCTTCTACATCCGGGCCGGCCCCGAAATCGGCGTCGCCGCCAGCAAGACCTTTTCGTCGCAGCAGGTGGCGCTGAACCTGCTCGCGTTGGGGATGACGCGAACCGTCGACACCCGCGACGTCATCACCTCGCTCCGAGAACTCCCGGGGAACGTCCAGCGCGTCTTAGACGAGTCGGCCGCCGAGGCGGTGGCCGAGGTGTATCAGGACGCCGACGCCTACTTCTTCATCGGCCGGGGGTACCAGCACCCCGTCGCCCTCGAAGGCGCGCTGAAGATGAAAGAGATCACGTACAAACACGCCGAGGGATTCGCCTCTGGCGAACTGAAACACGGCCCGCTGGCGCTGGTCACGGAGCACACGCCGGTGTTCGCCGTCGTGACCGGCGACGGCGAGCAGGCCCGAAAGACCGTCGGCAACGTCAAGGAAGTGGAGGCTCGCGACGCACCGGTCGTCGCCATCTCCGATGGCCAGACCGACGTCGCCCGCTACGCCGACCACGTACTGGAGATACCGGAGACGCACCCCCGGGCCGCGGCGGTGCTCGCGAACACGCACCTGCAACTGCTCTCGTACCACACGGCGGCGTTGCTCGGGCGGAACATCGACAAGCCGCGGAATCTGGCGAAAAGCGTGACGGTTGAGTGAGTGTATATCCGATAGCTAGCGCTCTCTACCCGGACTTTCTGGCGGCTTCAGTACTTCTCCGAGGAGTTGCCATGCGGTACTCTGACAGACAGCGGTCCGAATCGGCGTACTAGCCCGACGCCACTGTCGAACGACGGTTCGCAAAGCCGACGCACGATAGCTCCGAGACGCGGTCGCGGTGGCTCGGTGGAGCAATCGAACGACCGGTCCGACGGTCCGCGTTCGTTCGAGGTCGACGACCACTGTCTCTCCGGTCGGTTCGCTGGTGAGCCACCGGACACAGACCGACTGTGCGACGGCAGACGTGAGTCGGGTGGCCACGCTATCGGAGAGGCGGCCCGGTACCGAGTTCGAAGCGGCGGTCGCGAGTAACTGCCCGAGTCGCCGGGCCCGCCCGAGACACGACTTCTCGACGGCCGTCCGGAGTACGTCGTCGGTGGCATCTGGCATCGTTCTCACTGCTCGCTGGCGTTGGCCGGCCCGACTCGCTGGAGACGACCGGAGACGACGGCGTCGTCGGTGACGACGGTCACACGGTTGTCGACGCGAAGCGGGGACCCGCCGAACCACGGCGTCCCGTCACGCGCCCACGTTCGGAGGTCGAGCGTGACTGCTCGCTTGCCGTCTGCCGCCGGTCCATCGCCGACACGCTCGACGGTCGCGACGGTGTGGTCGTCCACTCGTGCGGTCGCGCCGGTCTCGACCGACCGGGCGACGCTCTCGTTCACCGAGATGACGACGCTGACTCGGCTCGTCGGGAGTGTCGCCGTTGTCTGGTTGACGGCGAGTACGTCGGCGCGGGTGCGGTATCCGTGGGCAATCACCGCTGTCTCGTCCCCACCGTAGAGCGGGCGCGTGTCGTCCCGAACGATTCCGTCTCCCCAGACCCACTGGGCCGAGAGCGGTCCGGTGTAGGCGACCCGGGCTACGACGTGTGCCTCGCCGCCCGGTGCGAAACTCCGTGTCACCCCGACCACCTCCAGTGGCTCCCCCGTCGGCGCAGGGTCGAGCGTCTCACCCGATTCGATCGCGGCCGCCCCGCTCGTCAGTGGCACTGCGTAGGAGACAGTCGCGTATTTCGTCGGTTCGGTGTTCGAGACACCGCTGTTGCCCCTATCGAGGACGAGTGCGGTTCCCGCGAGGAGTACCGTCAGGACGACGAGCACGACTACCGCGTCGACGACGTTGACGCGACCGAACAGCGCGCCGTTCTCGTCGATGATTCGGCCCGATCCGTCCGACTCGGTCATAGCATAGGTGTTTCAGTGTCGGTGTATGGGTGTTTCGCTTCCACCGACGGGGATTCAACTCGCGTCTGGACGATTCGATTGCGTGAGGTACCCCACGGCGTCCGTGCCCACCTGATACAGTTGTCTGACGACGATCTTCAGGTCGAACACGATGGACTGGTTGCGGATGTACTCGATGTCGTGCTGGAGTTTCCGGTGGGGTTCGTGGCCGGTGACGCCGTGTATCTGTGCGAGTCCCGTCAGTCCGGGTTTGACGAACCAGCGACTCCGCCACTCCCGGAGGTCCGATTCGATGTCGGCGTCCAGTTCCGGCCGTTCGGGTCGCGGGCCGACGACGCTCATGTCCCCGCGCAGGACCGCCACCAGTTGCGGAATCTCGTCTAGATGGGTCGTCCGGAGGACGCGGCCCACGGCGGTCACGCGGGGATCGACCCCGCCGGCGTCGGCGGCAGAGATGACCGCGCCCGACTGGCTCTCGGCGTCGGGCACCATCGTCCGGAACTTCGAGACGGTGAACGTCTCACCGAGCGTCGCCGTCCGCTCCTGTCGGTACAGCAGTGGACCCCTGTCGTCGAGTTTGATGGCCGCCGCGATAGCTGCAATGACCGGGAGGAGCGCACCGAGCGCTACCGTCGCGAACGTGACGTCGAACAGTCGCTTGAAGACGCGGTCTTGTACGTCCCACGGGTCGAGGTCGATTTCGGCGAGGCCGTCGCCGCCGAGGTCACGGGTCAACACGGCGTCGGCGTGGTCGCGGTGGACCTTCGCGGTCACGCCGTGTTCGTAGCAGACGTTGAGCGCGCCGAAAAAGGCCGAGCGGTCGGGCTGTCCGAAGGCAAGCACCGCGGTGTCGACGTCGTACTCGACGAGTACCGTCTCCAGTTTCGGGAGGCCGCCGAGGCAGGGGACGTTCTCCAGTCCCCGCACCTGTCCGCCGTCGGTGAAGCCGACCAACACTCGCTCGTCGGTCCGAACCGTCTCACCGACCCGCGGCGAGACGTATCCCAGTACGCTGCTGTCGACGTCTTCTAGCACCTCGGCGACCTGTTCCGGCGTGTCGCCGACGACGACGGTCCGACCCCCGCTTGCGGGGCGGCGCCGGACGGCGACGAAGTACAGCGGCAGGAACGCGACCAGTGCGGTGCCCGCGACGATGAGCGTCGAGCGCGGCAGCCGATAGGTGTAATCGAAGTACCCCACCGTCGCGAGCGCGAGCAGCGCGATACCGGTCCGCTGGAGGGCGAGCAGCCACGTATCGAGGAGTCGACGCGGCTGGGGGCGATACAACGGGGCGAACGCCGCCACGACCACGACCGTCGTCGTCGCCATCTCCATCCCGAGCTCTCGCCCCGTCGCGGATTCGATCGGGAGGTCACCGACGACGGGCAGGAAACTCACGGCCGTCTGCACCACCGGCAGGTACGCTAGCGAGACGGCCACCCCCGTCACCAGTACTGTCCCCACCAACGCGGTGAGGCGGTACCGCCACCCGCTTTTCATCACTACAGAGACTCACGTCCCGCAAAATAAGTCCACCGGGCCCACTATCGTTGCTGAAAACGAGGGCTGTAGCACCCTATCCGTGGCTGACGAGGCGGTCTACCCATCTGGCACCCGTCGCCCAGAGCGTCCCCAGACCCGGCCGACCGTCGGCCCACCAGAGGACCGTCGCGAAGACCAGTAAGGCGAGTTCGAACGTCACGTACGAATCGAGCGTGAGTTGGGCGACGTGAGCGAGGAAGCTCTTCCCGACCTCCGCTTCGGGGACGGGCAGTATCGGCCACAGGAGGTAGCTCAGGTCGGCGTAGCGCCCTTCGAGAACGGGGTAGAGTCCGTCGGCGAGGACGTGACTGAGCGTGCCTGAGACGAACGCGAGGCTGGCGTCGCGCCCGCGAAAGCGGTACCCGAGATAGCCGGCGACGGCCGCGACGAGAGCCAGCGTCACCAGCGAGTGCGCCAGCGACCGTCCGCCGGGGAGGACGCCGAGCGTCCACCCGAGCGGTTTGTCGACGAGGTCCGGGAACTGCGTCCCGACGGCGAGTGCGAGCACCGGCGGTCCGGCGGGTATCCGGCCCTGCCAACGGCGAGCGGACGAGTACCAGAGATAGCCGACGGCGGCGTGTCCCCATGGCCACATGGACGCCGCTATGTCAGGGGTGGTGTTGACGGTACCGTTTCAGGTCGAAGGCGAAATGGTATCGAAAGTGTGTCGCAGGGGCGTCGGACGAGCGGTTCCTGTGGACGTGAGAGTACTCTAATTCTATATCGACTGATACTGGTGGCTGTAAATTCGCAAAGACATTCGCCACCCCGGGGTGGCGAATTACTTCAGTTTGTTACAGCCACCAGTATGAGATCTAATGCAGCATCGGCGGTCTGCTGTCGTCTATATGATTCTCTCCGCCCAACGGAGTGGCAAGAGTGATACCGTTATTAGCCGTGAAGCGACGTAAGAATGAGTCAGTCTCTCTGGTATCCCTCGGTGGATGATGTCCTTGAAATCCACGAGGATATTCTCGCAGAGTACGCTGATACTAGCCCCGGCGTACAGAACGAGGGCGATATTCAATTTGCGCTGGATTACATAGAGCAAGGACACTTCGGATCGGTTCCTGAGACGATACATGAGAAAGCGTTTCACCTCTGTCGTCTCCTCGTAGCAAACCATCCTTTCGTGGATGGAAACAAACGTACGGCACTCAACACGACTGTCGTCTTCTACTTCCTCAACGGCTACGAGTTCGACTACGACGAAGAAATACGAGAGATACTGAAGCGGCTCGGGACGAACGAGGCGGATGTCGACGAAGATACTGTCGTTGAGTACCTCCAAACACATACTAAGGAGATTGATCTTGAGGAGGCAATCGCACGATGGCGGAATGACCTCGTGGAATATGGACTTGACCGGCTCTCGGATGAACCACGCGACCCGAACGATTAACCGGATTCGGAAGCAAGAGACCTATATGGCTACGGAGGAGGACACCGGTGATGAGACGTCACTCGACCGGGTGATGAATGATATCCGTCGAGAGATCGTCTTACAAGTCGCCAAAGCGGATCGGGACGACCACCGTGATATCTACGACGCGCTCGAACACGAGTAATCTGTATCCGTTTACTTTGAGTGGCCACTCAGCTCCGAGATGACAACCAGCACTGGGTAGTTACAATCGAAATAGGCATCGAATCACTACGGTGAAAATCCTCTTGTAGCGTATCAGGACCGGCGGACGAGCGGTTCGTACCACTCGCGGTTGGCCTCGTACCAGTCGATGAACTTCGAGACGCCCTCCCGGATGGTGTGGCTCGCCTCGTAGTCGAGCAGTTCGCTGGCCTTCGACGTGTCTGCGTGGGTGTGTTCGGCGTCGGCGTCGTGGCGCGCCTCGAAGACGAGGTCGAGGTCCGGCGCCAACTGGTCGCGAATCTCCTCGGCCAGCGTCTTGATCTCGATGTTGTCGGTCGACCCGATGTTGACGGCCTCGCCGTCGGCGGCGTCCTCCTCTAAGAGGGTGACGTTCGCCTCGACGACGTCGTCGATAAACGTGAAGTCTCGGGTCTGGGTGCCGTCGCCGTAGATGATGGGCGGTTCGCCGTTCATGCACCGCGAGACGAAGTTCGAGATGGCCATGTTCGGGCGCATCCGCGGGCCGTACACCGTGAAGTAACGCAGGGCGACGACGGGGAAGTCGTACACTTCGCCGTAGGCACAGGCGTAGCGCTCGGCCGAGAGTTTCGACGCGCCGTAGGGCGAGACGGGCGTCGTCGGGTGTTCCTCGTCGTATGGGAGATATCGCGGCACGCCGTACACCGACGACGAGGAGGCCATCACGAACCGCTCGATGCCCTCGTCGCGGCAGGCGTCGAGGATGTTGAGCGTGCCGTCGGCGTTGACCTCGTGGTACTTCCGGGGGTTCTCGACGCTCGGGCGGACGCCGGCCTGTGCGGCCTGATGGTAGACGTAGTCGGCGTCGGCGACGAGGTCCGCGACGAGGTCGGCGTCTCGTACGTCGCCCTCGACGAGTTCGTAGCTCCCGCCGCCGTCTGCTGCGGCCTCGCGGCCGGTCTCGACGTTGTGATGCTTGATGTCGAGGTCGTAAAACGGGTCGAAGTTGTCGAGGACGGTGACCGAGTGACCGTCGCGGGCGAAGCGCTCGGCGAGGTTGCCGCCGATGAAGCCAGCGCCGCCGGTGACGAGGACGTTCATTGCTTGAGTCGGGTCCGGCGACGGACAAAAAACCGTCGGGTCCGCTCACTCGCTCGCGGCGATGTTCTCGGCGACGAGTTCGGGATCGACCTCGCCTTCCAGGCGACGCTCGGCCTCGTCGCGGTCCTCGGGGTAGCCGATGTCGTTGCGCCAGCCGTCCGTGCGGATGGCGTCGATGGTTCGACCGGAATGGTGGAGGAGGCCGATGTCGTCGCTGATCTCGTACGCTCGGGATTCGACGGCTGGACGGGGTGGCGGGCGTGGACGATAGCCGGCGTACGCGTGTCGAAGCCGGCCATCGCCAGCTCGGCGGGGGTTTTCGGGCTTTTCGATGACCTCCGGGGTTTCGCCGTACTTGCTGGTGTCACAGACGCCGTACCTATTGGCCCCTCTCCGCTGATCGGTGATTCGACACTCCCGGTGACGTCCACATTCTCTGCGTTGCTGGTTGTGTTCTCGTGAGTCGAGGGTGCGAGGGCCGCTGTGCAACAGTCTGTGTTCCAGCCGACTGACCGTTCATGTCCATCTCGGAACTTTCAACCCATCGAAAAGTGGTGAGTGTCTCGCTGAGTGTTACCGAGGACGGTGGTGACAACTGCGTTCGTCTCATCGCCGACCACCGTGCAACGCTGCGTATTGCCTCGGGCTGCTCGGTTCGAGTGAGTACCCCAGTCAGACGAACTCTTCGCTCCGATACTCGGTCAGTATGGGGACGTCCCTGTGGTTGTCGATGAGCGACGCGAGCGTCAGGACGTGACAGAGTTCCTCCCGAGTGTACGACTCCGGGTCGTCGAGGATCGTCTGTTCGAGCCCCTCTCGGTCGAGGATCGACCGCGGGTTCCGAGTGACCTGGTCACGGAGGCAGTCGACGAACGGCGACGTCGCTCGGTCGGCTTCGCCGTTGAGTCCCAGCAGTGACTTGATCGTCGGCTTGACGACGTCGAAAAGCGCCGGGTGTCGTTGCAAGACGTTGTAGAGGGCGACGCGCGCTTCGTGGGTGACGCTGGCCGGCGGTGCGCCGAAGTTCGCGTTCGGCACCGTCGCCAACTCGGGCGAGAGTTGCTTTAACACCGCCGCGTACAGCTGATACCGCCGTTTCTGAGCGTCCGGGATGGACATGGCACAGTCGACGACGTCGGGCGCGTAAAACGGCGACGTCGTCCAGCAATGGTTCCGGTTCGTATCGGTCGCCTCGAAGAGCCACGAGAAGGCTCGCTGGAAGAGTTCGTAATGGACGAACCGCTTCGAGAGCGACGTTTCCGGGTACTCACGAACGGTCTCGCGGACGTCCGCTCGCACTTCGGCTTCGGCGACGCCAGTCATCGCCTCGACGTCCTCGGCGCTGAACGTCTCTTCCGATTGCATGATGTACGAGACGAGTTCGTCGATGGTCTCGATATCGACGACGGGTGAGATATCGGGGACGAGTTTGTCACCGCCATCGCCCGTGTACGTCCAGACGGGACCGTCGTGATCAGCTCTGATCTGTCGGAGGAACGGTTGCATGTGTGCGATTCCGAAGGGATCCGCCCCACCGCCCATGTCCAGATGGGCCAGCAGATCGCTCCCGTCTGGACCGGGCGTCGGCAAGCGGTCCCAGTTCGAACCGACGGCGTCGGTCAACTCTCGTGCGAGGTCGATATCCGCTCGCGAATCGTGTTCGAAGTCACGCGTTGCGGCGCTGTAGGACACCCCACATCGCTCGAAGCCCCCGAGAATCGCCCGTGAGTCCAACCCACCACTCAACAACACCACGTTCTCTCCGGGGGCGCTGTCGGCTCGACGCTTACAGGCGTTCGTGAACCGACGTGCGAATTCGCGGGCGTTCTCCGTGACCGAGGCGTCTGCGTTCCGCTCGTCGTCGAAATCGAACTCGTAGTGTTGGTCGATAGCCTGCGAGCCAGTGTCCGTATCGATCTGGATGTGGTATCCCTGCGGGAGCCGTCGCAGGTCGGCATAGAGAGTCCGATCCGCCAGCGCGTAGCCCAGACGGAGGTATTCGGCGACCGCCACCCGGTCGAACGTCGCACAGTTCCCGAGACGGGCCAGAATCGGTTTGTTGCGACCGACGAGCGCGTAGTCGGTGTGGACGGCGTAAAACAGCGGGAGTTGCCCCAGGAGGTCGGGTACGATCGTCACTGTCCCTGCAGCGGCGTCGTGCGCGTAGAAGACGAACTCGCCGTCGAGATCCCGGAGCCACGTCGGATCCACTGGCGACGCCTCACCGTCGACGAATCGGCGCTCGAGTTCGGCACGGAGTGTCTCCTCGTCGCGGTTGTAGACGACGCCCTCGACGAACACGGTACAGTCCCCGAACGTGACCTGCCTGAACGGGTACTCGGGGTAGAGGGCCCTCGCTACGCTGCAGTGGCCGGCCTCGTACGAATCGAACGTGTACCGGTCGTCGTAGAGCGAGGGTCGGTGAGCCGCCTCGATGTCGTCGTCCGCCGGGATAGACATCCCAGCGACCACGCTTATCCCGGGCATATATCATCCCAACGTCGGAGTGGGTGCAAAAGTAGTAGCCGTGTTCCAATTTTAGTTGGTGTCTACTGTCATAGAGCGATCACGCTGTTCGTCAGCTGGCCCCAGTTGCTCCACTTATGGTCGGCAATAGCCTTCGAAGCGGACATCCGACGCGCCTGTGAACCATATTCGTGACCTAATTACTGTCGAGCGTTTCGACTGCATCCTGATACCGCTCAGCGTACGGCCCGATTGCCTCACCAGCCCGTTCGGACAGGGCTGCAGGGGCGTCATCGAGGAGGCCCGCAATCTGATCACGCTCGTCGGCAGGTGGTTGCTCAGCGACGTCCAACAGAACGGCGACGACGTGTTTGCAGATTCCCGGCCCGTCGTACGGACACGTACAGGTTGCCTCGAATGCCGTCGTGGACAGGTCGACAGTCACGTCGTAGGACCGTGAGCCCTGTACGTCGGCGGTGACGACCTCACCGAACCGAGTCAGGCGTCCGATCCGCCCCTTTGCGCGGTAGTTCTGCCCGCGCTCGAACACCGCGTCCGTACACCGCTCGCGAATCTCGGCCTCGTCGATTGGCATAGTGTCGTCAGGCCGCTCTTCGTCTGCTCACTCGCTCGCGGCGATGTTCTCGGCGGCGAGTTCGGGGTCGACCTCGCCCTGCAACCGTTCTTCGGCCTCGTCGCGGTCCTCAGGGTAGCCGATGTCGTTACGCCAGCCGTCCATGCGGATGGCGTCGATAGTCCGACCGGAATGGAGGAGCAGGTCGATGGCATCGCTTATCTCGTACTCGTCGCGGTTCGAGGGCTGGACGAGGTGACATGCGTGGAAGATGGCTGGCGTGAACGTGTAAAAGCCGGTCATCACGAGATTGGAGGGCGGGTCCTCGGGCTTTTCGACGACCTCGGTTATCTCGCCGTACTTGTTGGTGTCACAGACGCCGTACCTGCTGGCTTCCTCCCACGGCACTTCCTCGACGAGGAAGGCGGCGTCGGCCCGGTCCTCCTGTTGCCGGTTGACGACGTCCTGCAGATTGGCCTCGAAGATGTTGTCACCCAGCATCAGCATGAAGTCGTCGTCGATGTTCTCCTCGACCGTGAGGAGGGCGTGGGCGAGTCCCTTCTGCTCGCGCTGGTGGGTGTACGTGATTGGCACGCCTTCGAACTCGTCCTCGAAGTGGTTGATGATGGCCTGTTTCTTGTAGCCGACCACGACCAGCAGTTCGTCGGCACCCAACTCGATGAGTTGCTCGAAGCAGTGCGTGAGGATGGGCTTGCCCGCGACTTCGACCATCCCCTTCGGTTTGTCCTCGGTGAGCGGGCGGAGACGGGTCCCCTCACCGGCGGCGAGTACGACAGCCTTCATGGACGCTACTCGTCGGCCACCAGTCAAAGTTCTTGTTGCTCTCTGTGACATCGGCCACGGCGACCGCGAGACGTCTCGTACTCGCTCAGGCTTCCCGTCCGAGGCCGTGGCAAGCAATTTAAGACCGGGACCGGTGTTGTCACGATTAATGCCTGACCCGCACGAGGAGACTGTCGCCCTCCTTGAGGACCACCCCGAGCGAGAGCAGACGATCCGGTCGCTGCTGACGCTCGACGCTGAGCGCGACACCTGGTCGTTCGACGAGGCCGCCCTCGACTCTGGCACGTTCGGCGAACTCGTCTCCCGGGGTATCGTCGAGAAGGTCGACGGCGAGTACCGCATCGCAGACAGGGCGGCGACACAGGCCGCTCTCGACGGCGACGCCAGACCCCAATCCGATGGAACCGAACCGCAGGAGGACGGGCTATCGCTCGATATCTCTCTTGGCTCGGTGGACTGGACACTCGTCGGGTCACTCGTGGCGCTCGTGGGGCTGGTCGTCCTGTTTCGGACAGCCTTCTCGTGGTCGGCCGTCTTCCGCGACGGACACGTCGTACTGATGGGGAACGACGCGTACCTCTACAGAGACTGGGTCGAACACCTCCTCCGTGCGGACCCGACGCTCGGGGGGCTCCCCCAGCGGATGGCGACCCACGACGTGTTGATGATCGTCACGGCGTGGGGTCTCGCCGGGGTTCTGGGCGGGACCGCCAACGCGGCCGGGATGGCACTCGCGTGGTACCCCGTCGTCGCGGCTGTCGTCGTCGGCCTCGCCGTCTACGGGATGGCGACGGTCGCGTTCGACCGACAGACCGGATTGGCGTCGCTGGCTGTCTACGCCGTGACGCCCGCTGCGGTGTATCGAACCGCGCTCGGCTTCGGCGACCACCACGCGTTCGATTACGTCTGGCTCTCGATCACTCTGGCCTCATTGGTCGTCCTCGCCGGCCAGCGCGTCGACTGGCGGACCGTCACGCGACGACGTGTCCTCGCCGCTGCGGGCGTTGTCGTCGGCGTCGTCGCACAGACGTTCGCGTGGCGAGCGGGACCGCTTCTCCTCTTGCCGATCGGAGTGTATCTCGTCGTCCGGTGTGCCGCCGACATCGCGGCCGGCCGCTCACCCGTCAGGTCGAACGCGTGGCTTCTGGGGTCGCTCGCCGTCGGGTCCGTACTCGTGTTGGGGGTCCACGCGCTCCTCGGGTGGGCAGAACCGTTCCGCGCGCTGTCGCCGGCCCTGCTCGCGGGCGGTGCCGTTCTCGTGGCGTCGGTTTCGGAAGTCGCCTCTCGACGTGACACCGCTCCCGGAGTGGCGCTCGGCGCCGAGTTCGTCGGTGGCATCGCGCTCTTCGGTCTCGCTTTCGTGGTGTTCCAGCCCGTTCAGGTCGCGTTCTCCGACGGTCTCCGGTACTTCCAAACGTACGGGCAAAGCGACATCGCTGAGACCCTCTCGTTGTTCAGCACGCAGAACGGCGGGCTCATCGCGCCGTTCCTGTTTTTCGGCTTCGCCTTCTTTTTCGGGATCGGCGCGCTCGTCGCGGCGTCGGTGTGGGTCTCCCGAACCGACCGACCGTCGATCCTCTGTCTCGTCACGTACGGGTGGTGCTTCGTCGTCGCTGCTGCCGTTCAGCTACGCTTCGCGGCGCAGTTAGCGATTCCGCTGTCTGTCTTCACCGGCGTCGCGTTCGTCTATATCGCGACGCGGATAGACCTGCTACCGGAACCCGAGTGGCTGTCGGTTCAGGGGGACGGTCGACCGACGATCACCGACACGGACGCCACGAAGACGACGCTTACGCTCCCCGACTCGCGTACGCTTCTCAACCTCGGGCTGTTGTTCCTCCTCGTGGGTGGTGTCGGATTCGTTCAGGCACCGGTCAAGACCACGCAACTCGCCGTCGAAGACACGACGTACGACGCAGCCGTCGGGACGGATACTGTCGCCGAACAGCAAGCCCGCTCGTGGCCGGAGAACTACGTGTTCAGCCAGTGGGGACGAAACCGGGTGTACAACTACTTCGTCAGCGGGCACGCCGAATCGTACTCGTACGCACGGGAGAACTACGGGGCGTTCGTTAGCTCGACGGCACCCGAGTCGTGGTATCGGACACTGGCGTCGAACTCGACTGGGTTCGTGGTCGTCCAGCCACAGCCAGCCATAACAGAGTCTGCGACGGTCCAGTCCCGGCTGTGGGACCGATGGGGGAGCCGTGGCAACGGTACCGACGGCGTGGGACACTACCAGGCGGTGTACGCGAACGACCAGCGGAAGGTCTTCCAGTTAGTCCCCGGCGCGCGTCTGACGGGAACGTCGACACCGAACACGACCGTCGACCTACAGACGACGGTCGAACTCGACGAACGGCAGTTTCAGTACACACGGCGAGTGGAGACGAACCGGTACGGGGAGTACGGTGTCACTGTCCCGTACAGTGGCACCTATTCCGTCCAGAACCGGACTCGAACCGTCTCCGACGCCGCCGTCGAAAACGGCTCGACTATCGGGCCCTACGTGGCTCACTATTCGTTCGACGACGGGCGGGGTGACGTCGTGACGGACGCGGTCGGTGGGACGACAGGAACGATTCAGGGCGCAGAGTGGGTCGACGGGCCGCGTGGCAGTGCGCTCGCGTTCGACGCCGACAGCAACGATACGGTTCTCGTCGACGACTCGGCGGGGCAACTGCAGGGGGCAGAGCAGTTCACCATCTGTGCCCGCGCAAAACCCGACGACTCGACCGCTGCACGACAGGACGTCGTCAACGTCGGCGGGTTCGACGCGCTCATCGCGTGGGGAGGACAGGCCGGGTGGGAAGTGTACTTCCGGAACCAGACTGGCTCCTACTCGCTGATGGCCACCTCGGACCAGCCAACGGGGTGGACCGACGTCTGCGGTCGCTACGACGGGTCCACGCTCGAACTGTGGATCGACGGCGACCTAGTCGCTGAACGCCCCGCGACCGGAACGGTCGGCGACCAGGGCGGGACGACGAGTATCGGTAGCTTCTCTAACAACGACCGGTTTTTCGACGGGACCGTAGACGACGTTCGCATCTACAGGTCTGCTCTCGAACCGTCACAGATACGGAATCTAACCACACGAGACGACTGAACTCCGACGTACCGCGGTGGAAAGAGTCCGGAACCTATATGATTGGCCTTTAGATACAACATAACGATGATACACGATGTCGAACTAAAGGATCTGCAGGCTAACGTCGACGAACGTGGTGAGCTGACGGAAATCTGGCGGTCGGACTGGGAGTTTTACGACGGAGACGATACCCCGGAGATGTCCTATTTCTCGGTTTCGTACCCGGGTATCATTCGAGCGTGGCACCGCCACCACCGTGGACAGATCGACCATTTCGTCGTCCCGCACGGGAAAGTGAAGGTCGGCATCTACGACGACCGCGAGGGGTCGCCGACGGAAGGCGAACTCGACACGTACGTCATCGGCGAGGGGAACATGCAGGCTATCCGCGTCCCCGGTGACTGCTGGCACGGGTTCAAGGTCGTCGGCGACGAACGGGCGACGCTGCTTAACTTCCCGACCAACCTCTATGACTACGAGGACCCCGACGAGGAACGACTGCCGTACGACACCGACAAGATTCCGCTAGACTGGGAGGAACCGCCCCACGAGTGACGATGAAAGGCATTATCCTCGCGGGCGGCACTGGCTCTCGTCTCCGCCCGATCACGCATACCGGTCCGAAGCAGTTGGTCCCCGTGGCCAACAAACCGGTCATGGAATACGCCATCGAAGACCTCCGTGACGCTGGCGTCACCGAGATCGGCATCGTTCTCGGCGATAAGGGCCGCGACGAGATTCAGGCGTACTTCGGCGACGGGAGCGACTACGACGTCGACCTGACCTACATCGTGCAGGGCGAACCGCTCGGACTCGCACACGCCGTCGGCTGTACTCGTGATTTCGTCGGTGACGACTCGTTCGTCGTCTACCTCGGCGACGACCTGATGCGCGAGGGCATCGAGGACCTCGTCGCCGACTTCGACTCGTCGACGTACGCCGCCGGAATCGGGCTACAGGAAGTCAACGAACCGTCCCGGTACGGCATCGTCGATATCGGTGACAACGGCGACGTGGTCGGTCTCGTCGAGAAACCGGACGACCCGCCATCGAATCTGGCCCTCATCGGTATCTACGTGTTCACGCCCGCGATCTTCGAGCAGATCGAAGCCCTCGAACCCTCCTGGCGCGGCGAACTGGAGATTACCGAGGCGATACAGGGCTTGCTCGAAGACGGCCACCGTGTCCAGTCTCACACCGTTCACGGCTGGTGGAAAGACACCGGGAAACCGGAGGACGTCCTCCACGCCAACCGACTCGTCCTCGACGCCATCGAGAAGGACATCCGTGGTGAGATAGAGGACGACGAGAACATCCGTGGCCGTATCGACCTCGGCGAGGGAAGCGTCATCGAGGCCGGTGCGGTCATTCGCGGGCCGGTCTCTATCGGCGAAAACACCCGAATCGGGGCGAACGCCTACATCGGCCCCTACACCAGCATCGGGAGCGACTCCGAAATCGACAACGTCCACCTGGAGTCAAGCGTCACCATCGGCGACAACAAGATAACGGCCAACCGGACTATCGTCGACAGCCTCATCGGTCGGCACGCGACGCTGATCAACAACGAGAACAAGAAACCGAAAGGAGATCGCCTCGTCGTCGGGCAGAACTCCTCGCTGGAGCTGTGACCAATGCGAATCATCACTCACTCGTGTCCGGACTGTGGTACCATCGTTGCAGGAAACATCCTCGAACGACGCCGCACGATGAAGTGCCCCGGCCTCGATTGTGAGGCCGTTCTCCGGTTCGCCGATCTCGACAGCGACGACCAGACCTACATAACCGAAAACCAAGAGAAATATACTCTCGACTAAGAAGTACGCAAACGATGACAGTCTTAGTAACCGGCGGTCTCGGCTATCTCGGCTCACGACTCATTCGCGAACTACCCGACCATCCGACGTTCTCGGGCCACGAGATACGCATCCTCGACAACTATCGGCAGCCTCGGTTCCACTCGCTGTGGGACCTCCCGAGCTATGCGGACTACAGTTTCGTCGACGCCGACATCCGTGACGAAGAGGCGGTTCGTGAGGCAATGGAGGGAGTCGACGCCGTCTTCCATCTCGCTGCGGTCACCAACGCTCCCGAGACGTTCGACATCCCCGAGAAGACCTGGGAAGTCAACTACGAGGGGGCGATGACGACCTACGAAGCCGCCCGCGACGCGGGTGTCTCCGAGTTCGTCAACGTCTCGACCTGCTCGGTGTACGGCCGGACCGAAGAGGAGATCGACGAAGGGTTCGACTGTGACCCCGAGTCGCCGTACGGCGAAGCGAAACTCGAAGCCGAACAGGAGATGCTCGATCGGTACGACGGCGGCATGGGGCTGACGGCGCTCCGACTCGGCACCGTCTACGGTTGGACGACCGGCATGCGGTTCGATACGGTCGTCGACAAGTTCGCACTGCTTGCGGCGACCGGCGAACCGCTCACCGTCTACGAGGGCGCAGAGAACCAGAAGCGACCGTATCTCCACGTCCACGACTCCGTTCGCTCGATGCTGTTCGCTGCCAGCGAACTCGGCGACGGCGAAGCGTACAACGTCGTCGGCCAGAACGGACGCCTGCAGGACGTCGTCGACGCCATCGAGAAGCACTTCCCCGAGGTCGACATCGGCACCACCGAGGCCGAACAGCTGAACCAGCTCTCCTACATCGTCAGCGACGAGAAGATCAGTTCGGAAGGGTTCGAGACCTGCTACACGCTCGATCAGGGCGTCGAGGAACTCGCCGACAAGTTCCGCGCGCTCACCAACTAGCGCGCCGACTGCATACTCTCGAAGGCTTCTTTCGGCGTGTCGAACTCCCACTCGAGCCACTCGTATAGCGCAGCGGAATCGAGCGTACTGTCTGTCGGTCGCGGGGCCTCCTGTCCGAACTCTTCGGTCGATATCGGTCGGACGAGGTCGGTGTCGTAGCCGAACACCTCGGCCAGCCGCTGGGTGAACTCGTATCGGTCGATACTCGTCGGCCCGGTGGCGTGATACAGACCGGTCTCGCCCTCGGTCACGAGGTCGACCGACGCTCTCGCGAGGTTGGGGGCGTAGGTCGGGGCCGACACCTGATCGTCGACGATGTCTATCGCGTTCCCGGACTCGAGTTCGCCGAGCGCCCACGTCACGAAGTTCGCGCTTTCGAGGCCGTAGATGACGCTCGGCCGCACGATGGTGGCTCGCTCGGCCACACGCGCTGCACGCTCGGCGGCGTACTTCGTCTCCGCGTAGTAGTTCAGCGGTGCAACGGCGTCTGACTCCCGGTAGGGTGTCTCGTCGCTGTTCCCGGCAAACACGTAATCAGAGGAGACGTACAGGTAGTGCGCGTCGAACTCGTTTGCGAGGGCCGCCAGCGTGAACGTTCCCTCGGCGTTGACTTCCCACGCCTTGGCGCGGTTCGTCTCGCAGTCGTCGACGGCGTGGAACGCGGCGGTGTCGACGACGGCGTCCGGGTCGACGGATTCGAACACCGACCGGGCCTGCTCTTCGTCCGTCTTGTCCAGTTCGACGTCGGCCGTCGCTGTTTGCTCGGAGCGGTACGTTCCAGTGACGTCGACGCCACGGGCTCGACAGTCCTGTACCACGTTCGTGCCGACGAGACCGGATGCCCCGACGACGAGAACACGCTGGTTGCTCATGTCCGTACTGTTCGCAATCTGGGATTTATTCGTACTGGTTCGGCGTGACCCGGACCCTGCTCCGTCGACCGGAATTGCAATAATTATACCCGGCGGGACACAGGTGAGCATATGAGAATCGGTCGGTCCGCGACGACGCTTTTCCTCGCTAATGCTGGAAAAGCGCTTCTCCTCTTTGCCGGGACGGCCTACTTTTCACAGGTGCTGGGTGGTGCGGGATTCGCTCCAGCCATCCTCTTCGAAGCGCTCCTCGGCCTCCTCTCTATCCCTGCCGACATGGGGCTTCGTGGTGCCGTCGAGAAGCGAATCAGTGAGGGCGACCGGGCGGGCGTCGTCGTCGCGACGTCGTTGGTGCTCAAGACGGTGCCACTGCTCCTCGTCGGCGGCGTCGTCCTCCTCTTTCGCGGGCAGATCGCCGCGTATCTCGGGGCCCCTCTGGCATCGCTGTTGGTACTCACGCTCGCCGTACAGGAAGCGGCACTCGTCTGTACCGCGGCCGTTCGGGGCGAACTCCGTGTCAGTGCGAGCGCCCCCATCATGTTCAGCAAGTACGCTGGCTGGGTCGGGATCGGTGTCGTACTCGTCCAGTTCGGGTACGGGGCTCTCGCGCCGGTGTACGGACTGCTCGGAGGCAACGTCGTCGCACTGCTGTGGGCCGTCGCCACGCTCCGAGCGACACCGGGACGCCCCGCCGTTGCGACCGCTCGCTCGCTCGTCAGGTACGCTCGCTACAACGTCGTCTCCGACATCGGCGGCTACGCGTACAACTGGATCGACGTCCTCGTCCTCGGGTTGTTCGTCGCCCCCGCGTCGGTCACCGCCTACGAGATCGCGTGGCGCGTTTCGATGACCGTGATGACGTTCTCGGCGGCCCTCTCGGACACTATCTTCCCACAGATCAGCGCGTGGGACGCCGACGGGAGCAAACGCCGCATCGAGCAGTTACTGCCGCACATGCTCGCGCTCTCGATATTCGTCGCGGTTCCGTCCTTCTTCGGGGCGTTACTGTACGCCGACGCGATTCTGGCGTTCGTCTTCGCGCCGGAGTACACCATCGCAGCAGTGGCGCTCGTCGTACTGATGGGCGAGAAGGTGTTTCAATCCGTCCACGCCGTGCTGGGTCGAACCCTCCAGGCGATAGACCGACCGGACCTCGCGGCGATGGCGACGGTCCTCGCTATCGCCGTCAACGTCGTGTTCAATGTCGTCCTGATTCAAGCCTACGGAATCGTCGGGGCAGCGGCCGCGACCGCTCTCTCTTTCCTGCTCAACACCGTTGCACACGGCTATTTCGTCGCACAGTTCCTCTCTATCGAGATACCCGCGAGACAGATCGCCCACTCGGTTCTGTCTGCCGTCGCCATGACGGCCGGCTTACTGCTCGTTCGTCAGACGTTCGGAGTGACGACGCCGCTGGCTCTCGTTGGGAACATCTTCCTCGGTGGGTTCCTCTACGTAGTGGCGATGTTGCTGTCACGGCAGGTCAGATGGACGGTCAGATACAGTTTCCGGGCAGGTGAGTCCGTATGATGGTCTCCGTCGCGCTCTGTACCTACAACGCGGGTGCGTACCTCGAACCCCAACTGCAGAGCATCGTCGACCAGACCCGGCCACCCGACGAAATCGTCGTCAGCGACGACGGGTCGACCGATGGGACTCGCGACCGACTGCGTTCGTTCGCTGCGGCGCACCCCGACACCGTGACCGTCATCGAGAACGACCGCCAACTGGGGGTGACGAAGAACTTCGAGCAGTGCATCGCCGCCTGTTCGGGGTCGGTCATCGCGCTGTCGGACCAAGACGACATCTGGGACGAAACCAAACTCGAAACCCAGCTAGACGCCTACCGGGCCACACCGGACGCCCGACTCGTCTGTCACGATTCGGAACTCCTGTTCGAGGACGCCGACACCCCGGCGACGACTCTCTGGGAGACGATTCACGACTCCCACGAACCGGAGAGCGCACTGGAGCCGACGGCCGCCATCTCGGAGCTCTTAGGCCGGAACTTCGTCCAAGGTGCGACGGCGCTGTTCGACGCCGCTCTCCGATCGGTCGCGCTCCCCATTCCGCCGTCGTGGAACCACGACGCCTATCTCGCGTTCTGGGCGGCGATGACCGGTGGTCTCGTCGACATCGGCGACCGACTCCTCACCTATCGGATCCACGAGAGCCAAGATATCGGCGTCGCCTCGGGTATCAGACAGAAGGTCGACAGAGAACTGTCCTATCCGACAGAACACTATCTGTCGCTCGCCGAGCGGTGGTCGCCACTGCTCGACGCTATCGACGCGGTGGACTCGGACGCTCTCGTCGTCGACGAGACGTGGCTTCGCCGCGTGATCGAACGCAGACAGCGATACGACCGGCGGCGGGCACAGATCCACTCACCGGAACGGTCACTCGGCACACGGTTCGGTAAGTTGGTCCTGACGCTACTCTCCGGCGGGTACACCCGGTTCGGACACGTCGGACTGGCAGGGACAGATGCCGTCGCCCTCCTCACGGACCCGTTTGGCAGACAGTGAAGGACATGCTTTCACAGAGTAGGAAAGAATAAAAGCGACAACGCGAATGACCCGATATGCGACCCACTCTGTGGGCACTCGTTGCCCTGTCGAGTCTGTTCGGTGCGGCCGGAAATATCACGATGAAGGTCATCACTAACGATATCGGCGACCTCTCTCTGGCTAAACTGACACAGATAGACTTCCTCGTCGAATTCTTCCTGATGCCGCTGGTCCTCTTCTCCATCGGCGCGGCCTTCGTCGGTCGCTTGCTCCTGTTCGCGCCGTTGAGCGAACTCGAAGTCGGCATCGTCACTGCGGTCGCACTGCTGCTCTGGGCGCTGTTTACCGCAATCGGCGACGTGGTCCTGTTCGGGACCGATTATAATCCGATGTTACTCTTCGGGTTCGGGCTTTCGCTCGTCTCGATCGTGATAATCGTCACGAACTCCTGAGCGAGTCAGTCGTCGGACGTCGAGACCGGGGCCTGCGAACTCTGGGGCGAGTCGGGCCCGAACCGGTAGTTCACGACGCTCTTTGCACAGTTCAGGGTATACGAGAAGATCCACGGGTTCGCGCTCGCGTTGTCGTCGTAGTAGCAGTCGGTCGGGACCTCTTTGAGGTTGTCGTAGAGCCCGGCGCGCTGAATCTCGCCGACGACGTCCGTATCGAAGTGGAACTGGTCGGTGCAGTTGTGGTAGTCGATCTCTTCGAGGGCCGCCGCGGAGTACGCTCGGAACCCGGTGTGGAACTCGTAGAGGTCCGTCCCGAGCGTGACGTTCTGGAACGTCGTCAGGATTCGGTTCCCGAGATACCGATGGAGCGGATAGCCGCCCGAGAGCATCCCGTACCGGGGTGCGAAGACGATTTCGGTGTCGTCCTCGTTCTCGATGGGTTCGACGACCTCCGGTATCTCCTCGGGGGCGTAGTGTTCGTCCTGGTGGATCATGACGGCGATATCGCCGCCTCGGTCGAGCACTTCGTCGTACAGCGTCTTCTGTCCGCCTCCGTAGCCCTTGTTCTCGTCGTGCTGGAAGGCACGAATCTCGTCGTATTCCGATTCGAGCGTCGTCAGCACGTCCCAGCTATCGTCGGTGCTGCCGTCGTCGACCATGTACAGTTCGTCGACGGTGTCCCACGGCACCCGGTCGACGACGTCTCGAACCGTCTCGGCGCCGTTGTAGACCGGCATGACAGCGACAGTATGCATAGGCACACTAAAACGCTACATTAGTAAAACCCTAACTATCTGTCTCGTCGGTGAGAAGACGAACCAAGACCCCAAGTAAGCGCTTCCTACCGCCCGGAGATTCCGACTCCGATATCTGATTGGGAACGTCACACATCTTCTGGCGTGAATCACAATGGATTTCCTTTCCGACTGGAAAGGAACCGCTATGTCTGTTGGTTCTCGTCGGGACCGAGTCACGTGGGTGGCAGACCCAACAGGAGTCTCACGAGGCCGACTAGCACGGGTTGGGCGACTTTACGACCTAAATACTGGGCTGTAAACATCTGGCGCAAGCGGGTGAGCGATAATGGGAATATTGGAGATTACGCACGAATGAAAACACACACAGACCGTTTGAGTTTTATAACAAACCACATAGAGAAGAATTGTGATTGAACGAGTTCGAGAAGCTACTAGCGATCAAAACTGGCGACTGATTGCAGCGCTCGGATTTTTATATATTGCTGGAATCATCGCACGGTATCCCACCAGTATGGGACTGATGCAGTGGAACGACGTTGGGTATCACATGCGGATCAGCCAATTATTGATCCGGAAGTTCCCCCAGCACACGTTCTATGATCCGAACTGGCGCGGCGGTATTCTGATGAATTATCCTACGATTTTCGAAAGCATCCCGGCCTACCTCTCGGTACTAACTGGCATTCCGATAAAGGAATTATATCCCGTAGTCCAGTTGCTCGTCTGGGCCCTAACTCCCGTGGCTCTGGCATACTTCGTCTATCAATATACCAATGTTTATGGCGCTCTTATCGCCGGCTCTATTGGCGTCTACCCTTCGACAATGCCCGATCAGGTAAGTTTCATTATTGCGACTCCTTTGTTCTTTTTAGCGACCATCTCGTTCGTTAACCACCTCACTCAGCGTCGAGTTCGGAGTGGTCTGATAATGGGACTCGGAACGGCATTAGTATTCCACAGCCACCTTTTGGCTGCTCAGTTGATGGTCTACACGTGGACAGTGGTTGCCGCTGTGTTCATAATTTCTTATCCGATGTTGGGTTCCGAAGGCCTGGGGACCCGTTTCGACCAGCGTTTGAGACTTATTATTCGTCTATCCATGACTACAGCCCCTGGTGTTGCACTGTATTTCTTGATATCAGCAGAGTGGTGGTACGATACCCTGACCACCTATGGTCTTCATTTCATGGACTCTCCACTTGCGAACATGACTAAAGAGATGGCTATCGGAACTTCAGGAATTGTTCCTCATCTCACAATGACCTATCTCCCGGTATTTGCCGCTGGGCTAATATCGTTATTTATTGGCATTTCGATGAGATTTTACCCTGCTTTATTTGAAGACCAGTACATTTCATTCCGACCAAAACATGACCTTGCTGCTCTTTGCATTATTGTTCTTACTGGCTTTTCAGCGGTGTGGTTCTGGGGTTACAATTTCAACATTTGGAAAGGTCCTGTCTGGAGATACTACGTGTTCCTTGTATTCACAGCAGCTATTGGAATTGGCTTCGTCGCCGGTGGTATTATTGAACTAATACCAACACGTGAAAAAAGACAAGTGCGTTTTCAGGAAGTTGCCATTACAGCAGTAATAATTCTATCTGTCATCTCGTCCGGTCTGTTGGTTGGTTCTGGGTACTCGTCAGGGATTGATCAAAAGATAACTAACACAAATACTCCTTGGCCAGACTCTGCTGGCACACCAAACCAGGGTGGTTATGAATATCTTAAAACTCATGCAAATGGAAGCGACACTGTACTTGCTGGCGTTCCAGATAGTACCTGGGCATTGGCTGAATCAAATGTGACTACGGTTACGGGGCACTACGGCACAACAAATCCGAACCCACAGCGTGATGCGGACGCAGCGAAAATGATCTGGAGCTCAAATTATACCGAAACAGCTCGACTTCTCTCCAGCTACAACGTGGATTACATTTTCGTTGACGAAGCACATCGGACAAATGGGATTTTTGAGGGATGGGTAGCCCATCAAAAACTTTGGGGTGGCCCCGGGAACGGTGCAGAACTCCCCATCTCAAAATATGAGTACTTTGGAGAACAAGTCTATGAAGACGAGAGTGTTACAATTTATCGAATTGATCAGAAAACTCTCTCTGAGGACGAAAATGGTCGGTCACTATCATTAGATAATCGTAATGAATGGCAGTTCGAACAATTAGGACCGGTTAGACACTTCACTTACAGAGCAGATGGCGATCTTGCACTCAAGTGGTACGCAAGCCCCTCCCGAAACGAAGCGTTTGCGACTCGGGTGCTACAAAATCAGGTACGGGCCGGTTCTGAGGGGGTATTGGTCCGGTTCGCCGTCAATCGTTCAGCAAATGTGACTCCACACGTCGCGGTGCATTACCACGAAGAATCATCTACACGTGTTGCTGTGGGCTGGTCAGATGAGTACTATCCCTACGCAAATACATACCATGGGACTGGAAACAGTACTTACTACGCATACTTCCCTGAAGTAGAGGGAGAGGTTGATGTCATTAAACTCGGTGCGGTAGCAAATGACCAGACTTCATCAACAGAGTATATGGCTTATAAAAATGTCACAATCTATCCAGTGAACTCGTCGTCGCTGTCCGCACAGAACGACACCAGCGACGCTCGGGTCGCGGACTAGTCCCGAACCCAACGGCTATTTGTTCTGCACGGGAAGACGGCGCTAACGGATGGAACGCGACACGAAGGTAGCCGCTATCCTCTCACTGCTTGCCGGTGTCGTCTTGCTGTGGGGGAGTCGGCTCGAATCCCTCGCGCTCCTCGCAGTCGGCACCGTGGCGTTTCTCGCCGCCGCTGTCCGGTTCCGGTCGCCGATTGCTACGTACGTCGCCGCGGGCGTTCTCCCGCTCGTCTTTCAGGTCGACAACTGGGGGTGGCTCTCTGGACGGGACGCACACGGCGAGGCTGTCATCACGAAGAACGTGCTCGAACACGGGTGGCCGATTCCGCCGGCGGTCCACGACGCGTGGGGGTTTCAGGCCACGCCGGGGCTCCACTTCCTCACAGCGGTACTCGCGCGTGTCACTGGGCTCCCTGTCGTCCCCGGCGTCGAGGGCCGAGTCCTGGTCACGCAACTCCTCCCCGTCGTCTTCGTCTGGACGACGCTCGCGCTCGTCGTCGTCGCGGCCCGGACCGTGACGGCGCGGCCGAGTACCGCGCTCGTGCCGTTGCTCTGCTGGACCCCGCTCCTGTATTTTTACACGTCGTTCCGCCGGCCGTCGATGGGGCTGGTCCTCGTGACGTTCGTCGTCTCGACGCTGTTTCTCTCACGTCGTCCGTCCTCGACCCGGATGCAATTGCTCACCGGTCTCGGACTGCTCGTACTGGCGTTCACGCACCACCTGACGACGCTGTACGCGATGCTCTTTCTCGGAAGCTACGCCGCTGTGACGTGGTCGCTCTCGCAGTTCACCGAGGCCGATTCGGCGACGCCGCTGCGATACGTCGCCGGTGCCCTCGGGAGCGGCGGCGTTCTCGTGGCCGTACTGGCCCAGTTCGAGTCCGGGCGACGGTTCCTCGGGAAAATCGTCGGTCTCGTCGTCCCGGCTTCCGGGGCCCCGGATTCGAACCCTAACCAATCCGGCAGTCCATCACCGGACGGCTCTACCGGTGCCGTCTCCGACGGCGGTCCGGTAGCGAAGTTCCTCGATAATGCGGCGTACCACACGCAGAACTTCCTCGTGCCGTGGGGGTACGCGGGGGTACTCGGATCGCTCTCGGTGTTTGCGCTCGGGACGACGCTCCGACGCGATGAGTCTGTCTCGCCGTTTCTTCTGACGAGCGTCGCGTTCGGCGGTCTCGCGGCTGCACTCGGACTGCTCGGATGGCTGGCTGGGATGCTCGAGTTCCGTCGGCCGCTCACGGTTTGGGTCGTCGTCTGTGGCTGGCTCGGCGTGGTCGCCGTCCTCCGGAACAGACCGGCAGAGACGGGCCTCCGACGGGTCGTATTCGCCTGTCTGCTCGTCTTCGGCGTGCTGATGGTCCCGGCCTACGACCTCGGTGTCGGGACGCCGAACTACGCGACAGGTGAGGCCGAACAGGAGTTCTCCCCGCAACTGTACGCGACGGCGGAGTTCGTCGACGAATACGGGACACGAGGTCGGGTCGTCGGCGACGCGAACGTCCGGGAAGTCGTGTCACCGCTCGGCCAGACCCTCGTCGAGACGCGTCCGGAGACTATCAAATCCGGTGTGAACGCGACGGGGACGTACGTCGTCTTGGAGTATCCGCGCAACGACCGACTCTACTTCGGACCGACCCCCTCCGGATGGGTGCACTTCGACCCCGCGGACACCAACGGGACGTTCCGGAACGAGAGTGTCATCTACACGACCGACTCGGCGGTCGTCTACACCTGATCGCGCCGCTGAACTCCGTGCGGTCGTGATGGTATCGAACGTTACGACAATCGCCCGACTGCCTTGCCGAACTGGAACGCGACGTAGTATATCGCGTCGTAGAGCAGGGCGTACGGGAGCCACGCCGCGTACCCTTCGTCGACGAGGAACCGGAGTTCGGCCAGTAGATAGTCGATTCCGTCGCTGAGAAACGTGTCGTCGCCAGTCGACGCGATTCGTGCGAAGGCCGCGCCGTCTTTGAACCGTCTGACGAACAGCGAGCGGAGGGAGTAATCGTGTGAGTGACGGACGACTGCGCTCGGTTCGTACACGATTCCGTGGCCCGCTCTAAGCGCCCGGAGCGCGAAGTCCTTGTCCTCAGACATCGCCACGTCGTCCTCGAAGCGAACCGACTTCCAGACGCCCCGTTCCATCGCGGCACACACGTCGGAGATGTAGATGTGCTCCAGATAGAAGCGTCGTTCGTCACGCGTCGCGGTGTGGTCGAGCGTCCGCTCCTCCTCGGGGTAAAAATACGAGTAGAAGAACTGCTCCATCGGTTTCGCCCCGTCTTTCGCGACTTGCCGTCCGTACGCGATGCCGACATCCGGGTCAGCGAGCGGCGCGGTGAGTCGTGCTAACCACTCGTCGTCTGCGGGCACCGCGTCCTGTGTCAGGTACACCAGCACGTCACCGCTCGCCTGTTCGGCAGCCAGGTTCCGGGTCCGGCCGTGGTGGAAGTCCTCGGGTGGGATTTCTACGAACACGTCGGCGTACGTCTCGGCGACGCTGGTCGTCCCGTCGGTCGACCCCGAATCGACGACCACGATTTCCACGTCTCGGTCCGTCGACTGTGCCCGAACCCGCTCGAACACTCGGCGCACGTCCGGGAGCCCGTTTTTCGTCAAGAGGAGGACACTGACGTCGGCCGAACTCATCTATCGGCGGGTCTGCTGGTGATGCTCATGAAGAACGAACTGAACACGATCTGAATGCCGAGGACGATGGTGGTAAACGCCAGTACGTCCATCCGTATCGACGGGAGTCTGGTGAAGTCACTCGCCACCCAGTTGTAAATCAGGTAGCTCGCGGTCAGCGCACCGACTGCGAAGACGGTGGACCCGGTGACCAGCCCCCGTTCGAGCGTGAACGAGTCGCGGATGTAGGTGGTCAGCGGGTCGGACGGTCGACGGATCGGGTCCGTCGCGATGTCGCTGAGCAACCCGAAGCTACCGACCTGAAACCCGAGTATCGACAGCAGACTCCCGGCGATCATCGAGTGAATACCGATCGGTTGGCCGGAGATAGAGAGGTTCAGAAAGCCGAGTACCAGCACCGCGAGTCCCACACCGCCCATCACCATCCCCGGGACAGAGAAGAGATAGCCGGGTGCGTTCTCGAGCATGAACTTCACGTGTCGCCAGCCGTCCCTGAAACTGTCAAGTTTCGCGTCTCCCTCGCGCGGGTGGTACGTAATCGGGACCTCCCTGATGTCCAGTCCCTTCGCGCCGGCGTCCATTATCATCTCGCTGGCGAACTCCATCCCGTCGGTGGTCAACTCCAACTGCTGTAGGGCATCGCGGGTGAACACTCGGAAGCCGGAGTGTGCGTCGGAGACGCCAGCGTCGTAAAACACGTTCAGGAACTTCGTCAACAGCGGGTTTCCGACGTACTGGTGCAGCGCTGGCATCGCACCCGGTCTGATTTCGCCGTCGAGTCGGCTCCCCATGGCGATGTCCGCACCTTCATCACGGACGAGCGAGAGCAACTTCGGCAGTTCCTCGAAGTCGTAGGTCGTATCTGCGTCCCCCATCACCAGATAGTCGCCACGAGCGTACTCGAACGCGTATCGATATGCGTATCCGTATCCCGGCTCGTCCGGTTCGACCACCGTCGCACCCATCTCCCGTGCGATGTCCGGCGTCCGGTCGTCCGAGGCGTCGCTGATGATGATCTCGCCGGTCAGGTCGAGCGCCGCCAGCGCGTTCCGTATCCGCTCGATACATTCGGCGATCCCTTCCTCTTCGTTCATCGTCGGCAACACGACACTCACCGTCGGCACGGCGTCGGAGTCGGGTCCGACGATGTCGGCCGTCGACCGCGCCGGCGTCTCGGGTGCCGTCTGCGGAGGTTCAGCGTCGAGTGACATAGCGGGGCGATTAGGTCCCGTCAAACGGGGTTGTACGTACACTGTACGCTATCTGGTAAGAGTCTTGTTCTTCTTCGAACCGGGTTCGCGCCTCTGTGGCTACGCCCCGTCTGGGACGGACACCCAGAGCCGTGCCGTCTGATACGGCGACTGTGCGTCGCCGCGATACAGTCGGAACTGTACTCGGAGTCGCTCGCCCCGTACCCGTGGCGCTGCGAGCGTCCGCCGGAACTGCTCGCTCTCGCTCGCTGCCACGCGGCGCGAGAACCGGTCGAGGACCTGTCGCTCGGTGACGACCGACCGGTTCCCGTCCGGTCTGACTCGCTGGAGTTCAGCGACGACGGTGTAGTTCGTCGGGTCGTCCTCGTAGTTCCCGATACCCACGACGATCGGTTGTTGGGAACCGGTCTGCAACGTCTCCGGGTAGCCTCCGGCGACGAGTTCGCCGTCCTCGGTTTCGGTCAACAGATACAGTTCCGAGAACTCCGCTCTGTCCGTCGGGGTCGACGTGGTGTATGCGACCGTACCCACGGCCAGACAGACGCTCAGCAACAGCACAACGGTGAGTAGTCCGTCGACTCGGTCGTTCGGGTTCGTGACCGCTCTGAGACTGCTGTGAACGGTCGCCACGATTTCGGGCTCGTACCGAACGTCGGGGGACAGTCGCCGTCGCCGCACAGCAGCGACGAGCACAGACGGGAGCGTAACGAGTGTCAGTGCGGCGAGCACCGGGATCAGTCTCAGTCCCCACGGTGTGACGTTCAGCGCCACCCCAGTCAGCGAGACGAGCGCTATCGACGCGCCGACGGCGAGCACCACCCGCTCGAAGCCGTCGACGCCGTTCCCGGACAGTTCGCCGCTCCCGACAGTTGCCGAGACAGTCCTCTCGTCGTCCGTGCCGCTTCCCGGAAACAGTGCTGCGAGGAGCGCGTAGCCGGGAACGAACAGCGTGATGAGACCCGCGACGACGAACCGAAGTGGCGTCGACGCGACTCCCGGGCCCAGCGTCACCAGCCAGAGGAGCCCTACGGCACCTATCACTAGCTGTATATCCGTTGCAACGCGGGGCGATGGCCACCCCTCGCTCCACGACCCGTCTCTGTCGGGCATCTACGGGAACAACGCGCTCTGTGACAAAATACCCTCGAATCTCGGGACAGGCTGCCGGTCTGCTGTCCGGTCTTCGGAGTGCCACAACAGCAGTTGTCTGCCGGGGACTCTCACTCCGCCGGTCGGAGAACGACGGCGCTCGACGTCGCCGACGCCCGCTTCTGTCGTCCCCGCACGCAACCAGCGCAGGGGTCTCTGTACTCGAGTGGCGTAGCAACTCGATTGGATGGCTACTGGTCGTTCGAGGCCAGATGATCGTCGGATACGGTTCGAGGACTCCGTGGGGATGTCCACACAAGACAGGAACAACGTCTTCTCGGTGGCTATCGGACGTCTCGTGACCGTTAGTGTGTACTGTTCTCGGTCAGCCCACCGGCCAGCGTGAGATTTCCACTCGAATCCATATCGGCTATCTTTGTCCCGGAATCGTTGAAAAACCCGAATCCACCGTCGCTCTGTATGGTGAGCCGGACTTGTCCACCGATGTTTATATCGAGATCTTCCGAGATAGAACCTTTCAGAGTGTTGACGTTGAAGATATCCCCATCGGACAGATCCACGTTGCCAGACGATTGGACGCCAAAGACGAGATTGTCGTCCGCGTCCATCGCTTTCACGTGGTAGTTCCGCACGTCTTTCGTCTCGATAGCGCTTTGCCAGACACCTTCCATGCGTTCCACACGGACTGCCACATCGGCTTCGCCTCGCCCGACTCCGCTCAACAGCAGGCCGCGCCCAATCCCGTCGACGTCGGTGTTTACGTCGGCCTCTATCGCGTAGCTATTGGCACCGCTGTAGCCGTCCCCGTCGTCCGTAATCTCGACGAGTGGGTTCAACGCCCACACGTCCTGATCGCTCGTCCTCGCTGCACAGTAAATAGCGGTTAAATCGCCATCGTTAGTGTCTTTGGCGGACGCATCCAACTGCGAGTGGATTCCATAGATTTTCCGCGTTTCGGACGCGTCGAAGTCGTAACTCTGGAGTAGTCCGTAGTAGTTAGTGTTCCCCTGACCGACTGCGTCCGCCACGGAATCGCTAATACTAGTTGTCTCGAGAACCTCTGTACTACCAGATTGTGCGGATAGGGTGTCCGACGCTGTCCCGTCCGTGTCACTCGGCTCTGTGTCGACAGCTCTACCAGTCGTTTCAACTGAGCCCGAGTCCTGACAGACTTCTCCGGTTTCGTCGTGTCTTCCGGTCACACTGCCGCCGGTGACTGATAGGCCGACAGCGCCAGCAGCGGCGCCAAGTCCCAGTTTCAGAACATCACGCCGATTTACCAGCATCTTCTGGAGCGTCTGGCGCATCTCCCGGTTTTCTCTCTCTAGTTTTTCGACACGCCGCTCGAGATCGACGTTGTCGGTATCAGTCTCTTCGATGGTCATTTCATGGCCCGGATAGTGGGATATCTGGCAAACCGCCGTATCGGGAAGCCAACCCCGCATCTTCGTCGATTCATTGCATTGTAACACCTCGAGGTGAACACCGTACGTCACAAACCTGTGAGTATTGTAATTCGTTATGTAACCTGTCACGACCCCTCGATTTTGGCACGTCGCATCGAGATAACCGGCGCAGGGTACGAACTGACTGGCGTGAAACGCTCGGGGTTTGAGCAGGGCCGGTGATGGAACCAACAGTCTATCTGCTACATTCCCGGACTGACCGATAGCGGCTGTGTGATCGGTTGCTACCTGATTCGGTTCGATAGGGCTGTCCGTCCTCTCCTCGGCTATACCCGCTCAGGTCGGCGTCGTCATCGCTCACTGATAGCGGTATACGGAACGTACCAATCACGTCCCCGACGAGACGGTATCGTCTGGGTGATAGCGGATCAGCGGGATAGCGAGTGTGAGCAGACGGGCCGGAACGTCACAACCGTTCAGGCGGCCGAACGGCGGTGTGGCATCTCGTCGCACAGAGTGTCCGACGCAGACGGGCCGCCCTGACTCACTCCGCGGCCCCACAGGGACGAGCGAGTGGCGTGGACGCCGACGGTGTATCGAGTGGACGCTCGCGTTGCTTTCGGTCGCCGACGGACAGTATCCTCGGGTCCGGTGTGAGCCACCCGACCCGTACCACACCTACTTCCTGTTGTGGATCGAACAACACACTCGGAGGTAGCACGATGGCTCCAGACAGGCGGACAGTGCTCCAATTGACTGGCGGCGCGGTGGCCGGGATACTCGCTGGTTGTGCCGGCGGCGGTGGCGGGACATCGGTTGAAGCGACCACGGACGTCGCGATGGTTAACAGTCAGTTCGACCCGCGAAACGTCCACGTCGGGGCGGGCGCGACGGTCACGTGGGCGAACGAGGACGGCGACGCCCACACCGTCACCAGTGCGTCGGACAACTGGGTGGTGGACGTGGAGGTGCCGGGTGGCGAGACGGCGACGCACACGTTCGATAGTGACGGTGTCTACGACGTGTACTGTCGGTTCCACGGCAGTTCGGACCTTTCCGGGATGAGCATGAAAGTCGGCGTCGGCGAGGCGACCATCGAGCAACCACTCGGTAGCGGCGGTGGCGACGTCGGGGGTGGGTACTGATGGACCGACGGACGTTTCTGACACGCGGTGCCCTCGTGACGGTGCCGCTGGTCGCGGGGTGTTCCGGACAGGGGGCGACGATGGCGGGTCACCGGCCGACCACGTCGACGGCGACGGAGACACCCACGCCGACGCCGATACCGGACGACGACGGCGGGGGCTACTGACATCGGCGCGTGTCACTCCACCGACAGGCGGCTGCGAGTGAATACTTTTGTCAGTAGAGTGCTAACAATGAACAATGGCGACCGACACAGGGACGACAGACTATCGGGTCGTCGTCTCAGTGGCTGACCCCGATCACGTCGGGCAGTTGATGCGGACGGCCCTCGACGTCGCCCGTGACCGCGACGGTGACGTCTTCGTCGTCAGCGTGGTCGGCGAGTCCCGGTCGTCGCCGTTCTGGGTGTTCCGCGACGAGGTCATCAAGGCGGAGTTCAGCGGCGATCGCCGCGAGCTACTCGACCGTGCCATCGACGCGGCCGAGGGGACCGGCATCGACGTGGACGGGCGACTCGCCGTCGCGGACAGCGTCGCCAGCGGCATCCTCACGGCGGCGACGGACTGCGACGCCGACGCGATACTGATGGGCTGGCACGCCCGCCGGCACAGCGACATCCTGATGGGACACATCGTCGACGACGTCGTGGCCTCGGCCCCCTGTGACGTCCTCGTCGAGAAGATCGGCCCGACCGCGGACGGCGTCGAGACGGTTCTCCTCCCCGCCGGCCCCGGGGCGCACACGACCCTCGCGGCGGGCGTGAGCCGTGCCATCGCCCGCGCGAACGACGCCCGCGTCGACGTGCTCAGAGTGGTGGCACCGGACGCCGCCGACGAGACGCGCGAGGAGGCCGAGACGCTCGTTGCGGAGGCAGCGTCCGCCGTCGGCGACGTGGCCACGACGACGAACGTAGTGGAAGGCGAGGACGTCACCGAGACGCTGGTCTCGGCCGCGGAGGAACGGGACGTAACCGTCGTCGGTGGCGGCGGCCGCGGGCGACTCCGCCGGGTCGTCGTCGGGTCGACCGCTCGCACGGTCGGCCAACGCGCCGAGACGACCGTCATCGTCGCCACTCACTCGCAGGGGCCCCGTTCGTGGCTCGCTCGCCGACTCTCGTGATTTCGACCGCGGGAATCGCCGTTTCGGCGACGCCCGTCTCGCTCGCGTCGACGTTCGGCGCGTCTTTGCCCTCACTATCGGCGTCGGCGAGCGCGGGATACCGCCCGACGGCGTCACCCGTTCGCCTCGACGTAGAGGCCCAGCGCCATCACCACCGACCCGACGGTGACGACGCCGCCGGTCCAGGCGAGCAACGCCTGCGTCGCGTCGGGGAAGCGGTCGGCCAGAGCGACGAACACGCGCACGTCCAGTGCGACCACGACGAGAGCACCCACGAGGTCGAAGGCGAGGTCGAAGGCCGTGTCTCGCCAGCCGTAGTGGACGAGTACTGGCTCGATACCGTAGCGCTTGCCGACGGCCCGCGCGACCAGTTCCCCCAGTTCCCAGAAGACGCCGAGGAGGAACGTGTAGACGACGGTCGTGACGGCGATGGCGAGCGGCGAGAGCGTCAGCGCCGCGTCGGTGGCCACGGCGACGACGAGGCCGGCGTACAGTAGCGCGGCGACGAGCGCGGCAGAGACGGTGTGAGTGAGGTGGTCCCACCACCAGACGGACTCGTAGGGGCCGAGCATCCCCACCGAGTGCAGGAGGCCGGCGACGGTGACCCACACCGGCAGCGCCGGCGTGTCGACGGCGAGCCACGGCGACTGGAAGCCGCCGGCGACGAAGACCGAGCACAGAGCGAGGACGAGCGACACCAGCGCGTTCACTATCGCGGCGCCGTTCCGGCGGTGAACGGCGACGACGAGCAAGAGCGTGAGCACGCCGAGGAGGACAGCCAGTACTCCGTTCGATTCCCCTACCATCGGTACGAACCGCTGCTACCGGAGTTCGTCACCCGGCCGGCATGACTCTTTGGTCCGTCGGGACGATGGTCGCACTCCCGCCGACGTAGGGGCCCACGTGTGGCCTACCTCGATGTCGTCTGTTCGGCGGCCGAGTGCGACCGCAGGTACCGCTCCGGGACTCGACTGCGTACGCGCCGGGGAAGTGCCGGGAGGACGCTGCCGAGTATCGCGTCGGCGATGGTCGGCAAGACGCGCCGGAGCGCAGTGTAGACGACCGCCACGCCCAAGCTAGCGGCGACGACGCCCTCCAGTACGCCCTCGACGCTCCAGAAGAGCGGGACCGAAAGCGCCGTCGAGAGCAGGAGGTCGCCCGGCGACCCGTCGTAGCGGACCCAGCGACGGGGTTCGAGCCACCGGCTGTTGTAGTGGTCGTACACCGCGCGGTCGGACGTCGCCTCCCACGGCCGCAGTTCGAGGCCGCCGCCGAAGACGTCGGCGACGCTGTGAGTCGCCGCGCCGAGGAGCAAGACGGCCGCGCCGACGGTCAGGGCCGACGGGAGCAGTGATGCGAGGACGAACGTTCCGGAAGCGAGGGCGGCGTAGTACACCGGATAGTGGAGCGTTCGACGGTGGCCGACGTACATATCGAGGTCGGGGAGAATTCCGCCGAGCAAGCCCGCGACGAGGGCCACGCCGGCGAACTCCGGGACGGCGTACCCGGCCGCCAGACCGAGGAGCATGCCCGCCAGCGCGTGCGTCGGGAGCATCATTGTGGCGTGTCCTAGGGGACAGAATCCGTTGAACCTATCGGTGGTCTCGACCCACCGCGTCGGCCCGGACTCGCGGGCCACACTGTCGACGCCGGTGCCCACCGACGAACAGAACTGGGGTCCCGAACTGGTCGACGGAAACCCGGCGACGCGGCCGAAGGAGACGCCGTCGGGGTCCGTGACGTATCGAGCGCGCAGGCGCTGAAACGAACGACCATGGTGCGTGGTGGACGTACAGAGCGATACGTCACACGCAAGTTGGCGATGATCTTTTAAACTCCCCGGGGTAGACAAGGAGCTATGACGAAACAGCGGCTACGGGACAATCTCCGTCTTCTCGGCCTCTCGTCGAAGGAGATCGACGTGTATCTCACGATTCTCGAACACGGCGAGGCCAAAGTGAGTCACATCGTCGACGACTCCGACGTCTCTCAGCGGTACGTCTACGAACTGTGTGAGAAACTGGACGAGCGAGGGTTGGTCGTCCTCAACGACCACGTCAGGCCCTCTATCGTGCGCGCACGGGAGGCCGAGAACGCCATCACGGGCATCACCACCCAACTCGAAGAACTCGAACAGGACATCGCCACGCAGCTAGCTACCCAGAATCTCTCTGCCCTCGAAGTCGAACTGATACAGTCGAGACAGACGATCCGAAAGCGCTGGCGAAAGTTCATCAGCGAGGCCAAAGAGGAGGTGTTCATCTGTCTGCCCGCGACGGCGTTCGAGCGGTTCCAAGCGGAGTTGGCCGCCGCTGTCGACCGGGACGTGCTCGTTCTCGTCCTCCTGACGGAACCGGGGCTGGACTCCACGGACAGTGAGGCCCTTTCCAGTCACGCGAGTCTCGCGCGGTCGTGGCCCTACGAACCGCGCCCACTCTTGACAGTCGACAACACGACCGTCGTCCACGACGAACCGAAACTACTCGTAGACGAGACGGCCGACGGGGCCGCTGTCTCGCTTACGCGGTCCGCCGTCGCCGGCAACCTCTTTAGCACGTACATCAGCAACTACTGGCGGATCGCAGAAGAAACGTTCCGCTGTGAACCGGACGAGCTACCGCAGTCGTACCCACAACTCAGGAACGCGATCGTCCACGCGACGCTCCACGAACAGGCGGGCCACGACCTGACAGCGACGATTCGGGCACAGCGTACGACGTCCGACGAGGTGGTCGAGATGGAGGACGTCCCCGTCGTCGAGATTCGACAGGGGTTAATCGAGCCGTTCACCAACCGCTTTCCCATCGAGAACGGCATCAGCGTCGCTTATGAGGGGGAGGTCGTTTCTGTCGGCGGCATCAGCGCGATTATCGAGGAGTACGAGGCACTGGAGATAACGCTCGACACCGGCGGGTGAGACGACCCTCGCTCGGGAACGGTCGCGGCGCGTCCGCGCGTCAGGCGGGTCGGGTTACCCGAGACGACGGGGCAGGCGAGTGGCAGTCGCTCGCCTCACTCCGTGATTTCGAAGTCGCCGAACGCGACTCTGCTCTTTGTCCCCTCGTTGTGTGAGGTGACGAACATCCCCGCGTCTTGTCTCTCGGCCGCAGTGGAGAGGTCGACGGTCCCGATTTCGGTGAACGTCGAACCGCCGTCGGTGCTCGCAAACCCAGTAAACGTCGTTCCGTCCTTTTCGAGTCGGAGGTGAGTCGGGAAGCTGTAGGGCACTTCCGCTCCGATGAAGCTGTCGACGAGGCCGTCACCGTCGGCGTCGACGTGCATGAACGGTCCCAGACGCGGTGCCGTCGCTACCAACAGGTATCCGGGCGACTCGCCGGCGCCAGTGATGTCGTTTCGCACCATGATACCCGACTTGGCGAACGGGTTGGTCTGTTCCTGGTCGAGAACCGCCGCCGTGACGGTGCCGCTCTCACCGAGTCCGTCGTCTACGTAGACGGTCCCGTATTCGTCGGCGTAGCTCTCGACGTCCTCGCCGGCGGCGTTGATGAGGATCCGGTCGTCGCTGCGACCGAACTCCGCGGGCGCGGACGCGAACGTCGAATACCGCTCGGGAAGGGTGGCGGCGTACGGGTCCCGGACGGTGATGGTCTGTGCCGGGAGTGCATCGTCGGGAGACTGTCCGACGGTGATCTCGTACTCACCGGGTTGGTCGAAGGTGAGGCTGAAACTGTCCGTCTCCCGTGTCGAGGAAAAGCGGACGAGGACGGTGGCTACCCGTTCGCCGTTGGCGTAGACGTTCAACTCTTCGCCCCCGATGAACTGGCCGGTGTGTGACCCGGTTATCTCGACCTCGAACGGGAAACTCACGTCGGCCGCGTCGGGCAGAGCGAGGGACTCGTACCGCTGCTCCGGTCGTTCGTACTCGGGGAGTTCGGTCTCCTCCCGGCCGCTGGCCTTCCGCAGTCGGATTGCCTGACCGCCGCTTGGCACGACCGACGCCAGCACGGTCGTACTCGGGTCGACGATCGCCTCGTCGATGCGAACGTCCGTGGGGTCCTCGTCGACGCCCGCGTCGATGCCGTCGCTGTAGATCTCCGCGACGTACTTCGGCCCGAATACGGCGTTCGAGCCGTCCGCAGAGGCGCTGCGCTCGTTCGCCTGTCCGCTCCCACAGCCCGGTGTGAGAAACTGCAACGGCACATCGAGTGCCCGCCCGCGGTCGCCGGTCATCGTGCCGACGAACCACTCGTCCCCTGACTCGCGTGCCGTGACGGTGTAGTCGCCGATTTCGGCGTCGATGACCGTCGTGTCGTCCCAGCCGCCAGCAGGGACGGCTTCGAGGAAGGCGAATTCGGGTTCGGTCTCGAAGTTCTCGTTTTCGGGCGTGTAGCCGGCGTAGTCGCTCGGAACGGGTGACGCCGCACCCTGCTCGGTGACGGCGACCGTGTTGAGGTTGAACCCGCCGACGTCGCCGGTGAACTCCCCGCCGGAGTCGTCGTAGTCGAGTTCGACGGCGACGGTGTTATCGCCCTCGGTGAGTTCGACCGAGGTGGTGAACACCTGCCAGTCGTCCCAGTGCTCCGTCAGCGGCAGTTCGAGCGTCGCCGTCGAGTCGTTCACTCGGAGCGTCGCCTGTGCGTGTCCGGCGTCGAGGACGCGGTTCGCGTTCGTTTCGCCGTCGCTGGCGTAGCGCAGATGGAGGTCGTACGTCCCGTCCGCCGGAACGTCCGTGACCGTCCACGACACCGACGACCCGGACGGCACTCGGTTCGGGTCGACAGCGACGTAGTTGGTGCCAAAGGCGTCGCGCCAGTTGTCGGCGGTGACGAACCCACCGAGGTCTCCGGCCGCCGCTTGGACGAGTTCGCCGACGCCCAGTTCGGGATTGATGTAGGCCTCGATACGGTCGGCGGCCATCTGCATCCCGGCGTTGTACGTCGGGTACATGGCGAGTTGCTTCGCTCGCGTCGTCTGAATCTGCCCGCCGGTGTCGTCGTTGAACGTCACGTCGAAGATGCCGGGCTGGAAGCTCGTCGGGCCTGCCAGCATCCGGGTGAACGGTAACTCGACGTGGTGGGCGGCCCCGAGGTTGGAGGCGAGGGCCTCGAAGCCGTCGAACTCCTGTGCCTTTACGGTCTCCGTGGCCGCCAGATTGGGGTACGTTCGGCGCTTGCCCGTCGGCTTGTCGGCTTCGTGTCGTTCGAGTAGTTGGCGGTTCCCCGCCGCCTCGCGGGCGACCAGTTCGTGGTGATTGACCGCAATCTGGCAGTGGTGGTTGATCGTCGGCGATCCGTCGCTACTCTCGTGAACCAGACCCGGGTCCGAGACGTATCCGTTCTTGATGCTCCGAATATCGTTGTCCTCGTAGAACTGGAAGATGTCGTCGGTTAGAATCTGCTCCTCGTAGTTGTCCACGTTCCCGGCGGTCTCGTTGTGCGCGGTCATCTCGACGCTCGGTGACAGCGACTGCCCGTAGTCCGTGACGGCAGTCAGGCTGAAGTCGGGCGAGGACTGGCCGAAGTCCATCGACGTCCCCGGCCCGGACATGTAGCTCTCCCAGCCGACGTTCCAGCCTTCGACGAGGACGCTGTCGATGCCGTTCTCGCTGGCAAAGCGCATGTACCGCTTCATCCGCTCGGTGCGGGCGCCGTGGATGTACCCGGCCGGGTCGTCCCCGTTGTGCGCTATCTCGGCGTCCGACTTGTACCACCAGTTGGCGTTGCCGGCGATCATCGTCCACCAGATGCCGATGTACTTCTTCGGCGTTATCCAACTCGTATCCGGTTCTCCGTCGACTGTCGGCAGTACCGACTCGTCGAGGTCGTCGTTGAGGAGCGGAATCATCGAGGATTCCACGAGGTCACCCGGAGTGGTGCCTATCTGTATCGTCCGCCACGGCGTCACGGTCGGCGCCGCCGTCGACACCTTGGTCCCGTCGGGGAGCGGCGCGAGTTCGGCGGCGAAGTCGGTGCCGCCGCTGTCGGATCGAGGCGCGAGCGACATCGTCGCGTAGTCGGTCAGGTCCGCCTCGTGGACGCTCAGATAGGCGTCGTCGGAAGCCTTGACCGTAAGCGGCGTGTGCACGCCGTTTCGGATCGCGTTCCCGTTGGGGCGGATGGTTCGGGTTCCGGCCTCGACGTCGCTGAGGGCGGTCTCCTCGTACTCCTGTTCGAAGCGCGGATTGACGAACTCGTTTTTGATCCACCACGCCGTGTAGTCCCCCGCGAAGTTGAACTGCGTGTTCTCCGACGTGACGACCGCACTGTCGCTGTTGCTGGCGAACGCCTCGCCCAACGCGATCCGGAACCCCAGACCGTCGTCGAACACCCGAAATTCGAGGGTCGCCGAGCGGCTCGGCCCGGCCGTCTCGGCGAGGCCCACCCGCAGGACGTTGTAGTCTGCCGTGACGCTCTCGTACTGGTCCCAGATGGGGTCCCAGTTCTCCGTCTCGGTGCCGCTCTCGCTTCCGGTGACGGTGAGGGCGGGTCCCGTCGTCCCGTCCGCTGCGGTGCCAAACGACTGCTGGTTCTGGAAGTCGAAGCCGAGCGCCGACGAGTCGACGTACGTCTCTCCCTCGAAGGCTACCGAGTACGTCGGTACGCCACTCGATACGTCGACTGTCACTTCGATACGCCCGTCCGGCGAGGCGACCGTCTGCGTGTCGTCGTCCTCGTCGTTGGCGAGCTGTCCAGCGACCGTCTCCGGAACGTCCAGCGTGTACGCCGCGGCGGCCAACACGCCGGTTAGCCCACCGAGGAAATCCCGACGATCCAATCCAGTTGTACCCGATTTATAGTTCATGTCCACCGCAATTAATGAACAATTGGGTAATAAGTATTTCTGTAAAACTATTACACACGCTGGAAAACTGCCTGCAAGTTCAAGGTCCGCTCGGCGTCCGGTGGCTGACAGCGACGCATCCCGCCGGCGTCGTCGCTGGTCGAGGGGGCTCTCCGCGGTCGGCACCGCTGTGTGCTGGGGAGGCGTGATACTCGTTCCCGCCGACGGTCTCGATGTCCCAGCGCTTGTGGGACGACCCAGAGCGGACGACCCGTCGACTCGCCGCCCCCGGTAGGACGAGGATAACTAAGCCCGCAATCCATCTGTCACTGTCCGATGAGTACGGACACTGACGCCGTCGCCGACCACTGCGGAACCGTCCTCGACACCGTCTCCGGCGCGGTCATCACCGAGCGAGAGACGCTCGAAACCGTTCTCTCGGGCTTTCTCGCCCGGGGGCACGTCCTCCTGGAAGACGTGCCGGGGACCGGCAAGACGCTCACCGCTCGGTCGCTCGCCAACGCGCTGGGACTCCAATTCTCGCGCATCCAGTTCACGCCGGACCTCCTGCCGGCGGACGTCACCGGCACCTACGTGTTCAACGAGAAGGCCCACGAGTTCGAGTTCCGCGAGGGCCCCATCTTCGGCAACGTCGTCCTCGCCGACGAGATAAACCGCGCCTCGCCGAAGACCCAGGCCGCGCTGCTGGAGGCGATGGCGGAGGGGCAGGTCACCATCGACGGCGAGACCCACGCCTTGCCGGAACCGTTCTTCGTCATCGCGACCCAGAACCCCATCGAGCAGGACGGCACGTTCCCGCTACCTGAGGCGCAGGTCGACCGCTTCGTCGTCAAGACGAGTCTGGGCTACCCCGACGAGGCGGGCGAACTGGAGATCATCGACCGGCGGGCGGCCCGCACCGACCGGACGCCGACGGTGACGGAGGCCGTCTCGATGGCACCCGCGGAACTCCGACAGGCACCCGAGGCAGTCCACGTCGAGAAGGAGGTCCGGAAGTACGTCGTCCGACTGGCACGGGCGACCCGTGAGGAACAGCGCGTCGAGACGGGCGTCTCCCCGCGAGCGACTCAGCGGCTGTTCGAGGCGGCCAGAGCGCTCGCCGTCGTCCGCGGGCGGGACTACGTCACGCCCGACCACGTGGCTCGGATCGCGCCGGAAGTGCTCTCCCATCGGCTCGTCCTGACGCCGGACGCGCGCGTCGACGACGTCGAGAAACGCGCCGTCGTGGCGGACCTGCTGGACGAGGTCGAGGTGCCGACCGTCAGTTATACAGAACAGCCATCAACGTGACGGCGGCGGCCAAGAGCAAGGCCAGCGCCCCCAGCGGCACCCCGGTCCCCCCGTTCTCGTAGAGGACCATCGCACCGACGACGAGCACGGCCCCGTAGCCGCCGCTCACGCCGGCGTGGACGAGTTCGACGGTGTAGGTGCGGGCGTCGGCCCGCAACTGCTCGCCGAGGCTGATGGCGTGTTCCGCGAGGTCCCACGCGACGACGGCGGCGGCCGTCGCCGCGAGCAGTGCGGGCGGGTCCGCCCGCTCGAAGACGCCGGTGAGGACGACGCCGAGTACGAGGGCGGCCAGCCCCGCCGAGACGAACCGGCGGGCGAAGCGCTGTCTGAGCGGGCGGGTCCCGAGGCCGATGCAGACGACGCCGACCAGTCCGGGGACCAGTTCCGCCTGTGCGCCGAACTCGCCGACCGCGCTCAGGGCGTGGGCGAGGGCGGCGACGACGACCACCGCACCGACGGCGACGACGAGACGGCCGACGAGGCGGGGATACTCCCCCGTCAGGTCGTCCCGGTCGCCGAACACGACCAGGCCGACGCCCGCAACCGTCCCGAACACGGCGAGTCGCTGCTCGGGGCCGGGGGCGAGCAGCGCCGTCGAGATGCCCGCAAGCAGCACCGCGAGCGCGCTGGCGACGGGTGTGGGCCGGTGGTCGACGCCCGTCACGCAGACCACCGCCGTCGGTGCTCGCCGAGCAGTACCGTTCCAAGTGGGTCCGTCGGGGTCCAGTCGACGACCGGGACGCCGGCCTCACGGAGCGCGTGCATCCGGTTCTCGCGCTCGGTCCGTGCAAGCCGTTCCCCGACCGTCCCGTCGGCGGTAACGTCCGGACTCAGGACCGTCGTGGCGTGGGAGGCGGCCTCTAAGGTCCGGACGGTCCGCACGATGGCGTCGTCGGTCAGCGGCGAGCAGACGAGTACCTGCGTGTCGGCGTCGAGCCGTTTCCGGAGCATCTCCGTCTGGCGAGCGACGTCGCCGTCCTCCTCGGGCGCGGGGGGCGTCGCCGACAGGCCCGGATGGGTTCCGAGCAGTCGGCGGAGGTCCGCGTGGTGGTCCGGGCCGGCGCCGGGCGAGGCCCAGCAGAACTCTCGGCCCAGCGCGGCCACGCCGACGAAGTCGTTGGTGTCGTCGAGCGTCGCGAGCAGGCGCTCGACGGCGGCGAGGCTGTGGGCGACGGCGTTGGGCGACCCCTCGCGTTGCGAGCGGTACGCCGGTTCGCGGGCGTCGACCAGCAGGAGGACCGAGGTGCGCCGCTCCTCCCGGAATTCGATGGTCGTGAGTTCGCCGGTGCGCGCCCACCGCTTCGAGTCGATGCGGCCAAGCGGGTCACCCCGTCGGTACTCGCGGACGGCGTGGAACTCGATGCCGCTGCCGCCGTCGTCGGTGACCAGACGGCCCGCGTGGCCGTTTGTTCGCTGGCGCACCGGGAGCGACGGGACGGACTCGGCGCAGTCGATTTCGGTGCCCGTCGCCACCGTCGTCTCCACCTCGTGGGCACCGGTCACGTTCCGGACGACGACCGTTGCCGGGTCGAACTGGTGGCGGCCGTGTTCGGCTTCGACCGCGTAGGTGTACTCCGTCGTCTCGCCGGGGCGCAGCACCGCCGCGTGGCGCGGACTGCCCGACGCGACGGTGAGCATCGGCGGGACGCCGTCGACGATGCGCACGTCCGTCAGTGGCCGGTCGCCGGTGTTCGTCAGTCGCGTCGTCACCGTCACCGGGTCGCCACGGGCGGGGTGGCCGTCGTCGAGGCGGCGTTCGAGGTCGAGTTCGACCGACGGCGGCCCGAGCAACCGGGGGTACGCCGCGAAGCCAGCGCCGACGACCCCCACCAACAGGACCGCGGGCCGGTCGGCGAGGACGCCGACGGCGACGGCGAACAGGCCGACGGCGACGATGCCGCGCCAGCGGCCGGTCGTCCGGACCGTCGTCATGCCTCGTCGCTCCCGTCGTCTCGCCGGCCGAGCCGATTCGTCTCGCTCCCGACGTCGTCCCCACCGTTGCTCTCCTCGCCCGTCTCGATTCGGTCTGTGAGTGCCTGTGCGGTCGCTTTTGCGCCGTGCTGGACCCACGAATCGCCGCGAAGCGCGAGCCGGGCGCGCTCGCTCAGTGGGGGGCCCCTGGCCGTCTCGTCGAGGAACCGCGCGGCGACAGGGTCGTCGGTCCACGCCCCCGTCTCGACCCGTTCGCTGGCACGCTCACGGTTCAGCCCCTCCTCGCGCATCATCGTCGCGACGACCGCGTCCCGCAACCGCTGACGGAGCTGTTCGGCGTCCTCGCCGCCGTCTCGGGCCGAGAGCGTCGGGATCCCTTCGACCAACCGGTCGAACTCCTCGCCCGGCGGCGGCGCGTCGCGCACCGTCTCCGGTTCCGGCGGATCGGCTTGCGTGACGTGCTCTCTCGCTCGGCGGACGACCATCCAGCCGAGGACGCCGACTCCGACGCCGCCGAGTATCCCGAGCAGGAAGTACTCGTTGCCGACTCGGTCGATGAGCGTCTCCGTCGGGAGGATGCCCGACCCGCCGGGCACGACCGCCAGCGCGAACGCGAGGACGCCGACGACCACGAGTAGATACCACCCGAGACGCCGGACGCCGGTCACCGCTCGCTCGCTCATTCGTCGTCCTCCCCCAGCGACTGGAGCGATTCGCGTGCGACTCGCACTCGCTCGCCGGACGGTGACTCGCCGCCGTACTGGACGTCTTCGAACGCCCGGCGGAGTCGGTGGACCGCCTCGGCGTCGAACCCCGTCTCGACGGCGGCACGGGCACAGTCTCGCGGCGTTCGAGTCCGTGGCCGCGTGATGCCTGCTCGCTGGAGTAGGGCGACCCACGCTCGCTGTACGTCGTTTTCTGGTGCTGGTCGCAACGTCTCGGTTCCCTCGTCTGGCGGGGCTTTGGCTCCCACCATCATTCCTAACAGCGAGATAATTTCCTCGCGGTAGCGGTACGCGATGCCTACGAGCACCGCGAGCGCCACCAGCGCGAGGAGCGCGAAGAGGAGCGCTTGCAGGTTCGACTCGGTCGGCACGACGCCGGTGCCTTCTCCCTCGCTGGGGGCGTTCTGCTGGTCGTTGCCGTCGTTCGAACTGCCAGAGTTCGACTCCGAGCTGCCGGGGTTCGACTCGCTGGCGGACCGCGTATCGGCCCCCTCCGGGTCCCGGTTCGCGCGTTCGCTCCGCTCACCGGTCGGCGCCGGGTTGCCGGTGTAGCGGTCGTGGAGGTCCTGTGCGGCGTCCTCTATCTGGCCGGCCCGGTCGTCACCGACGGGGAGCATGTCGTAATCCGGGTCTATCGCGTCCGATGGGTCGGTCGACATCGACGAACCGAGCGTCGCGGCCGAGAGGCCGATGGCGACGACGACGACACAGGCGACGCCGACCGACACGAGTCGTTCAGTATCCATTGGTGTCCGAGCGGCGACTGGGCCGCCTGACTGGTCGGTCCTGCGTCAGCGCCCGGCGTTGTTATTGGGAGGTTATCCGCGAGGCGGCGGTCGAAGAGAGCGCCGAACGCCGACGCCGAAGGACCCGAATTCTCAAGGGCGGTGGTTGCCAACCCCTCCCCGATGAACGTCAGCATCGTCGGGAGCGGCTACGTCGGGACGACCGTCGCGGCCTGTCTCGCCGATTTGGGTCACGAGGTCACGACTATCGACATAGACGAGGCCATCGTCGACGCCGTCAACGCGGGCGAGTCCCCCATCCACGAACCGGGACTGGACGAACTCGTCGCCGAACACGGCGGCGACCGGCTGCGTGCGACCACCGACTACGGCGTCGTCCGCGAGACGGACCTGACGATGCTGGCGCTGCCGACCCCTTCCAACGAGGACGGCAGTATCGACCTGCAGTACATGGAAACCGGCGCCACCTCCGTCGGCGAGGCGCTCGCCGACGCCGACGACGCCGACGACCCGCACCTCGTCGTCACGAAGTCGACGGTCATCCCGCGGACCACCGACGAGCGACTGGCCCCGCGCATCGCCGAGGCGGGCCTGACCCGCGGCGAGGACTTCCTCGTCGCCTCGAACCCCGAGTTCCAGCGCGAGGGGACCGCCGTCGCGGACTTCCTAAACCCCGACAAACTCGTCTTCGGCGCCGACGACGAGCGCGCGTTCGAGCAGTTACGCGCTCTCTACGCACCCCTTCGCGAGGCCGCCGACGGCGACGTGCCCGTCGTCGAGACGGGCATCGCCGAGGCCGAGATGATAAAGTACGCCAACAACACCTTCCTCGCGAGCAAGGTCAGCCTCATCAACGACATCGGGAACGTCTGCAAGGAGTTCGGCGTCGACGCCTACGAGGTGGCCGAAGCTATCGGCCTCGACGACCGCATCGGAGAGCAGTTCTTGCGGAGTGGGGTTGGCTGGGGGGGAAGTTGCTTTCCAAAGGACACTAATGCAATTATATCGGCTGCCCGCGAGGAGGGCTACGACCCCGGCATGCTCTCGGCGGCCGTCGAGGTGAACGACACCCAACCCGAGCGCCTGCTCTCCCTACTGGACGACCACGTCGACGTCGCCGGCAAGCGCGTCGCCGTGCTCGGTCTGGCGTTCAAGCCCGGCACGGACGACATCCGGAACACGCGTGCCGTTCCGGTCATCGAAGGCCTGCAAGAGCGCGGGGCCGATGTCGTCGCCTACGACCCGGTGGCGACCGAAAACATGCGCGAGCGGTATCCCGACATCGAGTACGCCGCGTCCGCCGGCGAGGCGCTGGAGGGGGCCTCGGGCGCGGTGGTCGTGACCGACTGGGACGAGTTCGCGGCGCTGGACGGCGAGTTCGACGCGATGGCCGACTCCGTTGTGGTCGATGGTCGGCGGATTGTCGAGCGACGCGACGGGATTACGTACGAGGGATTGACGTGGTGATCTCGGTCACGACCTCGTTCGGCGCTCGTCTACCACGAACACGATAGCTGCGATGGCCAGCGTCACGACGAGTACCGCGGGGTCCGACGAGACGTAGAGGCTCGGTGTCGGTGGGCGCCAGTACGTGAACGGATAGAGCCACGCGGAGGCGCGGCCGTCGGCGTAGACGCGCATCCCGTCGAGCAGTAGTGCGCTCAGACCGCCGCCAACCAGTAGGCCGTAGACACGCCGCCAGTGTCGGCGCTCGAACGCGAGCGTGATCACCCCTGCGACGAGAAGAACGCCGCCCAGCGACGAGAACGGGGCGTATGTCAGCGGGAGACCTACCCTCTCACCGACCGTCGAGGCGTCGAGGACGAGGTTCAGTTTCACGAGGTCCGGTATCGCGGCGCCGCCCATCGAGAGGACGGTCCAGCGGCGGTCCAGCCAGTCGACCCGCCAACCGGCGACGGTCAGCAGAACGAACGGGACCAGCACGTGGGTGAGGAGGTCAGCCATCGCGTCTCGCCTCCAGTACCCACCGAGTCGTATCGAGCCGCCAGTATCGGACGAACGCGGCGAGAAAGAGGGCGACGCCGACGAGTGAGGCCCCGTACTTGTACAGTTTTGCGTCGGAGCTACTGTTGACCACGACGACCCGGTCGGCCCGGAACGTGTGTTCTGGGCCGACCGTTCCGGCGACTTGTACGGTCGCACCCCGTCGTGGTGACTTCTCTACACCCGAGACGGTCAACGAGACTGGCCCCAGATGACTGTCGAAGCGGACGGTGAGCGTCGCCCCGTCGGCGGCAGTGACCGTTCCTATCATGAACGTCTCCGATCCGACGTAGCGGTCGTAGTCCGCCACGAGGTCGTCTGCCTGTGGAGTCGGCCACCGCCGTTCGCCGGTGACCTCCGCGTGGACGAACAGTCCACCCAGAACACTCAGAAGCAACAGAGCGACGACGACCCGTTCCCACACCAACACACACCCCAGATTACGCGGTCGGGCTATGTCGGTTTCGGTCCCAGCGACGCGCGACCGGTCGTCGGCAGAAGATATTTACCTACGGATGGTTACTCACGAGTTGAGTAACCATGACTGTTCTCGTCACCGGGGCCGACGGCTACATCGGTTGGCCCACCGCCTTGCGCATCGCGAACCGAACCGACGACCGCGTCCTCCTCGTGGACAACTTCGCCCGCCGCGAGTGGGTCGAAGAGGTCGGCGCGACGAGCGCCACCCCCGTCGCGTCCATCGACGAGCGCGTCCGCGCGGCCGAGGAGACGCTCGGGGTCTCGAACATGTCCTTCGTCGAGGGCGACCTGACCGAGCGAGCGTTCGTCGACGAACTCCTGCAGGTCCACGAACCCCACACTGTCGTCCACGCGGCCGCTCAGCCCTCCGCACCGTACTCCCAGATCAACGGCGAGCGAGCGAACTACACCCAGCACAACAACATGCAGGCCACGCGGAACCTGCTGTGGGGCCTCGAAGAGAACGACCTCACGGATACGCACTTCGTCGAGACGACGACGACGGGCGTCTACGGCGCGCCGGAGTTCCCCATCCCCGAGGGCGGTGCGACCATGGAGAATCAGGGCGAGGCCGACGACGTGCCGTTCCCCGCGATGGCCGGGAGTTGGTACCACCTCACGAAGTCCCACGACGCGGCCAACATGCGGTTGGCCCACAAGCAGTTCGACATCCCCATCTCGGACGTGCGCACGGCCATCACGTACGGGACCGAGACCGCCGAAACCCGAGAGGACGACCGCCTGAAGACGCGCTTCGACTTCGACTACTACTTCGGGACGGTCACGCATCGCTTCTGTGCACAGGCCGTCGCCGGCTACCCGGTCACCGTCTACGGCAAGGGCGAACAGCGCAAGCCGTTCGTCTCGCTGGAGGACGCCGTCGAAGGCCTCGCGCAACTGGCCCTTTCCGACGCCGACGACCGGCCCGAGGGCCTGACCGTGTACAATCAGGTCACCCGAGCCATCTCCATCGTCGAGATCGCCGAGACCATCGCCGACGTGGGGAGCGAGTTCGAGTTGGACGTGGCCGTCGAACACTTCGAGAACCCGCGTGACGAGGACGAGACCCACAAGATGGAGATCGAGAACGAGCGCTACGACGATCTGATCGGCGGGCAGGCCCAGTCCTTCGAGGAGGGCGTCGAAGACATCTTCGAGACGCTGACCCGCTACGCCGACACCATCGAGTCCCACGAGGACCGCTTCCTGCCGGGCGTCCTAGAGTGATGACGACCGACGTCCTCGTCACGGGCGGGTGTGGCTACATCGGGAGCGACCTGATTCCGCGCCTGCAGGCCGACGACCGCGTGGGCGAGGTGGTCGTCCTCGATAGCCTCGCCTCCGGGTCGCCCCGGGCGCTGATGGGCACCGTCGACGGCAATCTGGAGTTCCGCCGCGGCGACGTCCGCGAGTACGGCGACGTCGAGAGCGCCATGCGCGGCGTCGACACGGTGGTCCATCTGGCCGCCATCACCGGCGCGTCCAGCACCCACGACCGGCGCGAGGAGACGGTCGCGGTCAACTACGACGGCACCGAGAACGTCCTCCGAGCCGCCGGGAAGTTGGGCGTCGAGAACGTCGTCTTCGCCTCCTCGTGTAACGTCTACGGGCGGGCGACGAGCACGGACATCGACGAGACGGTCACGCCCGACCCCATCAACCCCTACGCCGAGACGAAACTCGACTCCGAAACCCTGCTTCGGGAGTACTGCGAGGAGTTCGAGATGGACGGCACGGCCCTGCGGATGGCGACGAACTTCGGCTACTCGCCGGGTGTCCGGTTCAACCTCGTCGTGAACTACTTCGTCTTCCGGGCGCTGACCGGCCGCACGCTCACCGTCTACGGCGACGGGTCGAACTGGCGACCGTTCGTCCACGTCTCGGACGCCGCCCGCGCCTACAAACACGCTGCGCTCGAACCGGGCGAGTGGGACGAGACGGTGTACAACGTCGGACGTTCCGACGCCAACTACCAGATTTCGGAGATAGCCGACATCGTCGACGAGGAGGTCGGCGCCGTCGACATCACCTACCTCGAAGACGAACACCCCGGCCCCTCCTACCACGTCGACTTCGACCGACTTCGCAGCACTGGCTTCGAACCACAGACAACCCTCCGCGAGGGGATTCGCGACATCGCACGGAGATTCACCGATGCCTGAACGAACAGTAGAAACGCCACACGTCGCTATCACGGGCGCGGCCGGCTACATCGGTAGCCGCGTCCTCGTCGAACTGCAAGACCAACACCCCGACTGGGACCTCACCGCCATCGACAACTTCTACAGGGCGAAGGTCCGCTCGGTCGGCGACGTCGACGTCGACCACGTCGACATCCGCAATCGCGACCGACTCGAGACCGCGCTGGACGGTGCCGACGTCGTCCTCCATCTGGCCGCCGTCTCGGGCGTCGACGACTGCGAGGAGAACCCGGATCTGGCCTACGAGGTCAACGTTCAAGGGACCGACAACGTCGCGTGGTTCTGCCGGAAGACCGGTGCCGCCATGGCGTTCCCGTTCTCGATGGCCGTCATCGGCGACCCACAGGAGTTCCCCATCACCGCCGACCACCCGCGAGCGCCCATCAACTGGTACGGCCGGACGAAACTCCTCTCGGAGCGCGCAATCGACACCTTCGCCGACGGCGCGTTCCCGGCCCACCAGTTCATGATCTCGAACCTCTACGGCGGCCACGTAGTCGACGGGGACCGCATCTCGAAAGGGACCGTCATCAACTTCTTCCTCGACCGTGCGCTGGCCGGCGAGACGCTGACGGTGTACGAACCCGGGACCCAGTCTCGTAACTTCGTCCACGTCAAAGACATCGCGCGGGCATACGTCAAGAGTAGCGAGCGGCTGCTGGAACAACTGCGCGACGGTGTGACCGGCGTCGAGAAGTTCGAAATCGCCAGCGACGAGGATCCCAGCGTCCACGAGATGGCGAAGCTAGTCCAGTCGGCCGCCGCCGACCACGGCCTCGACTGTAACGTCGAACTCGTCGAGAACCCCCGCGCCGGCGAGGAGACGCTCGTAGAGTCGTTCGAAGTCGATACCTCTCGCGCGGCGCGGCTGCTAGACTGGGACGCGAGTGAGTCCGTCGAAGCGACTGTAGCGGCGGCACTCGACGACGGGGCTTGAACGCGGTTCTTCCCACTCGGTTTCCACTTCAAGTACCTCAGTAACCAGAAACTACAAGCCCGCTTGTACGCTTGCATCGGACGAATGGATCTCGACGCTCGTTTCGACGAACGGCCGGTGTTCGTCACCGGTGCGGACGGTTTCGTCGGTTCACACCTCACTGAACGCCTCGTCGACGCCGGCGCGAACGTACACGTGTTCGTCCGGGCCACCTCTAGCGGCGAACTGCGGAACGTCCGACACCTCCGAGACGACATCACGGTCCACCGGGGTGACCTCCGGGATAAGCACTCCGTCTCACAGGCACTGTCTGCGCTCGATGAGTACGACGAGAGCATCGTCTTTCACCTCGCGGCGCAGGCCCACGTCGGCGAGTCGTGGGAGCGACCCTACGAGACCGTCGATACGAACGTTACGGGGACGCTGAACCTCCTCCAGAGCATCGTGGATCTCGACCTCGACATCGCGAAGTTCGATACTGCCGGGACGAGCGAGGAGTACGGCAACGTAAAGGAGGAGATGGCCGAGAAACACGACTTCGAGGACGACGGCCGCGTCCTGCTGAGCGAACGCTCCCCGGTCAACCCGACGAGCATCTACGCCACCTCGAAACTCGCCGCCGACTTCCTGACGATGAACTTCTACGACGCCTACGGCCTTCCGGGGGTCACGACCCGGATGTTCAACAACTACGGCCCCCGGCAGAACCCCCGATACATCACGGGGACCATCGTTACGCAGGCCCTCGAACGGGACATCGTCGAACTGGGCAACCTCACGCCGAAACGCGACATGTGTTACGTCTCCGACGGCGTCCGCGGACACATGCACGTCGCACTCGACGGCAATCCCGGCGAGGAGTACGTCTACGGGTACGGCGAGAACATCTCGATGCGCGAGTGGACCGAGACGATTCTCTCGGTCGGGACCGAAGCGGGGTACTGGGACGACCCCGAAATCGTCCAGAGCGAGGACCGCTATCGGCCGGGCGACAGCGACGTCGAGGAACTGCTGGTCGGCTACGAGAAACTCAACGAGGAGACTGGCTGGGAACCCGAGGTTAGCTGGCGTGAGGGTGTCCGCCGGACTATCGAGTGGTACGCGAACAACAAACCGAAGTGGTACGGTCGGGTCGACTGGCGATGACCGACGACTACTGGGCCGGGAAGACGGTGATGGTGACCGGCGGCGCGGGCTTTCTCGGCAGCCACCTCGTCGAGGACCTCCGCTCACGGTCGTCCGACGTAGAGGTGTTCGTCCCCCGCAGCGACGACTACGACCTCAGAGAGAAAGCGGCCATCCGACAGGCGTTCGTCGAGTCTGACGCCGACGTCGTCCTCCACCTCGCCGCGACGGTCGGCGGTATCGGTGCCAACGCAGAGAACCCCGGCCGGTACTTCTACGACAACGCCGTCATGGGCATCGAACTGCTCGAACAGGCCCGTCAGTTCGACGTCGAGAAGTGTACGATTCTCGGGACCATCTGTTCGTATCCGAAACACACCGAGGTCCCCTTTAGCGAAGACGACCTCTACGACGGCTATCCCGAGGAGACCAACGCTCCCTACGGCATCGCGAAGAAAGCCCTGCTGACCCAGTCCCGGGCCTACCGCGACCAGTACGACTTCGACAGCATATACCTCCTCCCGGTGAACCTCTACGGGCCGCGAGACGACTTCGACCTCGAAACCGCACACGTCATCCCCGCCATCGTCCGGAAGTGTATCGAGGCCCGCGAGGCGGGGGCCGACAGTATCACCGCATGGGGAACCGGTGAGCCAACACGCGAGTTCCTCTACGTGGAAGACGCCGCCGAGGGTATCTTAGACGCGACGGAACGCTACGACAGCAGCGACCCGGTGAATCTGGGCAGTGGGACGGAGATATCCATCCGCGAGTTGGTCGAGACCATCGTCGAGATGACGGGGTTCGATGGCGAGGTGGCGTGGGACACCTCGAAACCCGACGGACAACCGCGGCGACGCCTGGATACGTCCCGCGCTGAAGAGCGGTTCGGATGGGAGGCGTCGACGGACTTCGAGGAGGGACTGGAGCGGACCATCGAGTGGTACGAGGCGCATCGACCTGTCGAGGAAGGGGCGTTTTATTGAGCCCCCTCCTGTGTTCAACGAGTAGCAACGATGTCTTCGTCTATCTCTTTCCGAGACAAAATCGATGCGATCCGAACTATCACCGGATTCCGTCCGTTTCTGTCTCTCGCAATCGTTCTCCTGAGTGCAGTGGCAGCGCTTCTTGAGGGGGTTGGTCTATCGTTCCTCGTTCCGATCATTCAACTCGCAGAGGGTGGCAGTGCCACACAACCCGATGGTATCACTGCGGTGTTCTTCCGTGCGTACAGAATACTCGGCATCCCCTTCTCACTGGAGTCCGTTCTTTTAGGGGTTGCAGCCGTCATTGCAGTCCGATATACGGCATCGTTTCTCGTCGCATATCTTCGAACAGTCCTGGGTCTGACCTTCGTTCGGTCCCTACAGCGAGATATCTTCGATGACGCTCTCAGCGCCCGCGTGGCATACTTTGACACTCACGGCTCCGACGAAATCCTGAACGCGATAATCACCCAGGCGGAGTACGGGAGTGACGCGATCAACCGACTCGTTCGGTTCGTCGAACAGTCCCTCATAGCGCTTATCTACCTCTCCATCGCGGTGTATCTCGCGCCGGTTTTAACTATCGGCTCTGGCATCATCCTCGGCGTCCTAGTGTTTGTCGTCCGGCGGCGTGTGGGGAGTGGCTACGCCGCTGGGTCTGACGTCGCTGATGCCAACGAACAGGTGCAACACGCTGTCCAGGCAGGCGTCCAAGGGATACGTGACGTGAAATTGTTCGACCTCGAATCCGAACTGTTCGATAGTTTCGAGACGGCGGTAGACCGGTACGTCAGCGCCTCGGTTCGGATTCGGCGTAACGCCGAGGCGATGGACAACTTCTATCAGATGATAACGGCGTTTACCGTCTTTGCGCTCATCTATACTGCCGTCACCGTCGCCTCCCTCTCGCTGGCGCGATTGGGTGTGTTCCTCTTCGCCGTCTTTCGACTCGCCCCACGCGTAAACACGCTCAACAACCTCCTGTACGAACTGGACAGTCGTCTCCCGCATCTCGTTCGGACACAGCGCTTCCAGAGACGGCTTGACGCACAACAGGAGGTCGACACAGACGGCATCCACCCGCCGATACCGACATCTGAGATCGCGTTCGAAGATGTATCGTTCGCGTACGACGACGAACGTGTCTTAGATGAGGTGTCGTTCACCGCGAAACGTGACGAGTTCGTGGCGTTCGTCGGCCCGTCTGGTGCTGGGAAGTCGACCGTCGTCTCCTTGGTCGCCCGTCTGTACGAACCAGATACTGGCCGTATCACTGCAGACGGGACGCCGATAACCGAGTTCGATATCGACGCTTGGCGCGACCGTATCGCGGTCGTCAGACAGCAACCACACGTGTTCAACGACACGTTGCGGTACAACGTCACTATCGGGAACCGAGATGCATCACAGGCCGAGGTTGACGAGGCCTGTGAAATCGCGCAGGTATCCGAGTTCCTTGACGACCTTCCGAGTGGGTACGAGACCGAACTCGGCGACGACGGCGTCCGTCTCTCTGGGGGCCAACGCCAGCGCATCGCCATCGCTCGCGCACTGCTGACAGACGCCGATTTCCTCGTGTTCGATGAAGCGACGAGCGACCTCGACACCGCGCTCGAAGCGAGGGTTCATTCAGCCCTCGAAGCGATGGACAGAGAGTGTGGCCTGTTGGTCGTCGCACACCGACTGTCGACAGTTAGCAGTGCCGACACGATACATGCGATGCGCGACGGGCGAATCGTGGAGTCCGGGACCCATACAGAGTTACTCGACCAAGACGGACTCTACACGATGCTCCACGAGAGCTAGGTCCGACTGCACTCCCCCGAACCGGGCGGAAATATCAATCCTGATGGCCGCAGGGATACAGTTACCACCGGGGAACGCAGTATGGATTCACGTTAACAGTGACTGTTCGATTCGATGACCAGCGTCCGGATGGGTATGAGATGAGCGACGCCGTCTCTATCCGCTTCGAGACGCCATCCACCCACAGCCACTTCTTCGGCTACTACGACAAGTCGCCACTCGACGCGACTGGGTCCCGCCTTCTCTGTCACCGGACCGACTTCGACGGCCGATCGATCACCGCCGACGACACGGCGACTGTCGGTTACTGGGACCTCGAAACGGAGCGGTTCGTCGCCCTCGGCGAGACGGCCGCGTTCAACTGGCAACAGGGGGCGATGCTCCAGTGGCTTCCACCTGACTACGAATCCCGTGTGCTATACAACGACCGGGCCGACGACTCGTTCGTCTCTGTGCTGGTCGACACCGAAACCGGAACCGAACGGCGACTTCCACGACCGATATACGCCGTTCACCCCTCCGGAGAGTTCGCCCTCGCTGCGAACTACGAACGTCTCTATCACTGCCGACCCGGCTACAACTATCGGGGTATCGACCGACAGAAGTGGGATCGACCGATGCACGAGGATGACGGAATCTACAGGGTCGACCTGGATACGGGTGCCACCGAACAGATACTGAGTACACCCGAAGTCTGTAACGTCGATTCGAAACCGGTCTTCGAACGTCGTGACAACTGGCTCGAACACATGCTCTGGAATCCGAGCGGCACTCGGTTCGCGTTCTTCCACCGCTGGGCCGACGGGAACGGCTCGCACGGGACGCGATTGTTCACCGCGGCCCCGGACGGCTCGAACCTCTACATGTTCCCCGACACGGAGTTCTACTCGCATATGGGGTGGCACACCGACGACCGGTTCACCATCTGGACGACGAAGCCATCGGTTTCGCAACGGACCGTCGACACGGTACAGCGGTCACCGACGCTCAAACGACTCGTGCGCCCCGTCTATCGCTTCGCTCGGGACCGCGTTCTCGGTGACCGGGCCGAACGCGCACTCCCCCGACAGGTGTTCGTCGAGTTCCGTGATCAGTCCGAGTCGTTCTCGACCGTCGGTGAGGGTGTTATCGAGGAGAACGGCCACAACACGTGGTCGGACGACGGCCGCTGGATGCTGACGGACACGTACGCAGACGAGGACGCCACCCGACGCCTGTTCGTGTGGGACGATAAACGGGACCGACTCCACACGCTCGGCACGTTCGAAACGGAGTACGCTGGGAGTGTGTATCGCTGTGATCTCCACCCTCGGTGGAGTCACGACGACGACCTCGTCGTCGTCGATTCGGCGCACGAACCGAACCGACAGATGCTCGTGTTGGAACCGGACCTCGCTGCGCTCGCTGATAAGTAATCATGGTAGCAAACGTCATTGTAGTCGTCGTCGACGCATTGCGTGCAGACCGTGTCGGCACTGGGTCTGGCCTTACACCGAACATCGACGCCGTCGCGGCCGACGGGACAGCGTTCGAGAACGCGTTCACGTGTTCGCCGAACACGGATCCGTCGCTGACAGCCATAGAGACGGGACGATACCCACTTTCGACGGTGTACCACCACGGAAAACTCGTGACCGACGAGGAGAAACGACGCGTGGAATCCGTGCGGCCGATACAGTCCGTGCTCCGCGACGACGGGTGGCGAACAGTGGTGACTGGCCAACACCTCGGCCGCTGGCACGCCCGAGGGTTCGACCACTACCCCGAAAGCGATCCCGACACCGACACGACCGACTCGCTGGTCCAGACCGCTCACTCTCTGTACCGGGCAGTGGATCGGTACGCCCCGGCCCTCGGAGCGCTTGCTCGTCGATTGTACGACGCCGCGTCCGAGTCGAAACCACAGGCGTTGATACACGAGGACCACTCAGCGACCGACCTCCTGAACCACGTCGACGAGGAACCGTTCTTCGGATTGGTGCATCTCATGGACACCCACATGCCGTATCTCTCGGCCGAGGACGACGTCGAACGACTTCTTAACACGGGGGAGTACGAGTACGGTTCTCTGGACGACCGCTTCGACGACGATGCACTGACTGACGCCCAGCGGACCCGACTCACGAGTATTGCCGAACGCTTCGACGCTCGCGAGGAACTGGGACGAGCGGTCGCTCACTACGACGCCGCTGTCGTGAGCGCGGACCGCAAAATCGGACGGCTAGTTGATGCGCTCCGTGAGCAGAACCGCTGGGAGGAGACTGCGTTGTTTATTACCAGCGACCATGGGGAGTCACTACTGGAACACGGTATCTTCTTCGACCACCACGGGTTGCACGACGCCGTCATGCGGGTTCCGCTCGTCTGTAGTCTCGGGTCCGGCCAGACCCGGAGCGAATTCGTTCAGGAGATAGACCTCGCTCCGACCGTCTACGACGTCCTCGGTGTGGAGAACCGACCGGCGACCGACGGTCAGAGTCTCCGCCCCCTGATCGACGACACGGACGACTGGGACGAACGAGACGCAGTGTATGCCGAGGAGGCCTACACCGAACGTCGGGTTGCAGTCCGGACACCGAGATGGAAGTACATACACCACGTTGAGGACGACGTGCTCGCGTCGGAGCGTGGGTCATCACTTGAGTGCGGTTACTGTGAGACTGTCCACGGTGAGGAAGTGGCTCTCTACGACGTCGAAACGGACCCGTCTGAGACAGCCAATGCCGCCGGTAATCGACCGTCAGTGGTTGCGTCACTGGACGAACGGTACGCGGCGTTCGTCGACGAACTGGAACCTGTCACCGACGAGAACGAACCCGTTGCGTACGCCGACGAGGGCGAAGTCTTGAACCGGCTCCGGTCGCTCGGGTACAAATAGCCGGTCGGTACTGTCGCGACCAGTCACGAACCCCTTGAGGCAGGATTTTTATTGGCCCATGCCGTGGGCCATCTCTATGGGTGTTTTTTCGAGGTTCTACTACAATTTGCCTTCAGGCGTCCGGTCGATTGTCGGGCCCAGATACCGCCAGATTCGGGGTATTTCATCGGCAGAGGAGCGACATGCACAGTTCGTAGACACGTTCTTCGAGGAGCGAGAGTACGCACGATACGTGCGCGAGTTCGATAACGGACCGGTGAGTGAACTGCGTGACGAGGCTCTCGAGGAACTCCAAGAGATGACTGGTTCGGGAGGTCTCGGAAGCATCGGTCTTGACTTTGGCCGTGAGTGCTATGCACTACTGCGGAAACGCAGACCGGAGACCGTTGTCGAGACCGGTGTTTGTAACGGCGTCTCGACACTCTGCCTCCTATTGGCACTACATCAAAACGGACACGGGACACTCCATTCTATCGACTTCCCGTTCTACGCAGACGAATCACTAGCCGAGTTCAAACGGGCGACGTTCGACGAGTACGGCGGTGCCGCGATTCCAAGCGACAAGTCACCCGGCTGGATCGTTCCCGACCGTCTCGAAGACCGCTGGTCACTCACGATTGGAAAGAGTCAGCGGGAACTCCCCGACGTTCTTCAGGAGACGGGTGGCATCGACGTGTTTCTCCACGACTCCGAACACTCGATACCCTGCATGTTCTTCGAGTACGAACTCGCATACGAGTGGCTCGAACCCGGTGGAGTGCTGCTCTCGGACGACATCACCTGGAACGATGCCTTCGAGACGTTCGCTTCCACGCGTGACGTCCAGTCGATGCGCATAACCAACAACACCGGTATCATGCGGAAGTCACAGTGACGTCGCGGCCCCCTGTCCCGCTGTTATTTAGTAGCTTCTCGTTCTCTCCCGATTATGAGCACTGTCCGGCCGTTGCTACTAACGGCGCGTGACGCTGGCGGGGCGGGGACCGCCACCCGTCGAGTCCACGACGCGCTCCAGACCGTCGGCGTCGACTCCCGGATGCTCGTTCGTCGGAAGTCGACGGACGACCCGACTATCGTCGGTCCGAAAGGTCGCTCCGGCAAGGTACTCGCTCGCCTCCGCCCACATCTCGACTCGCTTCCGCTCTCTCTGTACGACCCGTCTCCGGAGTTCTCTTTGAGTTGGCTTCCCGACCGTCTCGACTGCCGAATCGCGGCACTCGACCCGGATCTGCTGCAACTGAACTGGGTGGCTGGCGGGTTCATGGATACCGGCGCTATCGACGAGTTCGACCGCCCACTCGTCTGGCGACTCCCGGACATGTGGCCGCTCACCGGTGGGTGTCACTACGCCGACGGCTGTACACGGTACCGCGACGGTTGTGGCAACTGCCCACAACTCGACAGCGACCACGCAATCGACCCGTCGAGCGTGACCCTTGGCCGGAAGAAACGGGCCGTGGAACGGGCGGACATAACCGTCGTCGCGACCAGTTCGTGGCTCGCGTCCTGTGCCCGTGAGAGTGCCATCTTCGAGGATTGTCCCGTCGAAATCATCCCGAACGCACTCGACACAGCGCGGTTCAAGCCCCGCGATCAGTCCGTCGCCCGAGACCTGTTCGGTCTGCCGCCCGACACACCGCTCGTCCTCTTCGGGTCTGTCGGACCACTCAGCAACGACAGAAAGGGATACGACCTGCTCCGCGACGCCATCGAACAGGTCTCGACACGGTCCGACCAGGCTCCCGAACTGATCGTCTTCGGCGCGAGTGAGCCGGTCGATCCGCCGGATTTCGGCCTCCCGACGCACTACACCGGCTATCTCGACGACGAGGAGAGTCTCGCCCTACTGTACGCTGCGGCCGACGTGATGGTCGTCCCCTCTCGGTACGAAGGGTTCGGACAGACGGTCACGGAGGCGATGGCGTGTGGGACGCCGGTCGTCGCCTTCGACGCGACGGGGCCGTCTGACACTGTCCTCCACGAGGAGACGGGATATCTGGCGGCCCCATACGATCCGACTGATCTCGCACGGGGGATTGAGTGGGTGCTGGCCGACCCGAAGCGTCGGGAGACCCTTGGACAGGCAGCGCGGAACAGGGCGGTCGAACACTATTCGCTGGATGTCGTCGGTGAGCAGTATCGACATCTGTATTCCTCGCTGGTGTGAGGCCACAGTCGGTCACAGATGGCGCTCGACCCACTTCGAAAGCACGACGATAGCCCATGGCTCCTGCCAGTATAGCTCTCCGTTTTCGAAGGATTGGCGAACGTCTCTGGCGGCTGCAGGTTCGAGCTTCGCTCGCTGGAGCAGACAGTCGTCTTCGAACACTGCGTCCAGCACCGGTCGAAGTTCTTCGTTCAACCAGATATCCATCGGGAAGATGAACCCAGTCTTCTCACGGTCGGTTATTGAGGACGGCACTACGTCTTCGACGGCCTCTTTGAGTACTCGCTTCTCGCTGCCGGTCTTCGATTCATCTGGGATGGAGAGAGCGAACTCGGCCAACTGTGTATCGAGAAATGGCACTCGGACTTCCAGTGACTGTGCCATCGACATCGCGTCTGTATCACGGAGTAGTTGATTCTGCATGTACCACGTCAGCTCGGCTGCGGCGACAGCTTTTGTCGTGTTTCTGTCCCACTCGACGTCCTTGCCGATTCGTTCGGACCAGTCGGTCGTCCGCTGTCCACTGGTCAATCGTCGTCGCTGTGCCGTGGTAAACAGTCCCCGGGAGAGGATGTACGCGGCCCCGAACGGGGATTTCGACCTGAGGATGTCGGCAATCTTGTCAGTAGGTTGCTCAGGGAGAAATCGACCAACCCGTTCGACGGTTCGACCCAGGGGGCCTCGGAGTTTGTCCGGAAGCGCCTCAAGCCACCGAAACTGTCGATAGCGTGCGTCGATACCTTCGAACGTCGGGTATCCATACAGTAGTTCGTCGCTTCCGAGTCCCGAGAGAGCGACCTTGATACCGTCTTCGGCCGCGAGTTTCGAGACGAAGTACGTGTTGACACCGTCGACAGATGGCTGGTCCATCGCCGCCACGATGTCCGGCAGTTCGGCCGCCACGTCGTCGGCTGTGACCGACAGTGAGGTGTGCTCCGTTTCGAGGTAGTCAGCCATCTCTTCGGCGAATGTCGTTTCGGAGTACGCGTCCTCCTTGAACCCGATGGAGTACGTTCGGATATCCGCGTCGCTCGGAGCGATCTCACACATGAGGGCAACAATAGACGAGGAATCAAGCCCGCCACTCAGGAAAGCACCTACCGGCACGTCGGACCGCAACCGCAACTGGATACTCTCGGTTAGAAGGGTCCGTAGTCGGCGACTGTACTCCCCATCTGATTCGTCGAACTCCAGTTCGTAATATGACTCTATGTGTGGATCGCTACCGTCACGCTCGTAGGTTAGCGTCGAACCCGGCGGCAGCGAACGAACTCCCTCGATGATCGTCGCCGGAGCAGGCACGTAACCGAACGTCAGGAACCCGTCGACTCCGACCGGGTCGAGCGTCCTTTCTGCTATCCCGCTATCCAGCAACGACGTAACTTCGGAAGCGAACGCTACACCACCCTGCCGCGCCGTGTAGTAGAACGGCTTGATTCCGAATCGGTCGCGTGCAGCGAACATCCGGTCGGCGTCCGAGTCGTAGACCACGAACGCGAACATCCCTCGGAAGTGTTCGACGCAGTCCGTACCGTACTCCTGATAGGCTTTCAGCACGACTTCGGTGTCCGTATCCGATTCGAACGTGTATCCGTCGTCGCGAAGTTCCTCCCTGAGTTCTCGATAGTTGTACACCTCGCCGTTGTACACTATCCAGTGACCGTCATCAGTGCACATCGGCTGGTTGCCCGCGGCGGAGACATCGAGAATACTCAGACGTCTGTTTCCTAACAGTACGGAGTGTGAACCGGATGGGAGGGCCGGTTCGTCGGTGACTTTACCAACGCCGTCGACGTACAGCCCCCAATCGTCTGGCCCCCTGTCGGTCAGCGAGCATAGTCCGTCCCACGCAGCGTCGACTGTCACCGTGTCGTCCCAGCCGACGTATCCCCAGATGCCACACATATCTTTGATTCCCGCTTGTCTCCGCTATCCGCTGATGCCTCGTCTGTCGGTCTTCCGTTGGTCAATGCGCCTTGTACTGTGTATACTTTTCTCCCTCGTCGGCATACTCGTATTCGCCGGTGTAGACCTGCACGAGAATTTTGAAGAAGTTCTCGGCAAGCGCTTCGGCGCTGAACTTCGACATGACCTGTTCGCGACATGCTTCTCCGATTTTCCGACGTTCCTCGGGGTTATCGGCGAGAAACTGTAGATGCTCTTTCAGGGTGCCGACATCCTTTTCTGGGAAGACGAGTCCGGCGTCTCCCACTTGGAACGGTAGTGCACCGGAGTCGGATACCACCGTCGGGACTTCCGTCGCCATCGCCTGTACTGGGGAGAGTGGAAACGTGTCTATCCAGTCGTCGGTCGTGTGTGACCCGAGGACATAGCAGTCCATCGCGCGCATGTACCGAGCAACTTCTTTTTGTTCGACGAAGCCCATCATGTGGGCTCGGTGTTCAAACCCACAGTTTGCGATACGGTCTTCCACTTTCCCTCTCATATCACCGTCTCCGACTATGAGTAACCGCCAATCGGTTTCCTCTAACGGCATTGCCTCTATGAGATCGAAAATGCCTTTCTCCTCGACGAGGCGTCCGGTGAATCCGACGACGAACTCGTCGTCGAACCCGAGTTCCTCACGAACTGCGTTTCGGGCCGCCGTATCTGGGTAAAACAAGTTCTCACTGAGCCCGATCTGCGTCTGCATGAATATTGGTCGCTCGAATCCCGCTTGCCGGAGAGACCGCTTACAGCCAGGATAGTGTCCGAGCGCTGCCTCTGCGTTGCGCTCCAAATGCCACCAACGAAGTTTCTGATGCCACTCGTCTTTCGGTACTCCGAGTGCGTTCATAGAGAAGAATATGAACTTGGCGTCGGGACACCAGATATTTCGATACAGCAACCACTGATGATTAACAAAGATGTGTTCCTCGTGAAGTGAATAGATTACGTCTGGCTCAAGCTCTCGGAGTTCGTTGTCTATCGAGCGGAAGAAGTAGCTGGACCAATCCTCTACATCGGTCGTAGGGAGCGTGATGACTCTGAAATTATCTTCGCGAACGGGTTCTGGAGAGAGGACTTCACGTTCGTTGAACCAATAACTCTCCCATCGCTCTGGAACGACTAACGTCACGCTAACGGGATATTCGTCTGCGAGAATTCGCCACCTGTCCCAGACAAGTTCTCGTGATAGGCCGTGTGCTGTGACTAGTAGCTCGATCATCGTATTCTCTCACGAATCATGGATTCGACTCCTACTTAGCTCGTAGCCACCTCGTCGAAGTACGTTTGAATCATGCTTCATTAGGAACCCTCCTTATTTTCCATCACAGTCGATTCGACGATATTCCTCTCGTCTGGTTCGTAGTGTTTGCGGGAGGTACACAACGTTCCAGAGTACACAGTACGTCACGAGGAAGAAGTTGAAAACGACCCCCCTCGGTCGACGGCGTTGGTTAATTCTGTCGTTCATATCTCCATCAAACCACGGGTGACAACCCACATAATACAGCAACAGAATCTTTCGGAAAACGCCTACGACCGACTCGTGTTTGACAGAGAGTCTGATATGGTTCCTAATAGCGAAGTAACTGGCCTTAGTCGGTATCTCTTCTGTCGTTCCGGATGAATAGTGCCAAACTGGAACGTTAGTCTTCATCCGCTTGTACCCCGCACGTTGCCCACGTATCTCGAAATCCGTTTCGTCGGCATAGAGAAAGTACTCGTCGTCTAGCAGCCCGATATCGGCGAATACCAACGACTTGATGCACAAGGCCATTCCATCAATGAATTCGTCTGTGTAGTGTTGTGATGCTCGTTCCCAATCCTCTACTGCTCGTTCGAACTCTTCGAGTGGGACCGACGAGACCGTCCCGTACACGTCGAAGCCTATGAAACCGACATCGCTGTGGGCTTCGCCGGCTGCTACCGCCGCGGACAACCATTCGGGATGGACTCTGATATCGTTGTTTACGAGTACGATATACTCTGCACCTTTCTTGAGTCCATGCCGGATTCCAACGTTGTTCCCACCGGCCCAGCCACGATTTTGGTCCAATTCAGTAACGGAAATAGAGGGGTAATTCTCGCGTACGTACTCTACAGAGCCATCTGAGGAGTTGTTGTCGACCACTTCGATATCGTAATTTGGGTACGCCGTCTCCCGAATTGAGGGGAGTGCATAGTCCAGATGATCTTTGCCATTGTAATTCACGACTACGACCTGTACCTTTGGTTTCGTCCCGTTCATCTGTCTTCAAAAACTGACTGGCGCGGGCGTTTGTACATCGCTGATTGTGTCTCTTCCAACCGATTGTTCACCGGAGTACTTGAGCGCTACTACGGAACCAGTCAACTATACTGCCTGAAACCACATGTACGTCTCCTGTCCACCGGATCAAGGGTGACACAACAGCCTCCTGTCAGACTAGATAACAGAAAAGATGGAGAATTACCGGCAAGATTTTATTTCGGGTTTATAATATGGTCTGTATGCATCCAGTTTTCCACCTCTCTAACTATCTCCCCGAAGCAATCAAACAAAAATACAAGTCCTCGAACCATCCTCTGTTGCAGAGAATCGAAAATAGTCGCCTCTCTCAGAAAGCTGATGATAGATATGAACCGCTAACGGCCGACTACGATGCTGCCTCTGGTGCACCATCACACATCGTCTGTATCGTCGTTGATGGATTGAGACACGATGCCATCACCAAAAACATCGCACCATCTCTAACGTCTCAATCACCGATGAACGCGATTACCGCTGCGCCGTGGACGTTCCCGTCCGTCACTTCTATTCTGACGGGTAAGTATCCCCACCAGCACGGTGCAATGCGAAACGCTGACGGCTTACACCGTCCCTCACACCCGGTTCCACAACAGATGAGCAAGTCACACACGACGCTGCCACAAGCTTTGGCAGCGGCTGGATACGAGACCTATGGCGGGTTCGGGTTTATTACGCCGTTTTGGGCACTCAGGGGCAAATTTCAGACTCACAAGCTGTACCGCCACGCCGTCCGTGCCGACGAAATACTGGACGACCATCTCTCTTGGCTGTCGAAACACCGGACTTCTAGCACTTTCTCGTATATCCACCTAAACGACGCTCACGAACCGATTGACCCGCCCCAAGCGTATCACGAGAGACACGAGGTTGATGCCGACATCGACGTCTCCGATTGGGACTCATATGAGCCGGAGACAGAGAGCGAAGTCAGACGTTTCAAGACCCACAGAAAGCGGATCTACAGGGCAGCTGTCGATTACGTCACTGATTGTATCAAGTCATACCAGCGCGAAGTCGAAAACGAATTTGCTGACATCTTGTTCGTCGTGACCGCCGACCATGGAAAGGGATTCTGGGAGTGTTCCACGGTTGATGAAGAGCACTTTGACGACACACGCGGGTACTATTGTGTCGGCCATGGCGGTACTCCCTACGAATCTATCACACGTGTCCCCCTCGTCATCGAATCAGACCAAGTTACGCACCAATCGACACCTGTCTCGCTAGTTGACGTTTGTCCGACTATTTTAGACATAGTTGGACTGGAAGGCGCGCTTGCTTGTTCAGGCTATTCGCTCTCGTCCTCGATTCCGGATACGCGTGTTCCTATTGTCGAGGGAGTGAGATACGGCTACGAAAAAAAGGCAGTCTACCACGACGATTGGAAGTTGATCGTTTCCCGTGGTGACGACGCGACGGTTGGATTCTCGTTGCCTTCCGAAACTGTCCAGAGTATACCAGACGACGTAGCGAACCGACTGCACACGGCGGTACCCCGCTGGTTGGGTGAGGGTGACCAGTCTGACGACCGGACTCCTGAGTCTGTTGCTAAGCGGTTGGAGGAACTGGGTTATAAGTAGTCGTCTGTGGGTAGTTTGCCTAACAGAACGCTTTATTGTAAGTCGTCGTTGTATCGACGCCGCTGAGCGATTCAGTCAGGTATCAATGTTTATATTCCCCAGCGCTAAACCGACGCGCGTATCTGCCCAAACGTGACCACAGTCGCCCTTGGACTCGACGGTGCGGGCTTCGAACTCCTCCAGCCGTGGCTCGATGCCGGGAAACTCCCGGCGTTATCCCGCATCGTCGAGGACGGCGTCGCCGCCGACATGGAGAGCTGTCTGCCTCCGGTCACCTGTCCGAACTGGAAGTGCTATGCGACCGGGCGTAACCCGGGAAAACTCGGCGTGTTCTGGTGGGAACGTGTCGACCGATCGAACCGCACCATTACCACGACGAGTGCGGCTCACAACTTCGACGGCACGAACTACTGGGAGTACATGGACGGCCCTGTCGCCTCGCTCAATCTGCCGACGAGTTTCCCGCCCCACGAGGTAAACGGCGTCCACGTCGCCGGCGGGCCGGGCGCGGACCAGACGGGCTACACCGCACCGGCCTCGTTCGAAGCCGAACTCGAAGCGGAGTACGACTACCGCGTTCATCCGGAGCAGTTGTCGCTGCTACAGAGGGACGACCCCGAGAACGCCTGCGTCGAGGAGATATACGACCTCGTCGACACCCGGTTCGACGTTCTCTGTGACCTCGTATCCTCGGGGGAGTACGAGTTCGTCCACCTCTCTGTCTTCTACATCAACATGCTCCAGCACTTCTACTACGACCATCCGGTCGTCGAGGAGGCGTGGACGCGCATCGACGACCGCATCGCAGACCTCCGCTCGCTGGACGAACTCGACCACCTCGTCTTGCTCTCGGACCACGGCTCGAACCGGGTCGAGCGGTGGTTCCGGGTCAACGCGTGGCTGGCCCGCGAGGGGTATCTCGTCACCGAATCCGGTGCGAGTGACTGGCTCTACCGCGCCGGACTCACGAAACAGCGCATCCGGCGCGTGTTGAACGTGCTCCGAGTGGAGTGGTGGGCGCGCCGCGTCGTCCCCGAGCGACTGCAGTCGCTCCTGCCGACCGACGATGGCGTCGTAAAGAAAGCGGCGAAAGCAGGCGTCGTCGACTGGGAGCGATCGACCGCTATCGCCAGCGGACAAGGGCCGATATACGTCCTCGAACCGGACCCCGAAGACCGCCGTCGTGTCAGAGACGAACTCGTCGAGGCACTGGACGGCCTGACTGACGATCACGGGACGCCCATCGTCAGGGCGGCATTGCCTGCGGAGTCGGTCTACTCGGGGCCATACGTCGCCGATGGCCCGGACGTCGTCCTCGACCAGGCCCCACACGTCCACATCGACGGCGGCATCGGTGTCGACACCGTCTTCGACACCCCGCAGGACTGGCAGGGAGAGAATACGAAGACCGGCCTGTTCGCAGCCTGCGGGCCGGCGATAGACGGGGCGGCAGAGCCAGACGACGTTCATATCCTCGATCTGGCACCGACCGTTCTCCACCTGCTCGGCTATCCGGTACGAGAAGACATGGACGGCGAGGTACTGACGGGCGTCTTCGAGGCCGACTCTGAACCGGCGACCCGTTCGGTCGAGACGGTCCCGGGTTCAGCGACCCACGGTACTGGACGCGGCGACGTCTCAGAGGACGCGACTGACCGCCTCGCGGACCTCGGCTACCTATGAGCGACCGCCCGGGCGCGTTCGTCGTCTCGCTGGACACGGAACTCGCGTGGGGGACCTTCGACGTGGGGAAGATAGACCGGTACGAACCGGCCTACCGAGAGGCGCGGGGCGTCGTCGAGGACCTGTGTACGCTGTTCGACGAGTACGAGGTGCCGGCGACGTGGGCCGTGGTGGCCCATCTGCTGGAAGACTGCGGCGGGGTCCACGCAGCGGGGCCAGAACCGACGTACCCGTGGGTCGACGGCTGGCACGACGCCCTACCGTGTCGAACTGGCGTCGACCGTGACCTCTGGTACGCGCCGGATATCGTCGACCGGATACGGTCCTGTACGGTCGACCACGAGATCGGTCTCCACGGCTACACACACGTGTTGCTCGGCGAGTCCGGCTGTCACCGCGAGGCGGCCGAACGAGAGGTTGGCACCGCTATGGCGGTGGCGAACGATCACGGTCTCGACCCGCAGAGCTACGTGTTTCCCCGCAACCGAATCGGTCACAGAGACGTGTTGGCCGACGCGGGAATCGACGTATACCGCGGCCGAGACGCCCGGTGGTTCGAGCGGTGGTCGCTCCCGTCGCTCGCCCGGAAACCGCCACGATATCTCGAAGAGGCACTCCATAGAACGCCACCGTCCGTGTGGCCGCGTGAACGGGAGGGGCTGCTCGAACTCCCCGGGTCGCAGGTGTTCCGCCCGTACCACGACGGGTGGCAGTGGACACACCCCGACTCACAGCGGCGTCGGGCCGTCGCGGGACTGAACAGGGCGGCGGCCACCGGCGGCATCTTCCACCTCCGGTTCCACCCGTTCGACCTCGGGTTCGACCGGGAGAGATTGCTCGGGGTCTTCGAGTCGATTCTCGCCCACGCCGAATCGCTGTCGATCGAGGGGGCGCTCGTCCCGATGACGATGAGCGACGCGGCGACGGAGTACCACGCCGAGCGCTAGTCGGGATGGCCCGCGAGCGCTCGCTGGACCACGCGCACCACTTTTCGTTTCTCTGTCTCCCAGTTGTACCGGGTTTCGAGTGCGTCCCGGCCGTTCGCCCCCAACCGCCGGGCGCGTTCGGGATCGTCGACCAAGGTCTGGAGCGCGTCGGCGAGGGCGTCGACATCGGCCGTATCCACCGCGAGGCCGCACTCGGTCTGGTCGAGTATCTCAGCGAACCCGCCGAAATCCGGACCGACGATCGGGAGGGCGGCGTTCATGTAGTCGGGGATTTTCCGCGTATTCCACCGGGAGAGTTCGAACATCGGGACGGGTTGGTACGGCGCGACGCCGATATCGGCGCGAGCGAGGTGATCGTGGACCTCGTCGTAGTCCACTCGGCCGACGAACTGGACGGCGTCAGTGACGCCGAGTTCGTCCGCCCGACGACGGAGCTGTTCGAGTGTGTCGTCGACCGAGTCGCCGACGAGCAAGAGGGTCGTCTCCGGACGCGTCTCGCGGACCATTGCGAACGCCTCCAGCAGCATCGGGACTCCTTTCCGGTCGTTGATAGTTCCCGCGTACACCACGGTCTCGACGGCCTCGTCTCGCTTCGGGCAGGGCTTCAGCCGAGGGACGTTGTAGACGACTTCGAGATTCCGAGTGAAGCCACTGTATCGTTCCTCGAGTCGGTCGCCGTCAGTGTCGATGACGGTGATACCGTCGACGCTTCGGAGACAGACTCGTTCGAAGGTCGTCACGAGCGACGTAAACACCGGCGCGAGGCGAGTGTCGCGTTCCCCGTACCCCTCGCGGTACGGTTCGACAACGTCGTAGACGACCGGCGTTCGGGTGAGCCACCCGACGACGACGGCGAGGGGGAGCAGCGAGACGTGCGCACAGAAGAGGAGGTCCGGGTCCCGGTAGGCGATGGCGCGGAGAAACCGGACGTAGACCAGCGGGAGAAAGAGGGCGTTCAGAAGCGACGCACCGAATCCGGGGCTCGGGATCGGTTGGGTGGGGACGGCGCTTCCGGCGGCGTTCGAACTGCCGCCGCGACGCCAACAGAGTGCTGAAACGTCGTGGTTAGCCTCGGTCAGAGCCTCGGCGAACAGCTCCATCCGTGGGTTCAGGTGCGACCGGTGGAACAGGACGAGTACCGACGCCATTCGCTCGGAACTCACCGTCGGCGGCTAAGGGCTTTTCGCACCCGCGAACCCATACGAGGAAGTCGGACACCACCATTTATCTCCGTGCCCGGCTTTCTCGCGGCTAATGGCGATGTCGTTCTCCGTCCTGTTGCCGACCTACGCTGGCGACGATGCTGCGGAACTCGACACGGCGCTCGCCAGCTGTTTCGACCAGACGCGGCGACCGGACGAACTTCTCGTCGTCGAGGACGGCCCCCTCACCGACGAACTCGACGCCACGCTCGACGAGTGGGAACGGCGGTATCCGGACACGCTCCGGCGACACGCGCTCACCGAGAACGGCGGACTGGGGAACGCACTCCGCGTCGGCGTCGAGGCCGCTCGCCACCCGTGGGTCGCGCGGTTCGACGCCGACGACCACAACGTTCGGACCCGGTTCGAGACCCAGTGCCGGTACGTCGCCGACAATCCCGACGTGGACGTGCTCGGAGGCTACATCGCGGAGTTCGCCGACGACCCCGAGAACGTCGTCGCCCGCCGCGAGGTTCCGACGACCCACGCCGACATCGAGCGGATGGCGCGGTTCCGGAGTCCGATGAACCACGGGACGGTGTTGATGCGCCGGGCGGCGGTGCTGTCGGCAGGCAACTACCGGCCCGTCACCCGGATGGAGGATTACGACCTCTGGATCAGAATGCTGTGTGACGGCGCGCGGTTCGCGAACGTCCCGGAAGTACTGGTGAACGTTCGGGCGGGGGCCGAACTCGCCGGCCGCCGTGGCGGGCTGGAGTACGCCCGTGCGGAGGTTCGGCGGCAGGTGGAGTTCTATCGCCGAGGGTTCACCTCGCTCCCGGTCTTTCTGTGCAACGTGACGGCACGGACGACGTTGCGACTCGTTCCCGACCGGATGCGCCGTCTGGTGTACGCCCGATTCGCTCGCGAGCAAGGCGACGGCGTGGACCGACGGCAGTCCTGAGACGGCGGACAGAACGACCGAACGATATACGTCGGTGAGTGTTCGAATTGGTACGTATGTCGGGGCCACTGGTGAGTGTGGTGACACCGTCCTACGAGCAGGCCGAGTTCTTGGAGGACAACCTCCGGTCGGTCATGGAGCAGACCGGCCCGTCGGTGGAACACGTCGTGGTCGACGGCGGGTCGACCGATGGGTCCGTCGCCCTCCTCGAATCCTACGAGGACCGATACGACCTCCGCTGGGTGTCTGAACCCGACGACGGCCAATCGGACGCGCTCAATAAGGGCATCGAGATGGCGACCGGCCGCTGGCTCTGCTGGGTCAACTCCGACGACTATCTCCTTCCCGGTGCGCTCGACACCTTCGCCGAGGCTCGCCGCGATAACCCCGATAGCGACGTCATCTACGGCGACTTCGTCTTCGTCGACGCCGATGGAGAGGAGATTGGCCGGAAGTACAACACACGCCCCTCGCGGTTCGTCCACAAACACTACTACCAGTTCACCGGCAACCACAGCACGTTCTTCCGCCGTGGCGTCATAGAGGGCGTCGGTGGCATCGACGAGGACCTGCAGTACACGATGGACACGGAACTGTTCTGGCGACTCCTCGAGGCCGACCTCGAGATGACGCACGTCCCCGGGTTCCTCGGCGCTCGCCGACTCCACGAGGCGGCGAAGACGACGGGGGAGCCACCGGAGGCGCGTCTGGCGGAGATTCGGGCGCTCAAGTCGGGCTACGACCACACCGTCCCCGAACGGGCGCTCCCGGACAAACTGCTCACGGTCGCGGCCTTCGCTTTACAAGGGACGTATCACACGCTCGATGGCCGGCCCGAAGCCATCCGGCACATGCTGGCATGACCGCCCGCGGACCACACGCGCTGTTTCTCCTGTTCGTCCTCAGCGTCGTGTTCTCCGTCCAGTTCCCGCTCCCGCTGGTCGCCTCGCAGTACGCGTCGGTGAACCTGTCCGATCTCGTCTTGCTGGCGATCGCTGTGCTGTTCGTCCTCGAACGGCTCCGTGCCGACGACTGGCGACTCTCCCTCTCGCTGCCGTCGCCGACGGCGTGGTTTCTCGTCGCCGGTGGGTGGATGGTCGTCTCCCTAGCCGCCGCGGTCGTTCGCTCGCCGGACGTCGCCGCGGTCAACGCCCTGTGGACGCTGAAGTGGTTCGAGGTGACCGTCCTGTTCGTTCTCGCGCAGGCCTTCGCTGACCGTGTCGACTGGAACGCGTTGCTCGTCGTCCTTTCGGGAGCCGGCGTCGTCGTCGCGGTCACGACTGTCGTTCGCACCGTGTCGACCTCCGGGTTCACCCGGGTGACGGTGTTCTGGCACAACCCGAACACGCTCGCGGTGTTTCTCGCCCTGCCCGCGCTCCTCTGTCTGGCACACGGTGCCGGCCGGATCAGAGAACGGCCGCTAGAGGCGCTTGTCGCTGCCCTCGGAGGACTCTGCTGCCTTCTCGCTGTCGTCTCGACGGGGTCACGCTCGGGTCTCATCACGCTCGTCGCCGGTGTGGCTGTCACCGTCGTTCTCTCGTACCGTCGTCTCTCCGTCTCGCTACTCGTCGGCGGCGTCGGGACGGGTATCGCCGCCGGCGGCGTCCTCCTCACGACGCGCCCCAAACTGCTCGGGCGGTTCCTGCCGACCATCGCGTTTCGAGACGGAACTATCGTCTTCAGCGGTCCCGGAACCGGTGCAATATACTCCCGGTACGAACTCACACGAAAGGCGCTCGGCCTCTGGACGGATCGTCCGGTGTTCGGCTACGGGTGGTTCGCCTCGCCGGAGAACCCCACAGTTAGTTTTCTCGATGTCTTCTACACGCAGGTACTCGTCGACCTCGGACTCGTTGGGTTCGTCCTCGTCGGCGCGTTCTATCTGGTTTTGCTCCGGGCGTTCGTCGTCCAGCGGACGACGACGTCGCTCGCGGTACCCACTGCCGGGGCGGCGTGGCTGGTCGGTCTCCTCGCGGCGGGTATCGGCGGCGGCCATCCGCGCATTCCCCGCATCATGTTCCTCCTCGTCCTCGTCCTCGTCGCGGCTAACCGTCTCCGGCTACGCGGGATGGCTCCGAGTGGGCGACCGGGACGCCCGTCTCGCGGACGCTCGTTTCGCAACGATTAAACCGTCCCTCCCCGTTCGTTCAGATGCTATCGCACGGGCCGGTGGGGTAGCCTGGTATCCTTCGGCCTTCGGGTGGCCGTAACCGCGATTCGAATTCGCGCCGGCCCATTTTCACCCCACTTCGCAACGACGAGCGTTAGCGAGGAGTCCGTAGTGGCTGTGTGGATCACGCCGCACGAATTCGAGCCAGCAAGCCGCAGCGCGCGAACGAAGTGAGCGCGACCGTCTTGCCCAGTTCGAATTCGCGCCGGCCCACTACCTACAAACCCTTTTTCCGAGATCCTGATAGTTAGCGGCCGCTTTACGGGGTGGTCCGCACGACCCGCTCATATCCCAACGAGCGGCTCATCTGCGATCGCTGCGGAGCGTATCTCGAAGTCCCTGACCAGCCTGTCCAGCCACCGACGACGGCCGGAGGTGCCGCCCACGACGGTTACGCTTGGGCCCATGTCTCGTGTAGGGAACTGGGTCCGCCGATCGACCGACTCCCGAGGCGTCGACTGGTACGACCTCTGTGGCCAGTGTTTCCCCGACGGCTGGGACACCGTCGCCGCTGACGACGTCACTCCGAGCGAGCGGTCAGTCGTCTAGGCGCTCGCTGACGGCGGTCGGATGTACTACGACACGCTGGCCGAGGCGAGTGATACGTCGACGTCGGCGGTCTACCGGACGTTTGCCACGTTCGAGGTGTGCTGGCGTCCGCGAACGGTGTCGTCGATTTCGCCGACGAGGTCATGCGCGAGAAGTTCGAGGATCTGTTCGGGACTCGCCGACGCCGCTGGGCGGGTCGAGACGGCGAGACGGTGCTGGCTGGTGACAGTGCGCTGGCACGGTGGGCACGGCGCTACGGCGCAGCGGAACGTACCGGCCACCACTATGGCGAGACGTTCCTGAACGCGACGTCACGTTCGGCCACGAAAAGGGACACGTCGAGGGACTTGCTGTGTGAGTCCTCTCCGTTACCACTCCTCACGTGGCGGGAACCCCTCACCACAGCGCGGACAATATCGCATCGGGGCGCGCCATTCTTGACCGTCTTTTCCAAACGTGATTTCTCGCCCACAATTCGTGCATGCTATCTTTGGCATCGTAGTCCTCGTAGAGTCGCTGCCACACCGACGACCTATCAGGTACTCCTCGGCCAGCCATGTCAATGATGCACATTGTTGGGCGTTCGCGATAGAGAGTAGGATATGGCTATTCGCTCCGGCCCGCAGTACTAAGGATTTATCTCGTGATCTCTCTGATATGCCTCACGAGACGACTACCCGATTAGGGGAATACGCCCGCAAAAGTGTGGACGACGCTGTGCTCCAGTTCCCCCACGAGGCGTGCCACAGTATCCTCTTGAGCGTTGATCCAACTGTCGGATCCCGACTTCAATCTTTCATCAGCGGCTGTCAAGAGCAACTATGAGCGGCTATGTTGGAACTTCTTGCTACAACTCTTCGAGAAGCCTTTCGGCCCTCTCGTCACCGATACCGTCGGCCTGCTAGAGGTCGTCGACATCGGCCGCGTCGAGGTCGAGTACGACGCCGTCGAGACCGCACCCAGCGAGTTGACCGATACCGGGTCGGAGGTCTACGTCGTCGACGAAGCGGCATCGTTCACCGACCGGTTGGTGGCGGCGAGTACGAACGGCGACGACCCCGACGCCTTCCCGCAACTCGTTGCGACCGCCTTCTCGTGGCCGGGGTTCGAGGCTCAGTGGATCGACGGTGGGAATCTCTCGTTGGTAGCGGTCACCGGTTTCGCATTCAGTCGGTGACTACGAGAGTCCGCCAGCGCTCGAGTGCGGCAACTGACCATCAGCTATCGAGCGTTTCTGTGAGTTCGACTTCGTCGTTGTCTCCGCCACCGATGACCCGCACATGTGGGTACGCGAATCGGAAATCTTCGCCCTCGCGTTCGTTGATTTCAGTCAGCACGTTCGATTTGACGCGGCCGGTCGTTTCGGGTTCGTTCACCCAAAAATACAGACGGAGGCTGATGCCCGAATCAGCGAACGCCCGAATCTGACACGTCGGATCAAACGTTATCCAGAGGTCGTCGTCAATCTCTATTCGGCGTTGCTCGTCGACAACGTAGTCCGGATGTCGGACGGCGTCAACGACATCATCAACAGCTTGAGCCGCAAGTTCGACTTCTCTCTTTGCGGCCTCAACGTCTGAGTCGTATGTCACGAGCATATCGACGGAGATCCGCCTTGCATCACCGTTACGTGAATGATTCACGATATCTTTCGTCCGGATCTTCCAGGTCGGAATTGTCAGGTACTCGTTGTCGAGCGTGATCAGTTTGACGTGAGTCAGTGAGAAGTCGTCGACGATACCACGAACTCCACTGGCCTGCAACTCGATGACGTCACCCTCGTCGAACCGACGACCGTACTGGAGCGCGAGACCATTCATCAGAAGCCCGACGAGGGGCGCTAACACGATACCGAGCAGGAGTGCGACGATACTCGGTGACCCGACGACTGCAAAGAGGTCTACCCCGACGACGACCAGGCCGACAGCGATAGCACCAGTCAGTACTACACAGCGTGCGACGAAGACGAGGTTATGTCCGATCGACCAGGTCCAGAACGGTTCGTCGGCTGCCCGATGCAGGAACCACTCTCCAGCATACCCACTCAGCAGCCAGCTTCCAATATTTATCCCCCCGAAGAAGACAGCCAGTAGTACTGGCTCGGGAATCGCTTGCCCACCGATCTGGAGTACCCTCGTCGTTCCGGTGGCCGCTGCTTGTATGAATATCCCCGTCTCCTCAACTGTGGCCATCGAAATCGTCATAGCGACCACGAATATACCCTACTTACAACGATTACCGCTATTAAAATACCGACCGTAGCTACTGGTTATCGCAATGTGTGAGGCTACCAAAAAGAGTATATGTCATCTCTTACCATATATTGCCATCACGTAGATTGCGGTCGTATGGGGCCATGGACATGACTTGCGGTGGCGTGCAGTGTGAACCCACGAATGAGGATGCCCGAAATACTTCAACGCGTACCCGAGCCAACTGAGTCTGACATCGATGCCGGGGACAGGGCCGAGAGTTACTGGTTAGCCGATGATGCCGCGTATCACCTCAAGTTGGACGTGCGCAAAGACGACTACACTCTCTCATGGGTGACATCGTTCTCGGCTGCCCAGTTCGTGCGATCCGTCATCGACATCGACGGGATGGGAAAAAAGACTGTTCAGGGTGAGTGTACCATCGACGGCGTGACCCGTCACTTCGAGATGGGGGAGTTAGTGTTCGTCATAACTGTCGATGAGTTCCCAGAGCGGTGTAGTTACTGCAAAGCGAAAGACGAATTCGAGGGTCGGAAAGTCGAGATCGACTGGGTAGCAATCGATGAGAACGCACACATCGAACTCACTGCCAACCGTGTACCCGTCGCTGAGTTTCGTGACTTCATTCATACATCCATAGACTCCGACGTGATCGGTGATGGGCGAGTCGAGACAACCATCAAAGAAGCGGGCTCACTTGTCCGTTCGAAACAACAACTGGAATACTGAATCATGGGGCGAGGGTCAAGCGGGTGGGTTCAAAAGTTACTACCCGGCAAACACTCACAGAGTGATAACTGCGTCGACAACGCCGACACAGGTGGTGTCAGGGCAGTCACGTATACGCACAACGGGGTGCAGAAATGTACTATACTGTCCACCCAGCCACGTGCCGAACAGCAGACCGCGATTCGAACCTCCAGAAACCAGGCGTTTTTTATCCATCTCATAGCAAAGCCAGGGCCAAACTTGGGCGTCAAGCGGACTGAACGATGTAATATCGGCTTCAACACCGGTCGATCGCAGGCCCACAGTAAGCACTTCGATCTGCAGGTCCCGAACCCGGGAGCCAGTTCGGGGACAATCGAGATCGAAATTTGGGAAACGCCCGTCCGTATCTCAAATACGTCTTCGAAGCGATTCAAGCAGTTAGCACAGCTTCACGACACACTGGAAGTCGAGGTCGGAATTAACTGAATCGTGGGCAGTCGTTGCGGCTACCTGTCGGCTGTTTCTGCGCCGCACCTCGATAGATGACCTGCGTGTCAGTCTGGCATCACCCTCCGAGCTATTTTCGATGGGAGACAGTTTTGCTTCCACTCTCTGACTACTTACGTTCTTATCATTGCAATTTGGATTTATGTGTGTTGGCCGCTCTATGCTGTGAATGCCCTCTCAAAAACGATCAGAAGTCGACAATCAGTGAACATACAGTTCAAAGAGTGGGTCGGACTTTGAGCTGTTTTCCTGTGGCTACGTCAGATTCGCCGCATCGTCGTCACGTCCCCCTCCTTTCAGTCACCCGCCACTGACAACCAGTCCGGATAGCCTCAACTCGCTCGAAGCTGCCATCCGATCGCGGTTCGGACTCGACCTTTCGCTTCGGGCCACGCACCGGCTCGTAGACGAAACCGTTCGGTTCGGCGACGGCGTCGGTCACGCCTCGACACCTCGCACGAGACCGCCGACCAGAGGTCCACCGACACGTGAGCCCTCGTCCCACCTGCGCTCGTCTCGCGTGTACTCACACCATGCCCAGCATCCGGACGGGCGTCGCGGCCAGTTCGGCCCTCTCGGCGTCGTCGCCTTCCACCACAACGATTGCCTGTTCATAGCTGTCCCAGTCGTGAGCACCGCCGACGCCGCCGACGCGAACTTGTGAACGACCTCGGTTTCGAATCCGACGATGAGTGACACCCGAATCCACAACCCGATTCGACAGCACAGTGAGCACACAAGAATCCGGATTTGTTCTGAATCACGCCGCCCCATCTCAGCTATATGTCACCACGTGAGACGACGGACAGCAGTACCCGACGAAGTGGTATCAAACACGATACTAATCCATAGTTATAGACCGCTTCGTACCCGATGGCTGTACATCGATGAGGTACGAACTGGCGGGTTATCGCCGTGTCTTCGGTATCGCGCTGCTCGCCGCCTGTTACGCTGCTATCGGACTCACGACGTCGTCGACGCTGCTCGTCGAGGTGGGTATGTCGTACCGTGATTCGTCGTATCTCCTTGGCATCCTCGTGCTCACGTACATCTGTCGGCCGTTTCTCGCGGTGCCCGCGACACCGATCAACGTGTTCGTCGCGTACGTGTACGGCCCCGTCGGCTTCGTTCTTATTCAACTCGGGACGGTACTCTCGACGGTGCCCTCGTTCGTCGCCGGCCACGTGTCGAGTTCGTCCACTGGTCTCACCGGTCGCTTCGCCGACGTACAGGCGCGTCTCGGTGGGTTCCGCTCGATGCTCGTCATCACTCTGTTACCGATTCCCCTGGACGTCGTCGGGTACAGCGCCGGATTGGCACGCATTCGGCGGCGTGATTTCCTCGCCGGACTGTTCGTAGGTGCCGTCCCGTGGTCGCTGGGTCAGACTCTCGCGGGCTGGTCGCTCCAGCGCTATCGGGCGGCCACAGGAGACGGACTCGTGTGGCTCGTCGTCGTCTGCACCCTCCTCGCGTTTCTCGTTTTGGCACCGATACTGTACCAGGAGCATTCGTCTGGTTGACCGTTGTACGTCTGGTACACCGCAGTCATTATTGGTTTCTATTCGAAAGGAACGCCAATGTCGATTCTGAACGAGGACGGGACGCCGGTCAGAGCGCTCGTCGTCGCGTTGCTGCTCTCCGTCTCGGCGCTCGCCGTCCGGGCGATATACTTTTTCCGCCGGGGTCGAATTACGCCGCCGGATTCCGGGACGTATCTCGGTCTCTGCGAGGCATCCAAGACGACGCCGCTCGTGCTCCTCACCGGTGATTACGGGATCGAGTACGCGGGGTTTCTGCTCCCGTTCTGTGGGCTGACGAACCTCACCGGGTCGACACTTCCGTGGGTCACCGTACAGATTCTTCTCGGCTCTGTGACCGCTGGACTCCTCTTTTTGAGCGGTCGGCGGTTGTTCTCGTCGCGAGCGGGTATCGTCGCCGGTGGGCTCTGGGTGTTCGTCTGGGACGCCTTCAGATGGGACGTCGCACTGCTCTCCGATTCGGTGTTCGTCTTCGCTGTCGCGCTCTCGATCTACGCGTTGGCGTATTACCGCGACGAGGGGACGCTACGGGCACGAGCGGGCGTGTTCGCCACACTGGCGTTTCTCACGATAACGCGTCCGTTCGGTGGGCCACTACTCGTGGGATGGATGCTGTGGAATCTCTTGCCCGACGACGACTCCCGCCAGATACGGCTCTTCGGCCGTAAAATCGCTATCGGTGGTGCGGTCGTCGCCATCGTCGTGATGGTCGTCGTCTTCTCTACGCGGACGGCGTGGGCGTCGGACCACGTTTTGGACGTCTACCGGAACGGGTGGATCTTCTGGCAAGGACGGAATCAGGCGGTCGTCGGAAGCTACGCGTACACGCCGACGCCCGCCCCGACGCTCCCAGCGTTCGTCGTCGCGAATGCCGCTCCCGTCGCCGTGATGGGCCTCATCAAGACCGTCACGTTGTTCTATCCCGGTCCGCTGTACGTCCGAGCGAGTCCGTTCTGGTTCGCGATGCATCTGGCATCGTTGCTTCCGGCCGTCGTGTTCGGGTGGGTCGGTATCGTCAATCTCGTCCGGAACCGACATCCGAGTGTCGGCGTCGTCGTGACGCCCATCGCCGTCGTCACCGGTATCGTCGCGCTGACGTTCATCGACGCGGGATGGCGATACCGGGCGCCGTTGCTCCCGGCGCTGTTCCTCACAGCGGGGTACGGAGTGGCGACGAACGTGCGACTGATGCGTTGCTGGGATTGGGTCGTTCGACAGGGGATCCGTGTTCTGGGAACGCCGCCGGCACCACGTACGAGTCCCTACCGACCCGACGAGGAGCGCCTGCACGAAACCGTCCGAGGCCTCTCTCACGACGACCTCTCAGAGATAGCGGTGTACGGCTATCTCCACCCGATGCAGGCCGTACGTGAACTGTTCTTCGCACGGGGGCATCTCGTGATGGCGCTCCTAGACGACCCCGACCGGTTCGTCGATGTCGGCTGTGGACCGGGACTCCTCCTGAACAGCGAGTCCGGTGGCATCGGCGTCGACATCCGACCGCACGTCGGTCGGTCGTACCTCGACGCCGTCGGTGACGACTCGCCCATCGTCGCGGGGACCGTCACCTCGATCCCGCTACAGACGGGTTCCGCCGACGCTGTCGTCGCGATGGACATGCTCGAACACATCTCGGATCTGGCGCACGCGAGCGACGAGATTGCCCGCGTCATCGACGAGGACGGACAGTTGCTCGTCTGTGGGCCGACAGAGAACGTCATCTACGAACTCGGTAGACGGTTCGGTGGCTTCAGCGGTGCCGACCACAAGACGACCGTCGGTGACATCGACGATCAATTGCAGGCCAACGGGTGGACACGCGTGAAGAAGCGAGACCTGCGAATCGTGTTCCCGCTGTTCTCGGTGTTCGTCTACGAACGGCGGACCTGATCTCGCCGAGCGGGAAACATTACAAAAGCCCATCGCGGAACACCGTGAGAAAGTACCGCCCGAAGCGCGTCGCCGTCTCCGCGGGCAGCTAGGAGACTGCCGTCGGGAACTCGTGAGCAATCTCGCGTTCGACATCGACGAGTCACGTACTGGAACTCGGAAGCCGAATCGACGCCGGCCAGATCGTCGTCGGCCTCCGCCGCCGTTCGCGGACCGACCGCATCGGCTACGGCAACGTCTCGCACGTGCCCCTCCAGACTGTCACTCGCCCGGTCGCCACGGTACCGCTTCCGGAGTACCAGACGACGGCGGCGTGAAGGTGGCTGGGCAGGCAGTCTGCGGACGCCCGGACACGACACACCTAACAGCCCCGACAGCCACCACCGACTATGCGCCAGTTCGTCGTCGTCGGTCACGACGCTCCCACGACGCCCGACTTCTCGCTCGACGACCTCGCCGGGGCCGCCGGCCGTCTCGACGTGCTCTGTCGCTGTGTCAACAGCGCGTTCTTCCTGAGCCACGACATCCGCGAGGACGTCCGTACGCACCTCGTCCTCGCCGACGAGTACACCGTCACCTTCGAGGGAAGCGACCTCCGTCGGCTGAACCCCGACGAGCGGTCGACGGCGGCGCTCGTCCGCAACGCCCTCGAAGAGCGCGAGGAGGCTATCGGCCACATCCCCGTCGAGACGTCGCCCGGTGTCTCGCTCACCCGTCGCGGATTCGAGGCGACGCTCGACGACGTTGCTCGGGACGGCACCGTCGTCCAACTTCACGAAGACGGCGACTCTGTCGTCGACGTCGAGACGCCGACAGACCCGGTGTTCGTCCTCTCGGACCACCACGACTTCGCTGCGAGCGAGGCCGACCTACTGGCCGAGGCCGCCGACGAGCGCGTCTCACTTGGCCCCGAACGACTGCACGCCGACCACGCCATCACGGTCGCACACAACTACCTCGATACGGCCGGCTTTACGCGGTACTGACCGGCCCCAGAAGACATTTCCCTCGCGCTCCCGACGACGCCGTATGATGCAGGACGGCGCTCCGAACGGCCGGGTTCCGCGAGGCACCGCGGCGCTATACGCACAGTGGGGTGGCTGACCGGATGGCGGAGCCAACACTCGACCGGCGGACGCTGCTGGCGTCGCTGGCGGGTGCCGGCGCGGCGTCGGTCGCCGGTTGTTCGGTCTTCGACGGCGGCGAGGACGGCGACGCGAGCGAGGTAGAGAGCGACCGAGCGAGGGAACTCGCCACCCGCTTTGCGCCGACGCTGTACTTCGACGAGAACGAACCGTGGTTCCCGACCGATCCACGACCCTACACCAGCGAGCGCGACGGCGAGACAGTCGTCGACGGGTTCGACGCCTTCGACGGCTATCACGAGCGGTTCACCGGCGAGCAACCACCGGACCCGACGGTGTTCTATCACGCCGTCGAGTACGAGGACTCGCCGCTGGCGGTCGTCCAGTTCTGGCTGTACTCCGCGTTCGACCAGTTCACGACCAACTTTCACTGGCACGACTGGGAGGTACTGCACGTCTTCGTGGATAGCGAGGGACAAAGTCCCTCGGACAGTCGGACGCAGTCCGACGATACGGAGACCGACGAGCCCCAACTGTACGTCGCCAGTTCCCACTCCCGGAAGGTGCCGAACAACGAGTTCCTCGATCCCGACCCGGAGGGGGTGCCGCGCATTCTCTCGGAACTGGGCTCGCACTCCAGTGCGCTGTCGGTCAACGACTCGCTCGACGAGTTCCAGCGACTCCCGGAGGGGGCCGCCCTCGCCGACATCACCAACAGCGCTATCGAGACGCTGGAGGACGTGGCGGCCATCCCCTTCGCCTACGGGTTGCCGCGCGACGAGGGGTATCGACTGCCGTACGTCGTCCCCGAGTACGAGGGCGCGCCGCTGTACGACCACCCCGACCTCCCGTCCGTCGAGCGCTCGGACCTCGTCAGCGACGCGCTGACGGTGCGCTCGCTGGACTCGCTCTCGTCGCCGCCGACGGACCTGCCCGACCGGTCGACGGGACTCGTCTTCAAACACGCCGAGCGCGAGGGCGGCGACGAGGCCGATATCGAGTACGACCTCGTTCCGACCGGCGAGCTAGAGTCCATCGCGGATTTCACCGGGCCGCAGTTGAGCTTCGAGTTCGCCGTCCCCGAGTTCGGCGAGGACGCCGTCGCGGGCCACATCACGACGACGGGTGCGCCGTGGGGCCAACCCCGCTACGAGAACCCGGCGGCGGACATCACCGAACCGAACCACCGGGCGGCGCTGGCCGAGCGCTACGACGCCATCGGCGAGGCCGCCTCCATCAACACCGTCGTCGCCAGCATCTCCGAGGCCGTCCCGAGCGGCGACGCGCCCGAAGACGAGGGCCTGACCACGCAGTCGTCGACCGTCGAGGCGTTCGCGCTGCTGGAGAGCGACCCCGAGGCCGTCCCGACGTTCAACGGCGTCGCCGCCGTGCGGGACGTGCCGGCGGGCGAGCACCGCCTGACGGTCAACCGCGCGGGGGCGGCCCCGCACAGCGAACCGGTCTCGGTCGCCGACGAGGGCGGCCCGACGCTCGCCGGTGTCGACGGCGAGATACCGACCGTCGCAACCGAACGCGCCCGGAAAGTCGAACTGGACCCGGCCGAGGCCGACAGCGACCTGACCGACCTCGCCGTCGAGGACGACTTCGCGGGCCGACTGTACGACGCGCCGCTCTCCGGCCCGGACGCGGTGTACGTCCACGACGGCGGTGCCTACACGGCGGCGGTCCGGGACGCCGACGACGCCGTCGGCGCGTTCCGCGTGAACCCGGACCCGGCAGCCGACGAGGCCGTCCGCATCGAGCGACCCAACACCGGGAAAGCGTCGCTGTCGACGTTCCTCGCGGACATCTCGGCGGAGACGCAGACCGAAATCCAGGACCTCACGGAGACCGACACCGCGACCGAAGTCGGCGGCGCGGCGGCTATCACCGGCCTCACGCAGGCGCTCGGTGCCGTCGCCGACGCGGCGCGGCGGGCGGCCGAACGGGCCGAGGCCGGCGACGCCGCCGGCGCTGACAAACGACTCCGGGGCCTCCGGACCGCGCTGGAGCAGGTCCGCGACCGACTGGCAGAAGCGCGCGAGGCACTGCCGCCGGCACTCGCGACTGCCGCCGAGAAGCGGCTGAATCAGGCTGACAGGCGAGCCCAACAGGCACTCGACCAAGCGAAGCTCTGAGTCACGCTCGACGCTGCTCCGCGTCGGCGGTCAGGACCCCAGCCAGCGCGCGGCACCGCCGGCCAGCATCACGAGTGCACCGGCGACGAACGTGCCGGGAATCGGGAGCGCGAACAGGAGCGCGCCGCAAACGAGCACTATCGAGGATACTCTCATCGGGATCACGCTACAAGCGCCGCCCGGATACGCACTGGCCTTGCAATCGCCACGGGTTTATCAGTCGCCACCCCAGACCCGCGCATGGCAGACGACCTCGCATGGGAGACGCTAGCGACGAAGACGGCCTACACCTGCCCGGGGTTCGACGTGGTCCACGAGGACGTGCGCCTGCCCGACGGGACCGAGTCGGACTTCGACTTCCTCCGGGAGGGCGACAGCGTCGTGATACTGCCGTTCACCGCCGACGGCGACGTCGTCGTCATCGAGGAGTGGCGGCAGGCGGTCAAGCGGGTCAACCGCGCGCTCCCGGCCGGGAGCGTGGAGGCCGACGACGACGCGCCGCGGGCGGCCGTGTCCCGTGAACTCCGGGAGGAGACGGGCTACGAGGCCGACGAGGTCAGCCACCTCTACACGGCGGAACCGGCCAACGGCTACGCGGACTCGGTGTTCCACTACTTCCTCGCCGAGGGGTGTACGCCGACGGCCGAACAGGACTTAGACTTCAACGAGTCCATCCGCGTCGAGACGACGGCCTTCGAGGCGCTACTGGCGTCGCTGCGAACCGGTGACCTACAGGACGGCCGGTCGGCGGTCGGGGTGATGTACTACGCGCTGTTCGAGCGGTAGCGACGGCCGGAGGCCATGTGTCTCCTTGACGGGGGCGAGCCAAACACTACACTGTTATATTTCTGCGTTTCGAACCGTGAATTAGCTTCCGGGGTGGGGGCCCCAATGTCGGCACCGTCTATCGGGTGAGCGCCCTGCATCGAGCGGCCACTGCCTCGGCACAGCGCCCGCTCGCATGATTCAGGACCCGACGATCGCCCTCGTGATGGGAACGCCGTATCTCTCGCCCAACCCCGCGATTACGGCGTTGACCGTCCTGTTTGGGGTCGTCTGGACGCTGGCGAACTTCTACACGTTCTATCCGCTCGTACAGGCGCTGGTCCTCGCCGTCGCCGACCGCGTCCGCGGGTCGACAGACGACAACGGTGTGCCCGCCGCCGACGGCGGAACGCCGATCATCGACGTGTTGCTCGCGGCCTACGACGAGGCGGCCGTCGTCGAACAGGCAGTCGTCTCGGTACTCGAAGCGAACTATCCGGCCGACTCGCTCCGGCTGACCGTGTTGCTGGAACCGGGCGACGAGGCGACTCACGACGCCGTCGCGGCGTTGCGAGAGCGGTACGACTTCGACGTGCTGACCGTCCCCGAAGGGTACCCCGGCGACCCGAACAAACCCCGGGCGCTGAACTACGGGTTCGAACACACCGACGGCGACGTCGTCGGCGTCGTCGACGCGGAGGACGTCGTCGCGCCGTCGGTGTTCCGGGAGGTAGCGGCGGCCATCGCGGAGGGCGCGGACTACGCACAGGGCCGCCTCGACATGGCCAACGAGGGCGACGGCTGGCTGAACCTCCTCTTTCGCGCCGAGTACGGCTACTGGTACACCCTCGTGACGCCGGCGTTCGCCCGCGTGGACTATCCGATCCCGATGGCCGGGACGACCTGCTTTTTCTGCCGGTCGGTGCTGGAAGCCGCGAGCGAGGCCCGTCTCGAACAGCGCGGCGACCCGTGGGACGAGCGAGCGTGGGCGTGGATGCGCGACCACGGCCTCGCCGGCGTCCGGCCGTGGGACCCGCGGAACGTCACCGAGGACTTCGAACTCGGTCTGTTCCTCTGGGAACTGGGGTACGACTTCGCCTACCTCGACGCCGTGACGACCGAGGAGTCGCCGCCGAGTCTCGACGGGTGGTTGGACCAGCGAACCCGGTGGAAGAAGGGGAAGGTGTACACGTTCCTCGACCGGCGGGCGCACCCTCCGGCGACGACGGGCGACCGGGCACACATCTACTGGCAGTCGGCCCTGCCACATCTCGGACCGCTGAACGTCGCCGGACTGGTGGTCCTGCTGCTCATCTCGAACCTCGCGGAGTACCGGCCCTCGACGCTGGTCGGCGTCGTCTTGAGTCTCGGCGCGACGTTCGCCGTCGTCACCAGCGGCCTGTTCGCGATCGGGTACTGGAGGGCCACGGACGCCCCGTTGTGGACCCGTACTCGACGTGCTCTCCTCTCGACGGCGACCCTGCCGCTGTACTGGTTGCTCCAGTGGGGCGCGGACATCCGGGCGCTGGTCCGCCTCTACGGCGGGAACCTCTCGTGGGAGCACACCGACCACTTCGGCCGGCAGGTAGCGAGCGACGACGGGCCAGCAGAGAGAACGGGTCGACGCGCCGGTCGAATCACGCTCCCCCGGTACCAACGCTGGGGGGCGCTCGTACTCGTCCTCGTCGTCGCCGCGACGCTTCGCCTGTTCGCACTCGGCGGGTGGAGCCTCTGGACCGACGAACTGTACTCCGTCGCCGTCCGCGGTGACCTGCCCGTCTGGGACCTCCTGATACTGCCGAACGATCCGCACCCGCCGCTGTACTACCTCCTGCTCCACTGGTGGATGGACCTCGTCGGCGAGAGTCGCGTCGCCGTCCGCTCGCTGTCGGTGCTGGCGGGGCTGGCGACGACCGTCGCGGTGTACCTCCTCGGGACGGAACTGTTCGACGATCGGACCGGCCTGCTGGCGGCGGTGATGGTCGCTGCGTCGACCTTCTTCATCCACTTCTCGCGGGTCGCTCGGATGTACGCCCTCTTTACATTCCTGACCGCGTTCTCGTGGTACTGGTACGCCCGGTTACGGGACGACACGACGACCAGCGCGACGGGGTACGTCATCACGACGGCGCTGCTGGTCTACACCCACGTCTACGGCCTGTTCGTCCTCTTCGCACAGCACGTCTACACCTCGCTCTCCGAGGTCGACGGGGGTATCCGCCGACGGCGGTGGGCCGGCGTGACCGCTGCCCTCGGCGTCCTCACCCTCCCGTGGGCCGGCCTGTTGACCTATCGCGTCGTCGGCATCCTCTTTGGCACGGGCGGGGCGAACATCGAGTGGATTCCCGAACCCTCGTCGGTGTTGCTCACCCAGACGGCCCTCTCCTACGTCGGATTCCCGGACTTCTACCCGCTCCGGGCGGGGACGACGCTCGTCTACCTCCTCGCGTCGGCGCTCCTGTTCGTCTTCGTCGCCCAACTCGCCGCCGCCGTCGTCCGCGTCGACGAGACGGGCCTGACGCTCGAAGACCCCCAGTCGGTCGGCCAGATGGCCGCACTCCTGTTCGTGCCGACGCTCGTCCCACTGCTCATCTCGCTCGCGGTGCCCATCTACGTCCCTCGCTATGCGGCCCCGGCCGGCGTCGCGTTCGTCGTCCTCGCGGCACGGGGCCTGCGAAACATCCCGACCGAGCGCGTCCGATTCGGGTTGCTCGCCGTCGTCCTGTTGAGTTCGCTCGCGTTCACCGGTGTCTACTACACCGCCGACTCCGTCGAACCGTGGTCGACCGTCTCGACGAGCATCGAGGCCGAGGCCGGCCCGGACGACGTCGTCGTCTACCAACCGGGCGGCGGGTACGTCGAACACTACGCCGAGGGCGCCGCCGTCGAGACGACGACCGTCCCGTATTCGGCGCGCATCACCAAGGACGACCTGCTGTACCTCGGGAACCTCTCGGCCCGGCATGATACGGTGTTCCTGGTCCAGTACTACGGCGAGGACGGCCCCGCCGTGCGGTATCTCGACGCCTGTCACGGCGAGCAGTCCCGGCGGGCGCTTGGCGTCATCACGGTCCACCGGTACGCCGATCGAGCGACCTGCCCGGCCCCGGGCCGGATTCTCAACACGACCGGGACGGTGAGCGAGTGACCCGTCCGGGAACACAACCCTTAGGCGCGCGCCCCGCCGACGACGGACAATGACGAACTTCGAGGTCCGGGCGTACGACGCTGCGGGCCGACTCGGCGACCTGGAAGTCCCGCGGGCCGGCGTCACCGTCCAGACGCCGACCATCCTCCCCGTGGTCAACCCCCACGTCCAGACGGTCGATCCGTCGGCGCTCGAATCCGAGTTCGGCGCGGAGATTCTCATCACGAACAGCTACATCCTCCACGGCTCCGAGGACCTGCGCGAGCCCGCCCTCGAACGGGGTCTGCACGACCTGCTGGACTTCTCGGGGGCCATCATGACCGACTCGGGGTCGTTCCAACTGGCGGAGTACGGCGATATCGACGTGACCACCGAGGAGATTCTGCGGTTCCAGTACGACATCGGGTCCGACATCGGGACGCCGGTGGACATCCCGACGCCGCCGGACGTAGAGCGCGAGCGCGCCGAGTCGGAACTGGCGACCACGCAGGACCGTCTGGGGCGGGCGGCCGAGGTGGACACCGGCGAGATGCTCGTCTCTGCACCCGTCCAGGGGTCGACGTACCCGGACCTCCGCGAACGGGCCGCCAGAGACGCCACGTCGACCGGGCTGGACGTGTTCCCGCTGGGTGCCGTCGTCCCGCTGATGAACGAGTACCGCTATGCCGACCTCGCGGACGTCGTCGCGGCCTGCAAGCGCGGCCTCGGCGAGACGGGACCGGTCCACCTGTTCGGTGCCGGTCACCCGATGATGTTCGCGATGGCGGCGGCGCTGGGCTGTGACCTCTTCGACTCCGCCGCGTACGCGCTGTACGCCCGCGACGACCGCTATCTCACCGTTCGCGGGACGGAACTGCTTGACGACCTCGAACAGTTCCCGTGTCAGTGCCCGATCTGTACCGATCACACGCCCGCGGAACTGCGTTCGATGGCCGACGAGACGCGCGAGGACTTGCTGGCCCGGCACAACCTCCACGTCACCTACGGCGAGATTCGTACCGTCCGGCAGGCCATCCGCTCGGGGAACCTCATGGAACTGGTCGACTCGCGGGCCCGCGGGCACCCGACGATGCTCGACGGCTACCGCGCCCTGCTCTCCCACGCCGAGCAACTCGAACGTACCGACCCCGTCTCGAAGGACGCCTTCTTCTATACGTCCGCCGAGAGCGCCCGCCGGCCGGAAGTCCTGCGTCATCACGAGCGACTCGACCGGTTCGACCTCGACGCCGACTCGGTGTTGCTGACCGAGGGCGGGTCGAACGACCGCTACGACGAGACGTGGGGCGTCGTCCCGCCGTTCGGTCCGTATCCGCGGGACCTCGCGGAGACGTATCCGCTGACGGCGGAGGTTCCTGACCGGACCGACCGGGCGGCCTACGAGGCCGCCGCCGACGGCGTTGCCCGCCTCGTCGGCCTGCATCCCGACGTCGAGTTCACGCTGGTCCACGACGACTGGCCCGCGACGGCGCTGGAGACGGTGCCGGACGGGGTTCGATTACGTGACCTGCACGCGAGGGACTAGCGAGGGGCGCGACGGAGGGAGCGGCCCTCGAAGCGAGACGGCGACAATCGGGAGCCGTAGAGCAGTAGCGAGAGCCCGAACGAAGTGAGGGGTCTCGAAGCGACGCGGTGACCGCAGGGAACCGCGGAGCAGTAGCGAGGGTCTGAGCGACGCGAAGACCCTCGGAGACGAGCGGGGAACGAAGCGATCCGTGAGCAATAGCGAGGGTCTGAGCGACGCGAAGACCCTCGGAGACGAGCGGGGAACGAAGCGATCCGTGAGCAGTAGCGAGGGTCTGAGCGACGCGAAGACCCTCGAAGCGAGACGGCGACCATCGGGAGCCGTAGAGCAGTAGCGAGAGCCCGAACGGAGTGAGGTGGTCTCGAACTGCGAACGGGGAGCGAAGCGACCCGTGAGCAGTAGCGAGAGCCTGCGCGAACCGTGAGAACGGCAGCGTCCTACGAGTGGTGCGAGCGGGTCCGTCGACGCCGAGACGGACGTGGGGGCGATTCAGGTCGTCGGCTCCCGGCGGTCGTCCAGTTGCTCACGCTGGCCCCGATGGACGGCCTCGAAGACCGGGGCCTCGACCACCTCGTCCGCGAACAGTACGACCTCTCACTGATCGCGCACGGCGCGCCGTCGACGGCGGTTCGGCCGAACCCGAAATCTGTCGCTATCGCCCGTCACGATTCGGTTTAGCCGGCGTTAATCCGCGTTAACCGTCGTAAAATCGGCCCGAAACCGGCCGGCAATCGGATTCACGGCCACCCCCCACTTTACACCTGTCCCCGGAAGACCGAGTTGCAATGTTCGAAGCAGACCCGCTCACGATGGCAGCGTTCGCAAACGACGCGGTGCGGATGGCGATGCAGGCCGGCCCGCCCACAGACCTGCCCGCACAGGTACCGGACTTCGTCGGCGACGTCCTCGGCGAAGTCGGGTCGTCGGCCGGCGAGGCCAAAGACGGCCTCGGTGAGACCATCAGTGGTCTGACACCGGGCGGCAGTGAAGCCGCCGAAGGCGCCGACGCGGCCAACGCGACCGACGCGAGCGAGGCCGCGGCCGACGCCGCCGGTACGTAGAGTCCCGTACCCGCTGACGCTCCCACACGCGTCGGCCCCGTAACGACCGGCGCGTGACCCCACTCCACGTACCCACCCCTCTCGTCTCCCTGTCCCCGTTCGATCCCTGCCCTCTCGGATGTCTCTCCCACGGCCCGTCCGCATCCGCGGCGCCTTTCACGCCGCCGTCCGTAGCGGCGGGTATGAAGAAGTCGCTGGACGAACACGCGGACCGCTTCTCCGACCACGCCGTCGACTACGACGAGAGTCAGGACTCTCCGGAGTACCGGGCCTGTGCGGACCTCGTCGTCGCCCACGCCGACCCCGACTCCGGGGACGTGGTGCTGGATTTGGGCACCGGGACGGGCGCTATCGCCTTCGGCGTCGCCGACGAGGCCGCCGAGGTCGTCGGCCGCGACATCAGCGAGGGGATGCTCGAACAGGCCCGCGAGAAGGCTGCCGAGAACGGCGTCGCGAACGTCACGTTCGGCGAGGGCCGCTTTCGCGACCCGCAGGTGCCCGACGGCGTCGACGTGGACGTCGTCACCTCGAACTTCGCGATGCACCACCTCGGCGACGACGAGAAGCGCGAGGCCATCGACGTCATCGCCGAACTGGGGCCGCACCGCATCGTCCTCGGCGACGTGATGTTCTTCGGCGAACCGAACCCCGACGACCCGTTCTACAGCCCCGAGGTGGACGACCCGGCCACCGTCGGCGTCCTCGCCGACGCCTTCACCGACGCGGGCTACGCGCTGACGGCCGTCGAGATGGTCTCAGAGCAAGTCGGCGTCCTCGTCGCCGAACGACCGGACTAGAGCGACTTGGCGTAGACGTAGCCCTCCACGTCGAGGAACTCGTCGTAGTGGTCGTCGACGCGGCGGAACCCCCGCGACTCGTAGAACTCGACGGCGTCGTCGTTGTCGGCCATGACGACCAACCGCAGGCGTCTCCCCCCGCGGTCCCGGACGCCGGACTCGATGGCGTCGAGCAACGCGGTGCCGATGCCCTCGCGCCAGTACTCCGGGTCGACGTAGCAGCGCGCGAGTGACCACGTCCGGTCCGCCTCCGCCGGTCCGGCCTCGGCGAAGGCGACCACGTCGCCGTCGACCATCGCGACGCGGAACACTCGGTCGGCGTCCGTGACGGCGTCGTCGAGTCGCGACGGCGTGTAGTACCGCTGGAGGAACGCGTCGACGGTCGCCGCGCCGACGATGTCGTCGTGGGCGGCGTGCCACGCCCGGTGAGCGACACGCTGGACCGCCGGGACGTCCTCGCACGTCCCCCTTCGAACCCCCGGCATACGCCACCATATCCATCCCCTGCTAATAAGTGCTTGTCAGGAGCGCGTTACCGTTCGGACGCCGGTTCCAGCCGCGTGCCGTCCCGCGGGCAGTAATCGTACGAGTCCACGGTCGCCTGAAACCCGCAGTGGGGACACTCCTGCACGACGGTCGGTTCGCCGTCGCCCAGCCCCCGGAAGAGGAACGGGACGAACGGCAGGAACAGGAAGACGAACAGGCTCTCGAAGTACCACCAGAGCGCCGCGGTGACGAGGAGGCTCACGACGAGGCCGACGACAGCCGTCGCGGTTCGGGACCCGACCATGCCGGGGAGTTACCGTCCGAGGGGCAAAACCCCACGGCCGTCCGGTCGTGTCACGTGTCCACACCGCACGCTTTTGTCGCATGCGGGACGATACTCGATCAGGTATGTCCGACGACGACGGGTACTGGCGGTTCTGTGCCATCGTCGAGCGAGAGGTCATCACGACGCCGACGGTGACGGCGCCGCCACACACCGAACGGGCCGTCCTCGAACAGCACACCGACTCTGGCGAGTACCGCCTCCGACCGCTGGACGACGTCACCGACGGCGCCGAGCGGATAACGTAGTCTGCCGCGTGAGCGCCGTCGACGAGCGCCGCGTCGTGCTCAGCCACCCTGCATCGGTGGATGGACGCTGAGTTCGGCGTCGGCCGGACAGTCGGCTTCTGGGTCCACCGCGGCCCCGTCGACGGACAACCGCACGCTCGATTCGAGGGCGCCGTCGTCGAAGAGATGTCGTTCCGCACGCGGGTACGCTTCGACGAGCGCCGACACCGCCTCCCGGACCGTCCCGCCGTCGAAGTCGACGGTCACCGTCTTCTCGCCGGTGGCACCCCGGAGGTGGCCGTACACTGTGACCTCCATGGGCGGGGTTTCGGATGCCGCGGGGATTACCGTTGCCCGTCTCGGCCCTCGAAGAGCAAGATAGTTACTCGCCCGTGGCCGAGAAGTGGGCATGACCGACTACTTCGAGGTCCACGAGCGCGACGGTGCCGCGCGACTGGGCGAGTTGCGCCTCGCCGAGTCCGTGACGACCCCGGCGCTGGTCGACGACGTGGACGCCGACACGCCCGGGGACGTCCACCGTCTCCTCCGCGACGCCGGCAGTCGCTGGCCCACGGAACAGGCACTGCCGGAAGGCGACGAGTCCCGGGTGACGGTACTTCCACACCGCGGCCTGCCCGCGGGCACGCCCGAGGAAGTCACAGAGGCCTTTGCCCCCGACTACCCCGACGTCGACTTCCCGAGCGGTGCCGTCGTCTCGCCGGACACGGCCGCGGACGTCGGCAGCGACGTGTACGTCCTCGCTGGCGCGCCGGGCTACGTGGGCCACGCGTCGGCGTTCGTCGACGCGGTGACGACGACGCGCGAGGCCATCCCCGCCGACACCGCTCTCTATCTGCCCGGCGTCGCCACGCCCCGGAACGTCGCGACGCTCGTCTATTCGGGCGTCGACGTCGTGGACCCGCACCGCGCCGTGATTCGCGGGACAGAAGGGCGCTACCTGACGACGGACGAGGCGTACTTCCTCGAAGACTTAGACGAACTCCCCTGTTCGTGTCCGGCCTGCCAGACGCCGCGAGAAGCGTTCACGCGCGAAGACTGCGTCGAACACAACGTCAACGCCCTCGCGGCGGAACTCCGCCGGGTCCGCCGCCGCATCCGCGACGGCCGCCTCCGGGACTACGTCGAGGGACAGGCCCGACAGGACAACTGGCTGACCGCGACGTTCCGCCGACTGGACCAGCAGTACGGCTACGTCGAACAGCGAACGCCCCTGATTCGGCGCGCACAGCTATCGGCGGCGAGCGAGGACTCGATTCGCCGCGTCGAGATTCAGCGCTTCGCCGAGCGAGTGACCGACCGCTACGTCCCGCGGTTCGACGACCGGCCGCTCGTCATCGTCCCCTGTTCCGCCCGGAAACCCTACAGCGACTCCCAGAGCCACAAGCAGTACCACGACGCCGTCCACTGGCGCGCCCACATGGTGTCGATGACCTCGCCCATCGGCGTCGTTCCCCAAGAACTCGAACTCACCTACCCCGCCCAGCACTACGACTCGGTGGTGACGGGCCGCTGGACCGCAAACGAGATAGAGTTCGTCTCGCAGGTCCTCGAACGGTATCTCGACGACGCCGACTACCCCGACATCATCGCGCACGTCCCCGGCGAGGGGTACCGCGACATCTGTGAACGCGTCGAGGATTCGCTCGGACTGGACTTTACCTACACCGTCTCCGACCACCCGACGACGGCCGACTCGCTGGGCAACCTCGCGGCCGAACTGGAGGGGTGGGACACCTACCGGAAGTCGACCCGCGAGGCCAACACCATCCGGGCCGTCGCCGACTACCAGTTCGGCGCCGGGGCGGGCGACGAGCTGTTCGCCGACATCGGCACGCAGGGCCGCTATCCACAGTTGCGGGCCGACGACGAGGACGGCGAGCAACTGGCGGCGCTGGCCCAGCAGTACGGCGTCCTCTCGCTGACGCTCGCGGGCGCGCGCCGCTGGGTCGAGAGTAGCGTCCCGACCAAGACGGTCGAGATAGAACCCTTCGTTCCCCACGGGTCGGTCCTCGCGCCGGGCATCGTCGACGCCAGCGACGACATCCGCGTCGGCGACGACGTCGTCGTGCGGGGCGACGCCGCCTTCGGCGTCGGCCGCGCCGAGATGAACGGCTCGGAGATGCAGTCCTCGACGCGGGGCATCGCGGTCCAGATGCGCCACGTCGAGGAGCGGTAGGCCACCCCACCTTTTTGCCACGCCGTCGACTACCGAAACCGGATGGCAGGAGCGCTGACGCTGTATCTGCTGGTCCTCGCCGGGATGGTCGTCTGTCTCGCCGGCGCGTACGTCTACTACGAGGCGGCCGCGATGCCAAACAGCGCACTTCCTGCTGGACTCACACCGCGTGACGGCGCGGCAATCACCGTGGTCACGCTCGTCGTCGTCGTCGCGATGGGGTTTCTCGGCGACGTGACGTTCTTCGACCCCGAGACGGACGTCCGTGGGGTCGGGATGCTCGTCCTCGGGTCGTCGATACCGCTCGTCCTCGGACTGGCCGGCCTCGCCAGTTGTCGGACCTTCGTCCGGCGGTGGCGACGACTCAACCCCGACGGCGACGTGCCGACGGGGTCGCTGTCGCCCGGTGTGGCGGCCTGTACGGGCGAGGTTACCGACGCCGCCGTCGACAGCGCACCGGTCACGGGCCGCGAGGCGTGTTGCTGGTCGTGGAACGTCGAGGTACTGGACCCCCACGGCATCGGTGACGTCGGCCAGCGCGAGCAGTGGGTCGTCCGGGACGGTGGCGTCGGCGGCGTCCGCTTTGCCGTCGACGACGGGAGCGGGCCGGTGTGGGTCGACCCCGACGACGCGACGGTGGACCTCGAAGCGACGCGGACGCTGTCACTCGACGCCGACCAGCGACCGCCCGACGACTTCCCGAACCCCGCGCCGAAGGTCGAACGCAATCACCGAGACAAGCCCCGTCGGTACGAGGAGTCGGTCGTCGGGCCGGGCGACCACGTCGCCGTCGCGGGGACTGCGCGGCCAACCGACCACGGACTCGTCCTCGGCGGGGACGTCCACGTCGCCGTGGGGTCGCTGTCGACAGCGGCATCTCGGTACCGGAACCGCGCGGCAATGTACGGTCTGGCCGGCGTCGTCGGCGTCGTCGTGGGCCTCCGGGCGCTGGCGTTGGTCCTCGGCGTCACGTTACTCTAACGGCCCTATTCGACGCACGCGTTCGCCGCGCTGTGCGGTCCCGACTAGCCCGACGCGGTCGCTTCGCGCTCTGCGGGTTCGGTCGACTCGGGTTCGGTGATACGGACCCGTTCGATGCGGGTCCTGTCGACGGCCTCGACGGTCAGTTCCGCGCCGTCGTAGTCGATGGCCTCGCCGGCCTCGACCAGTCGACCGGCGCGATTGAAGACGAACCCGGCGACCGTCTCGAACTCCTCGCCGTCCGGCAGGTCGACGCCGACCACGTCGTTGACGGCCTCGACGCCGACGGCTCCGTCGACCACCACGGTTCGTTCGTCGACCACGTCGATTGGGTGGTCCTCGCCGACGTCGAGTATCTCGCCGACGACGGATTCGACGATGTCCTCGGTCGTGACGATACCCTCCGTCGTCCCGAACTCGTCGACGACGACCACCTGCTCGACGCGCCGGTCGCGCATCTCGCGAAACAGGTCGTCGACGTGCTTGCTCTCGGGGACGTGGAGCGTCTCTCGCACGTACCCGTCCAGCGAGTCGTCCGCGGCGTCGTCGCGGCCGACGAGGGTACGGAGTTCGACGACGCCGACCACGCTGTCGAGGTCGCTCTCGTAGACGGGTAGGCGGGAGTGGCCGCTCTCGACGCAGGCCGCCACGGCGTCGTCGACGGTCGCCGTCCGGGGGACGGCGGTCACGTCGAGTCGCGGCGTCATCACCTCCTTGGCGATGGTGTCGTCGAAGCGAAACACCCGCTGGAGCATCTCACGCTCTTCGCGCTCGATGACGCCCTCACTCTCGCCGGTCTGAATCAACTCCCGTATCTCGTCGCGAGTCACGTAGGACGTCTCGATGGCGCTGGTGCCGCCGCTCAGGCGGTTGACGACGCGGGTCAGCCTATCGAACGTGACCACCAGCGGATACAGCACGTACTCCGAGAGTTGCAGCGGTCGGCCGACGGCCAGTGCCCACGATTCGGTGTTCTCGATGGCGTAGGATTTGGGCGCGCTCTCGCCGAACAGCAGGACGACGGCCGTCACGCCGAACGTCGCCGCGAGTACCGCCTGCCCCTGTGTGAGGGACATCGCGAGCAGTCCCGTCGCGATGGAGGACATGGCGATGTTGACGAGGTTGTTCCCGACGAGGATAGTCACCAGTAGCCGGTGCGGGTCGTCTTTCAGCGACGCGACGGTCTCCGCGCCGGTGGCGCCGTCGGCCACGAGCGACTCGACGCGGTGCCGGGCCAGCGAGAACATCGCTATCTCCGCCGAGGAGAAGAAGCCCGACAGCGCGAGCAACGCGACGAGCGACGCGACGCCGACGGCAGTCGCGGCGTCCGTCGAGAGGCCCCCGACGACCGACACGACGCTCGTCTCGAACCCTGCCATGGCGTCAGTCGCTCAGCGAGTCGGCGTCGACCGGCGTCTCGAAGCCCCCGTCGCCGGCGGTCCCCTTGGAGGCGGGCGACTCGCTCTCGTCGTCGGGGACGTAACACGCGGCCCGGTGGTCGGCGTCGCCGGCCTCGTCGAGGCCCGGTTCGGCCTCCCAGCACGACTCCTCGGCCTTGGGGCACCGCGGCGCGAACGCACACCCCGAGGGGAGGTCGACCGGGTCCGGCGGTTCCCCGTCGAGGAGGACCCGCGTCCGGTCGGCCGTCGGGTCTTTCTCCGGGGCCGCGGCGAGCAACGACGTCGTGTAGGGATGTTTCGGCTGCGTCGCGATGCGGCCGACGTCGCCCTCCTCGATGATCCGCCCGAGGTACATGATTGCCAGTCGGTCCGACACCTGCACCAGACTCGCGAGGTCGTGGGAGATGTAGACGATGCCGATGTCCTCGGCGTCGGCCAGTCCCCGGAGCAGGTTCAGCAGGTTCACCTTCAGCGAGACGTCGAGCATCGACGCCGGTTCGTCGCAGATGAGGAAGTCCGGGTCCAACACCAGCGCCTTCGCGACGGCGACGCGCTGGCGTTGCCCGCCCGAGAGTTCGTGTGGATACTGGTCTAGGAACTTCTCGGCGGGCGTCAGCCCCACCTTCTCTAAGGTCTCGACGATGGCCCGTTCCCGCTCGTCGGTCCGGTAGTCGTGGATGGTCAGCGGTTCGCCGACCAACTTCCGGACGGTCTGTCTCGGGTTCAGCGAGTCGAACGGGTCCTGGAAGATTATCTGGACCTTCCGGCGGAACTCCTGTAAGTTCCCGTCCTGATAGTACTCGAAGGGTTCGCCGTCGAACACCATCTCGCCGCCAGTGGGGTCCTCCAGCAGGGCGATCGTCTCGCCCAGCGTGGACTTCCCGCACCCGCTCTCGCCGGCGACACCGAGCACCTCCGACCGGCGGACCGACAGCGAGACGCCGTCGACGGCCTTCACGTAGTCGGGGTCCTCGCCGCGGAACTGGCTCACCAGCGACTGGCTCTGCTCGTAGTACTTCTCCAGCCCGTCGGTTTCGAGGACGACCTCCCCGCGGTCGGAGCCGTCGGCGTCCGAGTCGGGGATGTCCCACGTCTCCGGGGCTTTGGCGTCTCGGCGCATCTGGGCTGCTTCCTCGACGTTGTGACAGGCCGACCGGTGGTTCCGGTTGGGGAGGTCCACGAGGTCGGGATGGGACTCGCCGCACTCGTCGGTGGCGAACGGACAGCGGTCCTCGAACACGCAGGCGGTCGGTTCCCGATTCAAGTTCGGCGGCGACCCGGGAATCGCCACCGGGTCGGCGTCGCCGTCCTCGATTTCGGGGAAGGAGTTCTTCAGCCCCATCGTGTACGGGTTCGTGGGGTTGACGAGGACGTTGTCGACGCTGCCCTGTTCCATCACCTTCCCGCCGTAGAGGATTGACAGTTCGTCGCAGGTCTCGGCGATGACGCCGATCTCGTGGGTGATGAGGAGCAGGGAACTGTCCATGCGCTCCTGTATCTCCAGAATCTTGTCGATGATCTTGTCCTGGACGATGACGTCGAGGCCGGTGGTCGGTTCGTCGGCGATGATGAGGTCCGGTTCCAGCGCCAGCGCCATCGCGATGGTGACGCGCTGGCGCATCCCGCCGGAGAACTCGTGTGGGTAGTCGTCGATGCGGTCGGGATCGAGTCCGACGATTTCGAACAGTTCGCGGACGCGGTTCCTCGCCTTCGCATCCGAGACGTTCCGATGGTTGTGGATGGCCTGTGCGATCTGGTCGCCCGTGGACATCACGGGGTCCAGCGAGTCCATCGCGCTCTGTGGGATGTACGCGATGTCCTCCCAGAGGACGTCCCGGCGTTCGGCTTCCGAGAGCGAGGTGAGGTCTTTCCCGTCGAACTGGATAGTTCCGCGTTCGACGGTGCCGTTGCCCGGAAGCAAGCCCAGCAACGCCTCCGCGACGGTGGACTTCCCGGACCCGGACTCGCCTGCGAGGCCGTAGTTGACGCCCTCGTCGATGCTGAACGAGACGTCGTTGACGGCGTGGACGCTCTCGTCGTCGGTCGTGTACGTGACTTTGAGGTCTTCGACTTCGAGTAGGCTCATTGGTCGGTCTGGATTTCGGGGTTGATGACTTCCTCGTAGGCGCGGCCGATGAGGAACACCGAGGTGGTCACGGCGGCGATACCGATGGCGGGCGGGAACACCCACCACCACGCGATGCGCATGTTGCCGGACTCGAACACCTGTCGGAGCATCCGGCCCCAACTGGTCATCGTCGGGTCGCCGAACCCGAGGAACGCGAGGCTGGCCTGCGCGGCGATGGCCCACGCGACGCCGTAGGCGGTGTACAGGAAGCCGATGGGCAGAACGTTCGGGCCGACGTGGTAGAACATCGTCCGGAAGTCGCTGGCGCCGCTCGCGCGCGCGGACTTGACGAACGTCCGTTCGCGCACCGACAGCACCTCAGAGCGGACGACGCGGGCCGGCATCTTCCAGAGGAACCCGGCGATGATGGCGGTCATCAGCCAGATGTTCGGGGTGACGAACGTCAACAGCAGCAGCGCCATCGGCATGAACGGCAGCGAGAACGTCAGGTCGGTCAGGCGCATCAGCACCTCGTCGACCCACCCGCCGTAGTAGCCGCTGACGAGGCCGACGAGGAAGCCGATAGCACCGGTGCCGAGGCCGCCGAACAGGCCGACGATGAGCGTCGGCCGCGCCCCGGCGAGGAACTGGCTCAGGACGTCCTTCCCGTAGGCCGTCGTCCCGAGGACGGCGGCCCCCGTCGGCCCGGAGAGACGCAGGATAGACCCGGCTTGGTCCCGGACGGTGTACTCGATGGGGTCGTGGGGTGCCAGTAGCGGTCCGAACACGCCCGTGAACACGAACGCACCGACGACGAGGACGCCGGCGAAGGCCAATCGGTCCTGTCGCAGGAACGCGAACTGGTCGCGGACGAGCGACTGAATCCGGTCGACGCGCTTGTACAACTCCGCTTTGGGTTTGGTCTCGGTACTCATGCGGACCCACTCCCGTTGGTCGAGACGGTCGGGTCGAAGTACGCGTACAGCACGTCGGCGGCGAGGTTCGCGATGATGACGGCGAGCGCCATGATGAACACCGCGGCCTGCACCAGCGGGTAGTCCTGTTGCTGGATGGCGAGGACGAGTTCGCGGCCGATGCCCGGCCAGCCGAACACCACCTCCAGCAGGATGAGGCCCTGAAATATCATCCCGAGGCGGAGCGCGAAGTACGTCAGGATGGGCAGCATCGAGTTCCGCCCGGCGCGGGCCAGTTGCTGCATCTCCGAGAGGCCCTTCGCGCGGTGGAGTTTCAGGAACTCCGAGCCGCGCTTCTCGACGACGCCGTTGCGGGCCAACAGCAGGAAGTCGCCGCTGTAGTACAGCACGGCGACGGTAAAGGGCAGGACGTAGTGGTAGGCGAAGTCGACCGAGAGGAACGTCTCTGCGTACCCCTCGGGCGAGGCGGTCACCGACCGCATCCCGAAGGCGGGCACCAGTTCGAGGTTGTAGGCGAACACGATGATGAAGAAGATGCCCGTGATGAACACCGGCGTCGACCGGAGGAACGTCGTCGAGATGATGCTGAACTTCTCGAGGAAGCTCCCCCGGTTCCAGCCGACGTACATCCCGAGCGAGGAGCTCAGAACCGCCGTCGTGACGAGTGCCGGGACCAGCAGGATGAGCGTGTTCACCAGTCGCGGTTCGAGGACGCTCCAGACCGGTTGGCTCCGCAGGATGGAGTAGCCGAACTCGAAGGTCAGGATGCTCCCCATGTAGCTGACGTACTGCTGCCACAGGGGCTGATTCAGGCCGTACATCGAGCGAATTTCGTTTATCTGTTGCTGGTTGAGGTTTCCTGAGGTGACCAGCGCCTCGAACGGACTCCCCGGGAGGAGACGCAGGACGACGAAGATAACGGATACCGCTACCAGCGTCAACAGCACGGATATCGCCAGTCGCTTGGCGAGGAACCGCTGGAACTTCGTCATCGGTCACCCTCCTCGGTCGGTCGCGTGGTCGTCGGCTGTACGTCTGTTCGGGCCGTCCCGAGCGCGGCGAGCGGCGCGCTACCGGGCCGTTCCGGCCGTCCTCTCGTCTCTGTGTGTCGGGGGCAGTCGGTGTGCATTGTCCTGTGTAGTTACGAGAAGTCCGGTTGGCCGAGTTCGGAGCGGCGTTTGTGGGCGTTGCCGGGCTGGATGCGCTCGACGAACGCGCCCCACGCGTCCCCGTTTGGGAACCGCAGGTTCTCGTCGCCGTCCCACGTGTAGCCGGCTTTCTTCAGCACCGCCCGGGCCTCGTCTACGTTGAACTCGTAGCCCGGCGTCTCGCCGTTGTGCCACTGCGTGAGGTCCGAGATGGGGTTCTCGCCGTTTGGCACGGTCGCCCGACCCTGCAGCACGCCTTCGGCGAACCCGCCGGAGTCGACGGCCTTCGCCAGCGCGACGCGGAACTCCTTGTCGCGGACGAGCGGGCAGGAGAACATGAGCTTCGTGTCGAGCGGCGCGAAGTTGCCGCTCGTCATCTTCTCGACGCCGCTGGTGCCGGCCGCGCGGTCGGCCTGACTGTTCGAGAGCGTCGCGCCGACGGCGTCGATCTCGCCGCCCTGCAGCGAGCCGATCATCGAGTCGATGTTGCCGACGTTGATCCAGATGACGCCCTCGACGCCGGGGCCGCTCTCGGCTTGGTCGCCCAGCGCGTCTGCCCGCCAGTCGTCGTCGAACATCCAGTGGCCGTCGTTGCGTGAGACTTCGAAGCGGGTCCCCTGCTCCCAGTTCTCGAACTGGAAGGGACCGGTTCCGACGGGGGCGTCGGGGTTGTGCTGAGACGGGTTATCGACGTCCTCCCACTTGTGTTTCGGGATGATGACGCTGCGGACGACGCGCTGGGTCATGAACGCCGCGTCGGGGTTCTTCAGGTTGAACCGGACCTCGTGGTCGCCCAGCACTTCGACGGACTCTATCGGCTCGTAGAACGGCGTCTGACTCGTCGAGGAGTGTTCCGTGTACAGTTCGACGGTGAACTTCACGTCCTCGGCGGTGAACGGTTCGCCGTCGTGCCACTCGACACCCTCGCGGAGCGTGAGTTCGACGGTGGTATCGTCGACGAACCCGCCGCCGGTCGCCAGCGCCGGAACCACGTCTAAGTCGGGCGTCGCGTCGAACAGGCCGTCGTAGATGAACGTCAGACGCTTCGCTTCCGCCCCGCCGGCGGCCCACGGCAGGTTCAGGGAGTTCATCGACGTCGTGACGCCTTTCACGTAGGTCTTGTCGTCGGTCTGCGGTTGGAGATTGACCTCCGACCAGACGAACGAGTCCTTCGTCGGGCCGTTGCCCGGCGTCTTCACGTAGCCGCTCCACTTGTCCGTGTTGACGGCCGTGATGACGTCCGGGAACAGCGTGATGAGCGCACCCACGTCGTCGGCGAATATCTCCTGTGCGCGGTCGACGAGTTCCTCGCGCTTCGCCCGGTCGGTCGTCTGGGCCTGTTCGGTGAGGATTTCCTGTAGCTCAGGGTGGTAGTAGTTGTCGTAGTTCGAGAGACTCCCGGCGCTCCGGCGCATCAACAGCGGGTTCGGGTCCAACCCGCGCTGTGGGTCCGGGCCGTGGGTACTCATCGAGATGACCGCTTCCAGCCCCTTCGTCGCCCAACTCTGGGCGTACAGTTGGTTGAGTGGCCGGTCGTTGAGTTCTGTACTGATACCGAGGTCGCTGAGTCCTCGCTGGACCATCAGCGCGTGTTCGCGCATCCACGGGTCGTCCTCGCTGGAGAACTCGACCGGAAGCGGGTCCAGCACCGCGCCCGCGGACGCACTGTAGTCGAGCGGCGGCGAGTCGGCGTCGACGGTGTCCCACTCGCGCCAGTACTGGGTCTGGACCGTCTCCGGCGTCCCCTCCGGCACGTTGGGCGTGAGGCTCTCGCCACCGCTACCGCCGTCGCCACCGTCGCCGCCACACCCGGCGAGTGCGCTCGTCGCGAGGGTCGTCCCCGTCGCCGCGAGGTAGCCACGTCGGGTCAGTCCTGAGCCGGTTCCGCTGCCGTATTCATCATCATCTTTCGGCGCCATCTCGCCCCCATCTTCCGGGCTATCTAGAATCGTTTTACTCCCTATGCCGACCGATATCTATCGAATTTTAAAACGGGGTGGATATTTTCGGGCCGGTTTGCGTGTCTGTTAGAACATTCCCACACACGTCACTCTCTCGGGCCGTAGATGAGTTCGAGGAGCGACCGCTCGGCCGTCCGGAGTCGTTCGCTGACCGTCGACTGCGCGACGCCTAGTTCCTCGGCCAGTTCCGTCTCGGACGTCTCCCGTGGCACGTCGAAGTACCCCCGGTTGTAGGCCGTCTCCAGAATCTCCAGTTGGTCGTCGGTGAGTTTCGAGACGAGTACCTCGGTCAGTCGGCCGCTGTCCAGCGGTTCGCCCGGGTCCTCGTTCTGTGTGACCGACAGCAACTCGAACTCGCCGAGGGTGTCCTGCACCTCGTCGGCCATCGAGCGGAACTGGTCCCAGTCCCGCGTCGTCGTCACGACTTCGAACCCGCCGTCCTGGAGGACGATGCGGTTCGGAATCGCCTCCTGTCGGAGTACCAACCCGAGGATGAACGGGTACGACTCCGTCGCGAGGATGGTGAGTCGTCGGATGTCCACGTCGGCGGACGCCGTCGGTATCTCGCTGGTGTAGAACAGCGACGCCCCGGAGATGTCGTCGACGAGGGCGTCGGCGTCGAAGTGCTCGCTGGCGACGACGGTCAGCGACTCGATCCACGTCCCGTCCTCGACGTAGAACGCGTTGTCGAGTTCGATGCTCCGCACGGACGGCAGTCGCTCCGCTAGCTTCGCCATCACGCCCGTCGGCATCGTGGTGAACTCGACGCGGAGAATGGTTGCCTCCTCTGTCGGGAAGAACCCACTCGCCTATATATGTCTCACGGCATCACGCGACGAGCGGCCAGTATGCCACCCACGCGACGGCGACGACGAGGAGCGAAAGACCCATCGTCAGCAGGCCGAACGAGGCGACGTCGCGGTGCGAGAGCGGTCCGCGGTCCATCGATATCAGTACCGCCGTCGTGTTGAACGGCAGGAGCGTCGTCGACCCGACGACGAGCAACGCCGAAAGCGCCAGATACAGCCGGTCGACGCCGAAGGCACCGCCGAACTCAAGCAGGATGGGGAGTGCGACGACGATAGCGGCCGACCCGGTCGAGAACAGCACCCGAATCCCGACGGCGAGCGCAAGTAACACCGCGACGACCTGCCAGTGGGCCAGCGCTCCGAAGGGGACGACCCGAGTCAGCACGTCGACGACGACGTCGATTGCGCCCGTGGCCTCCATCACCTCGAGTATCGAGAGCATCGCTCCGATGAGGAAGATGATACCCCAACTCACCTCCGTGACGTCCTCGGTCGTGATGACACCGATGCCGGGGAGGGCAAGCACCGTCACCGCGACGGCGGCCGGCACGACCGTCGGGAGGCCGACGAACGACCCGGCGACCCAACTCACAACGGCCCCGGCCACGACGACGGCGACGAGTCGCTGGTCCCGCGTCAACTGGCTCCCGTCGCCGTCCGTCGCCAACGGCGCGTTCTCCGCCTCGGCGACCGTCGTCGTTCCGTCGACGGTCGTCACGACGCCGGCGGCGACAGTGGCCAGCGCGTACAGGAGCACCGTCGGCGGGAGCATCAACACCGCCCACTCCACCCACGTCACCGGTCGGACGCTGTTGCTGACGATTTCGGAGGTGACGAGCGCCATCCCGCCGCCGGTCATCAACGCCATCGACGCGATCGGGTTTACGTGCCCGAGCAAGAGGAACCCGGCCCGCTCGAACCCGCTGTCGTCGGCCAGTCCGAACCCGCTTTCCAACTGTTCGACGATGGGGACGAACGTGACCGCACGGGCCATCGCCGACGGCATCACGAACGCCAGCGCGAGCATGCTTCCCGCGACCGAGCGCAGCGCCGCGCGCGGCGTACTCTCCGCCGAGAGTAGTCGACGAGCCAGTTGCCTGTCCAGACCGACCGTCCCGATGGCGTTGCCCAGCAGCAGGAGCAACAGGAGAAAGAAGACCAGTGTCGAGGTGTATCCGGTCGCCGCGGCCTCGAAGGAGTCTACGGTCCCGAGTGCGAACAGGAGCGTCACGCTGAGAACGCTCGAAACGACGTAGGGAACGGGTTCGGTCAACCAGAGGACCAGTGCGGTCAGAAACACCGCGAGCACGCGCTGGGCCGACATCGTCAGGTTGCCGGGCGGCGGGAGCGTTGCCCCCGCGAGGAGGACGAGCGCGGCCGCCACGAGTCCGAGTGCCTCCGGTGACAGGAGTACACGGCGGGTCGGTATCCTGTCCGTTCGCCCGTCGGTCATTAGCTTCGCTCTCGGGGGTCCAGATGAAGTATCTGATGGCAGGCGCAGTCGTTGGCCGGTTCTCGCGTGCGGCCGAGACCGGTGACCGCCCTGCTTATGCGGCGCCACCCCCTCTCTCGGGTATGGACTCGTCGCGGTTCCGTCGGTACGCGCCCGCCGTCGCGTTCGCCGCCCTGTTACTCGTCACGTCGCTCGTTCCGGTGCCGGAGAGCGGCACGGAGGCGGTACCGACACTGCTCGGTGTCGCGCTGGACAAGTGGGTTCACGCCGGGAGCTACGGAACGCTGACGACGCTACTCGCGTGGGGGAAGCGAACCCGGACCGCCGCCGTCGTCGCCGCCCTCGCGGCCGTCGCCGTCGGCTACGGCGCCGGCATCGAGATACTGCAGGGGCTCGTCGCCACCCGTGATACGAGCGGCGCGGACTTCGTCGCCAACGCCGTCGGGGCTACCCTCGCCGGCGTCGCGTGGCTCTGGTACGGACGGTGACCGCCGTCGCCCGATGGCGAGCGCTCGGACTGGTCGGGACAGCGGAAGCCACACGCGAGAGTATCAAATCTGATCTGGCGGAGTACACCCGTCTACCCCATCCCTCTCCCAGTTACCATGCACGATAACTAGAGGGTAAGTTAATCGTACACGAGTGGCATGTTGGTAGTAGGTATATGTCGGGGACCCCACTCTCGTCTCGGCACCGAATGCTCGTTCCCCGGCTACTCGTCGGTTTCGGCAGTCTCGTGTTTCTCTCGCAGGTCGCCGTCCAACTCGCCTTCGACGGCGTGGGCCAACTCGATTCGGTGCAGAATCTCTCCGCGTACGCGGTCAGTGCCGTACTCGCCGGCACCGTGATAGCCGTCGGCCTGTTCCTGACGCGGTCCGCCACTAGCCCCGCCCGCTACCCCCGAGTCGCGCTCTGGTGTCTCGGTACCGCCTCGATACTCCTTGCCATCAACGTCCCGCTGATAGTGGTCAGGCCCGGGTTGGACACCGTGGAAATCGTCGGCTGGGTCCACATCGTCTCCGCCACCGGGGCGGCGGGTGGGGCCGTCATCGGGTTCATCGAAGCGCGGGCCATCGAGCAGGCACAGGCCGCCGAACGCGCTCGGGTCAGAGCGGCGGCGACCGAGGCGGAACGGGAACGACTCGACTACCTCAACAGCCTCCTCCGTCACGAGGTGCTAAACAACGCGCAGATCATCATGGGACGCACCGAGTTGGTCCGGGACGAACACGAAGCGGACATCGAGGACCACTTGCGAACGATTCAGCGCCAAAGCGAGGCCATGACTCGCGTCATCGACGACGTACGGACGCTCATCAAAGCGTCACGAGACGACAGCTCACTCGACGAAATCGACCTCTCGTCGCTTCTCGAAGCCGAAATATCGGATCTGCAGGCGAAGTACCCCTCTGTCGAGATTACGGACGAGGTCCCCGAAGACGTCTCCGTTCTCGGCGACGAGATGATGCGGCGCATCTTCGGCAACCTCCTGTCGAACGCCGTCGAGCACAACGACAGTCCGACCCCCTGCGTCGAGATAACCGTCGAGCAGACGCCCGAAGTAGTCGCCGTCCACGTCGCCGACAACGGCCCGGGGATCTCGGCGGCGGAGCGTGCGACCCTCTTCGAGCGAAGCCAGAACGAAAACCACCAGGTCGGGTTGTTCCTCGTGAGCGTACTCGTCGACCGATACGACGGCACCATCGACCTCGCCGAAACCGGTCCCGACGGGAGCGTGTTCACAGTCGAGTTCCCCGCCGTCGACGGGGACCCCGCCCCGGAGAAGCAGTCCGAAGACGAGACTGCGCGGACTACCGCCCGCTCCCGTCTGTAACCGGTGTCGGAACGAGTCGGTGCTCGAAGAGAGCTCCGTCGGTCAATCGGACGGGCGCTCCCATCCAGCCGTCCAGACCGATCAGAGACCGTTCCGCTACTGGCGGCCGCAGTGAGAGGTCGAAGCGGATTTACGCGCTCGTCGGCTACCCCGGCACAATGAGCAAGCCCAGTCCCGACGTCTACGAGCAGGGCAAGGGCATGGACGCCCACAATTCGGTGATGCGCGACATCCGGTCGCGCAACGACTCGACCTACGACCCCCGGGAACCCACTCGCGTCTGGCTAGACGAGGACAACACGCCCGACGGCGTGTATCAGAGCCTGACAATCATCCTCAACACCGGCGGCTGTCGGTGGGCCCGCGCCGGCGGGTGTACGATGTGCGGGTACGTCGCCGAGTCCGTCGAGGGCGGGAGCGTCGCCCACGAGGACCTGATGGCCCAGATTCGGCACTGTCTGGATCACGAGGCCGAGGAGGCCGACGAGAAGAGCGGCCTCATCAAGATTTACACCTCCGGGAGTTTCCTCGACGAGCGCGAAGTCCCCGCCGAGACGCGGCAGGCCATCGCCGAGACGTTCGCCGACCGCGAGCGCATCGTCGTCGAGTCCCTGCCGGACTTCGTCGAGGAAGACCGCGTCAGCGATTTCGTCGACGTGGGACTACAGACGGACGTGGCCGTCGGCCTCGAAACCGCGACCGACCGCGTGCGCCACGACTGCGTGAACAAGTACTTCGACTTCGCGGACTTCGAAGAGGCCTGCGCCGCGGCACGGGACGCCGGTGCCGGCATCAAGGCCTACCTCCTGCTGAAGCCGGTCTTCCTCTCCGAGCGCGAGGCCGTCGAGGACATGAAATCGTCCGTCCGCCGCTGTGCGGCCGTCGACGGCTGTCACACCGTCTCGATGAATCCCTGTAACGTCCAGCGCTACACGATGGTCGAGGAACTGTACCACGACGGCGGCTACCGCCCGCCGTGGCTCTGGTCCGTCGCCGACGTACTCGAATCGACCGCCGAGGAGGACGTCATCGTCGTCTCCGACCCCGTCGGCCACGGCAGCGACCGCGGGCCGCACAACTGCGGCGAGTGCGACGACCGGGTCCAGCGCGCCATCAAGGACTTCGACCTGCGCCAGGACCCGAGCGTCTTCGAACAGGTAGAGTGTGAGTGCAACGCGACGTGGGACGCGGTCATCGAACGCGAGAAGAGCTACTCGATGCCGCTGGCGCGGTAAGTTTCCCGGTCGCACGTACGTTTATATCGGATTTCGTCCAACCAGCCGACGTGCACTATCGGACACCGCTCGCCGCGGTCGGTGGGGCCGTCACGACCTTCCTGCTAGTGACCGTGACCGTCATCGAACTCGTGAACGTCGAATTCTCCGCACTCGTCGCGCTCCCGCTCGGCCTCCTCGCCGGTCTCGGGACGCTCATGGCAGTGGCGCTCAACCTCGCGGACCTGTCGCCGGAGCGCCGTCGCCTGCTGTTCGCCTACGCCGCGTTCGGCCCGGCGGTGCTGCTGGTACTCGCGCTCTCGTACGTGAACGTCGGCCGGTCGCTGTTATCCGCCGAGGTGGCCGTCGGCGTCGGACTGCTCGCTACTGTCGTCGTATACGTCTCACTGTGGCGTCGCGAGAGCGCCGCGTAGACGGCGGCGTCGGGACCGCAGGAGTCGGGCAGTCTCAGAGTACGTCGTCCGGGTCGTGTTTCGCCTGCATCCGCTCGGCTTCCCCGGCGTAGCGCTCGCGCGTCTCGGCGTCGTCGACGCGCCCGAGGTTGTCCGGGTCGACGGCCATCGAGACGGGCGTCTCGCGGTGGTCGCCGGTGTAGGAGGTCAGCGCTCGTTCCTTGCGGAAGTCACGCTCACCGTCCGGCGTGGCGTACGTGAGGATGATGAGGTTCTGTTCGTCGTCGGAGTAGGTCCGTTCGACCAGCCAGACCCGGACGGACTCGTCGTCGGCAGCGGTGGTCTCGTCTGTACGCATACTGTCGGGTAGGCGCCGACAGGAAAAGAGTGTGGTGCCTGTTCTCACGCACCGAGACGACCAGTTTCACTTTCACTCCGGTAGGATGGCGTTTTTACGTCCGGGGGCTATACTGATTCATAGGGGCCGCGGACAATGTCACACGCTCCACTGGCCCCGCTCCATTCCTATCCCCTTTGGACTACGTCCGTAGTGACCGGACAGAAGACAGTTACCGACCGGGAGCGACGGCGCCGATATGCGCCGACCACTCGCTATCGCCACCCTCCTCCTGAGCGTCGCCCTCGTCGCCGTCGGCGGGGCCGCCGTCGCCGGCGTCGGCCCGTTCCAGACGCCGCCGGACGTCCGGATCACGGACGACCACCCGTCTGAGCCCGTCCTTCAGCCGTTCGAGTACGACGGCCGGTCGGCACAGCCAATCGACTACGTTCACGTCGGAACCCCGTCCGACGGCCGCCCGAAGCCGGTCGGCTTCGTCGTCGTGAACGCCGGCCCGGCCCGAGAGGTTCCGATGTCTGTCGGCCACTCGCCGACGGAGACAAACATCGTCGACCGGACGGTGACGATGCCCGAGAACACGACCGTCGTCTTCCTGTTCCACGAGGCCGCTACCTATCGAGTGACTGTTCAGACGGAGCGGGGGGTCGGCGAGTACGTCGTCGAGCCATCGGATTTCGACTGTAACGAGCGGTCCTACGGCGTTCGAGTCGAGGCTGGCGGGCAGACACTCCTGACGCAGAAAGCGACGACGATGGCCTGCGGTTAGTCGGCAAAGCCCTGCAGCACGGGCTTTCCGTCGGTGCGGCCCAGATCGTCGAGCGACGCGCGTTCGGGGTGGGGCATCATGACGGCGACGTGGTCGGCCTCGCCGGTGACGCCCGCGACGGCGTGTTTCGAGCCGTTGGGGTTGGCCTCCGGAGTCACGTTGCCCTCGGCGTCGCAGTACTTGAAGATGATGCGGTCGTCGGCTTCGAGGTCGTCGAGACGCTCGTCGGTTATCTCGTAGCGGCCCTCGCCGTGAGCGATGGGGAGTTCGACCACGTCGCCCTCCTCGTAGTGGCGGGTCCACGGCGTGTCGGCGTTCTCGACGCGGAGGTGGACGTGTTCACACTGGAAGCGGGCGCTCTCGTTGGTGGTGAACACGCCGGGCGTGAGCGAGGACTCACAGCCGATTTGTGCGCCGTTGCACACCCCGAGGACGGGCGTCCCGTCGTCGGCGGCGTCGCGCACCTCCTCCATGATGGGCGAGCGAGCGGCCATCGCGCCGGCACGGAGGTAGTCCCCGTAGGAGAACCCGCCGGGGAGCATGATGCCGTCGACGTCGGCGGGCAGGCCGTCCTCGTGCCAGACGAGGTCGGCGTCGAAGCCCAGCGATTCGAGGGCTTGTACGGAGTCGCGGTCGCAGTTCGACCCGCCGAACTGGATGACGGCGATGGTCACAGTGACCACCCCGTGTGGGAACCGAGCATCGGCGTCAGTGTGACGGCGATCATTCCCGTTCGGCGACCTCCACGTCGTAGTCGTGGATGGTCGGGTTCGCGAGGAGTCGTTCGGCCATCTCCTCGGCGCGCTCGGCGGCGTCCTCGGCGGACTCGGCGTCGAGGTCGATCTCGAACCGGTCGGCCGAGCGGAGGTCCGACAGTTCGAAGCCGAGGCGTTCGAGCTGGCGCTGAGTCGTCTCGGCCTCGGGGTCTAAGACGCCGCGCTTCAGGCGAACGGTGACGGTCGCGGTGAAGGCAGTCATTACTGAGAGCGCGGCGGGGGGCGGAGAAAACGCTTGTGTTATCGGAGCGCAGGCACCGCCGTCCACTCCCGTGGCTGGTCGGGGAGGCCCCGCACCCGGATGTCGACGCCGGCGTCGGCATCGCGCACCTCGATGCGGGCGTCGAACGACTGGGCGATACTGCCGACCACCCGGTCCTCGTGGGCCTCGGGGTCGATGGCACAGACGCCCAGTCCGTCCGCGGTCCGGATCCGGCTGGAGACGGTGTTGATGAAGCGAAACACCGGCCGCACGTCGTCGCTGTAGACGAGCAGCGGCGTCAGCGTGTAGATGCCGGTCCGCACCGCGTCGTAGCCCCGGGCGTAGACGGACTCGTACTGGCCGGCGTACTCGATGCCGATGCCGGTGAGGTCGGCCGGCGTCCCGACGGCCGAGACGAACTCGCCGCCGTCGCCGTCGTCCTGCGTGCAGTCGACGACCCGGACTCGCTCGCCGGGGGCGCTCCCGCCGAGGCGCTCGAAGTCGGACAGCGTCTCGCGGGCGCTCGTATCCGCCGTGATGATGACGACGGCGTCCCCGCCGAGTAGGAGTCGGAGCAGCAACTCTCGGGTTCCCCCCAGCGCCGGCCCCGTCACGAGCAGGTTCGTCCCTGTCTCGACCGGTTCCAGCGGGAGGTTCTCGAACTCGTAGACTGCGTCGCCTTGCAGCGACATCTCACTCACGCTCCTCGCCGAGTCGGCGGCGCAACAGGAGCTGTTCTTCGACCTCGTCGGCGAACCGTCGGAGGTCGTCCAGTTCCGCCCGCGTGTACGAGCGTGGTTCGTCGTCGGTACAGCAGACTGCGCCCAGCGCGTTCCCCTCGCTGTCGGTGATGCGGGCGCCGGCGTACGACCGGATGTGCAGTTCGTCCAGTCGGTCGACTTCGGCAAAGCGGGGGTCCTCGTGGGTGTCCTCGACGACCATCTCCTCGTCGGTGAGGATGGTGTGGGTACAGATGCTGTCCTCCCGCGCCAGCGTTCGCCAGTTGGCCCCCGTACAGGCGACGAACCGCTCCTCGTGTTCGTCGACCAGACCGACGAAGGCCACGTCGATGTCGAAGTGAGTCGTCATCAGTGCCGTCAGGCGGTCGAACGTCGCCTCCGCGGACAGTTCGGCCACGTCGTACGCCCGGACCGCCGACAGTCGCTCGGTCTCGTTCTCGGGGAGCGGATAGGCCGCCTGCGTCACCTCGGCGGTGGCCCCCTCGACGACGTCGACGAGGCGGTCACGGGCGTCCGGGACCGACCGCGGGACGTACTCTACGACCTGCTCTCGACCGCCACGCGGCAACTCGGAGAGCGATTGCGAGGTGAAGAGGACACAGGCACAGTCCGGGTGCCGGTCACGGACCGCGGCTACCACGTCGAACCCGTCGCCGTCGGGGAATCTGAAGGCGGTCACGACACAGTCGATGTCACCGCCGAGCGCGGCCTCAACGGTGTCGACGGACGATGCGGTGACGACGTCGAAGCCGGCCGATTCGAGCGCGGTGGCCGTCGCCGAGCGGTGTTCTTCGTCGGCGTCGGCACAGACCACAGTCGACAACTCACGGCTCACGTGCCCCACCTGTGGGCGGAACAACTAAGCTATACCGCCACAGGAGCGGAAAACGAAGGCTTTTGCATCGCGCACGTCGAACCCACTGGCAATGAACCACGGTACCGTCCGGAGGTGGCAGGCATGACACACGGTCTCACCGAGATAACGGTCGTCGGCGACGACGACACGGGTCTCATCGCCGAGGTCACCTCGCTGTTGTTCGAACGCGGCATCAACATCGAGGACCTGGACCAGGCGGTCCGTGAGGGGGTCTTCCGGATGACGATGCACGTCGACACCGGCGACATGGTGACGACGGAAACGAAACTTCGGGAGGACCTCACCGAACTGGGCGACGAACTGGGCGTCGACGTGCAGGTCCGGTTCCCCGCCGACCGCGAGACTCAGTCCATCGCCGTCCTCGTCACCAAGGAATCGCACTGTCTGGAGGCGCTGTTCGAGGCGTGGGCAAACGGCGACCTCGGCGCGGACATCGAGGTGGTCATCGGCAACCACGACGACCTCGAACCGCTGGCCCGGAAGTACGACGTCCCGTTCCACGACATCGGGGACGAGAAGGGAACGCCCGACGAGGAGAAACTGCTCGAACTGCTCGCGGAGTACGACGCAGACCTCATCGCGCTGGCCCGCTACATGCGCATCCTCTCGCCGGACGTCGTCTTCCGGTACGAGAGTCGCATCATCAACGTCCACCCGAGCCTCCTGCCGGCGTTCCCCGGCGCATCGGCGTACATGCAGGCCATCGAGGAGGGCGTCCGCATCGCCGGCGTCACGGCCCACTACGTGACGACCGACCTCGATCAGGGCCCCATCATCACCCAGCGGGCGTTCAACGTCCCCGACGACGCCACCGAGGAGGAACTGCAGGAACTCGGCCAGCCACTCGAAGCCGAGGCGCTCATCGAGGCCATCAAACTCCACCTCAACGACGACGTCACGGTCCACCGCGGCCGGACGAAACTGCGGGACCCCGAGGAGACCGACGTGCAGCTGGGCGCGCCGGCGGCGCTGGACGAGGAGAACCCGGACCGACCCATCGACGGCCTCGGCGAGTTCGTCGCCGGGGACGACTCGGAACCGGAGGCCAAAGCGGACGACTAACCCGCACGAGCATCCGCGGGATGCTCGGTACGGACGAACGACTGGCCTGCGCCGTACGTGGCGAGGCGCACGGAGTAGCGAGCACCGAGCCCCGAGGCGCTGCAAAACCGATTTCGCCGCTCACATCTCGTACCGGGAGATGCGGCCGGACGCACAGTGCGGACACTCCGCGACGTGGCCCTCGACAGAGGCGCCACAGCGCCGGCACTCGTGGACGACCGTCGTCGTCTCGCCACAGCGGTCACACGTCGCGGTGTCGACGCCGACGTACGCGACGAACCGCTCGACGAGCGTCACTGCTCGTCCCCTCCCTCGACCCGTCCGGCCGACCCGCCGTCGGCCGTCGTTCGGACCGCTCCCGTACTGCGTCCCCACATCGGTTATCCCTCCGACTCCACCTGCACGCGGTGGACCGTGACGTACAGTTGCTCTAGCTCCGAGAACGGCGAGCGTATCCGGGTCTTCCCCTTGAGGCCGTAGTCGTAGTGGGCGGCCCCGTACTGGCCGACGGTGAGGTTCCCGGTCACGGCGAGGCCGTACAGGTCGCCCTGCTTGATGTAGACGTAGCCGCTCCCGTCGGTCCCGGCGGGGGCGTAGACGAGGCCGTCGAACGTCGCCTTCTTGCTGTTCGATCCGGCGATAGTCGCGTTGAACTCCCGGGTGCCGTACACTCTGAAGCTTCGCGAGTCCTCGCCGGGCACGTGGACGGCGCTTTTCTTCCCGACGTGGAAGTTGACCGCTTTGCTCCCCAGTCCCGTCGGGGAGACGGTCGTGTCGTTCTCGCCGGCGACGACGAAACGGGCGATGCCGTCACCCTCGACGGTGATGTTGCCCCCCTGCTCCAGTTTCACGTAGTCGCGAACGACGACCGTCACGTCGCCGTCGGTGGTGTTCAGCGTCATCGACTCGCCGTCCAGCGTGACGTTGTGGACGTAGTATCGGCCCGCGTCGAGTTCGGTGGACGAACCGGTCGTCGTGAGTTGGTCGTCGGTGATGGCCGACGTCTCGTCGTTCTCGTTTTCGTCTTTGACCTGCTCGGCGTACGTCGCGACGAACGTATCGATGGGCATGACCGACCGGACGCCGTCGATTCGCTCGACGTCGCCGGCGACTTTCGACTTCTCGGTGCTGTCCGGTTCGGGAGCCTGCGTCCAGTAGGCGCTCCCGTTGATCTCCGTACTGCCCTGCAGGTCGACCGTCCCGCCCGACTTGACGTCGCCGTCGACGAGTGAGTCCCCCGTGGCCGTGACGTCGCCAGCCGACTGTATCAGCCCGTTCGCCGAGTTGGTCTGTGAGTAGTTCCCCGCCGACGAGTCGTAGCTATTGACGTAGGCACCGGTCCCCGCGACGGCCAGTTCGCCCGTACTCGACGTCGCGATGATGCCCGCGTCGAAGGTCGTGTGGCCCGGCAGGACGACGAACGTGGCGGTCACACGTTCGCCCACGTGGTCGTAGGTCACGATGGCGTCCGTCTCGTCCTCGAAGTAGCGCCCCCACGCGTCGTAGTACGCGCTCTGGACCGTCACCGTCACCGACCCGCTGTCGGGCGGGTTCGAGAACCCGGCCGTTCGGTTCGGATACTGCTGGGTCAGCGGGCCGTCGGGCCGACTGTCGAGACGGCTCGTTAGCCCCGTCTCACCGTCGATGGAGACGACCGGGAGCGTCAGGGTCCGGTCGCGGTAGTGGAACTCGGGCCGGGAGAGCAGCACCGACCCGTCGCCGTCACTCCGCCAGACGCCGCCGCCCTGTGACGCGACGGTCGTCTCGCCTTGTCTGTACTCGACCGTGCCGAGCGACTCGTTCACGACGACTGTCTCTGCGCTCGTCTCGTTGTCGACCGCGACGCGAATCCAGCCCGTGTCGTGGTACCGCACCTCGCCGTCGTTGGCACGCAGGCCGAGGTCGGTGGTCGCTCGGGACTGTCCGAACGCGACGGCGCTCACGTCGGTATCGAACGCCGCGAGCGCGTGTTCCGCCGCCCCTATCTCCGCTCTGTCGCGCGACTCGACGATAGCCGTGGTGCCGCTGGCGACGAGGACGGACAGGCTCAAGACGACGATCACCAACAGCAAGACGACGGCGATGACCTCCGATTGGCCGCGCGTGGTCGTCCGGCCGCCGCTCGTGGCGGCCGTCTCGTCGGATCGTCGGGTCGTGTCTGCGTTCATGGTGTCTCTTGTCGTCTCCTGTCGCGTGTGTCGCCGTCCCCTGTGCCCGGAGTTATCCGTCACCGACGACGGATACCGAACGCCGAGCGGGGACCAGGACGGAATGTTACTACGCCTGTGCGCGTGCGGTCACGGTGCCGTCGACGTGGCGAGGACCGCGCTCTTGTCGCTGTTCGGGGAATTGTAGACGACCTTGATCGTCTCGCCCGAGTCGTAGGTGCCGCCGGACACGAGTTCGTTGCCTGCCGATATCTCCGAGGGGGCACCTGCCGATATCGAAAGGTCGTCATTGGTGCTGTCCGTGACTTTCAGATTCGCCTTGCTCAGCGTATCGCCACCGTCGTGCGTTATCGTCACTTGGGTAGCGCCGGTGTCGTAGTCGAACGTGAAGCTCGCCTGCGGCGTCGCGTTAGTCGTGCTGCCCAGTCCGATGACGAACGATCCGATGACGGCCGCGAGGATGACCGTGATTGCGACCATCAGCACGACGCCGATAACCGGCGAGACGGCGTCGTCGCTTTCAATCAGTTCTTTGATGTTTCGTAGTTGCATGGTTCTGTGGTGGATGGTCCACGAGTACGATTCGGCAGTCGTGTCGACATCTCACGTCGTCCGACACTGGTCTCGTCGGTGGTACACGCACTCCGCCCGCGACGTCGCGGGCGAGCAGTGCGGTACCGCGTCCCGTCTCCCCACCGCGCCGACTCCCTTGCACTCTCGACCATCGCTGCACCTCATCCAACCGCTCATGGTGACATTGTTATTGGATAAATACCAGCTTACCAGTGATACGCCAGTCGAAACGACCTGCTACTGTTCAAGACAGTTCAGCGTTGTTCAGGTTAGTAGCCCGTTTATTCCCACCCCGCGTCTGTCGTATGGGGGGGTGTAACAACGTGCGTGCTGGCGAAAGCCGACACAACGATGGAACAACTCGGTACAGATCCGTCGATTGGTGACAGACTGCGCGCGCGGGCGTACGAGAGCGCGTGCGACGACCAGCAGGTGGGACGATGACTCGCCTCCTCCGCACGGGCATCGACGTGCTAGACCGGAAACTGAACGGGGGCGTGCCGCCGGGGAGCCTCGCGCTGCTCTCTGCGGACCCCGCGAGCCAGTCCGAGCAGTTCCTCTACGAGTTGACCACCCCGCGCCGGACAGTCTACGTCACGACGGCACGGTCACAACGGGCGATCCGTGTCGCGATGGAGAACGCTGGCGGGACGCTCGATACCACCGACGTGTACGCGATCGGCGAGCGACCGCTGAAAGAGACCTATCAGGTCATCCGCGATAGCCCGGCCCAGTCGACTATCGTCGTCGACACCGTCGATATGCTCGAAACGGGGAACACACAGGAGTTCCTCCACTTTCTCAACGACGTCCGCGACGAGCTATCGGAGAAAGGGAGCTTCGCGGTCATGCACGGCCTCGACGGTCGGCAGGTCCCCGTCCAGCGCGACGTCACCGAGTACCTCGCGGACATCATCTTCGAACTCTCGACAGAGGTCCGAGGTGAGAGCATCGAGAACCGCCTCATCGTGCCGAAGTTCAGGGGCGGTGCGCCGTTCGACGAGACGGTGAAACTCGAACTGACACAAGAAGTCGCCATCGACACCAGCCGGGACATCGCCTGACGACCGGTCGGTTCCCGTGTTACAGAGACCGGTTACTGCCAGAGCGCCGTGCGCGTTCCGCGACGGTGTATATGATAGCTGACAATCGATAGTCGCGCTGTTCGACGCCGAGATAACGCAGTGCCTTCCACCGCCGATACACATTCTCACCTCGAATGCCGGTGTAGACGCCCGCTAACCCCACACGAGATCGCATCGAACACGCCGTCGCTCCCGGCAGTCACGGCGGTATACACTTTCTACTTTCAGGTAAACCACACATTACCAACAGGGAGTAGGTGTGTGGTGATACCCAGCCACACGCGCTTCGGCGTCGCCGTGTCAGGCACCGGTTTATCGGTGGCCGGCACCGCCGGGGGCCGTGTGTTGGGACCACAATGAGTGAACACAGCTATCCGAACGGTGGGGACTCGCAACGGCGAGGTGATGGGCCGTGACGTCCGAGTCCGGACCGTCCACAGACGACGACCAGCAGGACCGCCCGGTCGCGGTCGGCACGTACACCTGGGACGACCTGCTGGCCGAGATGGGGTACAACGCGGACATCGAGCGGACCGTCGAGACGGACCACTCCGACACCGACGGTAGCGGTGTCCTCGGGACCTTCGGCAAGACGGAGACGGCGGAGACGCCCGTCCGGACGCGAGACTGGAGCGCGACCGAGTTCTCGCCGGCGGACTTTCTCGGGTGTCACCCCGACGAGTTCCCGGCACGCGTCGGTCACGCGAAGGGGAACGCCCGACTGCTCTACGAGCGGTACGCCGAGTGGATTGGGGCCACGCCGGTCACGAAGGACGCGTACACGTGGGAACACTTCAAGTGGGAGCACTACTACGACGAGGACGGTCACCCGCCCGAAGACGGCGACGGGAACACCGAGCCGTTCGACCCGGCGTCGTTCCTCGGGTTCCCGCCAGCGGAGATCGAAGACCGGCTCACCCGCGCCAGCGACTTCGCCGAGGTGCTCGACGAGATCGTCGACCGGCGAACGGTCAACGTCAACCCCGAAATCGACGAGGACGCGTTCTTCTCGACCCACGACGGTCTGACGACGCTCGCCAACCGCTACGACCTGGAGAAGACGGTGTCGATGGACAAGAAGCGCCACTTCGTCGAGATGGAGCGCTACTGGGTGAACAAGCCCTACGCGTTCGTCGTCGTCTTCCACTCCATCAAGGAGAACGAGAAGAAGTACTGCGTCGTCGAGCCGTACATGAACGACATCGAGGCGCGGGTCAAGGAGTACCTGACCGGCCGCCTCAGGACGGCGGTGAAGTACTCCGACGAGGACGCGCTCATCGACGGGAACGAGGCCGACAGGGTCGAGGTCATCCAGTCGGAGACGCTCCGGCTCTTAGACCAGTACGACCTCCGCGAGGGCGTCACTGGCGACAGCGTCGTCGGACAGTTCAAGGACCTGTTCGGTATCGACGAGGCCGAAGAGCGCCCCGACCGGGAGCTACAGGGGCTCTCGGCGCGGCCGGAACCGGCGGTCATCGAAGAGGACGCCGGGACGCTGACGGAAGCACAGGTCGAACGGCTCCTGTACGAACTCGAACGGGACTTTCTGGGCTACGAGCGCATCGACGCCATCAAACACGACATCAACGTCGAGGACGTCTCGTGTGACGGCTACGACTCGCCGGTCTTCGTCTACCACACGGAGTACGAGAACGTCATCACGAACGTCACGCACGACGAGACGGGACTGGACAACTTCGTCGTCAAACTCGCCCAGCGCTCGGGGAAAGGCATCTCGAAGCGACGACCGCAGGTCGACGCGACGCTGCCGGACGGCTCTCGCGCCCAGTTGACGCTGGGTCGGGAAGTCTCGGACCACGGGACGAACTACACGATTCGGCAGTTCAAGGACGTCCCCTTCACGCCTATCGACCTCATCAACTGGAACACGTTCTCGCTGGAGGAGATGGCGTTTCTCTGGCTGGCCATCGAGAACAACCGGAGCCTCATCTTCGCTGGCGGAACGGCCTCCGGGAAGACCACGAGTCTGAACGCCGTCTCGCTGTTCATCCCCTCGAACTCGAAAATCGTCTCCATCGAGGACACCCGTGAAGTCGAGTTGCCCCAGCGCAACTGGGTCGCGAGCGTCACCCGCCCCTCCTTCGGCGAGGACGACGTCGGCGACGTCGACGAGTTCGACCTGCTGGAAGCGGCGCTCCGCCAGCGGCCGGAGTTCATCGTCATGGGCGAGGTCCGCGGCGAGGAGGGACGGACCCTCTTCCAGATCATGTCGACGGGGCACACGACGCTGACGACGTTCCACGCCGACTCCGTCGGCGAGGTGTTGAAACGGTTCACGACCGACCCGATCAACGTCTCGAAGACGATGTTCACCGGGCTGGACCTCGTCTCGATCCAGACCCAGACCCGCGTGCAGGGCCGGAAGGTCCGGCGGAACAAGACGATAACCGAGGTCAACCACTACGACGCCGAGAACGACGAGATAAACATCCGCGACATCTTCGAGTGGCAACCCGAGAGCGACGAGTTCCTGCAACTCGGTCGGTCGAACACCTTACAAGAGATACAGTTCGACCGGGGCTGGGACCGCGACCGTCTCGAAGAAGAACTGTTCAAGCGCAAAGTCGTACTGGCCTATCTCGTCGAAAACGACCGCAACGACTACGCCGAGGTCGCGGCGACGCTGCAGGCGTTCATCAACGACCCCGAGTCGATTCTCGCGCTGCTGGCCCGCGGGGAACTCGGAGAGAGCCTCGCTGACCTCCGTGAGATGGAGAGCGTCGAGATCGACATCGACCCGGAGAAGGAGGCAGTCGTCCCGCGACCCGACCCCGACCCGGAGACGAGACAGGTTGCGAAAGAGATTCTCGACACCGCCGACGGGACGCTCTTCGAGGAGTACCGCGACCGCGACGCGTTCTCGCTGATGGACGCGCTCCCGGAGCACGCGCGGGCGAAGGGCGCCGAGATACGGAGCGGATTGGCGGCCGACGGGATGGGGACGGCCCCGCTGGCCGACCCCGTGGTCGTGGAACAGGGCGACGAACAGACCGACGACGACACGGAGTGAGACACCATGGAATACGTTTACGCAGCACTCATCCTGCACGAGACCGGCGCGGAGATCAACGAATCGAACCTGACTGCAGTCCTCGAATCGGCGGAGGCAGACGCCACCACGTCACGAATCAAGGCCGTCGTCGCCGCACTCGAAGACGTCGACCTCGCCGCGACGAAAGCCAAGACGATGGCGACGGGCGGGGCCGCCCCCGCGGTGCCCGAGGCGGACGACGATGCGGATATCGAACCCGAGGCGGTGCCGGACGACGAGGAGACGGCCGACTCCGGTTCGCTCGATACGCTGTTCGAGGACTCGGACGAGGACGACGGAACGGACGACGTCGGGGCCGCGTCGGACGGCGAGCAATCGCCCGACGCCGGCGAGGACGCGGCGTCCGACGACGAGACGGGGGCATAGATGAGTACCGAGACCGGTGACCAGCCGACGGTCCGCACGTTCGAGGGGAGCGCGGACAGGCTCGGGAACGCGTTCTATCCGGTCTACGACTACGTGTTCGAGGACGACGACCCCTTCGTCACCGCCGTCGAGCGGAAACTCGCCGAAGCCCGGATGCCCGCGACCGTCGAGATGTACCTCTCGCGGGCCGTCGGTGTCGGTCTCGTCACGGGTGTCGTCCTCTGGTTCGTCGGCATCTTCCTCGGGTACCTGCTCGCCACCGTCGGCGTCCTCTCGGGCCCGTTACTGGGCGTCCCGCTCCCGGAGAACGGCGTCCTCGTCACGCTCGTCCGGACGCTTCGCGTCCCGTTTCTCGTGGTCGTCCTCGGGTTCGTCCTCGGTGGCCTCGGGTTCGCGCTCGGCTTCGGGAGCGTCCTCGCGATTCCGTACTCGCGTGCGAGCGCCCGTCGTCGGGAGATCAACATGCTCCTCTCGGACTCGGTGTCGTTCATGTACGCCCTCTCTATCGGCGGCCTCAACCAACTCGAACTACTGGAAGCGATGGCGAAGGCCGAAGACACCTACGGCGAGGTGTCCCAGGAGTTCCAGGCCATCGTCAGGGAGACGAACTCGCTCGACACCGACTACCGGACGGCGATTCGCCATCAGCTAGAACAGACCCCAAGCGACGAACTCCGGGAGTTCCTCGTCGACATGCTCGCGGTCATCAACAGCGGCGGCGACATGACCGGGTTCCTCGACGACAAGAAGCACAAGTACATGCGGGCGGCCAAACAGGAGCAAGAGCAGACGCTCGACGTCCTCGAACTGCTCGGGGAGATGTACATCACGCTCTCGCTGTTTCCGTTGCTGCTCGTCATCATCCTCGTCATCATGAACATGCTCGGGAACGCCTCGCAGATGATGCTCTACGTCACCGTCTACGGGCTGATTCCGCTCATCGCTGCCGCCTTCCTCGTCCTCGTCACGACGGTCAAGCAGGACGAGTTCGGCGACGGAATCATCCGACCGCGCGAGCAGAGTGCGTGGCTCGAAACGCAGAGCAAGCGCGGGCTCCGTGACCTCGGGTTCATCACCGCCTTCAGCGGCACCTACCACATCTTCGACCGCATCGAGCGCAAGAAGGGGCTCCAGGAGACGGTCGACCTGTTGCGGAACCCGCACCTGTTCTTCCGGGACAACCCGCTCTACACGCTCGCGCTCTCCGTGCCGGCCTCGATTTCGCTCGTCGTCGCGGCGGCCCTGTCGGGGGCCGTCCCGCTCTCGTGGGACGGCGTCGTCGCACAACCGGTGTGGGCGACGTTCGTCTACTGCTACGTGCCGCTGTTCCTCGTGGTGACGCCGCTGGCGGTGTTCCACGAGTGGGACCGCCGCTCCCGTCGTGCGCTGCTCGGGAACCTCTCGGACACCCTCCTGAAACTCTCGACGGTCAACGACACCGGAGCGACGACGCTCGAATCCATCAGGACCGTCTCGGAGACGTCCTCGGACAAACTCGCCGACGAGTTCAGAATCCTCTACCGGAAGGTCAACTACGGGATGAGCCTCAAAGAGTCGCTCATCGAGTTCAACAACAAGTACCAGATTCCGCGACTCGCGCGGACGGTGAAGCTCATCACGAAGGCACAGGAGGCGTCGAGCCACATCTCCGAGGTGCTGTCGACGGCCGCGAAGGCGAGCGAGGTGCAGGACGATCTGGCGCGAGAACGCCGGTCCCGGACGCTGATGCAGGTCGCCATCGTCCTGATGACGTACGTCACCCTGCTGGGCGTGATGGCGCTGCTGAAAGTGCAGTTCATCGACGTCATGGCGGATTTCAGCACCGGACAGGCCAGCGGGGCCGGCGCGGGGATGGCTTTCGGCGGCGTCGATGCCGACCTGCTCTCGCTCATGTTCTTCCACGCCGTGACGATACAGGCAATCTCCGCGGGCCTCATCGCGGGCTACCTGCGGGACGCGAGTCTCCGGGCCGGAGCGAAGTTCGTCGTAGTCCTCCTGACGATTTCGCTCGTCGTCTGGATGGTGGTGGGGTGAGATGGTGCCAACGTCGACGCGGGGGCAGATGCCCATCGACTTCCTGACGGGGATGGCGGTGTTCTTCGTCGTCGTCGGGTTCGTCCTCCTGTTCGTCCCGGACCTGCTCACGCCGACAGCGGGCGGACAGGAGACAGCACTGGTCGCCGACAGGGTCGGGACCCAACTCGTCGAGTTCCACCTCGGGGACCCCGGGACGACGACGCTCTCGACCTGTGCCCTCTGGTTCTTCAACCAGAGCGGCGCGAACCCGTGTGCCACCTTCGATACGAGCGCGACACTCACCGACCAGGTCGGTATCGACGATAGCTACGGCATGAACGTGACGCTCCGACGGGACGTCGGCGGTGACTCGGCGCGTGAGATACTGTGTGCCGACAGCGGGAGCGTCGTCCCGTGTTCGAGCGGCGGGTCGCAGTTGGCAGTCGGGCCGCCGCCCTCCGCCAGCGACGCGTCGGTCGCCACGGCACGGCGGCACGTCTCACTCGACGACACGGACGCGGTGTTACAGGTGGAGGTGTGGTGACGATGTCGACCCGCGCGCAGGCGTACACGCTCGAAGCGTTCGTCGCCGCATTGCTCCTCCTCGGTGCCGTCGTCTTCGCGCTTCAGGCGACGGCCGTGACGCCACAGACTGCGAGTACGGCGAGCGAGGCCCAGCAGCGCCAACTCGAACGCGTCGGGAGCGGCGTGTTGGACGCCGCCGCCGCGGACGGGTCGCTCCGCCGGACGGTGCTGTACTGGAACAACTCGACCGGGACGTTCCACGGCCTCGAACCGTACGAGTCGGCCTACAGCAACGGCACGCTACCGACCGACGTCGGGGACCGACTCGACCGGAGCGTCGGCGCCGACGGCGTGGCCTACAACGTCAACGTCCAGTACCGCGACGTTTCGGGCGCGACTACCACGAAACCGGTCGTCGACAGCGGGACCCCGAGCGACGACGCCGTCAGGGTCGCCGCGTTGCTCACGCTGTACGACGACGACGTGCTGTATACGGCTTCGGAGGCGCCGACAGAGCACACGCTGGCGAACGCGTCTTTCTACGCACCCGACAGCGCTCCCGACAGCGGCGTCTACAACGTGGTTCGGGTGGAGGTGGTGCTGTGGTCGACCTGACGGGCCCCGAACGAGCGGACCGCGGACAGGTGTTGCTCGTGACGACGTTCGGCATCGCCGTCCTGTTCGTGGTACTCGCGCTGGCGTTGAACGCCTCGGCGTACTCCCAGACGATGGCCGCGAGCCACGGCGACGACGGCCGGGACGCCGTCGGATTCGCCGACGCGGCCGTCGAGGGGACCGACGGGACGCTCGCGTACGTTAACCGGCACAACGACACCGACTACGCGACGCTCCAGACCGAACTGGACGAGGGCGTCGCCGACTGGAGCGACCACGCCGACGGCTACGCGGCCCGACGCGGGGCGCGAGCGACCGTTTCGGTCACTGGGACGACCAACGGGACCCGAATCGTGCAGGCCAACGCGACGCGCCCGATGACGAACGTGTCCGGGGCGGACAACTGGACGCTCGCCAGCGGCGTCTCCGGCACCCGCGACGCCCGACTGAACGTCTCCGAAAGCGCGCTCGTCGACTCGCCGGACGACACCAACGCGACCACGTTGCACGACGACCACGTGTTCCACCTCGACGTGACCGACGGGTCCGACGTGTGGCGACTGTTCGTCTACCGGAAGAGCGGCGACGTGGTCGTCAGAGTGCAGGACACGAGCGGGTCACTACAGCCCCGCTGTGCCGTCTCGGCTGGCGGGGACGGTTACGCCGTCGTCGACCTCTCGAACGGGTCGGTCGAAGGCACCCACTGTCCGCAGGTCGCCGAGTTCGACGCCGTAGGGGGGTCCTACGACGTCGAGTATCACTGGGGGTCGAACGCCGCCGGCAACTACACCATGACCGTCGACCGGTCGCGCCCCTTCGTCGAGGACAGCGACTACGGGACGGCGGGCAGCGGCGACCCGCACGTGACCGAGCGCCTCTACAGCGCATCGGTTCGCGTCACGTACGAGACGCCACAGTCCTCGTACGTCACCGAGACGACGGTGCTGGCGGGTGATGCAGATGAATGACCGCGGCGCCTCGACGGCCGTCGGGTACGTCCTGACGCTGGGTATCACGCTGTTGCTCGTCGTCGCCCTGCTCTCGGTGTCCGTCTCGCTCGTCGAGGACGAGCGCAGTAAAGCGGTCCACTCGGAACTGTCCGTCCTCGGGAACCGTCTCGCCGCGGAGTTGACCACGGCGGACGGCATGGTCCGGGCGGCGGACGCGCCGGGGACGGTCACGGTGCGAGCGACGCTTCCCGACCGCGTCGCGAACGGGCAGTACCGACTCAGCATCGACGAGCGAGCGGCCACCGGGTCGTTCTATCGGTATCGCATCGTCCTCGAAAGCGACGTGGCCGACACCTCGGTCGCGGTCCACCTCAAGACCGGGACCGAGGTCGCGGAGACGACCGTCGACGGCGGGCCGGTCGTCGTGACCTACGACGACGGGACCGACACGCTGGAGGTGGTCGCGTGACCGACCGCGCCCAGAGTACGACGGTCGGGTTCGTCGTCATCTTCGGTACCGTCCTCGTGATGGTCGGCCTCGTCAGCGTCAGCGGATTCGCGGCCCTCGAAGACGTGCGCGACGAGGAGCGGGTCACCAACGGCGTCCGGTCGTTCGAGGTGCTGGCGACCAACGTCGACGACGTGGCCATCGAGGGTGTGCCGAGTCGGACGACGACGGTGAAACTCGATGGCGTCTCGCTGTCGGTCGGGCCGAGCGTGACCTTCGAGGTCCGCGTCCCGGCCGATGGCTTCCGGAAGACAGTCGAGACCCGGCCGCTCGTACTGGACGCCAAGAGCGGGACGCGGGTCGTCTACGCGAACGGGGCCGTCCTCCGCGAGGACCGGGCCGGACAGGTGATGGCCAGACCGCCGCGACCGCTCGTCACGGCCGACTACGCGCGGCTTCACCTCGTTCGCACTCGACCAGTGGCGGCGACGTCGGTCGGCGGCCAGACCACGGCCAGCGTCCGGACGACCGCCAACGGGACCACGGTCGCGTCGACCGGGACGGCGGGCGAGACCGTCTACCTCAACGTGACCTCGCCGCGGCACGAGGCGTGGGGCCGCTCCCTCGATAGCCACCCACAGGTGAGTTGTGCGCCCGTCGGCGGCGAGACGGTCTCGTGCGTGCTGACGACCGACGAGACCACGGTGTCGGTGACGGACGTGGACGTGCGACTCGGCGACTGAGTCGGTGCTTTTCGCTCTCGTTACAGGTCCCGAACCGCGTCGACGGCGGCCGAAAGCGACGGCGCGTCGAAGACGTCGCCGCCGACGTAGGCGTTGGTCCCGGCACAGTAGAGGTCCCGAGCGGCCATGATAACCGACTCGTCGAGCGGTTCCGGTTCGCGGTCACACAGCGACTTCCAGTCGGCGGTGCCCTCCTCGGTCGCCCGCTGTTTGGCCGTGGAGACGGCCTCGACCCACTCCGGCTGGGTTCGCTTGTGGTACTGGCGGATGACCTCCTTCGAGACCTGCTGGCCGTCGTAGGAGAAGCGGTTCTCGTCGAAGGTGCCGACGACGTCGGCGACGCGAATCTGGCCCTCGTGGTAGAGACACTCGATTTTGCCGTCCTCGTGGACCAACTCGGCATCTGCGGCTTGGTCCGTGACGACGTGGTTGACCACGAGCGCCAGTTCCTCCAACTGATCGACGCTGGCGGCGCCGGCGATGCGGTCGGCCGCCGCACGGTCGAGGTAGCTGTCCTGTTCCTCGTACTTCGTCGAGAACTCGACGATTGGCTGGTCTAAGTCGACCACCTCGTCGGGCCACGCCTCGAAGTCGAGGCCGTGGTCCGCGGGGTCCGTGCGCGTGCGGAGCGACGACCCGACGGGGACGCGGTTCCGGAAGACGATTTCGAGCGGAATCAGGTAGTTCTGCCCCGCGGCGTCGTGGTAGGCCTCGTAGTCGTACTCACCGTCCGCAAAGGGCAGGTCCGGCACCTGCGTCAGCGCGATGACCATCTCCTCGGGGGCGTGGCCCGCCGAGAGCGCCTCGCCGAGGTCCAGCACCTCGTCGCTGTCGCCGGCCCGGACGCCCTCGTAGTGGGTCGGGATGTGGTTCTCCTCTAGCAACTGGAAGTTGAACGCGCCCATCGTACACAGCGACGCCCCCTTCTCGGGAATCGTGTCTGGCATCTTCCCCCAGTCGAACACCGAGTAGTCGTCCGTGAACACGAACGCGCCGCGACCGAGATCGGTGGCCGTCGCCGCCTCGTCGATACGGAACTCCTTGACGCTCGTCATTGCCGGCGCTTTGCGGGCGGGGACAAAGACGTTTCTCACTCGGCGCGAACAGTCTCCGCGGCAGATAACCGAGCCGCGGCGTCTGGGAGTCTCGACGGCAAGTCACCGGGCCGGAGAGTCCGTTGGCCTGCGGGCCCGGTCCCCGATACCCGGCGTCGGCGGCAGCGACCGTTTGTGCGCCGTCGTCGAACACATCGAGACGAGGCGGGCCGCCGTGTCTTCGGCCACGTCGAGCGCCGCAGCCACGCGCTCGACCGACTCATCCTGTTCGACGACGCGCCACAACACGGCGTCGACGACGTCGTAGGTCGCGCCGAGGTCGTCGGCGTCGGTCTGACCCACGCGGAAGCCGGCGGTCGGCGTTCGCTCGACGATGGCGTCAGGGAGGCCGAGGTGTCTGGCGAGTTCCCGGACCTCGGTCTTATAGAGGTCGCCGAGGGGGAACAGGTCCGCGCCGGCGTCGCCGTGTTTCGTGACGTACCCCAACAGGAGTTCCGACCGGTTGGCGGTGCCTACGACGAGGCGGTTCGTCCGGTTGGCGACGTAGTACGTACAGGCCATCCGGAAGCGGGCAATGGCGTTCCCGAGCGCCCGGTCTTCGGTCGGCGCCGAGCCGTCCGTGACGTCGGGGTTTAGCGTCGGGACGACCGCCTGATGGAACTGCTGGAGGAGCGGTCGCAGGTGAACTCGCTGGAACGCGATGCCGAGGTGGTCGGCGACCGTTTCGGCCTCCATCGCCGCGCAGGCGTCGGTCTTGTGACAGGGCAACGCGAGGCCGAGCACCCGGTCGGGGCCGAGGGCTTCGGCCGCGAGGGTCGCTGTCACCGTCGAGTCGAGGCCGCCGCTCATCGCGACGACGACGCCGTCCGCGTCGGCGGCCCGCACGCGCTCACGGAGGAACGCGGCGACGGCCGATTCGACCGCGGCCACGTCGTCACGGGGGAACTGCACTGGGCTGTCTGGGTACTGCGTCTGGTCCGTCATTGGTGTCCGTCTGTCGCTCCTACGAGCGGACCTGACGACCGGCGACATATACGACTAGTCCTTAAACACCTGTGAGAATCGGAGGATGCTAGCGGTTCGGGCCGCCGACGGAGGGGAACCCATTTGCCGTCGCCGCGACATCCACGACCACATGGCTGGGAACCTGCTCGTCGCGGTGGGTGTCATCGTCGCCGCGACGGTGGCGATATGGAAAGGCAGCGAGTGGCTGGAGGCGGCGAGCGAACGGCTGGCGGCCTACTACGGCCTGCCGGACGTGGTACAGGGGGCGATACTCGTCGCCGTCGGGTCGAGCTTTCCGGAACTCGCGACCGTCGTATTCGCGGCGCTCGACGGATCGATGCCGCTGGGCGTCGGCGCTATCGTCGGGTCGGCCATCTTCAACGTCCTCGTAATTCCCGCCGTCGCCGGCATCGCCACCGACGACGACATCGAGTCGAATCGGACGCTCGTCTACAAGGAGGCGCAGTTCTACATGTTGGCGGTGTCTGTGTTGCTCATTACGTTCGCGCTCGCGGTCATCTACTACCCCGGCGACGTGGCGCTCTCGGGCGAGGTCACCCGGCCGCTGGCGGCGATACCGCTGGCGCTCTACGGCCTCTACGTCTTCATCCAGTATCAGGACACGGCCGACTACGAGAGCGACGGGAGCGAGGCCGTGGACGTCGCCGTCGGACGGCAGTGGCTCTTCTTGCTGGCCGGCCTCGCGGTCATCCTCGTCGCCGTCGAGAACCTCGTCCACTCGGTGTCGGTCATCGGCGAGGCGGTCGGCGCCGACGAGTTCCTGCTCGGCGTCACCATCCTCGCCGGGGCGACGAGCCTTCCGGACACGCTCGTCAGCGTTCGCGCCGCCCGCCAGAACCGTGGCGTCACCTCGCTGGCGAACGTCCTCGGCTCGAACACGTTCGACCTGCTCGTCGCGATTCCGATGGGCGTGTTCATCGTCGGCGCGTGGACCGTCGACTTCGAGATGGCGGTGCCGATGTTCGGCGTCCTCACGCTTGCGACCATCCTCCTCTTTACCGCCCTGCGGACCGACCTCGCCTTGAGCACGGTGGAGTCCTACGGACTGCTGGCGGCGTACGTCACGTTCGTCGCGTGGGTGGTCGCCGAGACGGTCGGTGCAGTCACCGGCGTCCTCCCGTCGGGATAGCCCGCCGTGGGCCCGGGAACGCGCTGTCCGCACACACCCACACGTTTTTTGCCGTCGTTCCCGTTCGGACGAGCAATGCCGGACGCCTTCGACGCCGCGGACCCTGCCGGGGAGTTCGACTTTGCCCACCGGCCGGTGACGGACCAGTCCTTCGAGAACGCACTCGCGAAGGCGCGCGACGGGGCGCGTCTGTCCGTCGCCGACGGCGTCGAACTCATCACCACCGGAACCGACCACGACGGCATCGACCGCCGGCGGAAAGAACAGGTGTTAGAGGCCGCAGACCGACGGCGGGCCGAGGTGGTCGGCGACGAGGTGACGTTCGTCGCCAACCTCAACAACAACGTCACGACGGCCTGCAACACCGGTTGTCTGTTCTGTAACTTCAAGGACCGCTCCGAGCAGTTCCGTAGCAGCTATCAGGACGACCACGGCGGGTTCACCAAGACCCCCGAGGAGTCTCGTGACATCGTCAGTGACGCCATCGACCGCGGCATCTACGAGGTCTGTTCGGTCTCCGGCCTCCACCCGGCACTGGCGCTCGATGCGGAGCATCTGGAGATGCTGGAAGCCAGCGACCGGGGCGACCTGAACTACCGCCCGGCGAGCGAATACGACGTCGACCCGGGCACCTACTGCGAGCAGATACGCGCGATGGACGTCGGCGGCGTCCACGTCCACTCGATGACGCCGGAGGAGGCCTATCACGCCCGCCGGGGGACCGACTGGTCCTACGAGGAGGTGTTCGGTCGCCTGCAGGACGCCGGCCTCGACAGCGTCCCCGGCACGGCCGCCGAAATCCTCGTCGACGAGGTCCGCGACGTCATCTGCCCCGGAAAGATAGACAGCGGCGAGTGGCTGGCGGCGATGGAGGCCGCCGCAAGCGTCGGCCTCGATACCACGGCGACCATCATGTACGGCCACGTCGAGAACGCGACACACCGCGTGGAACACCTCCAGAAGGTCCGTGACCTACAGGACCGGACCGGGGCCATCACGGAGTTCGTCCCGCTGTCGTTCGTCCACGCGGAGACGCCACTGTACGAACGCGGCATGGTCTCGGGCGGCGCCAGTCCCGACGAGGACGAACTGATGATCGCGGTCTCGCGGCTCTTTCTGGACAACGTCGACCACATCCAGTCTTCGTGGGTGAAATACGGCGACGCTCACGGCCTGAAGATGCTGACCTGTGGCGCCGACGACTTCATGGGGACCATCCTCTCAGAGGAGATAACGAAACGCGCCGGCGGCGGCTACGGCGAGTTCCGCTCGTTCCGCGAGTACACGGACATGATAACTGCCATCGGCCGGACGCCCGTAGAACGGTCGACGGACTACGAACAGCGCCGCGTCGTCGACCCCGACGCCGACGTGGTCGGTCCGGAACTCGGTCCGCGGGCCGACGGGACGCCACTTCTGAACTGAGGCGCCGCTACGGGGCGAGTCGTTCCGTCGTAAAACCGAGGCGACCACGTCCTAGGTCGTAGTCGCCCCGAAACGACGTCGTTGCCCGGGTTGGCTGTCAGAGGCACGCCCCGGACATGTTACACATAGGCGCTCCAGAGGGTATATAACTAGGACCTAGCTGTCTAGGCGATTCTCAGTACTTGTAACTGCGTGAGGGAATTCCCTCACAGTTCACGCACGGCACACGGCGTTTCGGCTGACCGGACAGCACGCACAAAGCCCAGCTACGACCGACTGCGGGGCGCTGGATGGACTGTCCTCAGGCGTCGACCGGGTTCTCGCCCCGTTCGAGGACCGACCGGAAGCGCTCGCCAGCGGCCGTGTCGGCGCCGATAGCCTCGCGAATCGGCGGGGAGAGCCACTCGTCGTCGGCGAACCGCTCGTACACCGGCAGGCGCTCGGTGAGGGGCACCGACGCGCTGTCGGCGACGGCCCGCAGTTCCTGCAGGGCGGGCCACTCGTACTCGGGGTTGATGTGGTCGACCGTCACCGGGGAGACGCCGCCGAGGTCGTCGATGCCGCAGTCGGTCAGGTCGCGGGCCGGCGCGAGGTTGGGCGGCACCTGTACCGATACCTCCTCGGGCAGGCCCGAACGCGCCATCGCCGTCACGCGGCGCATCGTCGCGAGGTCCGGCGACCCGTTCTGCCAGCGCTCGTTTTCGACGACCGGTTGGACGATGACCTCCTGTACGTGACCGTAGCGGTCGTGCATCTCGCGGATAGCGAGGATACTCTCTGCTCGGTCTCGCCAGTCCTCGCCGAGGCCGACGAGGATACCGGTCGTAAACGGGACGCCGAGTTCGCCGGCGGTGCGAATCGTCGCCAACCGCTGGCCGGGATTCTTCGCCCGGGGGCCGCCGTGGGCCTGTACGTCTGCGGTCGTCTCCAGCATCACGCCCATCGAGGCGTTCAGGTCCGCGACCGTCGCCATCTGCTCGCGCGTCTGGTCGCCGGGGTTCGCGTGGGGGAGAAGCCCCTCCTCCAGCGCTATCTCGCAGGCCTGTCGGAGGTACTCGTGGATGGTCTCGTGGCCCAACGCGGCCAGTTGGTCGTACATCTCCGTATAGCGGTCGTCCGGGTCGTCGCCGAACGTGAACAGCGCCTCCGTACACCCGGCGTCGGCCCCCCGCTGGCACGTCTCGCGTATCTCCTCGGGGGTCATGAGGTCGGCCTGTCCGGGGGGGTCGTAGTACGTACAGTAGGTGCAGGTGTACCGACAGGCGGTCGTCAGCGGGACGAACACGTTCCGACAGTAGGAGAGTTCGTCTGCGGCGTCGACGTCGGCCGGCGTCACTGACACCAAGCGCTCTATCGCGTCGTCGTCGATGGTCACGTCGACGTCGTAGGCCTCGGCCCCGGGAATCACGTCCGCCGGTCTGTGCCGGACGACCAAAAGGGTTCACTCACGGGCGACGCCCACGCGGCCGTCGTCGTCGAACGACAACTCGAAGCCGGCGTCGGCCAGCCAGTCGGCGGCCGCTCCGTCGCCGTGGAGCAGGACCTCCGCGAGGTCGGCCGGTTCGTCGACGTCCGTCGCCAACACTCGCGAGTCAACCTCGGCGAGACTGGCTCCGACAGTCCGCGCGATGCGGCGGTGGTCCCGAATCGACGCGCCGTGGTAGTCCACCCGGAAGTCCGGGTGCCGGCAGACGACGGCGTTCGTCCCGCCGCCGAGTCCCGGCGCCAGTACCACGTCGGCATCGGGAGCGAACAGGCGGTCGACGGCCTCGGCAGTGAGAAGCGGCAGGTCGGCCATCACCACCGCGAGTGGTCCCGCCGAGAGGAGGTCGTTGACGAGCGCGTCGAGGCCCCGGTCGTCGACGGTCACCGGCGCGTCACACTCGACCGGTCCGGTCGAGACCACTTCGGGGCTGTAGCCGGCGCTCCCGAGCGCGGCCACGACGTCCGCGAGCATCGCCTCGGTGAACTCGCGTCGCTCGGCGGGACTGAGAACGGGCGAAAGCCGCGTTTTGGGGTCTCTCCCCGAGACGGGGACGACGGGTCGCATTACAGTTTGCTGTAGTCGTCGCCTTGGGTCTGCGTGTAGATGTAGTATCCGCCACCCGCGAGCAGGAGCAGGACGACGAGTCCGCCGCCGGCCAGCAGGAGCGTCTGGGTCGTCTGCTGGCTCTGCTGGGCCTGCTGGGCCGTGTCACGGGCCTGATTCGCGAGGTTGATCGCGTTCTGGAAGTTGCCGTTCTCGTAGGAGGAGACGGCACTGTCGACCAGTTGCTCTGCCTCCTGGTTCCCACCGGCGTTGTCGATGGCCGTCTGGGCGCTGTCGATGGCCTGTCGGGCCTCACGGCTGTCGGCGGTGTAGTGGTGGGCCGTGCTGTTCTGGAACTCCTCTTTGTTGCTCCCACTCACTCGCGTGAGGCTGGCGACGACGTACTGCTCTTCTGGCTGGTAGGTGTAGTTCTCGACGGCCGGCGTCGTGCCGGTGAGTTCGACCCGGACCTGGTCGCCGTTGTTGTCGATGTCGAGGCCCTGACTGAACGACTGGTCGCCGTAGGTCTGCTGGCTGACCTGACTGCCGGCGCGCAGGACCGTCACGGTCCAGCTAACGTTTTCCAGTTCCGTCTCGCCCGCGAGCGTCCACTCGTTGGACGTCCCGGTGAAGGGGTCGTCGACAGTGTAGGTGACCGTTACCTCCTCCCCGACGGCGGATTCGGAGGGCACGCCCTCTGCAGAGACAGTAAAGGCGCTGGCCGTACCGGCGAACGCGAGCAGGCCGACCACACAGAGGACGGTGACGATGCCCCTAGAAGAGTGGATCGAGTTCATCCTCATCGTCTTCAACCAAGTCCTCTAAGTTATCTTCGCTTTGCTTCCTGATGTCGTCGATGTTGTCCTGTGCCTCGATTGCGACCTGCTGGAGTTCCTTGATTCGCGGGACGTTGTGGACGCCCGCCAGCAGGATGGAGGCGGCGACCTTCGGCGCGTTGGTCGGGTAGTCACCACCGCGGACCTCCATCGAACCGGTCTGCTCCTCTAGCCACTTGCGACCGCGCTCGATACCTTTCCGGTTGAGGTGTTCGGGCGGGCCGGCCATGACGAGGAGGGCGCGTTCGGCACCCTCGATTTCGCAGGGGAGCGTCAGCCGACCGAGTGCGGCCTTCCGGACGAGCGACGTGATGCGGTTGGTCGTGTTGGCGGTATCCATCCCGTCGTCGCCGCCGTTGTCGCCGCCCTTGAATCGGGAGAGGAGGCCGCCGCCTCCGGAGGAGAGTTCGACGTCCTCGGAGGCGTAGCCGACGGTGGAGACGCCACCGCCGTCGAGCGTGTTGATGATCTCGGAGGAGTCGACGACGCTCTCGGCGATGTTGTCGCCGGCCTCGACCTCACCGGCACCGAAGAGGACGCCGAAGCGACGGACGATCTCCTCGTTGATGTGGTCGTAGCCGCCCTCGACGGACTCGCCGGTCTTGCGCCAGGCGTCGTTGTCGAACACCATGAGGTTGTCCACCTCGCGGACGAACGTCTGGAACGACCGGGCGGCGTTCAGCGTGTAGATGCCACCCTCGTCGCTCCCGGGCAGGACGCCGAGTCCGTAGACGGGTTCGGTGTAGATGCGTTTGAGGTGTTTCGCGATGACCGGCGAGCCACCGGACCCGGTCCCCCCACCGAGGCCGGCGACGACGAGGAAGGCGTCGACTTCGTGGACCGGGATGTTGTCGATAGCGCCCTGTATCTCGTCGATGTCCTCCTCGGCGATCTCCGCGCCGAGTTCGTTGTCTGCGCCCACGCCGTGGCCCTTGACGCGGGCCTGGCCGATGAGCACTCGATTCTCCTCCGGTATGTGTTCGAGTCCAAGCAGGTCTGCCTTCGCTGTGTTGACCGCCACAGCGGAGCGGACGATTCCCGAGTTCGTGTTCTGATCGTACTCGAGGAACTTGTCCACGATTTTACCGCCGGCCTGCCCGAAGCCGATCATCGCGAGTTTCATTGATATGGTCCTCCGCTTAAAAGCCTCAAGTAGGATTGCGCGTATAAGTTTTTTGCCCAAATCTCACCGATGAAAGTCCGACTGAAAAACAAAAGAATACTGATGTTAGGGGGCCATTATTCCCGCTCTGTCTCGGACAGACCGATTTATCGCGGCTGCGGGTCGGCGCCCGTCGGAGACAATCCACTATTAGGTCTGAAAAACCGCTGCTCGAGTCGCTACTCGACGCCGAGATAGTCCCCGTACGTCCGCATGGCGTTCGGGTCGACGCCGAACGCCCCGACGTCGTTTTCTCTGGGGGTGTTGTCGAAGTCCAATCCCTCGTACTGGTCGCTCCCCATCGGGAAGCCGAGCGCCCCCAGTACCGGCAGCCCGATCTTCGCCAGCGGCATCGGCAGCGGGACGATGGTGATGGACTTGCCCTCGGCCTCGAAGACGAGTTCGGTCGCCTCCTTGAGACTCAGCGTCTCCGGACCACCCACCTCGTATATCTGGCCGACGTGTTCGTCCCCTTCCAGGGCGTCGGCCAGCATCGGCACGAAGTCCTCGACCCAGATGAGCTGGAAGTGGGCCTTCTCGCCGCCGCCGGGCAGCGGATACAGGGGGACGCCGGGGGCGAATATCTGCTTGAGTCGCTTGGTGAAGTAGGCGAACTCGTCACCGTCGCCGAAGACGATGGAGGGCCGGAAGATGACCCAGTTGAGGTCCGAGTCTTCGACCACTTCCTCGGCCTTCCCCTTCGCGCGGAGGTAGTGGGTCGCGGCGTTCCGGTCCGCGCCCAGCGCACTCATCTGGAGGAATCGGTCGACGCCGTGTTCCTCGGCGGCCCTGACGCTGTTCTCGGTGCCGCCGAGGTGGACCACCTCGTGCATCTCGTTGCCGCTGTCGGGCTTGAACAGCGGCGACAGAGCGGGGAGGAAGACGACGGCGTCTTGCCCCTCGAAGGCCCCCTCGATGCTGTCGTAGTCGGTCACGTCGCCTTCCTTTCGGGTTACGCCCGTCGGCAGGTCGGCGTCGTGTGGGTTCCGCGCCAGTGCGGTGACCTCGTGGCCTCGGTCGTCGAGTTCCCGACACAGATACTGTCCGATGAAGCCGGTCCCGCCGACCACAAGTACGTCCATACCCGTTTCGTCGCTGGGCGAGACCGTAAAGGTAAGGCGCAACTGGTTTGGTTTTCCCCGCTCGGCCCGTATCAGAGACGGCCAGACCACGCTCCGAGGTGCTTACGTACCCCGGCGCCGACGGTCGGATATGCTCGTCACGCTCGAAGGCCTCGACGGCAGCGGCAAGACGACGGTCTGGGAGCGACTCCGGGCCGGCGACGCCCTGCCGGGAGACGCCACGTTCACCCGCGAACCGACCGATAGCTGGTACGGCGAGGCCGTCCAGCGCTCTATCGACGACGACGATGCGGACTCGCTTGCGGAACTGTTCCTCTACACGGCGGACCACGCCGCCCACCTCGCCGACACCATCCGACCGGCGCTGGCAGACGGCCGTCTCGTCGTCTCGGACCGCTACTCCGACTCCCGGTACGCGTATCAGGGGGCGACGCTGTCTGGCACCGACCACTTCGAGGACCCGCTCGAGTATGTCCGCGAGGTCCACGCGCCGTGGACCCGACCGCCGGACCTGACGGTGTATCTCGACCTCGACCCCGAGACGGCCGCCCGACGGAGCGGTGCCACCAACAAGTTCGAGACGGCGGACTATCTGGCGGACGTTCGGGAGAACTACGAGCGCCTCATCGAGGACGACTCCGAGCGGTTCGTCCGCGTCGACGCGACGGCCGACCCCGACGACGTGTACGACCGCGTCCGGTCGGCGATTCTCGACCGACGCGACTAGTTCGTCGACGTCGGGAGGTCGATCTCGTCGGGCGAGGGCATCCAGACGTAGTCGAAGGTCATCCCGACGACCAGCGGCAACACGACGCCAAGCGAGAGGAACGTTATCGTCCCCAGCGTGATGAACGGGCCGACGGGAACCGACAGGAGGACCGAGAGGAGCAAGAGCACGAACGCGCCGAACAGAACCGAGTAGAGCGCACCGCCCCACCGTGTGTTCATGCGGACGCGGAAGAAGCGGGTCACGAGTGCCGCCACGGCGCTGTTCACCAGCACGATGACGACCAGTCCGACGAGGCCGACGACGCTGACCATACCCGCTCTAGGGTGGCGACGCTCTTTGCCGTGTCGGAATCGCTCACTCCAGACAGATGTACGTCCGCGTGTCCGATACACCTTCGAGGTTACGGACTCGCGTCGCGACCGACTGCATCACGTCGTACACTTCGGGGCCGGTCGCCTCGGCGATGATGTCGTACTGGCCGGCGACGATGTGTGCCTCGGTGATCCCTTCGGACTCTTCGACCGCCGAGAGCAGTTCGTCTGACTTGCCCGCGACGGTCTTTATCATGATGAACGCGCTGACCATACAGTGGTATGCGATACCATGACCCAAAAAGTTTCGCGCGACCGACCAATGGGAGCGCTCCGGGTCTTCGCGGGCCCGGCGTGTCCGAGACCGACTCCCCGAACGCTGGTGGTTCGCCGGGATACTTTTATTCACTACCGTCTCGTACGGCTTCACATGCGATTTGTTATCGTGGGTGCAGGACGCGTCGGTATCCGAACCGCACGCGTGTTGCGAGAGAGCGGGCACGACGTCGTCCTCATCGAACAGGACGAGGGCGCTGCCGAGCGAGCGCGCACTGCCGGCTTCGAGGTTATCGAGGGTGACGGCGCCATCGAGACTATCCTCGACGAGGCCGACCTCGATGCCGCCGACGCACTGGGCGCGCTCACCGGCGACCTCAACGACAACTTCGTCGCCTGCATGATCGGCAAAGAACACGGCTGTCGGACCGTAATGCGCATCGACGAGGACTACCGCGAGGAGATATACCGCCGCTACGCCTCGGAGGTGGACGAGGTCATCTACCCCGAACGACTCGGTGCCATCGCTGCGAAGAACGCCCTGCTGGGCGGGAACATCCGCGCCGTCGCGGACATCGCCCAGAACCTCCAGCTCGTCGAGTTCACCATCACCGAATCCTCGCCGATGAACGGCTACACCCTCTCTGAACTGGAACTGCCGGCCAACGCCAAACTGATGGCACACGGGAAAGGCGAGTCGGCGCTGACGATTCCCAACCCCGACGAGACGCTCGAACTGGGCGACCACCTCGTCGTCCTCGCCGACTTCGACACGCTCGCCGACGTTCGCTCTATCGTCGTCGGCGAAAGCGGCCGCGCGACTGCACTCGGAGGTGCCTAACGATGGTCACTGCTTACGTCATGGTCAAAGCTCACACCGGCGACGCGGACCGTCTGAAGAACGAAATCGAGGCTATCGACGGGGTCACCGAGGCCCACATCGTCGCCGGTGACGTCGACCTCATCGCGAAAGTAGAAGTAGAGACGCCCGCCGAAGTCAAGGACGTAGCCGCTACTCACATCCAGGAGATATCGGGCGTCGAGAGCACCCAGACGTACATCGCGATGGACTGACCCACCGGCAGGTTTCGGCGGAAATCCAAACAGTCGAATAGCCTTACCGACAAGCAGGGTGTAGTGACACATACGCAAGTCACGCTACTGCAAATCGATAACTACGGGCCGTGGACGGTGACGCCGTCGCCGCGGCGCGAAGTCGACCTCCAGACGCTGCAGTCACGGCTGTACGCGGACCTCTCACAACTCATCGGCAACCGCGAGGGGTACGTGTTCTTCTCGCGATTCGACAACATGATCGCGGTCACCAACGGCCTCACGATGGCCGACCTCTCGCTGATCCAGGAGTCCATCCGCAACCGGTATCCCGTGACCCTCAGTATGAGCGTGGCCGTAGACGGCTCACCTGCCGAGGCCCTCGAAGTCGCCACCTCGCAGTTACAGGACGAGGGGTCCGCACAGGACGAGACGCGGACCGAGGTACTGCGTGGTGACCCCATCTCGGAGGTCGAACGCACTGCCCAGGACGTACAACTCGCACACTTCGACGTCGACAACGCGACGGAGAAGTACACGGACCAACTCAACGAGTTCGACACGTTCATCGAGATAGAGCAGGGCTACGCCGAACTCATGCAGTACATGCGCCGGGCCCACGACGCCCTCTCTTTCTTCGTCGGCGGCGACAACGTCATCGCCGTCTGTCCGAGGATGGACGCCGAGGCGTACGCCGACGCCATCGACCACGTCGAGGACGCCGTCGGCGTGGAGTTGAAAGTCGGCGTCGGCCGGGACCGCACCGCACAGGGCGCGGGCATGGCGGCGAAACACGCGCTCGAAACCTGTCGCGAGGCCGGCACCGCCGTCGAGATGAACCTGTAGTCGCTCGCCTACAGCGGCGTGCCGCCGCGGGTCCCTTCGCTCCCGCCGGTACTCGCCGAGTCCAGCAGGTCCGCGACGGTACCGACGTAGTCGTAGCCGGGAACGATACCCTCGACGTAGGTGCCTTCGACGTACTCGACGAACGCTTTCGCCGCGTCGGCGGCCTCCCGTTCGCCGCCGAGACTGAACCGGTAGGTGACGACGACGTCTTCGCCGTCGCGTTCGACGGTGTACTCGTCTAGCTCGACGGCCACGCGGGTCGACTTCGGCGCGTCTTCGAGGCGGCGCTCGAAGGTCTCGAACCACCCGTCGGCGACGGCCGGCCCCACCTCGTCGGCCGTCGCGGCCTGCAGGGACGGGGCTCGGACCGTCACTTCGTAGTCAGTCTTCCACGCCTCGCCCTCGCTCGCCGTCACTCGCCCGTCGAACCGCGTCGTCTCCAGTGCGTAGCCGTCGCCACCGGCGACGAATCCGTCTCGGTCGTTAAAGACCCGCTCGACGTCCGCTGGCACGTCAGTCATTGCACGTCTCTAGCCGTCTCGGCAGGAAAAACGCATCGTGTCGCCGAGGACGGCAACAGACACGTCGTCGTCCGCGTCGGAAAATGCGAGGGATGGGATTCGAACCCGATGCAAACGCTCGCTTCGCTCGCGTTTCCGCGATTCGAACCCATCCGATAGATTCACACGGTCCTCACGTCCGTTCGGACCGATTTCATGCGAGGGATGGGATTCGAACCGAACTCAGACGGTCCGGGCGTGCGGCGCGATGCACCGTTCCGGGGCTGCGTCTGATAGGCTTCGAACCTATCCGGTAGATTCACACGGCCCTCACGTCCGTTCGGGCCGATTGCATGCGAGGGATGGGATTCGAACCCATGGACCCCTACGGGAGCGGGTCTTAAGCCCACCGCCATTGGCCAGGCTAGGCGACCCTCGCGCATGCACCTCTCCACACTCAGAGGGAAAACGGGTTTCGGTTACCAGTCGACCGAAAGGGTGCCGTCGCCGTTGGGGTCGGGGGCGATCTCCTCGTCGGTCCGCCGGTCGACGACGTGGATGACCCCGCGGTCCTTCTTCGCCGGGCACGCCTCGGCGGCCTTCACGTTGTGGTCGAGTTCCGCCTCGCCGAAGAAGTACGTCTTCGGCTTGGCGATGCCCGTATCGAGGTCCAGCGACCAGTTGGCCGAGACTTCGGCGCACTTGCCCGCCCCGAAGCACTTGTTGGCCTCGAAGATTATCTTGTAGGGCTTTTCCTCGACCGGCGGCGCGTCCTGCTCGCCGACGTCACTCGGGTCGACTGGCTCGTCGGTCTCTGTCATGTGTGGGGATTATCGGTCGACAGTCTTTCCCCTGTCGGTTTCCGCTACGTGATGACTGTCACGTCGTCGCCGACCGCCAGCGACTGCCCTCGGTCGGCCTCCGGCACTCGGCCGATGAGCATCAGTGTGTAGAAGTGGTCGAAGGCGTCCCGGTCGGCCCACTCGGGGAACGTCGCCCGGCGGCGCTCGATGAAGCGCTCGCGGAAGTCGGGGGTCCGGTCGCCGGTCTCCGGGTCGCGCTGGGGGACGACACAGCGGCCACACGGCGTGACCCCCTCGATGCGGACGCCGCCGGCCTCGAACGCCGGGGCGTCCGCGCCGACGAAGCGGTCCTCCCAGAACGCCGGGACGCCGCCCACCTCGACGTTCGCGCGGAGGCGGCGGCGCATCCCGTCGACGGTCACGTCGTCGAACCACCCGGCCACCGTCTCCAGCGTCGCGGTGCTGACGACGGAAGGGCCCATCTCTCGACGGTCGACGTGTCCGCGATCCGCATCTCGTACGATGGTCAGGTCGACGTCGAACACGTCGCCGAACCACTCGGCCGCGCGCGCCCGGTCCGATTCGGTGTCGAGGGCGAACTGTTCGCGTCCCACGTCGGGGACCGACGCGCCGAGCGTCCGGGTCTCGGGGTCGTAGGTCGTCGTCACGTCGTGGACGCGGGCGGTTCGCTTGCCGTTGACCACGTCGCCGTCGGCGTCGAATAGCGCGAACTCTCGGTCGTGGGCGAGGGTGCCGCCCGGGAGGACGGTCGAGTGCTCGACGTCGCGGCCGTCCAGTGCCTTTACCGGATAGACGGTGAGTCGCTCGATGTGTGCCACTGTTCGGAGACAGAGGCGCAACGGGCATAGCCGTTACTCACCGCGTGGGTCGTCGTCGACGCCGGCATTCGCTCGACGGCGTGTCGCGTCACACGTGGCCGAGCGCGACCACTAATATAGGGGGGCTGACAAAAACCCCGAAAGCGACAGGATTAGGTGACGGGTGGAACAATCGGTGTGCAGACGAATGGTCGAACACACCCGGACCTTGGACTTCAAAATCGCCTTCGCTATCGGTCTCGGGACGATGATTGCCGCGGGCATCTTCTCGCTGTCTGGCACCGCCGTGGCGGCCATCGGGTCCAGCGCCGTCGTCGCGTTCGTCATCGCCGCGGTCATCGCCAGCGTGACGGCGGCGGCGTACTCCGAGTTCGCTTCCATCTACTCCGAGAACGGCGGCGGCTACCTCTTCTGTTCGCGGACCTTCGAGGACCGCGACCTGCTGACCTACGGTATCGGGATGTCGCTGTTTCTGGGCTACACCGGCACGACGGCGTTCTATCTGGCGACGATGGACGAGTGGTTCTTCGAGTTCGTCCTGCCCGAGTCGCTACACGTCCTCCCGCACGGGACGACGGGCGTCCTCGCCGCCGTCCTGCTGGGCGTGCTAAACGCCCGCGGGACCGAGGAGAGCGGCGGGTTCCAGCTCATCGTCACCGGCGCGAAAGTCGCGGTGCTGTTCGCGTTCATCGCCGGCGCGTTCGCGTTCCGCGGGCCGTCGACGGCGGTCACCGAGTTCGCGACGAACTTCGGGGGCGGCCCGCTCGACATCCTCACCATCTCGGCACTCGCGTTCATCACGTTCTTCGGCTTCTCGGCCATCGCGGCCAGCGCCGGCGAGATTATCGAACCCCAGCAGACCGTCCCGCGAGCCATCGCGGCGAGCATGGTGACGGTGACGATACTGTACGCGCTGGTCATCGTCGCCATGGTGAACTCCCCGGTGCCACCGGAGGTCATCGCCGAACAGGGCGAGACGGCGATGGGGGAGGTCGCCGCCGGGTTCCTCGGCCCCATCGGTCGGTCGCTCATCGTCGCCGGCGCCATCTTCTCGATGGTGTCGGCGTCGAACGCCTCGATACTGGCGGCCAGTTCCATCGGGTCGCTGATGGGGCGACAGGGGCAGGCCCCCCGGCGGTTCTCCCGCATCCACCGCGAGTACGGCACGCCGTTCTGGAGCGTCATGACGGCGACGGCCACCATCGTCGCGCTCATCGTCCTGTTCATCGCCGTCTTCCCGGCGGAGGGCGGTCTCGGGTCGCTCCTTGGACTCCAACTCGGCCTGACGGCACTGACCGGGTTCGCGACGCTGAACCTCCTCCTCCCGCTGGCGGTCGTCAACATCGCCCTCATCTACTCCCGGCGGAAGTTCCCGGACGTCGAGCGCGGGTTCAGTGTCCCGGGCGTCCCCGTCGTTCCCGTCGTCGGCGTGCTGGCGAACGTCGGACTCATCTACAACCTCCCGCCGAAGGGCGTGGTGACCGGCCTCGTCCTGACCGCCGGCCTCGTCGTCGCGTACCTCGTCTGGGGCGGCACCCCGGTGGAAGAGGACCTCCTGCGGGAGGTCGTTCCGGAGTCGACCGCCGCGGCGGGTGAGGACCAGTCCAGGGGTCGCTATCGCGTCCTCATCCCCATCGCCAGACCGGACCGGGCGTTACGCTACGCGCGCCTCGGCGAAGCGCTCGCAGCGGTTTCAGACGAGGACCCACTCCTCCACATCCTCAACGTCACGCAAGTACCCGACCAGACGCCGTGGGAGACGGTACAGGACACCGCACAGGCCCGTACCGAGCGCATCCAGGAAGAACTCGACGACACCGGCCTCGACGTCGACTACACCGTCGAGGGACACACCTGTCGCGACGTGGCCTTCGACATCGTCCAGACCGCCCGTGACGACGAGGCCAACCTCGTCCTGATGGGCTACCCCGAACGCCACCGGGACGTCACCGAGACGGTCGAGCGCGAGGCGCCGTGTGACGTGTTCTTCGCCGACAAGACGGTCACCGCGGAGGACCTCGACGTCGTCAACATCGGCGCCGGCGGCGGCCCGCACCATCAGGCCCTGCTCCCACTCGTGAACAAACTGGGACAGAGGGGCAGCGAACTCCACCTCGTCAACGTCTCCTCGGGGGACCGCGGCACCGACGAGACCTCCGGGACGACGCTGGACGCGCTGGAGGGCGTCGAGACGACACAGGTCCACAACGTCACCGCCGAGTCCGTCGCCGCGGGCCTCGTCGAGACGGCGGCCGACAACGGGGGCGTCCTCATCCTCGGCGCCTCGCGCGACCGCTGGCTCAGACAGGCGCTGTTCGGCAGCACGCCCGACGAAGTGGTCACACTGGCCGAGGAGATGGACGTTCCCGTGTTGGTGTACGCCAGCGAGACGGGCGTCTCCGACCGGATGAGCGAACGGCTGTTCCCGGTCGTGCGCTACCTCAGAAAGCGGTTCCCGCGGCGGCGGTCGAGCCACGGCGGCACCCCCGAACGGAGCTAGTGTCGCTCGTTCTTATCGGTGAATCTCGACGGACTCGAGGAGAAGCTCGCTCGTCGGCGCGTCGTTTACGTCCGTGTCGGCGTCACCGATCTCCTCGACGACGTCCATGCCGTCGACGACGTCGCCGAAGACGGCGTGTTTGCCGTCCAGATGTGGCTGTGCGCCCAGCGTGATGAAGAACTGCGAGCCGTTGGTGTTCGGACCGCGGTTGGCCATGCTGAGGACGCCCGGGCCGTCGTGTGAGAGGTCGTCGTGGAACTCGTCGTCGAACGTGTAGCCGGGGCCGCCGCGGCCGGTGCCGGTCGGGTCGCCCATCTGAATCATGAAGTCGTCGATGACCCGATGAATCTCGATGTCCGTATAGAGCGGGTCGATGCGCTTCTCGCCGGACTCGGGGTCCTCCCAGGCGCCGGTGCCGGGGCCGACCTCGGTCCCGTCGTAGTCGTCGGCGCCCTCCGCCAACCCGACGAAGTTCTCGACGGTGTTGGGTACCTTCTCGTCGTACAGTTCGACTTCGATGTCGCCCGCTGTCGTGTGGAGCGTCGCTGTCAGGTCGCTCATACCCGGCCGGACGGATGCATGAGTCAAAAGCCTGCCCACTACGGCGCGGCACTCACAGATGGGTCGAGACCTGCTGGCCGCTTACCACCTCCGGGATGACGACTTCGTCGGCCCCCGCGCGGAGTGCGATGGACTCGTGCATGCTGTCGCCGGCACGGACGACGATATCGACGCCCGGGGCGAGCTGGCAGCCGGTGATGGTTATCTGGATGTTCGTATCGGCGTCGTCGATGGCGCCGACGACTGTCTCCGCACGGTCGATGCCGGCGGCTTCTAACACCTCCTCGCGGCGTGCGTCGCCGGTGAGGGCCAGATAGCCGTCGTCGATGGCTCTGTCGTACTGGGTCTCCTGTCGCTCGATGACGACCACGTCCCGGTCCTCGTCGAGGCCGGCACAGACGGTCTTTCCGAACGTGCCGTAGCCACAGACGACGACGTGGTCGTCCAGTTCGTCGATACTGCGTTCTATCTGCATCTGTCGTAGTTCCGCTTGAATCCTGCCGCCGAACGTCGCCGAGACGAGCGTCTCTCCGATCCAGAGGCCGGCGACGACGAGTCCGGACAACACCACGATGGCGTACGCCTTCACGAGCGTCGCGGGGCCCTCGTGGGTCTGGAAGTGGAGTTCGATGCTGGTGGGGTCTAACAGCCAGAACAGCGCGTCGACGACGCCGACGCCCCCGAGGGTGCTGAACCCGAGGACGCCCGCGACGACGACGGTAGCGAACCCGCCGACGGGCCGGAGCATCCGCCGCAACAGCGGCCGGTCGACGAACGCGCCGAGGGGAAGTCTCGCCCCGCTCATCCAGCCCCAGTCGGCGCAGCGACGGTGCCGTCCCGGTGGACGGGGGGCGCGATGACGACGACCCGAACCACTCTGGCATTCGCCCCCCCTGTCGTCCCGCCGACCGACCGTCCGCTGCTCCGAACGTGCTGTTCATCGAATGGCCAACTTCTGGTCTGTTCGTTCACAAACGACACACAGTAGTGGTCGATAGTAACGATATTTACGCGTTCTCATTAAACACTTCAAACACTATCAGGTACTCCATCCGATCTAGTCCCTGCGGCGTCACTCCCTAGATGGGCCAGCAACTCCTCGGTCACTCGGTCGGGCGCGTCGAACTGCACCCAGTGGCTCGCGTCCGGAAGCCGTTCGACGCGGAGGTCCGACACCCACTCCTCTAGCCCCTCGCTGAGACGCACGTCGAGCGCGTCGTCCTGTTCGCCCCAGACGAGCAGCGTCGGCACCCGAACGGGCTGGTCGCCGACGCCGCCTCGTGTCAGTGTCCGTCTGGCGTTTCGGCGGAACAGCGCCCGGTAGTAGTTCAGCGCCGCCGTCCGCGCGCCGGGTTGTGCCAGCGCGGTCTTGTACCGCCGGATGTCCGTCCGGGTGAACGCGTCGGGATGGACCGTGCCTTCACCGAGGGCGTGGTCCAGCAGCGCGTAGTCGTCCCACGCGAGACTGCACTCCGGGAGCCACGGCAGCTGGACGTACAACGCGTACCACGACTTCCGCAGTTGGGCCGGCGAGCGGCGGAGCAGTCGCTCGTAGGCGGTCGGATGCGGCGCGTTCAGCACGCCGAGACGGTCGACCACGCCCGGCCGGTCGATTGCCGTCTGCCACGCGACGACGCCGCCCCAGTCGTGGCCGACGACGTGGGCGGACTCGCGGCCGAACGCTCGAACGAGGCCGACCACGTCGCTGACGAGTTCGTCGATGTCGTAGGCGGCGACGCCGCCGGGCTTCTCGGAGTGGTTGTACCCTCGCATGTCCGGCGCGACGACGCGGTAGCCCGCCGCTGCCAGCGCCGGAATCTGGTGGCGCCACGCGTACCAGAACTCCGGGAAGCCGTGCAGGAGGACGACCAACTCGCCGTCTGCCGGCCCGGCGATGACCGCGTGCAACTCGACGCCGTTCGTCTCGACGGTGGTGTGAGACCAGACGTCGCCGTCGGCGGGGACCGTCCACTCGGGATCCGAGTGGGCGCCTGTCGAGGGCATCGGTGGGTGTTCGGCCCGCGCGAGAAAATGGGTTCCGGCGGGATGGCCGCCTCAGCGAGTGAGTGGCCCGCGCTCGACCCGCGTCCGGTGCCGATTTCCGATTCGCGGACGTGAGAGTGGCTCCCGGACGAAAAACGTCGCGGCGACTCAGAACTCGCGCAGAGCGTCGAGTTTCGCCGCCGCACTGCCGTCGGCGATGGCCTCGCGGGCCTGCTCTAGTCCGTCCTCGATGCTGTCGGCGTCCTCGCGGGCGTAGATGCGCAGAGCGGCGTTCAGGGCGACGGCGTCGGCGAAGCCGTCCTCGCGCGCACCGGTGAGTACCGCTTCGGTGATGGTCGCCGAGTCTCCGGCAACGTCTTCGACCTGTAGATCCTCGCCCGTGACGTCCATCCCGTACTCGCCGGTGCGAATCTCGAAGTCGGCGATGTCCTCGTCGTCGCTGTCCTCACTGACGGGCCACTCGGCGACGACAGTCTCGCCGGGGCGCACGTCGTCGTACCCCTCCATCCCCTGGAAGAACAGCGCACGCTCGACGGTGCTGGACTGGGCGTTTTTCAGGGTGCGAACCATCTTCTTCGCGAAGGGAAGGTGGTAGAAACTCCCGAGGTGGACGCTCGCGCCGGCGGGGTTCGCCAGCGTCTCGACGGTGTTGACGAACGTTCGCACACCCATGTTGTCGCGGCGCTCGAACAGTGCGTCGATGCCGGGGTTGAACTCTGGCTGGTAGTAGTAGCCGAAACCGACCTCGTCGACCATGTCGGCGCTCTCTTCGGGGGCGAGTTCCGTGCGGACGCCCAGTTCGTCCAGGACGTGCTTGTAGGCGTCCTGTTTCTGTGTCGGCACCCGGTCGCCCGAGTGGACGACGACGGGCGTGCCCGCGGCGGCGGCGACGAGGCCGGCCGCGACGCCGAAGATGGCCGACCGGCCCTTCCCGTCGTAGTTGGCCCCGCAGTCGACGGGGTCGGCGTCGGGTTCGGCCGTGACGACCGACTCCTCGGCCATGACGTCGACGTACGCGCCCAGTTCCTCGGGCGTGTTGCGCTTCCAGCGGTTGGCCAGCCAGAACGCGCCGAGCGTCGTGTGGTCCGGTTCGCCGTCGAGGATGCGCTGGAACGCCTCCGTGGCCTGCTCGCGGGTCATGTCGTCGGCGGACTTGTGACCGGAGCCGACGACCTCGGTCATCAGCCGTTTGAGTGGCCATTCGCCGTACTCACGGGTCGCTTGTGCCATGCGAACCAGTTCGGGACCGAGTTTGAAAGCCCCTGTGTTTCGTTCCTAACTTGCGGGAATTCGGGACGCTCCCGAAAGTGATACACCCGTTCACGCCTAATTCTGGACAATGAGCCTCCGGTCGGGTGACTGGCGCGAGCGTATCGACGACGTGGACGCCGCTCTCATCGACGAGTTCCAGAGCGACTTTCCCGTCTGCGAGCGCCCCTTCGAGGCGGTGGGTGAGCGACTGGGCGTCTCCGAGTCCGAGGCCCTCGAACGGGTGCAACGACTCCGCGAGGGCGGTATCTTTCGGCGGTTCGGCCCCGTGTTGAACCCGCCGGTCATCGGGTCGTCGACGCTAGCGGCCGTGGCCGCCCCCGAAGACCGCTTCGAGGAGGTCGCCGAGGTGATCAACGAGTACCGGCAGGTGAACCACAACTACGCCAGAGACCACGAGTGGAACATGTGGTTCGTCGTCACCGCCGGGTCCCGCGAGAAACGCGACGAGATTCTCGACGACATCGAGGTCAGGACCGGGTGTGACGTCCTCGTCCTACCGATGCTGACCGACTACTACATCGACCTCGAATTCCCGGTCGTCAACGGGGACCGGTTCGCGAGAGAGAGCATCGAGGGCACCGACGCGAGCGCCACGCGCATCAGCGAGGACGCCACCGCGGATTTCTCGGCGCTCGACCGGCGAGTGCTGCTGGAGATTCAGGAGGGGTTCCCGCTGACGGCCACGCCGTATCGAGACGTGGCCGACGCCGTCGACGCCGACGTCGACGACGTTCTCGTCGCTATCGAACGGTTGCGGGAGGACGGCTGTATCAAACGCATCGGCTGTGTGGTCAACCACATCACGACCGGGTTCGACAACAACTGCATGGTCGTCTGGGACGTCCCCGACGAGCGACTGGACGAACTCGGGCAGCGAGTCGGCGAACTGCCCTACGTCACGCTCTGCTATCACCGCCCGCGCCGGCCCGACCAGGACTGGCCGTACGACCTCTTTACGATGATTCACGGCCGCGACGGCGACGCCGTCGACGAGAAGATAGACGAGTTGTCCGGCGAGTACCTTCCCTTCGACCACGACCGACTGTACTCGACGGAGACGCTGAAACAGACGGGCGCGCGGTACGACGACATCGTGGGCGAGTAGCCACGACGGTCAGTTGGCGTTCTAACCATTCCCGGAACCCTTTTGCCGCTATTCACATCTAGTAGTTTGTGAACAAATGACGCCCTGTGGTGAGGGAAGCGTTCTCGTCGTGGACGACGAGATCGACGTCGCGGACGCGTACGCGAGCCAGCTACGCGAACGGTACGACGTCGAGACGGCCTACAGCGGCGAAGCGGCGCTGTCGATGCTGGACTCGTCGATAGACGTGGTCTTACTCGACCGGCGGATGCCGGGCATCTCCGGCGACGAAGTCCTCGAAACCATCCGCGAACGGGGACTGTCGGCTCGGGTGGCGATGGTGACGGCCGTCGACCCGGGATTCGACATCATCGAGATGCCGTTCGACGACTACGTCGAAAAACCCGTCTCTCGGGACACGTTGTTCAGCACTATCGAACGGCTCCAGCGGTGTTCGGCCTATCAGGACCAGTTGCGTGAGTACTACGCACTGACGGCGAAACAAGCCGCGCTAACCGCACGGAAGTCCGAGGCGGAACTGGCGGCGAGCGAGGAGTTCCACTCGCTCGAAGCGGCCATCGAGGCGGCCGAGTCGTCACTACACGACATCGTCGCCGGGTTCGAGGAGACGGACTACGAACGCGTGTTCGCGGATTTCGCCGACCCGGTGAACGCGGGCCAGACGGACTGACTGGGCGAGCGCGACGATTAGGGGTTCCGAAAACACTAACCGAGCCTCTCCCTAAGACGGGCCAATGAGTCAGCAACTCCCGGACGTGCAGGCGTCGAGTCCGGACGTGACAGTCGGTCTCAACCGCGTCGGTGTGACGGGTGTCGACAAACTCGTCAAACTGGGGCGACGAGACCGCGATCCCATCGTTCTCATGGCGGAGTTCGAAGTGTTCGTCGACCTCCCGTCGTGGCGGAAGGGTGCGGATATGTCCCGCAACATGGAGGTCATCGACGAGACGCTCGAGACGGCCGTCTCCGAGGAGGCCTACCGCGTCGAAGACGTCTGCGGTGACGCCGCCGAACTGCTGCTGGAGAAACACGACTACACCACGAAGGCAGAGGTCCGGATGGAGGCGGAGTACGTCACCCACGAGACGACCCCCGAGAGCGACGTGGCCACGCAATCGACGGCCGACATCATCGCCTCGGCGACGGCCACGGAAGACGGTACCAGCGAGGAGATCGGCGCTCGCGTCACCGGGATGACGGTGTGTCCCTGCTCACAGGGGATGTCGGCCTCGCGCGCCCGCCAGACGCTCCGGAACCTGCAGGTCGAGGACGAGGTCATCGACGACTTCTTACAGAAGATGCCACAGGCCGGCCACTCACAGCGCGGCCACGCCACGCTCACCGTCCAGAGCGACGGCGCGCCGGAGGTCGACCTCAACGAACTCATCGAGGTCGCTCGCGACTCCATGAGTGCCCGAATCTACAACCTCGCGAAACGTCCCGACGAGGACCACATGACCTACGAGGCCCACAAAGACGCGAAGTTCGTCGAGGACTGCGTGCGTGCGATGGCCGAGGGCGTGGTCGAGGAGTTCCCGGACCTGCCGGACGACGCCATCGTCACGATGAAGCAGTCAAACGACGAGTCCATCCACCAGCACAACGCCCACGCCGAACGGGTCGCCGAACTCGGGAACCTCCGGACCGAACTCGGCGAGTAACAGGCGCTTCGGGCAGTCAGGGGGGGTTGATAGTCGTCGCTTCTCGCCAGTGTTCGTCGAACGCCTTGCTGATGTCGGTCGTGAACTCCGGGTCCTTGAGGTCGATGACGCCGAACGTCTCCTCGCGGCCGAGCGGATGTGGCACCTCGATGCACACCTCCGTGTCGTCGATGAGTTCGAACGTCGTCGTGATGTTCGGCGTCGCCCGAGCGCTGTAGTTCTCGTAGGGTGAGAGGCGTTCGTAGTACTCGCGGTTGGCCTCGCGAGGCAAACTCTCGAAGAGGTCGGGCCGCACCAACAGCGACACCTCGACCCCTCGTTCGAGGGCGGCCACCAGTTCGTCGACGATGCGTTCGGTCGCTTCGATGATGTCGACCTGTCTGGCCGGCGAGGACCCCACCATGACGATGCGGGAGTCGGCGGCGGCCAACCGTTCCAGCAGCAAGTCCAGCGTCTCCTCCGGGCCGACGGCGGCCGTCCAGAACGGTTCGTCGACCGGGTCGGCCGTCTCCAGTTGGTCCGAGAGGTCGTCGACGATGTCCTCGTACTGCTGGGCCTTCGCTTCGAGGTCCTGTTTCTTGTCGTCTAACAACCGGTCCAAGGCCGTGTCGGGTTCGACGGCGACGTACTTCTTCGGCCGACTCGCCGTCTGGCTCCGAACCAGATTGTAGGTCTCAAGACTGTTGAGCACGTCGTAGATACGCCCCATCGGAACGTCACTAGCCCGTGACAACTCTTTGGCCGTGGTCGGCCCGGTTTCAAGCAACGACCGGTACGCTCGCGCCTCGTACTCAGAGAGCCCCAAGTCTCTCAGACTCGCCATATCCCTCTCTATCGGCCCACCACTAAAAACTCATCGCAGGTTTACCGTTTCTTCAAGTTTCTCACCGTTCTCTCGTGCCCGCTGGTTCGCTTTCGGGCCGCTCACTCCGTTCGAGCCCCCGTCTCCGCTCCACGGCTCCCGATAGTCACCGTTCCGCCGCGGGCCGCGATTCGCGCGCCCCGCGCTACTCTGTCAACGCCGCTTCGAGTTCCGCAGGCGTCTCGCCTTCCGCCGTCACCGTCTCACCCTCGTACCGCCGAGCGACGCCGTCGCCCTCGGGGTCGGGGACGATCGTCGTCTCGTGGTCGGCCAGTCGGAGCGCCGCCCGGTGGAGGTCCGTCCCGGCCTCGGTGCCCACCCGTAAGGTTTGTGGGTCCCGCAGTCGGGCCGCGACGCTGGCGTACCCGGCCACCTCGACGCCCATGCGCTCTGCGGCGCCAGCGAAGGACTCGACGGCCTCGGTTGCGACGGTCCGGTAGCGCTCTTCGCCGGTGAGCGCCGCCAAATCGACCAGCGCGTCGGCGAGTTCGACGGTGGCGTCCAGCGGGTGAAGCGAGCGCCCGCAGAGCCCCGCACCCGTGTCGGGGCCGTCCCGAAACGCGCCGCTGTCCTGCTGTCGGTGCCCGATGGTCCAGTCGGCGACGGCCTCGGCGGGGCCGCTCTCGCCAAGTACCTGCCAGCTCGTCGTCAACCCTTGCAGGAACTGGGCCTGATCCAGCAGGAGGCCCGTGTCGCTCTCGTCGGCGGCGTAGTGGGCCACCTCGCCGTCGTCGACGAGCGTCTCGCAGACGTGGTCGCGGGCCCGCACCGCGAACCGGCGCGCTCGCTCGTCGTCCGTGTACGCGTACACCCACAGGAGGGCGTCTATCGCGAGGCCGTTCCGGTCGGCCAACACCGTCTCGTCGACGTAGGGTGCTTCCCGGTCCTCGCGCTCGGTCGCGCCGAGGCGGTAGTAGTCGTCGTCGCCCGCCTGACTGCCGGCGAACGCGTCGCCCGTCCAGAGGTCCGTCGAGAGGTACTCGACGGTCCGCTGGGCGGCGTTCCGGTAGGATTCGGTGCCGGTGTAGCGGTAGCCGTGGGCGAACGCCCGCACGAGCGCCGCGTTCTCGTCCAGTAGCTTCTCCCGGCGGGGGTTCGACCAGTCCCGCCCCGTCGCGTAGCGGAAGAACCCGCCGTCGTAGGTGTCGAACAGGTGGGTCTGGATGGCTTCGAGCGTACGCGTCGCCTGATCGCGAGCGCGCACCAGCGCGAACTCGACGGTCCGGGGCAGCGGGAACTTCACGTCGGAGCCCCACCCGCCGAACTCGTCGTCGAAGGCACCGAGTAACTGCTCTATCATGTGTTCCTCGATGCGGGCGCGCAACTCGCCGGCCGGCGGCGCTTCGTCCCGTAACTGCCGCGGAATCGACCCGGCGGCGGTACCCTCGGCGTCCCACGACTCGCGCACGCTGTCGAGGATGCCGCGGAACCCGTCCGGCCCGAGGAACGTCGCGCCGCTGATGACCTCGCCCTCCGGGGTGAGAAAGACGGTGGAGGGGAACCCGCCCATCGTGTAGCGCTCCCGGACTCTGGGGTTCCGGTCGGCGTCGACCCGCACCGGGACGAACCCGTCGTTTACGTTGGCCGCGATGCGCGGTTCGCCGAAGGTGCCCCGGTCCATCGCCCGGCACTCCGCGCTCCACGGTACGGTCAGCGACAGCAGTACCGGCTTGCCGCTGTCGGTGGCACGTTCGAACGCCTCCGGCCCCCACTCGCGCCACTCGACTTTCGTGTCCGCCGCGAACTCGTCCATAGTGGTGGTCGGTGGTGGGCGTACAAATGGGCTGTCACTCCGGCATCGCCGGTTGGCTGTCCGAGACAGCCACCACTCACCCATCCCCTGTGTCTTTCCGACCCCGAGTCCAACGCAACGACAGACCGATTTGTCGGACGGCCCTACGTCGAACCATGCCCACTCAGCAGGCCGAGACCGAGTATCAGGAACCGGTCACACCGGGCCAGCGGCCGCCCCGAATCGGTCGCGTCCCGCTCGTCGAGAACACGCTCTCGATGATCCGTGACCCGCTGGGCTTCTACGCCGAGGCCGACAGCGTCGACGCCGACGTGGTGCGGTTCAACGTCGCCGGGACGACGGGCTACTTCGTCACCCACCCGACCCTCGTAGAGCAGGTGCTGGTCACCGACGAGGCGGATTTCGAGAAGGGGCGACTCCTCCGGGACACGCTCGGCGAGTTCATCGGCGAAGGGCTGTTCCTGCTGGAAGGCGAGGAGTGGCAACAGCAACGTACGGCCCTCCAACCGGCGTTCTACCGGGAGCGCATCGCTACCTACGGCGAGACGATGACCGACTTCGCGCTGGCGACGGCCGACGACTGGCGTGACGGCGAGCGCGTCGACCTGCTGCCGGCGATGCGGTCGTACACGCTCCGGGTGCTCGGGAAGACGCTGCTGGACGTGGACATCGAACGCACCGCCGAGTCGCTCGAACCGCTCCTGTCGGCACTCCGCCACCGCGTCGACCCGGCGAACCTCTCGGCGTACCTCCCGCTGTGGGTGCCGACGCCGAACAACCGCCGAGTCCGACGGACGCGGGCGGCCTTCGAGGCGACGTTGGACGACATCATCGCCGAACGCCAGACTGAGGCCGCCGCCGAGCGCGAGGCCCGCGACGACGTCCTCTCCTTGCTGCTCTCGCTCGACGAGGAGACGATGGACCGCGAGCGACTGGGCCACCAACTCTTGACGTTCCTCGTCGCCGGCCACGACACGACGGCGCTGACGCTCACCTACGCGTGGTTCCTGCTCGCGACCCACCCCGACGCCCAGCGTGAACTCCACGAGGAACTCGCCGCGACGCTCGATGGGGCGGACCCGACGCCGGCGGACCTCTTCGAGTTGCCGTTTCTGGACCGGGTGCTGACCGAGACGCTGCGGCTCTACCCGCCGGCGTTCACCACGTTCCGCCAGCCCACCCGTCCGGTGACGCTGGGCGGCTACGACATCGAGCAGGACGCCCAGTTGACCATCCCGCAGTGGCTCGTCCACCGGGACGAGCGGTGGTACGACGCCCCCGACGCGTTCCGTCCCGAGCGCTGGACCGACGAGTTCGAGGCCCAGCTACCGGACTACGCCTACTACCCCTTCGGCGGCGGCCCCCGCCACTGCATCGGGATGCGCTTTGCCCGGATAGAAGCGAAACTCGCGCTCGCAGCCATCGCCCAGCGCTTTCGCTTCGAGGCCGTCACCGAACCGCCGCTGGAACTGGGGATGCGCATCACGCTCTCGCCGACCGACCCCGTCGCGGTTCGGGTCCACGAGCGCGAGTGAGTAGCCGGGCGGCCGTTCTCCGCCGTCGCTCAGCACCGGCGAAGCGATGCATCTCCGCGCGGCTTCACGGGTCACTCCGTTCCCCGTGTCGCTTCGAGGAATCGAGATTCCTCGCCACCTCTCGAAAGGCGTTTGGGGCCTGACCTGCAAGCGAGGGTATGCTCCGGGTCATCGGGCTGCTGTTGCTCATCCCGCTGTTCGACGCCGTCCTCTTGGTAGCGCTGGCCACGGGTGTCATCTACCCGATTCGGCCACTCGTCGTCGTCGCGCTCGTCGTCCTCACCGCGCTCGTCGGGATGTTGCTCGTCCGCGCCGAGGGCCGGGCGACGCTCCAGTCTATCCAGCGGAAACTGGCGACGGGCGAGGTGCCGACGAACGAACTCGTCGACGGCGGCCTGCTCATCGCCGCCGGCGCGTTCTTCCTCACGCCCGGCCTCGTCACCGACGCCGTCGGCCTCTTGCTCGCGATTCCGGTCACGCGCTACCCCATCCGCGCGGCCGTCCGTCGCTGGGTCATCGAGCCCTACATCGACGCCAAGACCGGCGGCTTCGCCAGCGGGCAGGTGTACGTCGGCGGCTTCCCGAACGAAGACGGTCAGGGCCCAGCGACGGGCGCTGGCGGCCCCACCGGCGGCGGTTCGGCGGGCAGTTCCGGCTTCGACCCCGACGACGCCACCGACGTCGACTTCGAAGACAGTGAGAACTGACTCCGTGTTGCGGTTTCTCACGCAACGCGCCCTCGAAACGTTACCCTTTTCTATACCCCTCGGATACACCAAGATGCGCTCACCTGGGCCAATAGCTCAATCAGGTTGAGCGCTCGGCTGATAACCGGGAGGCTCTCGGTTCAAATCCGAGTTGGCCCACTCCCACTCCGGGTGGCTTCCAGCTATCCGGAATCTGGGGGCAAAACTCCCCAGCCATATCATTTCAACCCTTTCAGAAGAGACCTATAGGGGTCGCTCTGCACAATTCGTACGGGTTCCGTGCGGACCCCGAAGCCGACCGCCGAGTAGCGCTGGCCAGTCCACGACGCGGTGGGGTCACAGTCCCAGCGAACCGAGTCTCGAAATCGCACACACACAGATCGATGGGGGTGTGTGCAAAACGGCTCGTCTTAACGGCCAGTAGACGACGCCGGTTTACTCGACAGACACCCGAGATAGCGGTTTACTTCGAGGAGAAAGTACGATGAACAGCCGGGGTATCGGCGGCGAAAACGGCGCGTTTAGACAGGTGGTAAGTCGGGTGTTTCACGTGAAGGGTCACAGGTGTCTAAGAGGGCGCGACGACACCTACGTCTATGAGCGAGGAGACGAATCACACCCGGAGGAGAGCCCTCCAATCAATCTGTAGCGTCGCCATCGTCGGTCTCGCTGGCTGTACGTCTGGCTCCTCGGAGTCGGCACAGCAGCCGGCCCAGACCGCGACGGAGACCTCGAGCAACACCGCCACGCCGGAACGCACGGCTACCGAAGCGCCCGAATCGGCCCAGTTCGTCGAGAACCCGGAGGAGATTCACCCGGCACTGGTCGAGGCGACGTCAGTCCCTTCGGACGAAGTCCTGATCGGCTTTCGCCTCGAGGACTCGTCGCTTCCGTTCACGACCGAGGTGTATCACGCCCCGGACGACGCCGAGATCCAGGCCACGAAGACTTACGACACACAGGAGCTATCTCAGGTGGGACTGGTACCCGACCCACCACGGGCCCTCGACACCGTCGAGACCGACCGGGAGGACGTCCACTACGGGACGACGACCATCGGTGAGCCACTGACGGTTACCCTCGTCGCGCGCCACGACGGCGACACCTTCGACTGGAGCGCCTGGTCGCGCACCGGCTACCCGCACGACGGCCACGACGAGGCGAACCCCGCGCTGAAAGTCGATTGTTACTGCGGCGGTATGATCTACACCGCCCCGGGTGGTGGTACGTGGGCACGGGTGATTCAGGTGACGCCGACCGAGCGCGTCGACCCCGGTACGACTATCGCGCTCAACTGGACTTCGAGCCGGGCCTGAACCTACCAGCCGGAGACGCGTAGGAACACGCCCGTTGTATGCAACAGCGCAGCGTGGTCCGTGTCCCGCTATCGACGCCACGTTCTTTCACCCGTGCCGGGAAGTCCCATTCAACCGCTTCTCAGTGATGTAGATGCAGCAAGCGAGGCATTGATTGTGGGGGCGGTTGAGAGAAGACGTAGCCCTATCACGGTTCGTCGGCGAGGCGGCGCAGTCACTCGCCGTCGTCGGCCGTCGCGATCGACCACGACCGACTGGTCACTGTCCGTATAGCTAGCTGACACCGTCTGAAGTCGATCTGAACTGTCATAAGTTATTTACACGCATGCGAAGATTGCTATCATGACATGATAGAAGACAGCATCAAGTACCAGACGCAGGGTGACAGTTGGCTAAAGCGGATTCTCATCGGTGGGTTGTTACTTTTCCCGGGAGTCTTCCTCATCATCCCGCTGTTCACGTTCAACGGCTACATGCTCGAAGTGATGCGCAGGGTCATGGGCGGCGACACGCTGAACCCGCCGGAGTGGGGTGACGCCGACCTCGCTGACCTGACAGTCGACGGCCTCAAACACGCGGTCATCGTGCTGGCGTACACGCTGGTCGTCCTTCTCGTCGCTGGCATTCCGTTCTTCGGGCTGGTTCTGGCCGGTGTAGGAGCGGACGTCGGTGGGTTGTCGGTTCTGGGCTTCCTCATCGGTGGCCTCGTATACCTCGTCGGCGCACTGGCGCTTGCAGTGGTCCTCCCAGTCGCGACGGGTAACTTCGTCCGGGTCGACAGCATCTCGGCCGCGTTCGACCTCGACGTCCTGCGAACGCTCGTCACCAACGGGACGATGCTGAAGGCCGTCGTCTTTGGCTTCGTGGTCAACGTCCTCATGCAGGTGGTCAGTAGCATCCTCGGCATCACCGTCGTCGGTTACCTCGCGGTGCCGTTCCTCGTGTTCGCCGGGCAATCGGCCATCTTCTACATCTGGGCCGAAGGGTTCAGCGACGCCTACGAAGCGGAGTACGGCGAACCGCCGCTCGCGGGTGTGGGTGGTACGACCACGCCGACGGCCGCGACCGACGAGACGTGGGGCACGGACACCGACACGACCGTCGAGGACGGCGGGTTCGACGACGACGACCGTACCGACGACCGGTTCTGAGTGGCCTCGGAGACCGGATTCGGCGGGGATACCGGCCGTAGCGGGCCTGAAAAACCCGCCAAATCTGGGGTGTGTGGTTTTCGGTCCCCCGATGGTTCGTTTCGACACCGTGGCAGAGTACTGGTTCACCTGCCCCGAGTGCGGGGCGCACGTGGCCGTCGACGACGGGGCTCGCGACCGCCTCCTCTCGGCAGGGTGTGCCGTCTGTGGCGTCCCCGTGGGACCGGCGGCGTTCACCGAGTCGAACACGTTCGGCACAAGCGCCTGACCGACACGACCCGACAGTCAGTGTATGCCCTCGGAGCGATCGAACGTGCGCGAACTCGACGTCCGGGACGTCGACGGAGAGCCGTTCTCACACATCATGGACGCCCTGTCGGACCTCGGGACCGGCCAGACGCTACGACTCGTCAACAGCTTCGAACCAGTCCCGCTGTACGGCGTGTTAGAGGAGCGGGGGTACACGCACGACAGCGAACGGGTCGCCGACGACGAGTGGCACGTCTACGTCGAACCGGCGTGAGATGAGCGCCCGGCGGGTCACCCGGTGGAGTCGGGCGTTCGTCGCCGCCGGTGTCGCGTTTTTCCTCGCGACGCACCTCGCGATAGCGGCCGGCCTCGGCCGCCGGTCCGTCGTCACGGTGGGGCTGTACGGGTTCGTGTTCCACGTCCTCTTCGGGAAGGCCTACGCGTTGGTCCCGTCTTTTTTCGACCGGGAGCTTCAGACGGCGACGCCGCTCCCGGTCCACGCTGCGCTGTCGGTGAGCGGGACCATCGCGCTGGCGCTGGACAGCGTCGGCGTCACCGGCCGGTCGTGGCTCGGCTCCGCCGGTGGCGTCCTGTGGGCACTCGGCGTTGCCGTCTTCCTCGGTACGCTCTCGTGGTCCGTCAGAGACAACCTCTCCGGGGCGGCCACGGGCACCGGCGGTGCGAACGCCGACCGCAGACTCGTCGACCGGCGGGCGAACGCCGTGGTCCCGGTCGCGTGTAGCTACCTCGCCGTCGTAGCGCTGGTCCGACTCCTCGGTCCGGTCGGCTGGCCGGCGCTCACCACGCCACAGGTCTCACACTTGCTCGCGGCGGGAACAGCGGCGTTGCTTGTGTTCGGGGTCGGATTCCGTCTGTTTCCCCGGTTTCTCGGCACACACCCGCCGCAGCGATCGGTCCCGGTCGTCCTCGTCTCGGGTGCGGTCGCGCCGGTGGCACTCACAGTCGGCCTGTTCGATCGCCGACTCCTGGTTCTCGGCGGCGTCGTCGAAGCGGTCGCAGTCGTGGGTTTCGCGGTCACTTATCTCGTCCTGTTCCGCCGCTCGGAGCGCCACAGAGTTGGGCTGTGGGCCGTCGCGTTCGCCGTGCTGGCCGGCGTCGGCGGCGTCGCGCTCGGTCTCACAATCGCGCTCGTCGGTCGTGACCCGGCGCTGGTGACCGCCCACTACCGGACGATGCTGCTGGGGTTTCTGGGGTTGACCGTGGTGGGCGCGACGTTCCAGTTCTATCCGCCCTCGGTCGGACGGTGGCCGCTGGCGTCCGACCGGACGGCGCGGGCCGCGGTGGCGCTGCTCGCGGCTGGGCTTCTCGGACAGGGACTCGGGCTTCTCGTCGACGTCTCCCCGGTCGAGACGCTCGGGCAGGGCGTGGGGGTCGTCGGCGCGGGGCTGTACGCGTGGCTGGTGGCGGCTGCCTTCCGGAGCCGGACCACCTGACTCACACGTCGAGGATGGTGTCGAGCAGTTTCGTCTGGGCCGCCGCGAGGTGTTCGGCGAACGTCGAGACGGAGATGTCCAGTTCCTCGGCCACCTCGCTGGCGTTGGCGCCTTTCGGGTACCGGAAGTACCCCATCTCGATAGCCGTCTCCAGCACCTCACGCTGGCGGTCGGTGAGACGGCTCCGGTCGACGAGCACCGAATCCGTGGGGTTCGTCTCCCCGTCGCGACGCAGCGACCGAAGCGAGACGTCGCCGTAGAGCTCTTTCAGCCGCGTGACGATAGCGCGGATGCGGTCGACGTCCGGCGCGTGGAAGGTGAGTCGCAACTGCCCGCTCTCGGCGCGGATGTCCGCGACGGGGCAGGCGAACTCCTCGACTGTCTCACAGACACAGCCCGTTCGCTCGCGCTCGAACTGATAGCGAGCGCCGCCGCCGCCGGCGAACACCTCCGCTATGTCGCCCCGCGACTCGATGGCCTGTGCGCCGCCGTCGGCGGTGAACTCTTCGACGACCTGTCCCTCGTCGTCGTCCAGCGGTGCGCTGCGCGCCACGTCGGTCACTGTCGTGCCGGCCTCCTCGGAGACGGCGGCGACCGGGCACGCGCCCGGCGAGTCCACGGACAGTTCGACCCTGATGCCCGAGTCGGTCATACGCGTATGTCACCACTCCCGGGATAAAACGGGGTGCCAGCGTTCCCAGCGTGTGAAAAACCCCCTCAATCGGCTGGGTGCTGGTCGGGTATCGACCCCTCGAAGCCGTCCGGTTCGTAGGTACAGAGCGGGTCGGCCGCGAGCGGGTCGCCGGTCGTCGCGTAGGCCCGCGAGCGACTGCCGCCACAGACGCCGCGGAACTCACAGGCCCCGCACTTCCCGGTGAGGGCGTCGTCGTCGCGCAAGCGTCGGAACAGCGTCGAGTCCCGGTACACGTCGACGACGCTCTCCTCGCGGACGTTGCCCGCCGACTCGGGGAGGAACCCGGAGGGGTACACCTCGCCGGTGTGGCTGACGAACGCGAACCCCTTGCCGGCGCGGACGCCGGTCCGTCGGCGAACGCCCTCGTCGTCCTCGCCGTTCTGGAGACCGACCCGTCGGTAGTGGGGGGCCTCGGTGGTCTTGACGCCGAACGGCGCCTCGTCGCTCACCTCGTGGAGCCACTCCATCACGCGCTCGGCCCGGTCGGGGTCGACGGGCGTCAACACCCGGCCGCGGCCGACTGGGACGAGGAAGAAGACGGACCACAGCACCGCCCCGAGGTCCGCCACCAACTCGCGGATGGCCGGCAATTGCTCGACCGTCTCGGCACAGACGGTGGTGTTGACCTGTAGGGGAATGTCCAACTCGCGGGCCGTCTCGGCGGCGTCCATCGTCGCCGCGAAACTGCCCGATTCCCCGCGGAACCGGTCGTGGGCCGCCTCGCTCCCGCCGTCGATAGAGAGCGCCATCCGCCGGAGGCCGGCCTCGTCCAGTTCGGCCAGTCGCTCGCGGGTCAGCGAGTGGGTCCCGCTGGGGGTCAGCGTCATCCGCAGGCCTCGGTCGGTGCCGTAGTCGACCAGTTCCGCCACGTCGTCGCGGGCCAGCGGGTCTCCCCCAGAGAGGACGACCAGTTGGCCCTCGCCGAACTCGCGGGCCTCGTCCAGCAGGGCCTTCCCCTCGGCCGTCGTGAGTTCGTCGGGATGTCGCCGTTGCTGGGCGTCGGCCCGGCAGTGCTTGCAGGCCAGTTCGCAGGCCTGCGTCAGTTCCCAGATGAGCACCAGCGGTCGCTCCTCGAAGTCCATCTCGCCGAACATCACTCGCTCACCCGTGCGCGGACGACGTAGCCGCCACAGCCACACTGGTCGACGTAGGTCAGATCGACCCGCTCGCCGAACCGCTCCCGGAGGGGGTCGTAGAGGTACGTTTCCGGATGTCCGTGGGCCTCGTGGGTCACCAGATTGACGTGGTTGCCGACGGTGGTCTTCTCGACGGCCTCGCGGGCCTGTGCGACGACTAACTCGCGGTCCTCGGCGTGTTCGGGGCCTTCGAGATTCGCCGACCACGAGTTGTCGTGAATCTCGTCGGTCACCGACGGCGTGTCGTCGTGGGCGTGGCTCATACGGGCGAGTTCGGGCCCGCGACCGCTGTGTCCTGTCCCGAAGACGTTCGGGTCTTTAGGTGACCTGTGCCTCCACCCAGTCGAACTGGCTGTTCAGTTCCTTCCGGCGCTGGCGCTCGACGACGGTGCTGTCGAGTACCGGCCCGATGACCGCGAGGTCCAAGGCGGTGTACTCGGTGGTCGCGGTGACCTCCGTCCCCCCGTCGACGGGCGTGACGTAGTACTCGGTGCGCATCGACTCGAAGACGCCCTCACGTTGCTCGTAGGCCAGCACCGCGTCCTCGACGTCGACGATTTCGAGGTCGAGTGCTATCTCGAAGAGGCCGACCCGGTTGCGCATTTCGATGGTGTCGCCCTCGACGGTCACCCCGTCGACGCCCGTCGCCGTCATGAACGGGCCGATGTCGGCCATCGCGGCCCGCACCGTCTCCTCGTCGGCGTCGACGACGCGGGTCAGCGAGACGCGTTCCATACCGGATGGCGACCGGCGAGCGAGATAAGCGTTCGGTGACCCCGAACTGGTTCGGGTCGCCTTTCTCGTGGCTGCCGTCAGTAGGGTCGGACATGTGCCGACGGTTCATCCGACGGGCCAACCGGGCGGTACTGCGGGCGATAGAGACGCCGCCGGACTCGGGCGTCGAAGACCGTCTCGACGAGGTCGCAGCGAGGCTCTGGTACCTCGCGGAGGCGCACCCGGAACCGCCGGACCCCGGACAGGTCTCCCGGCTCCGGGCGACGCTCACGGACCTCGAAGAACGGGTCGCAGACCACCGAGCGGCGAGACTCGCCGACGCGCGGCACTGTCTGGCGGCCTACGGGCGTCACCTCGACCCGGTCTGAGGCCCGCTTCGACGCTGTCCCGACCGCTCCGGGGCCGCTGTCCGTGGGTTCGGCCCCGCCGGCCCGCTACCGGCGACTGCCACCGAACTCCAGTATCCGAGTGTGGACGCACCGAGCGAGAGCAGGACCGGGTCGACCATCCCCAACACCTGAGGCCGTGGGATTCGTTCGCACCACTCGACTTGTAAGACGACGGTACGTTCTTCCGTGCCGAGGTGCATGTTCGAACATGTTCGGGATAACTGGCCCCGCCGTTCGGGCGAATATATTCGGATAGACAGATGCCTCGCGCAGAACTCACGCTCACGATACCGGACGACATCTGGATCGGCGACGTCTCGCGGACCAACGCGGACGCGACGTTCCGTATCCTCGCGGCGCTTCCCGGCGAGGAGTCGGGCGTCGGCCTCGCGGAGGTGACCGCCGAGGACCTGCCGGCGGTGCTTCGGGACGTCGAGTCCCGTGAGGCCGTCCTCACGATGGAGATACTCTCCCACCGCGACGAGACGGCGCTGATACAGTTCGAGACGTCGACGCCGCTGCTCCTCTTCCCGGTGCAGGGCTCTGGGATTCCGCTGGAGATGCCCTTCACGCTTCAGGACGGCAAAGCCGTCTGGGAGATTACGGCGCCACAGGACCGCCTCTCCGAACTGGGCGAGCAACTCTCGGACTTTGGCATCCCGTTCAGCGTCGAACGCGTCCAACAACACGTCGAGTCCGAGCAGTTGCTCACCGAGAGCCAACTGGAACTGCTGGAAGCGGCCGTCGAGGAGGGGTACTACGACACGCCCCGGAACTGCTCGCTGACGGAACTGGCCGAGTCCGTCGGCATCGCCAAATCCACGTGCAGCGAGACGCTCCACCGCGCCGAGGAGAAGGTGGTCAAACAGTTCGTCGACGACCTGCGGTAGGCGCGGCAAGTCGAAGCGTGTAAGAATCCCCTCCGAGATTGATAGGCCATATGAGTACGGACGCGGACGAGACACACGAGAACGCGGAGCAGGACGTCATCGCCGTCGATTCCGACGACAACGAGGAAGGTCTGGTCAACCGACTCGACGCCCACACGGGCGATGGCATCCGCCACCGGGCGTTCACCGCACTGCTGTTCGACGAGGACGACCGGGTGTTGCTGGCCCAGCGAGCGGCCACGAAGCGCCTCTGGGACACCCACTGGGACGGCACCGTCGCCTCCCACCCCGTCGAGGGACAGACCCAGGTCGAGGCCACCGAGGAGCGCCTCGAAGAGGAACTCGGCGTCACGCCCGACCAGTACGACGACCTGCGCGTGACCGACCGCTTCGAGTACAAGCGCTACTACGAGAACGCCGGTCTGGAGTGGGAGGTCTGTGCCGTGTTGCAGGCCAAGCTCACCGACACCTCGCTGGACCCGAACCCCGAGGAGGTCGACGGCATCATGTGGGTCCCCTACGACCGCCTGCGCGAGCACCCGGAGTACTACCGGCAACTGCGTCTCTGTCCGTGGTTCGAGATCGCGATGCGCCGCGACGAGGAGCGGTAGGCTAGTTTTTTGCGGTCGTAGCGAACAGGGGAGATATGCTCAGTGGGTTCCTCTGGGACTTCGCCCTCCCGTTCGCGCTCGTGGCGGTTCTGCTCGCCGCCGTCGACCGCTATCAGGACACGCGCCTGCTTGCGTACCTGTCCGCCGACCGGGAGCGGACGGTGCTGTTCGTCGGCGGGATAGCGCTCGTCGTCGCTTTCGTCGCGAGTACCTACGCCCTCGGGTCCCCGCCGCCACTGGAGGGGCGGTACGACTTCTCGCTGTATCACGTCGGGTTCGCCGTCCTGCTAGTGGGGGTGTTCATGACGGGCCACGGCGGGCGGCACTACGCCACCGCGACGACGCTCCGGGACGCCGCCCACGTCGCCCCGAGTGACCTGCCGACCGAGGGGACGGCCGCGGTCACCGGTACGGCCGAACCGGTCGCTGGAACGGTGACGGCCCCACACAGCGGCGAGTCGGCGCTGGTCGCGGAGGCCGGTCGCTTGGTCGGCGGCGAGACGTACGCCGCCACCGCGGACACGAGTCGAGCACAGCAACTGCTCGACGCCGAGCGAGTCGGCGTCCCGTTCGAGGTGACCGACGAGTACGGCGGCGTCCGGGTCGACCCCGACGCCGTGAGTCTGGCCTTCCTCGTCGGCGAGACGGACGGCGCGACGCTCGAACGCCGCGTCGATAGCGGCGACGAGGTGACCGTCGTGGGCCGCGCCGACGGCGGCCGACTGGTCGACCCACTCGTCGTCGCCCACGCGGGCAACCCGTCGCTCAGGCAGTTCGCCACCAACGTCCCTCGCGTGGCGACACTCGGCCCCGTCCTCGTACTCCTCGGAGTCGGCGTGATGCTCCTGACTGCCGGCGTCGTCTGACTTTTCGGCACGGCCGTCCTACAGCAGGGTATGGACGTGTCGCTCTACGAGTCCCTCGACGGACAGGTCGCACTGGTCACCGGGGCCACGCGGGGTATCGGGACGGCCATCGCGGACGGCCTCGTGGAACAGGGCGCGACGGTGTACGCCGGGGCGCGGGACCCGGCCGACGTGACGGCGACGGACCGCCGCCCGATCGAACTCGACGTCACCGACGACGAGGAGATGACCGCCGCCGTCGACCGCATCGTCGACGAAGCGGGTCGTCTCGACGTCCTCGTCAACAACGCCGGCGTGATGGACTCCCGGGAACCGCTCGACGCGATGCCCACCGAGGTCATCGACCGCACGCTGGACACGAACCTCCGGGGGCCGACGGTACTGACGAAACACGCCCTCCCGCTACTGCTCGACCGCCCCGGCGGCCGCGTCGTCAACGTCGCCTCGGGACTCGGGGCCATCACCGAGCGCCAGTCCGGCGGGACGCCGGCCTACCGAATCTCGAAGACGGGACTGAACGGCCTCACGCGCTATCTCGACGGCGAGTACGCCGACGACGGCCTGCTCGCGAACTCGGTGTGTCCGGGGTACGTCCGGACGGACATGACCGAGGCGTCGGCCCCACGGTCGCCCGAGAAGGGGGCCGAGACGCCCGTGTGGTTGTCCCGGTTCCGGCCCGACGCGCCCCGCGGGCGGTTCTGGCGCGACCGGGAGCCAAAGCCGTGGTAGTCAGCGGTCCGTGGTGGTCCGTGCGTTCACGTCCGTGATGGCGTCGGGGTCGTTCGGGTCGGCCACCGGCAGTTCTACCTCGACGGTGGTGCCCGGCCCCTCGGCGAACGATAGGGTCCCACCCGCGTTGCGGACGACCCACTTCACCAGCCACAGACCGACGCCGGAGCCGTGTTGTAGCGGCGTCTCCTCGCCGGCGAGGATGACCTCTCGTTCGTAGGGGGCGATGCCGGGGCCGTCGTCGGAGACACGGACGACGACTCCCGTATCCGGGCTGGCCGGTTCGACGGTGACCTCGACGGTTGGCTGCCCGTCACTGTGTTCGATGGCGTTGTCGAGCAGTTCCTCGACAGCGAGGGTGAGCGACGGCCCGCCCTCGACCCAGCAGTCCTCGGGACAGGCCAGCGAGAGGTCGGCCCCCGGATTCCGGTTCCGGACGGTGTCGACGACCGGAGCGAGCAGCGGCCGTAATCGAATCGGCCGCGGATCCTCGCTCTCTAAGGCTTCGGAGACGCGCCCTATCTTGTTACTCCGGTCGACGATGTCGTCGACGGTTCGGATGATGCGGTCGACCCGGTGGTCGTCTGCCGACTCGACGCTGCCGGCAAGCAGATCGGCATTCCCCCGGACGACGTTCATCTCGTTACGGATGTTGTGCCGCAGGAGGCGGTTGAGCACGTCGATGCGCTGTTCGCGTTGCCGGCGATTGGTGACGTCGCGGAGACTGACGAGGTGGCCCGAGACGACGCCGTAAGCCCGGTACAGCGGCGTCACGCGAACGTCGAAGTAGCGGACCGCCCCGTCGTGTTCGAGTCGCGTCTCCGTCTGGATTCGCTCGCCGACGTCGGGCAGGGTCGCGGCCAGCGTCGGCAGTTCGCCCTCCAGTGATCGCCCCAGTAGCGCGCCCGGGTCCTCGTCGAACAGGGAGGCGGCGGCCGCGTTCACGTCGACGATGCGGCCGTCCTCGTCGACGATGACGACCCGGTCGTCCATCTCGGCGAAGATCGCCTCCCGGCCGAGGTCACGGGTCACCGGCGCCACGTCGAGCAGTTGGCCGCGCAACAGCGCCACCGAGAGGACGATGCCCGAGACGACGTAGCCCAGACTGGTCGGGTCGACGACCGTCCCGAGGAAGCCGAGTGCGTGGAGCGACTGGGCGGCGGTCGGGATGGTGATAGCCACAAGCAGTGCGAGACTCTGGCCCCGAAAGAGGCGGTTCGTCCGCAACATCTGACGGATGAGGAGGACGCCGCCGCCCAGAATCAGTCCGAGCATGTACGCCAGATGGCCCCAGTAGGCCAGCCCCCAGACCGGGGCCAGCGCGCTCGCCTCGGCGACGACGACGGTGTCGGACCCGACCCAGACGAGTTCGTGAGCGTCGTTCGACCACACGAGCGTGACGAAGGCGGCGGGTTCGGCGAGTAGCAGGGCGACCCGCCGACGCGTGAGCCAGTGGGGGTGGCCGGTGTACTCCAGTACTGTGACCAGCCACGCGACGGGGACGACCACCGAGAGCGTCAACTGCACTTGCTGGAACCACACCATCGTCTGTACGTCCGGCACCGCCAGTTCGAGGCCCTGCGCGACGGCCCAGAGGCTCGCGGCGACGACGAACGCCGCCAGCGGGCCGGCGCCGGGGTTGTCGCGGTGGAGCCAGACGAGGACGGCGACACCCATCCCGACCACGGCCGCGAGGAGGACCACAGACAGGGGCGACAGCAGCATCTGTTCGATCGTTGGGAGACTGTTTGATAAACGTTCTCGGCCGAGTATCGTCGGCGATACTAGGAGCGCCGCGAGCGCAGCGCGGACCACACCGCGACGGCACCGAGCAGGAACGCCGGAACCAGTGGCAGCGCCAGATAGGCGGCCCGAAGCGTCAGGCCCAGCGAGCGGACCACGCCCTGTGCGGCCGGTAACACGAGGATGGCGACAGGAATCACGAGGAAGCCGACGACGACCATCCCGACGAGGGCCCACCCCTCCCAGCCGAACTCGTCGCTCGTCTCGGCCTGTCTCGGCGGTTCGCCGCTGGGGCGGTGGACGTAACGACTGTCCTCGGCCGTGTCGCCGTCGTCGGCCCGCGACTCGTCCGGCGTCACCATCACGGTCTCGTCCCCGTTCTCAGGCACCGTCCTCACCGCCCAGACCGACGTCGCCGGACAGCCAGTCGCCGCGCTCGGATGCGTCTGACAGTTCGAGGCCACGTCCGCCGCCATCCGTGCGGACGGCACGGCCGCCGCGGTCGGTGTACTGGACAGCGTGCATACTCCGAGTTCAGGATAGCGTGTGCAAAACGCTGGCGGTCCGCCGTTCAGGCCGGCTTGCGGGGGGACGGTCGGTCGATTTCGAGGATGCTCACTCGGTGGTCGTCGTCTCGTTCGTGTTCGTTCCACTCGTCGAGCGCTGTTTGGTGGTCCTCGAATACCCCCTCGAACGTGCACTCGTGACACGTGACGTGGTAGACCCTCTCCATACGCTGTTTCATACGTGTACTTATAATAAAACTTCTGGGCGAGCGATGAATAAAAGCCATCGCGTGGGGCACCCCTGTAGCCGGAAAGACTTACCACCGGCGGGCCGTCGTATCGGTATGGTCGATTTCCAGTCCCGCGATACACGTCGGGCGAGCAGCGACGATGGGGACGAAACCGACGACGAAGACGACGCGGAGCGAGACGAGACGGCGGCCGACCAGTCCGGCGACGGGACGACGGACGGAGAGCGTACAGCAACCGACAGCACGACGACGGCCGAGACGGCTGTCGAGTCCGACGAGGCGACCGAGCAGACCGACGCCGACCACCCGACGGCGGACGCGGCGGAGTCGTCGGCCGCCGACCCACTGGGCGACCGAGGGTCGACCGGTGCGGTCGAGTCCGACTCGGCGGCGGCCACGGAGTCGACTGCGGAGACGCAGTCCCGACCGGCAGGCCACGACGACTCGACCGACTCGTCGGCGACGGCCGACACGGCCCAGTCCGCGGAGCGACACCCGGCCGGCGGCGCGGCAGGGTCGAAAGTCGCTAGCGGTAACCCGTCGACAGCGGCCGACCGCCCGTCGCAGACGCCGGCCGTCCGCCCGGTCGAGGTGGCGCTCGTCACCGTCGGCACGACGACCGGGCAGGGCGAGGACCCGACGGGTGAGGCGCTGACGACTGCACTCGAGTCGGCCGGTCACACGGTCACTGCACGGGAACGACTGCGCGGGGACTACGACGGCATTCAGCAGGCCGTCGACAATCTGGTCGGCCGCGACGACGTCGAGGCGGTCGTCACCGCTGGCGGCGTCGGTATCTCGGCCAGCGAGGTGACTGTCGAGGCGGTCCACCCGCTGTTCGAGAAGGCCCTCCCCGGGTTCGGCGAGGCGTTCAGGACACTCCTGTTCGAGCACATCGGGACCGGCATCGTCGCCGTTCGGGCCACCGCCGGTATCACAGCGGCGACGCCCGTGTTCTGTCTCCCGGCCGACGCCGAAGCCGCGACCCTCGCGGTCGACGAGATAATCGCAGCGGAGGCCCCGGAACTGGTCGACCACCTGCAGGAGTAACCCGTACCGCTCGCGGGTCGGGTCCACCGACTGCGACCGCGTCCGGTGCGACCGGCTAATTATGAAGCCCCGCCGATTTCATTCGTTTCATACCGTTTACTCCGCCGCAAACGGCCGAACGCCCTCGGTTTCGCGGAATCCCCGGTCTCGGCGGCGGTCGCCGGTCGAAATCGTCGGTTTCCGGACTCACAAACCGCGAAAAAACGACTTAATCGCGACCTTCCTTCAAGTGGGACGCTCCTCACCCCCCGAGTGCAATGTCCGAACGCGAAGCCACCCGACGTGGCGTCCTGAAGGGTATCGGTGCGTCAGTCGCTGCTGCGATGGGGACGGCGGCCCTCTCCGGGTCCGCCGCCGCGAGTAGCCCGTGGGAGTCCGTCGAATCGCCTACGGGCAACACGCTCTACGACGTGGAGTACACGGACGCGGGGGCGTACGCCGTGGCCGGCGGTGGCATCGTCCTCGAACGGACGGAACTGGGCTGGCAGAAGATTCTCGACGGCGGCCCGACGGGCAACGGCAACAGCCTCTACGGCGCGGACGTGACAGACGACGGCGAGCGCCTCTGGTTCGTCGGTAGCTCCGGCGCCATCGGCGAGTACGACGTCGAGTCCGGCGTCCTCACCGACCACAGCGCGCCCATGGACGTGACCAACAACTTCAACGACGTCTCGGTCACGGGGCAGGCCGGCGAGGCCAACGTCTACGTCGCCGGCGACTCGGGGAAGATGTACTACTCCTTCGAGAACGGCGCCAGCGAGACGTGGGAGTACGTCACGCCCGGGTCCGGGTCGGCCATCAACGCCGTCGACTTCTTCGAGGACCGCAAGGGCCACATCGTCGACGGCAACAAGTCCGTCTTCCGCACGCAAGACGGGTCGACGTGGAACAAGATAGGGCTGGCAGACGCCAACGTCAACTTCTACGGCGTCGACTCGGACGGCTTCGACGACGTCTGGGTCTCGGGCGGCGGCGGCATGCTATTCCACTGGGACGGCGTCGAGTGGACGCCCCACGACACCGGTGACGCCGGCCTCCGGGACATCGAGGTCACCGACGGCGACGGTGACGGCTACACGGTCGGTGGTGGCGGCAAGGTGTACGAACTCGATAGCGAGTGGACCCAGAACCAGACGCCGACCGGCCAGAACCTGAAAGCCGTCGTCCGCGGGTCGGTCGACATCGCCGTCGGGGCCGGCGGCACCATCATCGAACGGTAGCGTCTCGGCTGTTCGACGGTCCGCCACCGCCCCCACTCTCGGCACGCCCCATCTGATGCCCCCTCGTCGTGACGGCTCGGCTGTCACCGTCACGAACGCCCGCCGCCCGTTCTGTGTCTTCCGTCCCGGTTCCCGCTGGCACTGCCGTTTTGCCGCTGGCCGACTAACTGCCACCATGGAGACGATTCAGGTGCAGGGCGAGTCCGTTCCCGCACTCGGCCTCGGCACGTGGCAACTGACCGGCCCGGACTGCCGCGAGACGGTCCGGACGGCGCTGGAGATGGGCTATCGACACGTCGACACCGCACAGGCCTACGGCAACGAACGGCAGGTGGGCATGGGCATCGACGCCGCCGACGTGGACCGCGAGGACGTCTTTCTCGTGACGAAACTCGACGGGCGCAACCGGAGCGCGCGGCGGGTCCGCCAGTCCGCCCGCGAGAGTTGCAACCGACTCGGGACCGACTATCTCGACCTCCTGCTCATCCACTGGCCGAACACGCCGTGGATGGCGCCCCTCTCGGAGACGCTCGGCGCGATGAACGACCTCGTCGACGACGGCCTCGTCGAACACGTCGGCGTCAGCAACTTCTCGCGGTCGCTGCTCGACGAGGCCCGAGAGCGCTCCGACGCCCCGATTCTCACCGATCAGGTGCAGTATCACCCCTACTGTGACCAGCGAGAACTGCTCGATTACTGCCGCATCCACGACGTCCTCCTGACGGCGTACAGTCCGCTGGCCCGCGGCGGCGTACTGGAGGACCCGGCCCTCGTCCAGATCGGGAACCGCTACGGGAAGTCACCGGCACAGGTCGCGCTCCGATGGCTCGTCCAGCAGGACGGCGTCGCCGCCATCCCGAAGGCGTCCAGCCGCGACCACCTCGAAGCGAACCTCGCAATCTTCGACTTCACGTTGACCGACGCGGAGATGGCACACATCCGCTCGCCCTCGAAGGCCAAGACCGGCTATTACTACTTCCGGTCGCAGTTGCCGTTCTGAGTGTGCCATTCGGCCCCATATATAACGTTTTCGCGGCCCGGATGTAGGTGTGCAATAGTAACCCAGTTTTAGATAGTAACCCTGCGTCTCTCAGTACGTCATGGCAACCGAAACGCCACCGACGATGGAGACGTACAGCCCGGAGACCATCCTCTCGACGATGGGGTCGATACAGAAGATGCTCGTGGTCGGCGCCGTCTTCGCGGGCGTGGGATATTTGCTCGTCGGGGCCGCGTTGTTCCTCGAGTTCACGCAGTTCCACCCGCTCATCGACCAGTTCTTCGCCACGCAGACGACTCACAGCATCGCCGGCGGTGGCCCGGACCGCGCCGGTGCGTCCCTGCTGAACGCGCAACTCGCGACCATCCACAAGTTCCCGTCGCTGTTGCTCTGGCTGAAACTCGGCGGTATCGCCCACATCCTCGTCGGCATCTTCGTCGCGCTGGCGGCTATCGTCCGCACGCTGACGCTGGTGCCCCACCGACTCGCCTACGCGATGGACGAGTGAACAGCCGGTCGTCTCGTACCTGTCTCTGGCTAGCTGGTCGACGCCGACGGCTGGTCGAGCGCCTGTTTCTTGCCGCGATAGTACAGCCAGACCAGCACCGCGATGGTCAGTGGAAACAGGACGAGCGCGAGGATAGCCAGCGGCGGACACAGGAGGAACAGGGCGAACGTCCGCCAGGAGACGACGGTGTCGCGGGCCATGGTTGGCCGCTCTGTCGGACAGTCTATGGGTGTTGTGGTCCCGCCGCCGAGAAGGGTTTTGCCGTCGGCGGCCCAAAACCCACGTATGGTGACGCCGCTTTCGGACGACGTCTGGTGGTACGACCTCTCGGGAGTCAACGCGTACCTCGTCGACGACGACGGGACGTTGACGCTGGTCGACGCCGGGATGCCGTGGCACGGCAACTCGCTCGTCGCCGGCGTCCGAGAGGCCGGTTTCGAGTTGCGCGATTTGGAGCGGATTCTGGTGACCCACTACGACCTCGACCACGTCGGCGGCCTCTCGGCGTTCGACGGCGTCGACCTGACGATATACGTCGGCATGGCCGACGCGCCGTACGTCACGGGTACCGACAAACCGCCGCTGACGAACCACAAAGGGACGCTCCAGCGACTGACTCGCCGTCTCGTCTCCGCGCCGTCGAACCCCGTCGAAACCGTGGCCGACGGCGATACGGTCGGTAGTTTCACGGTCTACCACACGCCCGGTCACACGCCGGGCCACGTCTGTTACGTCAGCGAGGCGCTGTCGACGGCGTTTCTCGGCGACCTCGTGCGGGAGAACCGCGGGGCCCTCTCGGCGTCGCCGTGGCTCCTCAGCTACGATACGGGCGCGGTGACGCGGAGTCTCCGCGAGTTCATCGACCGCGTGCCGCCGTTCGAGGTGGCCGCGATGGGCCACGGCGTCCCGTTCGAGAAAGGGGGGAGCGGGCGCGTCGCAGAGTTGGCGGCGACGGTCTGAGGCGGGACTACAGTTCCTCGGCGACGGCCTCGGGACCGAGCAGGTTCGGGTCGACGACGAGGTCGGTCTGTCTGCTGGCGAAGTCCGGCAGCGACCCCTCGGCGTAGACGACGATCCGCAAGTCGGGCACGAGGTCCTTCGCGACGGCGATGGAGGTGGCCTGTGCCATCTCGGTGAGGAGGTAGACGTCGGCGTCGTGGATGCCGGCCTCCTCTAGCCCGGGGCGGTTGCCCACGTCGGCGACGGTGACGCTGTGGCCCTCCGCTTCGAGTGCGTCGGTGATGCCGTCGGGGTCGGACCCGACGATGATGACCTGCATCGTCACTCGTACTCGATCGTCGCCGGCGGTTTGTGGGTCACGTCGTAGACGACGCGAGCGACGTTCTCGTGGGCGCCCGTGATGCGGCTTTGCATCCGTTGGAGGGTCTCCCAGTCGAGTTCCTGTGCGCGGGCGGTCATGCCGTCACGTGACTCGACGGACCGCACCGCGACGACCCAGCCGTGGACGCGGTTGTCGCCCTTGACGCCGGTGGCCTTCCCGATGACGGCCGCGAGGGCCTGCCACGGCTCGTACTCTTCGAGTTCCTCCTCGACGACGTGGTTGGCCTCGCGGGCGACTTCGAGTTTCTCCTCGGTGACCTCGCCGATGATGCGGACGGCCAGACCGGGGCCGGGGAACGGCATCCGCTCGGAGATAATCTCCTCTAGGTCGAGTGCGCGGGCGACTTCCCGGACCTCGTCCTTGTAGAGGTCGCGCATCGGTTCGACGATGCCGTCGAAGTCGATGCGCTCGGGGAGGCCGCCGACGTTGTGGTGGGACTTGATGGTCCCCTCGCTCTCGATGCGGTCGGGGTAGATGGTCCCCTGGACGAGGTAGTCGGCGTCCACCTCGCGAGCGACCGTCTCGAACTCTCTGATGAACTGCTCGCCGATGATGTGGCGCTTCTCCTCGGGGTCCGTCTCGCCTTCGAGTTCCTCTAAGAAGCGGTCCTGGGCCTCGACGATGCGCAGCGAGTCCATGTAGTCGAACGTCTCGCGAATCTCGTCGGTCTCGCCTTTCCGCATCAGACCGGTGTCGACGTAGACAGCGGTGAGCTGGTCGCCGATGGCCTCGTAGGCCAGCGCCGCGGCGGTCGAGGAGTCGACGCCGCCCGAGAGGCCGATGACGGCGTTCTTGTCGCCGATTTCCTCGGCGATCTCGGCTGTGGCCTCCTCGATGAACGCCTCGACGTCCACCATCAGTGGCTCACCTCCTCGGTCTCGGCGGCGTGGGGGTCGTCGCCCAGCACGGCCTCCAGCAGGCCGACGAACGGCGGGCTAGCCCGTGTCGGGCGCGAGCGGAACTCGGGGTGGAACTGCGTCCCGATGAAGTACGGGTGGTCTTCGGGCGCGAGTTCGAGTATCTCCATACGGTTCCCGGAGCGCCCGGAGAACTTCAGCCCGGCGTCTTCGAGTCGGTCGAAGTACTCGGGGTTGACCTCGTAGCGGTGGCGGTGTCGCTCGGTGCAGGACGTGCCGCCGTACAGCGTGGCGGCGAGCGTCCCGGCCTCGATGTCCGTCTCGTGGGCACCCAGTCGCATTGTCCCGCCCATGTCCTCTATCTCGTACTGCTCGGGTAGGATGTCGATGACGGGGTGGGGCGTGTCCTCGTCGAGTTCGGCCGAGTGAGCGCCCTCCAGTCCGAGGACGTTCCGGGCGTACTCGATGACGGCGAGCTGGAAGCCCAGACAGAGGCCCAGATAGGGCACGTCGTTCTCGCGGGCGTACCGGATGGCGTCGATCTTGCCCTGCGTGCCGCGCGTGCCGAAGCCCCCGGGGACGACGATGGCGTCGGCCTCCTGCATCCGCTCTTCGTGGTGGTCGGGCATCTTCTCGGAGTTGACCCACTGGACGTTCACGTCGACGTTCTTCTCCAGTCCGGCGTGTTTCAGCGCCTCGTGGACGGACATGTAGGCGTCTTCGAGGTCGTACTTGCCCACGAGCGCGACGTCGACTTCGCCGTCGGTCTGCTGGGTGACGAGTTCGCGCCAGCGGTTCTCGCGTTCGTCCTCGGGCAGCGCCTCGTCGGCGATGTCGAGTCGCTCCATCACGTACTCGTCGAGGCCCTCCTCCTCGACCATCAGCGGGACGTGATAGATGTCGTCGACGTCCGGGTTCGAGAAGACGGCCTCGGTCGGCACGTCACAGAACAGGGCTATCTTCTCTCGCGTGTCGATGTCGAGTTTGTCCGAACAGCGGCCGACCAGAATGTCCGGCTGGAGACCGATAGAGCGCAGTTCCTTCACGGAGTGCTGGGTGGGCTTGGTCTTTTGCTCGCCGTTCTTCGAGTAGGGGACGAGCGTGACGTGGGTAAAGAGGATGTCGTCCTCGTCCTCCTCGTGGGCGAACTGGCGCAGGGCCTCCAGATAGGGCATCCCCTCGATGTCGCCGACGGTGCCGCCGACCTCGATGATACAGACGTCGTTGCCCTCGGCGGCCTCGCGGATGCGCCGCTTGATGTCGTCGGTGATGTGCGGGATGATCTGGACCGTGCGACCGAGGTAGTCGCCCGCGCGTTCCTTCTCGATGACGTGCTGGTAGGTCTTCCCCGTCGTGACGTTGTGGTCGAAGGTCATGTCGATGTCGAGGAACCGCTCGTAGTTCCCCAAGTCGAGGTCGACCTCGCCCCCGTCTTTGAGCACGTACACCTCGCCGTGCTGGAAGGGGTTCATGGTACCGGCGTCGACGTTCAGATACGGGTCGATTTTGACCGCTGTAACGTCGAACCCGGCGTTCTTGAGAAGCCTGCCCGTGCTGGCGGCGGTGATGCCTTTCCCCAGGCCAGACATCACGCCACCGGTGACGAAGATGAACTTCCGACCCAGTTCCGGGTCGTAGTCCGTTTCGGGTTCGGTCGGCATACCGACCGTGGACAGTGTGTCGCCAAAACGGTTTCGGGACACCCGTCGTTCGTCACGCCCTGTCAGTCAGACACTGGACGTTTGTGTCCCCGCGCCGGTCACTGACGACCGCCGTCACCGAATCAGCGTCCGGCTGACGGTGACGACCAGCGCGAGCGATAGCGCCGAGAAGACCGCGTCGTCAGCGGTGGCACCGACGGCGAGGAACAGCGCCAGACCGGCGAGAAAGCCGGTGACGAGCGAGACGGCCCCGTGGGTGACCCGCGGACCGATGGGTAGCGGTCGTGCTGTCGACATAGCTCTCTATAGTACATTATTGATGATAAGGGTATGCCCGAGTTCACTGGCGATGGTCGACTCCTCAGTTCGCGACCGGCTGTGAGATGATCCACAGCGAGAGTACGGTGTACCCCACCATGACGACGACGAGCGGGAGGTGTGCCCGCCGGGCGGCGCGGCCGTACCGCCCGACTGCGACGGTGTGGGCGGCCACGACGGCGACGAGGTGGCCCCCGACGACGAGTGCCACCTGCGACCCCCAGAACGCCGCCAGCGAGAGGCCCGCGACGGGGTCGGGCGCGAACAGGCCGGCGGTCGTCAGGTCGGCGAGCGTCCCGAGGTTCCGGAGGACGAACGGGTAGGTGTGGGCCACCTCGTAGGCCCCCGCGATGGGGAGCAACGAGGCGGCGAAGGCCGTCGCTGTCCGGCCGACCGGCCGCGACTCGCCCGCGGCGGCGTCGACGAGCGAGACGGCGGCCCAGTAGCTCCCCAGAAACAGCGCGAACCCGGCGAGATACAGCACGGTTGCGGCTGGGGTCGGACCGAGCGCGTCGGGCATCGCGGCCAGCAGCGCTCGGAACGTCGTCGTCTCGGCCATGCCGTCGAAACTGACAGTGTACAGCGCGAGGACGACGAACGCCACCGTCGAGCTATCGGTCACGGTGCGGGTGCAGGCCCGCCACGGTGCTCGGAGCGTTATCCGGTAGCCACTGTCGACGTGTACCGGTGCGATTCGGCCCAGCAGTCGGTAGAGCACCGCCAGCGGGTCGGCCCGGCGGAGCCACGTCGGCCCGAACGCGAGCGCTCCGACGACCATCACGAGGGCGTAGCCCGCGACCAGCGCGGCGGTGAGACGCGGGGAGCGCGGGAGCGTCGTGAGGTTCTCGACGACGCCGACCAGCAGCGCGAACCCGGCGACGGCGGGCCAGTCGCCGAGCGGTTCGGGGTACTCGCCCAGCAGTGCCGGCGGGTCCCCCTCGAGCCACGCGAGGCCCGCATACAGCGTGCCCCACGGCGAGACGACGCGCCACGGACTCCCGGCGACGACGGCGAGGAGGCCGAGCCCCTTCAGCCACACCGGCCAGAACAGTACCGTCGCGACGTTCTCCGACGCGATTTGCTGACCGAAGACGCCGCTCGCGAGGACGGCAATCAGCGCGAACAGGCCGACGGTCCGCCCGGCGTTGGCGAGCGTCTGTACGGCCCAGAAGGGGAGGGTGAGCGCCGGTGTCTCGTGGCCGCCACCGGCCTCTCGCTCCCCTATGGCCAGCCACCCCGCGGTGACGGCGACGGTGCCACCCGCGCCGGTGTACAGGAGCCACAGCGGAATCGGTGCCTCGACGCCGCTGCCGACGCTTCCGTGCGCGCTCGCGACACCGGCGAACCCGAGGGCCGCGAGCGTCGTGACTGTGAGCGCGAGCGCCCGACAGCGGCGGCGGTCCATACCCCAGACTGGCCCGCCGCCGGGCAAGTACGTACCGCTCTCGCTCGCCCGGCGCAGACGATAGCCGACCTTATGCTCGCCGGCCGTCGAGTGTCGACAATGCGACCCCGGACGACCCTCGTCGCGCTGCTGGTCTGCGGTGCGCTGGCCGCCGTCCTCGCCGTCGGCGTGATGGCCAACGGCGGCGCACTCGCCCAGACGTGGGTGAGCGACACGGCCCGCCAGAACGAGGTGAACCACCACGCCGTCGGCGTCGGTCCGCGCGGCGACGTTCTCGTCGCGCCCGTCGCGGCCGTTCCCAACGCCGAACCGATCGGCCCGAACTCCTGTTCGCTCGTCCGTCTCCGACCGAGCGACGGGGCGACGCGCTGGCGGTGGAGCGTTCCCGCCGAGGACTGTTTCACCCACGCGCTCACCCAACCGGCCGTCGCGGACGTAGACGGCGACGGCGGGTTGGAGGCCGCCGTCGGCACGACGGAGAACGCCGTCGTCGTCCTCGACGCGGCCACCGGAACCGAGGAGTGGCGCGTGCCGCTGTCGACGTACGGCTACGGCCAGCCCTCGGTCGGGAACGTCACCGGCGACGCGGGCCCGGACGTCGTCACGAGCGACATCGCGGGGACGCTCGTCGTCGCCCACGGAAACGGGACCGTGGCGTGGCGACGAGACGCGAACATGACCGTGTGGGCGCGGCCGCGACTGGCCGACGTGGACGACGATGGGGCCTCTGAGGTGGTCCTCGGCGGCGACGGCGGCGTCGTCGTCTACGAGGGCGACGGTGCCGAGCGGTGGCGTACCGACGTCGACGCGACGACGCTCGCCGTCGGCCCGGACGGGACGGTGCTGGCGGGCAGTACGGGCGAACTGACCGCGCTCGACGGGGCCACCGGCGAGCGGCGGTGGACGGCCGACATCAGCGGGACACCCCGAATCCACGACGTGGGCGACGCCGACGGTGACGGCCGCGCCGAGGTGTACGCCGGCGTCGCGGGGAACTCGGTGCTGGCTATCGACGTGGACGCCGGCGAGACCGAGTGGCGAACGTCGCTGGGCGGCGGCGAGCGCCAGACGGCCTACGCGCCGGTGCTGGGCGACGTGGACGGCGACGGCACGCAGGACGTGATTGCAGTGACGAACGACGGCACCGTCGCGGTTCTCGACGGCCGGACCGGCGAGGAACGCGCGGCCTACGAACGCTCGGTCCCCATCTGGACGTTCGCCACGTCGGCGGACCTCGACGGTGACGGCGGGGCGGAGGTGCTGGTCCGGTACGGCGACGGCCGCGTCGTCGCGCTCGACTGGACCTCGTCCGGCGGGAGCGCGCTCGCCGTTTCGCCGGTCGCTACAGGTGCGCCCTGAGGAACGTTGCCACCACGTCGGCGACGTCCTCGGCCTGCCCGACGAAGTGATGATCCGCGGCGACCGACTCGACGGCGTGGTCGAGTTCCTGTGCGCGCTCGACCACGGGTTTCCAGTCGACGGTGTCGTCGCGGTCGCCGTAGACGACCTGTACCGGGCAGTCGATGGCGTCGAGTGCGGTCACGGCGTCGCCGTTCGATAGGGCGGCGGGCGGGGCCAGTACCGAGAGGGCGGCGGGGGCGTCGTCCTCGCTCACCTCGGCGGCCGCCCGGAGCGCCACGTCGGCGCCGAAACTGTAGCCGAACAGGCCGACGGCGTCGTAGCGCTCGCTCGCCCACGCCAGCGCGTTCTCGGCGTCGACGCGCTCGCCCCGCCCCCCGTCCCACGGGCCGTAATCGAACCGGAGACAGGCGACGTCGGGACCGAGCGCGTCGCTCACCGCGCGAAGCCGCTGGTCCGACCGACTGCCCCCGTACCGGGGGTGTGGCGGGCAGGCGACGACGGCCCGGTCGGTCTCGGGCGAGTCGAGGGTCGCCACGACCCGCCGACCACCGGGGACGTGAACTGTCTCGCTCATGCCCACACCGTCGGCGGGTGCGGCCCTGTATCTGTCGCCGCAGCACGCGCCGCGCGGTCGTTCGAAGCGTCGTCGCCTCCGTTGGCCTACCCGGTGACGGCCGTCTCACGACGGCCAGTAGTGGAAGAAATTTAAGTCGACAGCACCGAACTTTGAGCCATGGGAATCCTCTCGCGTGCCTCGTACATCATTCGGTCGAAGGTGAACGCGGTGCTCAACCGTTCTGAAGACCCCGCCGAGACACTCGATTACAGCTACGAGCAGATGCGAAACGAGTTGCAGGACGTCAAACAAGGCATCGCGGATCTGACGACCCAGAAGAAACGACTGGAGATACAAAAGCGTCGGTTAGAGGAGAACGTCGAGAAACACAACGATCAGGCCCGACAGGCCGTCAAGCAGGACCGTGAGGACCTCGCCCGGCAGGCCTTAGAGAAGAAAAAGCAGAAGATGACCCAGATAGAGGAACTCGACTCCCAGATCTCTCACCTGGAGTCCCAGCAGGACCAACTCGTCGACCAGAAAGACGAACTCCAGCGCCAGATAGAGCAGTTCCGCACCAAGAAGGAGACGATGAAGGCCCGCCACGAGGCCGCGAAAGCCTCGAAGCGAGTCAACGAAGCCATGACCGGGGCCGGCGACGAGATGGAGGACGTCAACCGCGCCATCGAGCGCGCAGAGGAACGCACCGAGGACATGGAGGCTCGCGCACAGGCGATGGACGAACTCCGCGAGGACGGCGTACTGGAGGATCAGCTCTCCGATAAGAGCTCGCTGGAGCAGGAACTGGAGGACATCCAGCAGGAGGGGGCCGTCGACGCCGAACTCGACACGCTGAAACAGGAGATGGGCAAGGCCGACGAGGTGACCAGCGAAACCGAATCCGCGGACGCCGAACCCAGCGACGCCGAGACGGAACTCGAACAGGAACTCGCCGAGGACACCGCCGCCGACGTGGAGACGCCCGACGTCGACGAGAGCGAGGTCGAGTCCGAACTCGAAGAGCTCAAAGACGACGAGCAGGCCTGACGTTCCGTTTCCCGCCGTTACTGCGTGGGCTCACAGCGGCCAGACGAACGCGACCGCCACCGTGGTGACGACACAGAGGAGCAACTGCAACGGCGCGCCGACGCGGGCGTAGTCGGTGAACCGGTAGCCGCCGGGACCGTACACCATCAGGTTCGTCTGGTACCCGACGGGGGTGAGGAAGGCGGTTGCGACGGCGAAGGTGACGACGAGTAAGAAGGGCGTCCCGTCGACGCCGACGTCCTGTGCCGTCGCGACGGCGATTGGCGCCATCAGCACGACGGTCGCGACCGGGGTGATGAGGCTGGCGAGAACCGCCGTCAGGAGGTAGAACAACGCGAGCAAGACCAGCGGCGGCACGACCACGGCCACCTCGGCGAGTAAGCCGCCGACGAACGCCGCGCCGCCGGTGGCCTGCATCGCCGCGCCCAGGGGTAAGAGCCCAGCCAGCAGGAAGACGACGTTCCAGCTAACCGCGTCGTAGGCCCGCGAGGCCGGGATCGACCCCGTCGCGACCATCGCGACGACGCCGCCGAGTGCGGCGATGTAAATCGGAACCACCCCGACCGCGGCGAGCGCGATGACGGCGACGAGGATTCCCAGCGGGAGCAGCGCTCGCGGACTGAGCCTCGGCGGGGGGGCCGCTCCCTCGCCGTGGATGACGTCGAACAGTTCGGGCGGCCCCTCCGTGAGGACGAGATATCCCTCCTCCTCCAGATGCGCTATCTCGTCGACCGGCGTCTGCAACAGCAGCGTGTCCCCGGCGGCGAGTTCGACGCCGGCGAACGCCTCCCGGATGACGGTGTCGCCGCGTCGAATCGCCAGCACCGTCACGTCGAACCGCGAGCGCAGGTCCACGTCTCCGAGCGTGCGGCCGCGCAGTCGCGACTCCCCGTGGACGACGGCCTCCGCGAGCACGCCGGAGTGGCCGCTCTCGGCCAGTAGTTCCTCGGTCACGGACTCGCGGGGGAGTTGTCGCAGGCCGTAGCGTTCGCCGAACTGGTTGACTGCCTGTGTGCTGCCCCGAACCGTCAGCACGTCGCCCGGTTCGAGCGGTCGGTCGGTCGCCGTCGCGAAGAAGGACTCCCCGTCCCGGTCGATCTGGAGCACGTCGACGTCTATCGGCTCCTGTTCGGTGGGTTCGCCGTCGGCGAGTGCGACCTCGCCGTCGTCGGCCGCCACGACAGCGTCCACGCCGTCGCTGTCGAGGGCCTCCGCGACGGTCAGACCGACCAGCGGCGAGGACTCGCGGACCGTCAACTGTGCGAGGTGGCGGTCCATGTCGAACTCCTCGGTGAAGTCCGCGAACGGGCGTATCCGCTCGGGGACGAGCACCCGGCCGACGGTGAGCAGATAGCCGACGCCGACCAGCAGGACGACGACGCCGACCGGTGTGAGCGTAAACATCGAGAACGGTTCGTTCAGCAGGTCTCGGGAGATGTCGCTCGCGAGTAGGTTCGTCGCGGTGCCGACGAGGGTGAGCGTCCCACCGAGCATCGCCGCGAAGGAGAGCGGCAGGAGGAACTTCGACGGCGAGATGCCGTACCGTTCCGAGAGACCGGTGACGAGGGGGATGAACACGGCGACGATGGGGGTGTTGTTGACGAACCCCGCGCCGACGCCCGTGGTGCCGACGATGGCCGCGAGCAGTCGGCCCTCGTCACCGCCCGTGAGGGCTGCCAGTCTTGCCCCCAGCCAATCGACGACGCCGGCCTCCTCGACGCCCGCGCTGAGGATGTACATCGCGACGATAGTGACCACCGCAGGACTGGCGAACCCCGCGATGGCCTCGCGTGCGGGGACGCCGGTGTACGGTTCGAGGACGGCCAGCGAGACGAGGACGGCGATAGCGGTGATGTCCGGGGGGAGCCACTCGGTGACGAACAGCGTCAGGGTGGCGGCGACGAGTGCGAACACTACCAACGCACCCGTCGAGAGCGCTGCCATACTCCAGCCGAACGTTCGGCCGTGTGATAAATACGGGTGGCGTCGACGGTTTTCCCTCGTAGGAGACGCTCCCGCTCAGTCCCAGTTTACGTCCACCGAACGGTCCGTCTCGCGGAGGATGAACGGGCCGATAGAGAGGGTCCGCTTGGTGATGGTGACGATGCGGAGGATGTACGCGAGCAGGAGCGTGAAGGGCAGCAGGGAAACCGTGGTCGTAATCGCCAGTATCCATAGCGAGTTGCCGACGCCGAACGTGAGGCTCGTGAAGTCACGTGGGTCGAAAAACACCTGTGCGGAGATGGCGACGGCCAGCGCTGGCACCGCGACGTACAGCAGCGTCCGAGAGAGGTTCGACAGTTCCCACTGGAAGTACAGCGTCTTGAAGTGTTCGCGGGCCGGCCCGAACAGTTCCAGCGTGTCGACGAGCGTCCCGAGTCGGTCCAGTGCTTCCTCGGAGAGTTCCTCGGCGTACTCCTCGCGGATGCGCCGGCCGGCGTACAGTTTCCACGAGTAGTTGTAGTTCAATGCGGCCTTCACGACGTCGAACTCGCCGAAGTTCGCGCCTTCGAGTTGGTCGGTGACGGTGTCGGCGTTGCCGACGACGGAGTCGAGGTACGTCGACAGCAGATCCGTCAGGTTCTGGTCCAGGTCGTCGGTTTCGACGGCCTCCTCGACCGCTTGGGCGTGTTCTTTCGTCGCGCGGACGAGCGACCGGAGGAACGCCGACGGTTCGGCGGGGCTGACGGCCGCACCGACGGCGTCGGCCACGTCCGAGCGGAACTCCATCGCGCCCGCCATCCGGTCGCGCTGGTCACCCACGGCGCCGAGTTCCTGCGAGAGGACGAGTTGGCTCAGCGTCAGCACCAGCGTGACGCCGGTGATGGTACCGGTGATGAGCGCCTGATACAGCGTCTCGACGGGGTCGCCACGCGTCAGTAGTTTCTGTCCGGGAGTCGGGTGGAGGACGCCGACGACGACGAGCGTCGCGAACAGGCCCGCCGAGAACAGGCCGGCGACGAGCCGCCGGTCGGCGTCGAGCAACACCCAGAGGAACCACGTACTCTCGTCAGCCCGCTCCCGCATGGTGTCGCTGGGCTGGTCCCGGTCGGCGTCGGTCATGCTGGAGTCGTCGCCCGCCAGAGATAAAAGGGACCGCCTTGCTGTGATGCAGTCACAGCCACGGCGGTCGGGGCCGGTTCGTTACCGACCGGCGAGGAACGTCACGGCGGTGCGCTGCTGTTCGACCTCGGTTTCGAGGTGGTCGCGGAACTCGTCGAGGTCGATCTCCGTCTCCTCGCGCTCCTTGCGGTCGCGCACCGAGATGTTGCCGGCGTCTTCCTCGTTGTCGCCGATGATGAGCATGTAGGGCACTCGGTCGTCGTGGGCCTGCTGAATCTTACGGCCGACGGTCCACGAACGGTCCTCGATTTCGACGCGGAACTCGCCCAGTTCGTCCTGTAACTCCTCACAGTACGGGATGTTGTCGTCCGAAACCGGGAGGATGCGGACCTGTTCCGGGGCGAGCCACGGCGGGAACTTCCCGTTGTAGTGTTCGGTCAGCACCATGAAGAACCGCTCGTAACTGCCGTAGAGCGCGCGGTGGATCATCACCGGGCGGTGGTCCTCGTTGTCCTCGCCCGTGTAGGTCAGGTCGAAGCGCTCGGGCATGTTGAAGTCCAGTTGGACCGTCGGACCGTCCCAGTTACGGCCCAAAGCGTCCTCGAAGGCGAAGTCTATCTTCGGGCCGTAGAAGGCGCCGTCGCCGGGTTCGACCGCGTAGTCGATGTCCTGTTCTTCGAGGACAGATTCGAGTTGGGATTCGGCACGTTCCCAGATCTCGTCGCCGCCGACGGACTTCTCGGGCCGGGTGGCGAACTGGACGGTGTAGTCGAGGTTGAACGTATCCAGCGTATCGAGGATGATGTCCACCGTCGCAAGCACCTCCTGTTCTATCTGGTCGGGGCGGACGAACAGGTGGCCGTCGTCGATGGTGAAGGCCCACGTCCGGGAGAGCCCCGAGAGTTCGCCGCGCTGTTCTTTCCGGTAGACCTTCCCGTCCTCGAAGTAGCGGACCGGGAGGTCCCGATAACTCCAGGACTTCTGATCGAAGATGGTCGCGTGGCCCGGACAGTTCATCGGCTTGAGGCCGTACTCCTCGTCGTTGACGTCCAGCAGGAACATGTCGTCGACGTAGTTCTCGTAGTGGCCGGACTTCTTCCACAGTTCGGTGCGGAAGACGTGGGGCGTCTCGATCTCGTCGTAGCCGGCGTCGCGGTTGAGTTCGGCGGCGTAGTCCGACAGTTCGTTGAGAATCTTCTTCCCGTTGGGTTCGTACAGCGGGAGGCCCGGCCCGGTGGTGTCGTCGATGGAGAACAGGTCCATCTCCTGTCCGATCTTGCGGTGGTCGCGCTCTTGGGCCTTCTGACGGCGTTCGAGGTACTCGTCGAGTTCGTCCTGCGTGGGGAAGGCGGTGCCGTAGACGCGGGTGAGCGTCTCGTTGTCTTCCTCGCCGCGCCAGAAGGCTGCCGAGATTTCGAGCAGGGCGAACCCGCCGATTTCGCCGGTGGACTCGACGTGGGGGCCCTGACAGAGGTCGTAGAACTCCCCTTGCGTATAGAAGGAGACGCGCTCCTCGCCGGCGGCCTCGGCTTCGAGGATGTCCTGCTTGAACGGGTTGTCCTCGTACCGTTCGAGGGCGTCCTCGCGGTCGAGGAGTTCGCGTTCGATGTCGTAGTCCTCCTCGATGATGGCCTCCGCTTCGGCCTCGATGTCTTCGAGGTCGTCCTCGTCTAAGTCGACGTCGGTGACGTCGTAGTAGAACCCGTCGTCGGTCCACGGTCCGATAGTCAGTGTCGCCTCGGGGAACTCCCGCTGAAGCGCCTGCGCGAAGACGTGGGCGGCGGAGTGCCGAAGCACGTCCACGTACTCGTCGCTGCTCGGTGTGACGATGACCAGTTCGACGTCCTCCTCGATGGGGGTGTGCTTGTCGACCAACTCGCCGTCCACGACGCCCGCGACGGTGTCGTCACCGAGTCCCGGTCCGATTTCGTAGGCGACGTCTTCGACCGTACTGCCGGCATCCATCTCTAAGGTGGACCCGTCCGGCAGCGTGACCGTGACCGTACTCATACCCGTGGATACGATAGCGGCCGGGGATAAGTGTATTGAGACGCGGACGGCGACTCATTCAGTCGTCAGGAGTTCTTCCTCGTCGCCCTCGCGAGGGGGCCGTGGCCGGTCGTCCCGGTCCGGAGACGCCTCGACGGCCGTTGCGTCGAGCGGGTCGAACTGCCGTTGGTCGCCGGATTCGAGCGCATCGAGGCGGCCGGGAACCGTGGTGACGTCGCCGTCGACGGCGTGAGGCGAGACACAGACGAGTGAGTCCCCGAGGAACTCTACGAGCAATACAGACGGGAATCGGATGGCACGGAACTGGTCGTCGACGAGCATGTCGTCGACCTCCCGAAGTTCGAACGCCGGTGACAGCGAGCACCCGTTGGCCGCCGCCCACTCCCGGAAGACGGTGACGCGGTCGAGGACGTACTCTCCGACGGTCGTTTGGGCCGATTCGGCCGTCGCTGGCACCTGTTGCCCCCAGACGTGCACCTGTCGGTCGGTGAATGTCTCTGTCTCGACCAGTTCCGTCACGTGTTCGAGGATACACTCCTGTGACTGGTGGTACCCCTCTGGTAGCAGCGAACGAACGTACAGTTCGACAGATCGGCCCGCCGGCAGGTCACTCCCTTGCATCGTGGTACCACACATGATTCCCTCTGATAAAATTCCACTAGTTGACAAGTCATGCCGGAACGGCCGTTCGATTGAACGATGGTAACTCGCCGGTCGTCGGACGGTGGAGTCAGGCCGTCCCGAGCGTAGTCGTGTGGTGTGCCAACAGGGAGTACTATGTATCGTCGGGACGCAGTATCGACGTGCCGATGTACGATAAGGTACTCGTCGCGACCGACGGCAGTTCGGGGACGACCGAGACGCTCGCACACGCCGTCTCGATTGCCCGCGACAACGACGCGGTGTTGCACGGCCTCTACGTCGTCGACAGACGCCTCTTCCTCGCGGCCGATAAGGACACGCAAGACGACGTCCGCGACTCGCTCCGCGAGGAGGGAGAGGTAGCGCTCGACGACATCGCGGTCGGCGGCGAGGAGGCAGCCCTCGAAACCGTGACGCGGATGGAGGAGGGCATCCCACACAAGGTTATCACGCAGTACGCTGCCGACGAGGACATCGACCTCGTCGTGATGGGGACCCACGGCCGGACCGGTCGTGACCGGGTGGCGAACCTCGGGAGCGTCACCGAACGCGTCGTCGAGAGTTCGCCGGTGCCCGTCCTCGTCGTCCACATCGAGTGAGGACAGTCTCAGTCCTGATAGTTTGGCACTACGCATTTACCACGTGCTGTCCAACTGAGGACAGAGACTACGATGTCGGTACCCACCGGTAGCGAGACGCTAGACAGTATCCTCGACGGTGGCCTTCCGAAGGGCCGCACAGTGTTGGTCACCGGCGGTCCGGGCACGGGCAAATCGACGCTCGCCATGCAATTCCTGCAGGCGGGGCTCGACCGCGGCGAGGAGTGCCTGTACATCAGCACCGAACAGACGTTCGAAGAGCTATCGGACGCGTTTGCGGACTTCGCGTTCGACCTCCACGACGACGACCTGACGGTCACGTCGATTCACGCGACGCCGGGTCAGACCGTCGAGGGCGGCGACGAACGCGAACTCACGCTGGAGACGCTGGAAGGCGGGAAGATGCTCGGTGGCGACTACTCGGCCCCCTTCGAGTCGAAGTACATCACGCGCTACCTCGAACAGTTCGGGCCCGTCGACCGGGTCGTCCTCGACTCCGTCTCGGGGCTCTCGGCCATCGGCGAGAACCAGGACGTGTTCCGGCGGACGTTGCTCGACTTCATCCGGTTGCTCAACGACGAGTTCGACGCGACGGCGCTGTTCACCGCCGAGGAGTCCCAACCGGACCTCATGCAGGACGACGTCAAGACGGTGGCCGCGAGCGACGCCGTCCAGTTCAACACCCACGGCGTCCTCCGCCTCTGGCGGGAGAACGTCGGCGGCGACTACCACCGTTTTATCGAGGTGGTGAAGATGCGCGGCGTCGACCACGATACACGCGTCCACGAGGTGTCGTTCACCCACGAGGGGTTGCGCGTCGCACCGCGCCTCCGGACCCACCCCGGCGAGTTCGTCCCCGGCGACCACATGTCGACGGGTATCCCGGGGCTGGACCACCTCATGGGCGGCGGCATCGTCCAGGGCGGGACGCTCTTACTGGAACACGACGGTCGGGCGAGTCCCCACTCCATCCTGACGAACCTGCTCGTAGAGGCCCGCGACGACGGGAGCGCTATCACCATCGTCCCCCCGGTGGAACTCCCGCCCAAGCGCCTGCGCAGCATCATCGACGAGCGCATCGGTGACATGGAGGAGTTGCTGGCGACCGACCAGTTGTTCCTCATCGACTTCGCCAACATCTGGGAGAACACCAAACGCAACGTGTTCAAACCGCAGGAACACGACACGGACAACCCCGCGTCGGTGTTTCGCACGGTCGACGACAGGCGGGGCGACCAGTCGATGTTCACCGTCCTCAACGTCGAGGCGCAACTGCCGGTGCTGGACGACGACGAACTCCGACAGATGCGCTTCTGGGAGGAGGAGAACCTCTATCGCGAGGGCGACACGACGATGTACCTGTTCAACCCCGCGACGCTGGACGACGAACTCGCCGCCTTCTACGAGAACGGGTCGTGGCAGACGCTGAAGACGTGGGTGACCGACAACGGCCTCCAGTACATCGAACTCCAGAAGTCGCCCAGCGGCTACATGGGGTCGACGCGACTCGTCGAGTACATCGAGGACAAACCGTACATGCGCGTCCAGCAACCGCCGGGTGCGGGGTCCACGGCGGCGACGCTCGACGGGGACGGGGGTGCCCAGTAGATGGATCAGACGGGTGCTCGTCCGGGGACGAACGTCCTCGTGTCTGCACCGTCTCTGAGTTCGAGCAAGCAGGAGACGTGTCTGGACCTGCTGGCACCGGCCCCGCCCGAGACCCTCGACGTGTTGCAGGTCACGTACTCCGCCGCGCCGCCCGAACTGATCGCCGACTGGCGCGAGCATCACGGCGACCTGCCGGCGCGGATGGGCATCGTCGTCGTCGGCGACCACGGGGGGCTCCGAGGGGACGACCACGACGTGCCCGACAACGTCTTCGTCACGACGGCGAACCCGAACGACCCGACCGGTCTGGGGATGCGGCTGAACAACTACCTCACCGACCACGACGACAGCATGCAACTGGTCGCCTGTTTCGACTCGCTGACCGAACTGCTCCAGTTCGTCGACTTGCAGTCGGCGTTCAAGTTCCTCCACATGCTCGCCGGACAGCTGCGCGAGGTGGACGCCGTCGGGCACTTCCACGTAGACCCCGCCGCACACGACGACCAGACGATCAGCCGCCTGAAACCGCTGTTCGACGATGCCGTCGACCACACCTGACCCGCCTGACCGGTATCTTTTCGGATGGGCAACACGCTGTATCGCATATGGACAGTCGCGAATACGAGTTCGAGGGGGCGGCGCCGGACATCCACGGCTACGCACACGTCAGTCGAGAAGCGACCGTGGTCGGAGACGTGACGATCGGCCCGAACGCCAACGTCTGGCCGGGCTGTGTCCTCCGTGGCGACGTCGCCCCGGTCGAAGTGGGACGCGAGACGGCCATCGGCGACGGCGCTATCCTCCACGCCTCGACGGTCGGTGAGAAGGTGATGGTCGGTCACGGGGCCGTCCTCAACGACGCGGAAGTCAGAGACGGCGCGCTGATCGGGTTCAACTCCACCGTCAGCGACGCCGTCATCGGCAAGGGCTCTATCGTCGCGATGGGCACCGTCGTCCCGCCGGGCTACGAGGTGCCGGCCGAGTCGTTCGTCCGCGGGAGTCCGGCGCAGGTGACGCCGCTCTCGGAGACGACTATCGACCCCGACGAAGTGTTCGAGGCGTTCTCCTCTGGGGATTACGCGAACCTCGCCGCGCGCCACGAGGACCTGTTCGAGTAGTAGCGAGGGGCGCGAACGAAGTGAGCGGCCCTCGGAACCGCGAGCGGGGAACGGAGCGACCCGCGAGGAGTAGCGAGGGGCGACGACCGAACGACAGTGAGGGAGTCGGCCCTCGAAGCGGAACGGCGACCGGAGGGAGCCGTGGAGCAGTCGCGAAGTGCGGACGCGGAACGCCGACCGGAGGGTGCCGTGGAGCGCGAACGCGGCCGAAACCTTCGCCGACGACGGGGTAGTTATAAGGGAAGAACCGCCACAGTTCACGGTATGGACGACATCGTCGACCTGGTGCGCCGCTCGCTGGCTGACGAGACGTACGAGGAGTTCGCCGACCGGGTCGACGACCAGGCGGCACAGCTACGGACCGCAATCGAGACAGGGGAGTTCGACAACGAGTCGTTCTCCGTCGGCCTCGAAATCGAGTTGTACGCTATCAACAGTGTCCCGGAGCCACCCGAACCCGACGAGGACGAGGAGACACTGGACGAGAGCGACCTAGACGCCGACCTCTCGGGCGGCGGCGGAAACGCGTGGGACGGGTCCCTCGACGCCCCGGCGGAACCCGCCGACGGGGGCGGGGCCTCGCTCGACCCGACGGACGACGATCCGCTGGCACCCGACGATTCGTCGGACACAGACGACGATACCGACGACGGCGACGACCGGTTCGGCCCCGGCGAGGGGCCGTCGCTCGATATCGATCCCGACAGCCCGCTCGCCGACGACGGCCCGGAGACGCCCGAAGACGAGGGGGAACCGGCGGTCGAGGCGGTGGCCGACGAGGACGGCCCCTACATGGACCCCGACGAGTGGGAGGGGCGACTCACGCGCCTGCCCGACGTCGTCTTCGAGGGCGAGGCGAACAAGGAACTCGGCCTGCACAACGCCGAGGTCAACACCGAACCGAACAGTTTCGATCAGACGGGCATGGAGGTCCAGACCACGGCCGTCGAGATGCAGACCAAGCAGGCCCGCGCGCAGGCGAGCAACCAGCACTGCGAACTCGTACTGGACGCGATGTGGACGATTCCCCCCGAGGAGGGCAGCGAGTCCTACCTCTCGGATCACGAGGACCGCGACGGCGTGGTACTCGCCGAGAACATGCGACAGGCCCCGCGATACGTCGCGCTGGACAACGAGGCGCTCCGGCACGCTGGCGGCGAGATTCCGTTCGACGTGCCCGGCTACGACGGCGCGTTCCCGACGATCCTCTTCGAGTCGCTGGCCACCTCCATCCAGCCACACCTCCAGATTCCCGACAGCGACGCGTTCCCGGCCTACTACAACGCCGCCATCCGGACGCTCGGGCCGTTGCTCGCCATCTCGGTGAACTCGCCGTTCCTCCCGGCGGACATGTACGACGGCGTCGACGGCGAGTGGCTCTGTGAGCAAACCCACCACGAACTCCGCATCGCCGCCTTCGAGCAGTCGGTCAACACCAGCGAGAACCCGAAGGTCCGGGTGCCCGAGGACATCGACACAGTGACCGACGTGGTCGACCGGGTGGTCGCAGACGACCTGTTCGCCCCGTTCCTGCGGGAGTGGCTGGAAGACGACGACCGGAACGGCTTCGAGGACGAGTTCTGGGAGTTCGACCACAAGCGAGGGACCTACTGGCGGTGGCTCCGCTGTGTTATCGGCGGCACGGCCGTCGACGGGGCCGCCAGCGAGCGCTCGCTCCGCATCGAGTACCGGCCGTTGCCGACGCAACCCCACGTCACGGACATGATCGGCTTACAGGCGCTGACGGTCGGTCTCATCCGCGGCCTCGTCGCCGCCGACCACCCGCTGGCCGAACTGCCGTGGCAGGAGGCCCGTCGGAGTTTCTATGCCGCCGCCGAGGACGGACTGGACGCCGACCTCGCGTGGGTCACCAGCCACGGCGAGCGCACCACCGACCGCGACGTCATCTTCGACGAGGTGTTCCACTACGCACGCCTCGGCCTCGCCGAACAGGACGTGCCGGAGGAACGAATCGACGAGTACGTCGACCCCATCGAGCGGCGCTACGAGGCCGGCGAGACGCCGAGTTCGTGGAAGATAGACCGCGTTCGGTCGTACCTGAACGACGGGTACGACCTCACCGCCGCTATCGCGGCGATGCAACGGGACTACTTCGAGTGTAGTCGCGAGCACCACGAGTTCGCCGAGTGGGTGTAACCGCGTCAGGGCGTCGCCCGGACTGTGGGCAGTGGTTCCCGGGTTACTACCATTTATTCGGCTCAAGCGATAACGAACAGCCGATGGTATCCACAGGCGATTCCGCGCCGAACATCTCGGCGACAGTCGCGAACGGAGAGGTAGAGACGTTCGAACTCGACGAGCAGGTCGGCGACGGTCCCGTCGTGCTCGCGTTCTTCCCCGGGGCGTTCACGCCGCCGTGTTCGAACGAGATGGTCGCACTGCAGGAACACCTCGAAGACTTCGAGGGCGCCGGTGCGACGGTCCTCGGTCTGAGCGCGGACTCGGCGTTCTCGCTCAACGCCTTCCGCGACGAACACGACCTGTCGTTCGACCTCGTCAGCGACATGAGTCGCGAGGCGATTCAGGACTACGACCTCGAGATCGACATCGGTGACCTCGGCCTGCACGGCGTCGCCAACCGCGCCGTGTTCGTCGTCGACGACGACGGCGACGTCTCTTACAGTTGGGTCGCCGACGACCCGACCAACGAACCCGACTACGAGGAACTGCTCGACGCCGCCGAGAGCGCCTGAATCGGCCACGAAGCAGATACCGTTCCGTCACGCCGCGTCCAGCCACGCTTCGAACTCGTAGAAGCAGTCCGAGCAGAACGCTCCTTCCAGCGTGGCGACGTCCTCGGAGACGTGTTCGACCATGTAGCGCTGGTGGCGCGCTTGTGATGGATCCAGTTCGGTCCCGCAGTTGTCACAGTACTCGGGCATGTGGACGGCTTGACGCTCCCGCGGGGTAACACTCCGGCTTTCGTATGCAGGGTCGGTGTCAGTCCCCGCCGTCGAATCCGGGGTTCGGCCGGACGCCGGTCCCCGATTCGACGGCCTGCAGTTCGAAGACGTCGTCGTCGATAGGGACGCCGTCGTAGGGGTCGTCGTCGAGGAGGAGTGCGCCGTCGAGGTCGGCGTAATCGACCAGCGGTGCGAGGTGCGCCGCGGCGGCGATAGCGGCGTTCGACTCCACCATGCACCCGAGCATCGTCGCGAGGCGATGGGCGTCGGCGGCGTGGACGAGGCGCGTCGCGGCCCGCAGGCCACCGCACTTGACGAGTTTCACGTTGACGACGTCGCAGGCGTCGGCGACCCGCGGGACGTCCGTCGGGACCACGCAGGACTCGTCGGCACACACCGGCATCGCCGTCGACCGCGTGACCCGCCGGAGGCCTTCGATGTCGTCGGCGGCGACCGGTTGTTCGAGCATCGTCACGTCCGCGTCTTCGAGCCACCCGGCTGCCGTGACCGCTTGCTCGGGGTCCCACGCCGCGTTCGCGTCGACCCGGATGTCGGCGTCGGGGACCGCCTCTCGGACCGCCTCGAACCGGTCCCGGTCAGCGTCGGTGCCGAGTTTCACCTTCAGCGTCGAGAACCCGGCTTCGACGGCGGCGACGGCCTTCTCGGCCATCCGCTCGGGCGGGTCGATACCGACGGTGTAGGAGGTCGGTGGTACCCGCTCGGGGTCGAGTCCCCACTGGCGGTACAGGGGGACGTCGAGGGCACGGGCCGCGAGGTCGGCCAGCGCGATGGAGACGGCCGTGCGGGCTGCCGGCTGGTGGGGGGCCTGCTCGTGCAAGCGGCGCTCGATGCGCTGGCCCGCGTGCGGGTCACCCACGGTTTCGACCGTCGTCAGCAGGTCCGGGAGCGTCTCGGCGACGCTACTGGGCGTCTCGCCGTAGTACTCCGTCGGCGTCGCCGCGCCGACGCCGGTGGTGCCATCGTGGGTGAGTTCGACGACGACGGTGCTGGTCGTCTCGCTGGTCCGCCGGGCGATACCGAACGGCGTCGAGAGCGGGAGGTCGTACCGTTCGACGTGCCACTTCATAGGATTGCGTCGAGCACCTCGTCGGGGACGCCGTCACGAACCGGGTCCGTCGCCGGGACGCCCAACGCCTCGCGATACGTGGCAACCGCGTCCACCGCGTCCGCCGCGTCGAGGGCGCTGGTGTTCAGCATCCCGGCGTCGACGGTCGCATCCGAGATCGGGGCCGCGAGTCGCTCGTAGATGTCGACGTACTCGTCCAGCGGCGGGATGGCGAACGACTCGTAGCCGTGAATCGCTTCCTGTCCGGCGTTGTGACACAGCACCAGCGCGTCCGGGGCCGAGCCGTGGAGGATGCTCGTCGTGACCCCGGAGTACGCCGGGTGGGCGAGCGCGCCCTGTCCTTCGACGATGAGCACGTCTTTGTCTTCGGGCGTCTCGACGAGACGTTCGACGGCGCCGGCGGCGTAGTCGGCGATGACCCGGTCGACGACGATACCCCACCCGGTGATGGCGACGCCGGTCTGGCCCGTCGGCACCACGGCGGCGTCCAGCCCCCGTTCGCGGGCCGCGTCGCGTATCTCGAAGGAGGCGGTCATCTTCCCCGTCGAGCAGTCGGTGCCGACGGTGGTGACGACGGTGGCGTCGACCTCGCCGGCGGTGCCCTCGGCGACGGTGAGGTCGTCGGGCGGTTTCCGGAGGTCGTGGAGTTCGCCGCCGTGTTCCTCGGCGAGGCGGACGAACTCGTCGTCGTCTTCGAGGAAGTCGTGCAGTCCCGCGAGGACGTCACAGCCGCGTTCCAGCGCCGTCCGCACGTCGTCTCGCCAGGACTCGTCGAACGCACCGCCGATGGGAGCGATACCGATGAGTAGTGCATCGACCTCCGGCACGTCGTCCATCGACGCGACGATGGGGGCGTCCTGCACCCCGGGAAGAACGTCGGCGACGTGCTTGCCGGCGTGTTCTCTGTCGACCAGCGCGCGGACTTCGTGGTCACCGTAGCGGAGCAACCCGACGGCCGTCTTGGCACGGTCGGGGAACGATTCGTGGGCGAGGACGGCGACCTGCATACGAGAACTGTCGCGGTCCCCGGGCCTAAAGGTATGGTCGGACGGTCGCGTCTACGGACTGCCGGTGGCCGACAGTCCGTCGCAGTTGTGTGGTCTGAGCGTCGTCGACGCGGCGACGCGACCGGGGGCACGCAGTATCAGCCGTGCTAACGCGTAAACTATGACTAATTATCGTCGTGGAGAAAGAATATCTTCGCGGCCAACCAACCCCGCACAGAGACGTCCGGCCACCGCATGTATTCGATACTCCCCCCGTCGAGTGAACCGCTCGCAGACATCGCCGTCACGCTTGGATTGCTCGGGCTGACGTTCGGGATGTTGCTCGGCGTCCCGCTTTTCGCCACCGTTCGGACGCGAGTGCCCGGCTACGACGAGACGGCACCGCGTGACACGAGCGAGTCGCGACGGCGCCGATAACGCTCTCGATAACCGTTCAGCGACACGTTTCGCCGTGGATAGGCGCCCGTGTCACCGATCCAGCATCGAGAGGATTCGCAGGACCCACTGGAGGACGTGGACGAACACGCCCATGACGGCGACGTAGATACCGATGGCGTTGCGCAAGTCGCTGGCGTAGCGGTTCTCGCGCACGGCCCATATCTCGTAGGTCAGGTCGACGATAAACCCGAGGAAAAAGAGGAGGCCGGCGACGACTACCAGCAGCGGACTCAGGAACACGCCGGCGGCGCCGACGACCAGTCCGCCGATGAAACACCCGAAGGCATAGCGTTGCCACCCCGAGAAGTCGTAGTTACTCTTGAAGACGACGGTGGCGATGACGGCGGTGATAGCGCCGGTGATGACGGTGGTGATACCCAGCGCCGGTATCCGGATCCCCCCACCACCGTAGATGTACAGTATCGCCGCGCCGAACAGGCCGTAGCCGCCCTGAATCAGGAGGACGCCGGCGCCGGCCAGCCCCATATTCCCGCGCTCGACGCCCTTCGTCGCTATCCAGAAGCCGCCCCCGACGGTGACGGCGAAGACGGCGATGCCGACGAAGAAACTGGAGAACAGCGCCGCGCCGAGCGGTGCTATCGGCGTGTAAGACAGCCCCAACATCACGAGGATGTTGACCGCGACCAGCGCGGTACCCATCCCGATTATCTTGCTAATGTTTCGGTCGACCGTCGCCCCGACGGTGCGGGTTCCGCGGTCGAAGGTGCTACTCATGTTTGAGAGCCACTCGACTGTCACACATGGGCCTTTTCCCTCCCAGACGGCCGAAAACTACAAGCGTCGTCAGTCTCGCCCGTGCCGGGTGACACACGTCGAGAGGCCGATGAGTTCGACGGGTTCGGAGTTGTCCGGGGAGTAGACGACCCGTTGGCCCTTCTCCATGTAGGGGACCTTCGATTCGAGGTTGCTGGGGATGTTCACGGCCTTGATGGCGTCCTCGTCGCCCAAGTTCAGCACCATCGTCGTGTTGATCTGCTTGAACACCGGGTCGGCGATGTCTTGGGGGTCCTGCGTGATGAGGTAGAGGCCCAACCGCTCTTTTCGGCCCTGTTTGGCCGCCTCGGTGAACTTCCCGATGACCTTCCGGGCCTGTACGCTGTCGGCGTCGGTGAGGAAGTTGTGTGCCTCGTCCATCCCGAGGACGAGCGGCGTCTCCTTGATACGGTCGTAGGTGGGGTCGTTCGAGAGTTTCTGGTCGATGAGGAGACTGGAGACGGCGAGTACGATAGTGGAGGCCGTCCGCGAGTCCGTGATGTGGTAGGTGGGGATGACCGTGAGGCCGCCGTCCCGGACGAGTTGGGTAATCTGGTCGGTGATGGGCCGGGCGTCCTGGTCGAAGACGGCGCCGAAGCCGCGCACCCGCCGCTTCACGGCGTCGAAGGTGGCCTCGTGGACGTCGCCGGCCTCGTGGAGTTCCTCCTTCAGCGCCGGGTCGTCTAAGAAGGTGAGGAACTGGTCGTAGGTGCCGCTTTCCCCGTACTCGCGCTTGAACCGCTTGAGGAACGTGTTGACCAGCGCCCCGTACTGGTTGTCGTTGAGGCTGGACCCGGCGATGAGCCACGGGTTCTCGTAGACGAGCGAGAACGGAACCGTGAACTCCACCTGTTCGGCGCGGTGGTGGCTGGCGTTGTACTCGGTGCCCGCGACTTTCGGGACGAACGCGATGGTGTCGTCGTAGCCGCCGTAGGCCACCCCCTCTCGCTCGCACCGCCGGGCGAACTCGTCGGTCAGTTTCGGGTTGTCGTCGTGCATCTGGGCGTACTCGTCCTGCGGGTCGAACTGGACGACGGCCAGTTCCGGCGAGCGCCCGTCGGTCATCTCGTAGGTGCGGCCCAGATACTGTCGGAGGACGTTCTTCGAACTGTGGGTCTTCCCGGACCCGGTGCCACCGGCGACGAGCGTGTGCCGGAAGACGAGGGGGTCGCCGTCCTCGTAGTCGTCTTTCAGGCGGTAGTCGATGGTCGGCGGTTCGGCGCTGGTCCTGACCTTCTCGCCGCCGACAGAGAGGTGGCCCAGAAAGACGCCGTCCTCGGGAATCTTCAGGCCGGTCTTTATCTCGGACTTGTCGGTGGCCTCCCGAACGACGGTCTCGGGTTTGGGCACCCGGTCGGTCATCCGCCGTTTGAGTTCGTCGCCGTCCTGATACAGCACCGCCACGGGGTCCAGTTCCGCCATGAACTTGAAGTCCTGTTCGTCGATGCCCTGCTGGCGCATCGCGCGGCGGGCGTGAATCTCCGTGGCGTCGTCGGCGCGGAACTCCTGTGCGTACTCCAGCGCCGAGATGCGACAGAAGAGGCGCTCGCCGTCCGGATAGGGGACGAGGAGGTACTTCCCGATGCGGACCGCAGAGCGGTTGGCGGCGGTGACGTACGCGCGGAGATGACACTCCTCGGCGTCCTCGCTGATGCGCAGGCCGTCGGCGGCCGAGAGCACGCCGAGGCCGCTGTCGGCACCGACCGGGTCGACGTCGATGTCTTCGAACCCGTCGTCGCTCTCCGCGACCGTCTCGTCGGCCGTGCCGGTAGACGAGGTAGCCGACGCCTCGTCGTCGGCCGCGTCCTCGCCGTCGAAATCGGTGAAATCCCCGAGGTCGGACATATCGGGACCCACGGTAGCCGGGGATTAACACCTTTCCCCAGCGTGGCGGAAGTGAAACCTTACGCTCGTGGGTATTGGAGAGGTGGTATGGAACCGGTACGGGTGATGTCGTTCAACGTCCGCTACGACGCCCCCGAAGATGGACTGGACAACTGGTCCCATCGGCGCCGCCTCGTCGCCGGGACGATTCGGTACCACGCCCCGGACGTCGTCGGGGTACAGGAGGCACAGAGACACCAGATATTGGAACTGGAGACGCTCCTCCCGACGTACGACTGGGTCGGCGACCCGCGCGATACGGTCGAAGCGGGCGGCGAGCACACGGCGATTGGCTACCGGACGGCGCGTTTTGACTGTGAGGGGACGGACACGTTCTGGCTCTCGGAGACACCGGAGACACCGGGCAGCGTCGGGTGGGACGCCCGACACCCCCGGGTGGCGACGTGGGGGCGACTCCGGGACCGGGCGACCGGGGACGCGCTGTTGGCGGTGAACACCCACCTCGACCACATCGGGGCCGAGGCGCGCGAGAAGGGCATCGACCTCGTGTTGTCGCGGCTAAACCGCGTCGTCGAGGGCGAAGCGGTCGTCCTGAGCGGCGACTTCAACTGCGTCGTCGGTGCCCCCGCCCACCAGCGAACGGACGGCCACACGCTCCCCGACGGGCGCACGCTGGAGGACGCCCGCGACCGCACACCCGTCCGGCACGGCCCGACGACGACGCGGACGGACTTTCACGACCTCGTTCCGGAGATGGGCATCGACCACGTGTTCGTCAGCGAGGGGGTGGCGGTGGATAGCTGGGCGGCCGTCACCGACCGGGACGACGACCACTACGCCTCGGACCACCTCCCCGTGGTCGTCGACTGCCGGTTCTGACCCGCCCACGCCGCCCGGATCGCCGGACCTGTCAGCGGCGACGACGGTCCTCGGGGAGTTTTTGCCGTCAGAGCGCGTAGCTACGGCCATGTTACTCGTTCGCGGGACCGCCGGGGGGACCGGACTGACTGGCACGCTGTACGAACCGGGCGAGGAGCCCCCCTCGTACCGCGGTGCACCGGACGAAGGAGCGCCCTACGTCTGGGTGTGTGACTCCTTCTACGAGGTCGAGAGCGGCGGACAGGCTCAGACCGTCGGCGACCGGGAGCTACGGGTCGCCTTCGAGTCGCCGATGCCACGGGGGTTCGAGACCCGCGAGGCGGCGCTCTCGGCGGCCAGAGAGCACGTCCGCACCCAGTTCGTCCGCCTCGGCGTCGACGCGGACGCCGTCGAGGTGTCGGTGCTCCAGCCAGAGGAAGCGTAGCTCAGAACGTCTCTTCGATGGCCCCCCAGCGGAGGTCGTTGTACGACGAGTCGCGGTCGATGTCGAACTCCCGTTCGATGCGGCGGGTGAGTTCCTCGCTCCCCTGTCGGTCGATGCTCGCGAGTTCGTCGGCCTTCGCGATGGCCAGCGGCGGGCCGCGCTCGGCGGCCACGTCGTGGAGTACCTGACGCGTGAGCCGTTCCCGTCGGTCGGGGTCCTTCGTGAACGCGTAGGGGGCTTCGACGCGGAAGACGAGGTCGGTGCGGGGGTCGTAGCAGACGAAGAACGTGACCTCGTACAGTTCGGAGTCCAGCGTCCGCTCGATGCCCAGTGCGTCGCCGTCGGCGGCCATCGTCCCGTCGGTGCCGGCCCGCGAGCGGAACCAGTTGGTGCAGGTGAGTGCGTCGTCCTGCCGCTCGCCATCGTCGTCCTGACGCTCCAGCACGTGGCGGAAGAAGGCGCTGTCGTTCGTCCACGGGGCAGTGGTCTTCTTGCGGACGGCGCGGGTCAGGGGCTTCCGCGAGGAGTTCTTGACGAACCCGACGAGTGGCACGTCTCGCTCGACGAACCGTTCGACGAGTTCGACGTAGTTGCCGACCACGCTCTTCGGGCGGTCGTCCTCGGCCAACACCTCCGCGAGTTCGGTGTCCCTGTCGGCCCACCGGAGGAGTCCGGTCGGGTAGATGGGGCCGTCCAGCACGAACAGGTCCTCGACTGAGTCGGCGTTCAACAGCGCGTGCTCGCTCTCGGCGAGATACAGCGCCAGCGCGTGGACGACGCGCTGTTCGAAGCGGTCGACCTGCGGGGCGTCGAGGACGCGACGGCGGGCGTACCCCCGGTCGTCGGCCCGCCAGTCGCCGTCGAACTGGAGCGTCGTGTCGTTCGAGTGGACGGCCATGATGATGGTCCGCCCGCGGTGGAGGTCCACGTCGGAGGGCGTCGCGCTCATCGCCGCCTGTGCGACGTCCAGTACGAGGCCGTTCTTGAACGTGGTCGGGTTGATGGTCCCCGAGTCCAGCCCGTGTTGGGTCGGGAACGGGGGGTCTTCCAGCGCGATGTCGGCGATGGGGACTTTCCGACGGCGTCGCTCGCCGAGTGGGACCAGTATCTCGCGGCCGGTGGTGTCGTACAGCGGGTCCAGAAAGTTCGCCCATACCTCCTCAGCGGCGGCCCCTTGGTCACTCGACTCGACGGTCGCACCCACCTGTCCGGCGAGTTTCGCGATACCGTCGACGTGTACCGGGTCCAACGTCATGTGCGTGGGTTCGCTGGCGGGAGCATAACTCTGGTGGGGTCTACCCACTGTAACGGACGGGGTTTCGATGGGCAGCGGCGACGCTTCCGACAGCCAGCAACCCCGTGATTTCGACGCCGGTACCGGACGAGACGGTCCGGCTATCGAACCTCGTGCCGCAGGACCGGACGGACTCCACAGATTGGCACAACGGTTACGTGGGTGCTGGGGGTAGCCGGCAGTATGTCGCCAGCATCGGCCGTGAACGTCGCCCCGAACTCGTCCCTGTGCTGAGATGGTGCTGTTCGACGCGCTGTTCGTCGGCGTCGCCGTCGTCGCGCTCTGGTTCGGCGCGGACCGGTTCGTCACCGGCGCTGGTCGTATCGCCCGCCAACTGGGAGTTCCGGGCCTCGTTGTCGGCCTCACCGTCGTCGCTTTCGGCACCTCGGCGCCGGAGTTCGCCGTGACGATAGACGCCGCACTCGCGGGCCAGACGGACATCTCCGTCGCGAACGTCGTCGGGTCGAACGTCCTCAATCTGGGGTTCGTCCTCGGCGGGGTCGCCCTCGTCCGGTCGCTTGCGACCTCCAGAGCGCTCGTCCGCCGAGACTCGGTGTTGCTCGTCGTGACGACGGTGGCCCTGCTCGGTCTGGTCGTCGACGGCCGCCTCGGCCGCCTCGAAGGGGCGCTCCTGTTCGCCGGACTGCTGGGGTACCTCCTCTATCTCGCTCGGAACGGGGGCGACCAGATGGCCGCCGCCGTGGACCAGCCGTTCCACTGGCCCGACGTGGGCCGCCTCGTCGCCGGCCTCGGACTGGTCGTCGGCGGCGGGCACCTCCTCGTGCTGTCGGCCGTCGACATCGCACAGGCACTGGGTATCTCCGAGTGGGTCATCGGCATCACCGTCGTCGCCGCCGGCACCTCCCTGCCGGAGTTCGTCACCTCGCTGGCGGCGGCCAGACAGGGCCGGACCGGCATCTCGGCGGGCAGCCTCGTCGGGAGTTGCATCTTCAACGTCCTCGGTGTGCTGGGACTCGCGGCCGTGGTCCACCCGCTCCCGGTGACGCCGGTGGGCATCGAGGGGACGGCGTGGCTACTCGGGACCGTCGTGCTCGTGACGGTGCTGTTCTACACCGACGCCGCCCTGTCGCGGCTAGAAGGTGGGGTGCTGGTCGCGCTCAACGCCGCCAACTGGCTGGCGAACCTGTTTTGATCACTCCTTGCCGGATTCCTCGCGCAGGAGCCGTTCGATGGCCTCTGCGATCTCCTCGTAGGAACTCATCGAGAGCCCGTCGGTGGTGATGAGAACGCCCTGTCGGTCGGTAGTGGCCCGCAAGAGGTAGCCGTTCTCGAAGGCCCGAACGGTGAATCTGTACTCGCCGAGTTCGGAGTCCTGATAGGCGTTTTTCGTCTGCTTGTACCCCTGCCACTCGTGACCCACGAAGTCGTTGAGGTCCGCGTCCTGCTCTAAGTCCTCCCGCAGATACAACTGCTCGAAGTTCGCACGCGTGAAGTAGGTGACCGACCGCAGCGAGTCGCCAGTGGCGGTGCGAGCCGTCGTGACGATGCTGTCGGCGAGATCGTCCGAGAGGATGTTTCGTGTCATGCCCGTAGGGTGACGGGCCAGCCTCTTAACGTCGGGGTTCCCGGCACCCCCGGACGGCGACCCTCTGGGACGGTTTTCACTCGCCTCGTTCGTCTTCCAACGCTTCGAGCGTCTCGTGGGCCTCGACGGCGTAGGTCAGCGCTGGCCCGCCACCCATCACGACGGCGACTTTCAGCGCGTCGACGACTTCCTCGTGGGTCGCGCCGGCTTTCAGCGCCGCGTCGGTGTGCCAGAGGATGCAGTTCTCACAGTGGACGACGACGCTGATAGCCAGCGACACGAGTTCCTTCGTCTTGTGGTCCAACGCGTCGTCACCTTCTGCGGTTTCGAGGAACCCCGTGAACTGTTCTATCTCCGGTGCGTCCGTCAGCAGGTCGCCGAGCGCCTTGTTGAACGACGCCAGTTCGGCAGTTCGTGTCATCAAGTGTGAATTTGTTCACTGGGGTGAAAGAGCTACCGTCGGTGAAGAAATCCGGGGGCTTGCGAGCGACCGAAGGGCTATTAGGCCGGTCACGCCACCCTCCGAGTATGCAAGTCGGGCTCGTCATCCTCGACGGCTGGGGCCGCAACCCGGACGACGACGTACGGGACGCCGTGGCCGCGGCCGACACGCCGAACTTCGACCGGTACTGGGACGCAGGCGCACACTCGACGCTGGAGACCCACGGCCGCCGCGTCGGTCTCCCCGAGGGACAGATGGGGAACTCCGAGGTGGGCCACCTCAACATCGGCGCCGGCCGCGTCGTCAAGCAGGACTCCGCTCGCGTCAGCGACAGCATCGCCCGCTCGCGGGGCGAAAGTCCGCCGGACGACGACGCGCAGGACCCCGCGTTCTTCGAGAACCCCGAGATACTGTCGGCGTTCGAGTACGCCGAATCACACAGCGGGCGCGTACACTTCATGGGACTGGTCTCCGACGGGGGCGTCCACTCCTATCAGGACCACCTCCACGCGCTCGTCGAACTCGCCGGCGAGCGGGGCGCCGACGCCGTGACACACGTCTTCACCGACGGTCGGGACACCTCGCCGACGGGCGGCGAGGACTACCTCGCGGAACTGGCGGCTCACGCCGACGAACACGGCACCGGCCACGTCGCCACCGTCTGCGGACGCTACTACGCGATGGACCGCGACCAGAACTGGGAGCGGACCCGCCGTGCCTACGACGCCATCGTCAACCGCGAGGCCGAGTTCACCGCCGAGACGGCCGTCGACGCCGTCACCGAGTCCTACGAGCGCGGCGAGACCGACGAGTTCGTCGAACCGACGCTCGTGGCGGGCGGTCCCGCACTGGCGGACGGCGATTCGGTCGTCTTCTTCAACTTCCGCTCGGACCGCGCCCGACAACTCACTCGGATGCTCGCCGACATCCGCCCCGAGGACTGGGGCGCCGACACCGAACCGCCCGAGACGCGGCTGGTGACGATGACCCAGTACGACGCCACCTTCGACGTGCCCGTCGCCTTCCCGCCGAACCAACCGGAGAACGTGCTGGGCGAGGTGCTGGCCGAGGCCGGCGAGACGCAGCTCCGCATCGCCGAGTCCGAGAAGTACCCCCACGTCACGTACTTCCTCAACGGCGGTCGCGAGGTGGCGTTCGAGGGCGAGATTCGCCACATCGTCGAGAGCCCCGACGTGCCCACCTACGACCTCCAGCCGGAGATGAGCGCCCCGGAGGTCACCGACACCGCCGTCTCGGTCGTCGAGGACGAGGACCCCGGCGCGATGGTGCTCAACTACGCGAACCCGGACATGGTCGGCCACACGGGCGACTACGAGGCCGCAATCGAGGCCGTCGAGGCCGTCGACGAGCAACTGGGCCGCCTCGCCGAGGCTGTCCAGTCGGCCGGCGGACACCTGCTGATCTGTGCCGACCACGGCAACGCCGACGACATGGGCACCGAGGACGACCCCCACACCGCCCACACGACCAACCCGGTGCCGTTCATCTACCTCTCGGCCGACGGCACTGCCGACGGGAAGACGGCCCGCGACGGCGGCACCCTCGCCGACCTCGCGCCGACGATGCTGACACTGATGGGTATCGACCGCCCCGAGGAGATGACCGGCACGCCGCTGGTCGAGTGAGGAGTCACGCGCGCTCGCTCGTCCGTATCCGTCTGCCGCGTCTGAGTGCGGCGAGGCCGACGAGGACACCGAGCGACGAGACCCACCACCTGCCTTCGACGCCGCCGTCGACCTGTCGCGCGGCGACGTAGTAGTAGCGCCCGTCCGCTTCGACGAACTTCGCTCCGTCTTCCTCGACGTGTGAGCGGGCGGTGCCGTCCTCGATGGCGGCGGCGACCGGCGGGCTGACGTATTCGAACGAACTACTCACGGTATCGAGAACCGTCGCGGCGGAGACACGCTCTAGAGACAGCGTCACCGCCTCCCCGTGCTCCGTGGCGCTCCTGCGGTAGAACCCATCGTCGAGACGGACGTATCGCGCGCGAGGCGTCGTCTCGTACCGGGTGACGTTGACTGTCGCGCGCCCCCGTTTCGCGAGGGACTCCGACAGGTAGCAGGAGTACGACCCACGGAGTCGGACGCAGTCGACGCCCCGGACCGGTTGCATGCGATACGCCGGATGCGGCCGCGTCTCGAACTCGACGCTGTCGCCCACCGGCGTCACCTCGACCGCTCGGTACTCGTAGGTCGGTTCGCCGAGGCCGAGCGTGTAGACGAACAGCGGGTTCAAGACCAGCAGGAGGCCGAGACCGAGGGAGACGACGGCCCGCTGTCGTTCGCTGGGGGACCAACCACGATAGAGCATACGCTGGTTGCAGTTGTCGTATCGACGGAATATTCGTTTCGTCTGAGCGCCACGAACCGATCAGTGCTCCAACTTCTCGTTGGCCTGTGTGAGTTCGTAGCGAATCACCAGCGGGTCGATGTCCTCGACCAGTTGTTCGCGCTCTCTCCGGATAGCGTCGGCGTCGCCCGGCGGGAACTCCGCGGCCAGTTCCACGGCCCGGTCGAAGTCGTCGCGGGCCGCAGAGAGCAGGTCGTAGGCGGCCTCGTCGTTGCCCGCTTCCCACTCCCACTCGCCGGCCGCGCGTCGCTCGCGGGCGCACTCGACTCGCGCTCTCACGAGGTCGGCGATGACCGCTTCGGTCTCCTCGCGGACCGTCTCGGAGTCGCCGTCGAAGGGGCGCTCGCCGGCGGTCACGACCCGCGCCACCACGCGGTAGGCGTCCAGTGCGTCTTCGAGCGCCGCGACGCGGTCGGCGGGGTCGCCCTCGTCGTCCACGGCGTCGTAGGCCTCGCGAGCGGCTTCGATGGGGCGTGCGGTGACGGACGCTTCGAGGTCGTCGGCCGCCGCGAGGCCCGCCTGTGCGGGTTCGTCGTCGACGTCGTGGGCGGTCGCCACGTCGGTCGCGTCCTGAAACCGCTCGCGGGCGGTCTCGACGCGGTCGTGACTGGCTTCGAACGCGCCGTCGTCGAGCAAGCGCTCGGCCTCCGAGAGGAGTTCCTCGCCGCGTCCGACGTGACGGTCCCGGACGAGGCGGTAGAGGTCGGTCGAGAGCCGTTCGACGCAGTCGACGACGCCGTCGATGGGCGCGTCGTCGGCGCCGTCGCGGGCGGTTTCGAGCGCGGACTCTGCGGCGGCCCGGCGGTCGTCGAACGCCGCCCAGTTCGCCGCATCGAGCGCTGCCGCGAGGGCGTCACAGTGACCGTCGAGTTCGTCCAGTGCAGTTGTCACCTCGCCCCACCCGTCACAGGCGTCGGCGAGGAACTGTGCCACGTCGTCGACGTCCGCCTCGCGGGCGGTGAACGACCACGTCGCGCCTGCCGCCGTCTCGAACCGAAGACTGGCGGTGAGCATCTCGGTGACTGCCGTCGCGTCGGTGACGTCGGCGTACGGGAGTGACGCGACGAAGTCCCCGTCGTGCCCGTCGGGGTCGCCCACGAGGAGGAGGACCCGTCGGTCGGTGAGGCCGGCGACGGCACCACAGTCCGCTGCTGGTCGTATTTGGACCGTCTCCTCGCGAGTCCGTTCGACGCCGACGCGCTGGTTCAGCAGGACGTAGAACAGTTCCTCTTCGCCGCCGAGATAGTCACGGAGCGGCCGCTCACGGAGGTGTGCGTCGGTCCGCGTTCGGTCCCCTGCCTCTCCAGATACCATCGCTACGGTCGGACTGCCGTCCGGCGCGCCCGGTTTCGTGTCTGTCGTATCTGACTGATAATTCCAGCATAAAGCTAGTGATTCGGGGACGGTCTGCCGGGACCAACGCAGCCATATATGATCAGTCTCCGTCACGGCGAGTCAGGTACCGCGGCGGCACCGCGTCGGTCGTGTACGTCCCGGTGCCGCGGCGAGTGACGTCGCGCCCGTCGGCCTCCATCGCGGCGGCGTCGACGGCGAACACCACGGGATCGCTCGCGTGGCGGCGACCGACTTCGCGGGCGTCCGCGACGCTCCCCGAGAGGTGGACGTGCTGGCGGCCCATCGGCTTCAGTCCGTCGCGCTCGATGGCGTCGACGTTCCGCGGGGCGGTGCCGTGGTACAGCGTCTCCGGTACCGTTTCCTCGCCGGTGTCCAGCGAGACGCCGACGGAGTGGCCGTAGGCCGCGCGAATCCGGTCGTCCTCGCCACCGTCGCCACCGGTCCGCTCGAACCGGCCTTTCAGGTCCGTCGCGACGACTCCTGCGAGCATCTCGCGGTCGCCCCAGTCGTAGGTCCGTTCGACGGCGGCGACCAGCGCCGCGAACGGCGTCCATCCCGCCGCGTCGAGTTCGAGGCCGGCGTCCTCGGGGAAGTGTCTGAGCGCTCCCGAGACGAACTTCGAGAGCCGTCGTCGTCGGTCGCCCCGGAGGACGAGGCGGCCGCTGTCGCCACAGTTCGGACACTGCTCGCCCTCGAAGAACCCGTGGTCGTCGCAGGTTCGCACCTCGGCAGGCATCACCTCACGGTCGGCCGGTGACCGACAAAAGCGTCCCGCTCACCCGGTGCGGAAGGAGAGGTCCAGTGTCGGCGCGGAGTGGGTCAGCGCCCCCATCGAGATGACGTCGACGCCGGTGGCGGCGTAGTCGGCCACGTCCGCGACGGTGATGCCGCCGCTGGCCTCCGTGAGCGCGTCGCCCTCGGCCGCGGCCACGAGGTCGACCGCTCGTTCCGTCTCGGCGACGCTCATGTTGTCGAGCAGGACGACGTCCGCGCCCGCTTCGACGGCCTTCGGCGCGTCTTCGGGCCTCTCGACTTCCACGTCGAGTTGCGTGGCGAAGGAGGCCCGTTCACGGAAGTGGGAGATGGCACCGTCGAGTCCCATCTCCGCGACGTGGTTGTCCTTGACCATCACCATGTGCGAGAGGTCGAGGCGGTGGGTGTCCCCGCCGCCCGCGGCGACGGCCCGTTTCTCGACGCCGCGCAGGCCGGGCGTGGTCTTGCGAGTTCCCGCGATTCGCACGTCGTCGTCGACGGCACGCGCCTCGTCCACGGCTTCCCGCGTCTTCGTGGCGATACCCGAGGCGTGCCCGACGACGTTGACGGCGACGCGTTCGCCCCGCAACACCTCGCGGGCGGGTCCCTCGACGCTGAGGACCACGTCGCCGGTCGCTATCGACGTGCCGTCGTCGACGGCCTCGGTGACGGTCACGTCTACGTACTCGAACACCGCTCGCGCGGCGTCCACCCCGGCAACGACGCCGGCTTCCTTCGCGACCAGACGGCCCTCGGTGTCGCCCGGCACGTCGTTCGTCACGTCGTGGTGGCCCACGTCCTCGCGGAGCCACCGTTCGACGTCGGCGTCCGTAATCATCAGTCGTCGGCCGGGGGTTCCGGCTGGTCGGGTTCGACGAGGTTGTGAGTGCCGACGCTCTCCGTGTTCTCGGCGGCGTGGCGGGCCACCAGCAGCGCGGTGACGCTGGCGTGCCGGAGTTCGTACAGCGACCGGGACGTTCGCGTGCGGACGTAGGCGTCGACCTCGCCCTTGAGACGGCGCAGAACCGCCATCGCGCGGTTCAGTTCTTCGGGGTCGCGCTCGACGCCTAACTGCTCGTCCATCACGCGACGCAGGCGGTGGAACTTATCGCGGGCGAACTTCGGCGGGAGGTCCGGGTCCCGTTCCAGCAGGTCCGGTGCCTCGATCGGCGCGACGGGCCGGCCGGCGGCGTCCTCGCCGGCGCGCAGGCCCCACACCAGTCCTTCGAGCAGAGAGGTCGACGCGAGGCGGTTCGCGCCGTGGACGCCGGTCCGGGAGCACTCCCCGACGGCGTAGAGACGGTCGAGCGTCGTCCGGCCGTACTCGTCGACGGCGACGCCGCCACAGAGGAAGTGTTCGGCCGGGGCGACCGGAATCCCCGTCTCCCAGTCGACGCCGTGGTCTTCGCACCGCTCTGCGAGGCCGGGGAACTCCTCGGCGAAGTCGACAGGTGAGACGTCGAGCGTCACCTCGCCAGTCGCCTCTCGTTCGGCCTTCACGGCGCGGGCGACCACGTCCCGCGGCGCGAGTTCGGCGTCCGCGTGGTAGTCGGGCATGAACCGCTCGCCCTCGCCGTTCCGCAGGAGACCGCCCTCACCGCGGACCGCCTCGCTGACGAGGAAGGCGACGTCGCCGTCCGCTCCGGCGGTTCCACCGCCTCCGTCCGAGCCACGGGGTGGCTCGCTAACACACGCAGTCGGGTGGAACTGGACGTACTCCATGTCCTCGACGTCGGCGCCGGCGAGCGCGGCCATCGCGATGCCGTCGCCGGTGGCGTTATCGGGGTTGGTCGTCCGCGGGTACAGTTCGCCGATGCCGCCGGTGGCGAGGACGACGCTCCCCGCGTAGTGTGGGGTCACCTCGCCGTCGGCTTCGAGCATCGCGCCGTGGACCCGCCCCTCGTGGCGAATCAACTCCAGCGCGGCGGTGTCGTCCAGAATCTCCACGTCGTCGTGGCCGTCCAGGTAGTTCAGGAACGGGACGTGGATGTGCTTGCCCGTCGCGGCGTCGACGTGGAGGATGCGGTCCTCGCTGTGGGCGGCCTCGCGGGTGTAGTCGGGGCCGTCCCCGTTCTGGTCAAATTCGACGTCGAGCGTGTCGAACAGCACGTCCTCGACGGCTTCGTTGGCGTTCTCGACCAACACGTCGACGGCGTCGGGGTCGGCGGTGTCGTCGCTGGCGGCGACGATGTCCCGTTTGAACTGCTCGGGGTCGTCGCGGGAGACGGCGATGCCGCCCTGTGCCCACCACGAGGAGGCTCCCTCGGGGCGGGTGGCCTTCGTCGCGAGGGTGACCTCGCTGCCCTCGCTGCTCGCGGTTCCACCGCTCGCTCGTTCCGAGCTCTCACGCTGTTCGAGCTCGCGAACGGCCCCCAGCGCCGCCGCGAGCCCGGCGATGCCGGACCCGACGACCAGCACGTCCGAAGTGTCGTGTTCGCTCATGATCAGATCTCCAGCATCCGGTCGAGCGCGACCTGCGCCAGTTCCTTCTCCTCGGGCGCGACTTCGATGACGTTGCGCTCGCGGCCTGCGAGGAGTTCTTCCAGTACCCACGTCAGGTAGTTCGGGTCTATCTGTCGCATGGCGTTGCAGTCCATGCAGGCGTCGCCACAGAGCGGAACCACGTCCACTTCTGGGTGCCACCGCTGGAGGTGGTTGGTGAGGTGAATCTCGGTGCCGATGGCCCACGTCTCGCCGGGGTCGGCGTTCTCGATGGTCTCACAGATGGTCGCCGTCGACCCGACCACGTCGGCGGCCTCGACGACTTCGCGGCGGCACTCGGGGTGGACGATGACGTTCGCCTCGGGGTCGTCGGCCCGAATCTGTTCGATGTGGTCCTCGCGGAATCGCTCGTGGACCTGACAGTACCCCTCCCAGAGGATGACGTCGTTCTCGACGGCCTCTTCGGCGTCGGTGCCCTCGGGGTCCCACGGGTCCCACTCGACCGTTTCGTCGGCCATATCGAGTCTGTGGGCCGTGTTCTCGCCGAGGTGCTTGTCGGGCAGGAACAGTACCTTATCGCCCCGCTCGAAGGCGTACTCGAAGGCCTTGTGGGCGTTCGAGGACGTACAGACCAGCCCGCCCTGTTCGGCGCAGAACGCCTTCAGGTCGGCGTAGCTGTTCATGTACGTGATGGGGATGATGTCCTCGTCCGTCGCGGCGGTCAGTTCCGCCCACGCCGCGTCGACCTGCAGGGCCTCGGCCATCCCCGCCATCGGGCAGGAGGCCTCCATCGACGGCAGGATGACGCTCTGGTCCTCGTCCGTGATGATGTCGGCGGACTCTGCCATGAACGTCACGCCGCCGAAGATGACGTAGTCGGCGTCGCTCTCGGCCGCCTCGACGGAGAGTTGGTAGGAGTCGCCGATGAAGTCGGCGTGCTCGACGATTTCGCGTCGCTGGTAGTTGTGGCCGAGGATGACCACGTCGTCGCCGAGTTCTTCGAGCGCGGCTTCGATGCGCTCGGTCCGTTCGTCCTCCTCGAGGTCCCGGTACGCCGGGGGGAGCTGTTCGAGGTTGTCGTACTTGAAGAGACTGAGGTCGGTTTCGAACTCAGCCGTTTCCATTTCGGGCACGGTTGACGCACCTATCGGTACTAAACCGTTCGGACTGTGGTGTTGAAAAGATTTCTCCTTCAATACGTGTTCGTGTTGGGAATCGCACCTCGATACCGGCGATTGTCGAATTGTGGTGTCTGTTACCGCGGTGCAAATAGCGGGGATGACCGTCCCGATAAGCCAGCCCTATCGCGGTTGTCGGGTCGCTAATCCTCCGTTTACTTAGTGCATCTCGGCCGTCCGGCGGGCTATGCCACAGACGGACGACGTCGACTACGGCCGTAGGACCGTCCTCGCGGCGGTACTGGCGGCGACACTCCCCGGGTCGGCCGCCGCACGCGCACACGACGTCTCGTCGTTCCCCCGGGCGATGATGACCGCCGCCGGGCCCCCGTCGTCAGCGGTGTTTCCACAGGGCGTCGCCAGCGGCGACCCCACGCCGACCGGCGCCGTCCTCTGGACGCGCGTCTCGCCCGACGCGCACCGCGAGGGGGTGCCCCTCCGATTGACCGTCGCCCGCGACGCCGCCCTCTCGAACACCGTCGGGTCGTGGCGAATCCCGGCGGACCGCGTCGCAGACCACGACTACACTGTCAAGGCCGCCCTCGACGGCGAGTTGGCGCCCGGTCGGCGCTACTACTACCGGTTTGCCTACGACGGCGCGACGAGTCCGGTCGGGCGCTGTCGGACCCTCCCCGCGCCCGACGCCAGTCCGAACCGGGTCGCGTTCGCCCTCGCGACGTGTCAGGACTACCGCAACGGCTACTACGGCGCGTACCACCACGTCGCGAACGAGGACGTCGACTTCGTCGTCCACCTCGGCGACTTTATCTACGAACACGGCGGCGGGCAGTTCGACGACCGCTCGCTCTCCCTGCCCAGCGGCGAGAACGTGGCGATGGACCTCGACGACTTCCGTTATCTCCACCGCACCTACCGCACGGACCGGTTTTTGCAGGAAGCGCTGGCCGCCCACTCCATCATCCAGACGTGGGACGACCACGAGATAGTGAACAACCGCTACTGGGACTACGAGGCGGGTCGCCCCTACGCCGGCCGCGGTGACCACCCGCGCAACGACGACCCCGAGTTCATGACGCAACTGTTCGCCGACGGTATCCGGGCGTGGTGGGAGTACACGCCGACGCGGGTCACCTACGACCCCGACGCCGACTCGCTGCTGGACCAGATAGACCTCTGGCGACGCTACCGCTTCGGTGACCTCGTGGACCTGTTCGTCACCGACGAGCGACTGTACCGGACCGCGCCCGCCGACGGCGCACAGTTCGGCGCCCGCATCGGCGAGAGCGACGGCGAGATAACCGAGACGATGCTGGGCGAGCGCCAGCGCCGGTGGTTCACCGACCGACTCGCCGGCAGCGACGCGACGTGGTCGGCGTGGGCCAACGAGGTGTTGGCGATGGAGTTCGACCTCGATTTGGGCGGCGTCGAACTGCTCAACGCCGACGCGTGGGACGCCTTCGCCGCCGAACGCGACCGGATTCTCCGGGCCGCAGCGGAGAGCGACAGTTCGCTGGTGGCGCTCACCGGCGATATGCACACCGCGCTCGCGGGCTACATCGAGGGGCGGGACCGCCGATACGGGGTCGAGTTCATGACGCCCGCGATAACGAGCCAGAACCTCCGCGAGTTGCTGGGCCTGCCGAACGACCCCGAAGTTCGGCGCCTCGTCGAGCGATACGTCCAGGAGTACAACCCCCACGTCCGGTTCTTCGACAGCCACGACTGGGGGTACGCCACCGTCGAGTTCACGCCCGACGCCTGCACGTACAGCGCCTACGGCGTCGACAAACGGACGAACTCGGCGAACGCGAACCGACGGTTGCTGGCCCGGTTCCGGTGCCCGGCCGGGGAGTACTCGTTGCAACGACGCGGATGACGTTCTTCGGTCGGGCGAACTCACACCTGCACAGCCAGACCGTCCCGAGCGTCTCGGCTCGCGTCGGTAAGAGCAACTGTTAGGGCCCTCCCCACCCACGCGCCTGTATGACCGACATCGACGCCGAAACCCTCGCCGACCGAGTCCGCGAGGGCGAGTTGCGCCTGTACGAACTCGAAGCCCACACCGACGCCGAGACGGCCGCCGCCGCCCGCCGGCGCCTGCTGGCCGAGGAGACCGGCGTAGACCTCGACGTGATCGCCGAGTACGCCTTCGACGCCGCCGACGCCGAACCGAACATCGAGAACATGATCGGCGCGGCCCAGATTCCGATGGGCGTCGTCGGCCCCCTGCCCATCGACGGCGGCGCGGCCGAGGGCGAGCACTACCTCCCGCTGGCGACTACCGAGGGCGCCCTGCTGGCCTCAGTCAACCGCGGCGTCTCGACCATCCGGAACGCCGGCGGCGCTACCGCGCGCGTCCTCAAGTCCGGGATGACTCGCGCGCCGGTGTTCCGGGTCGAAGACGTCGCCGAGGCCGGCGAGGTGTCTGCGTGGGTCCGAGAGAACGTCGACCGACTCGCCGAGGCCGCCGAGTCGACGACCAGCCACGGCGAACTACAGGACGTGACTCCCTACGTCGTCGGCGACAGCGTCTTCCTGCGTTTCTCCTACGACACGAAGGACGCGATGGGGATGAACATGGCGACCATCGCCACCGAGGCGGCCTGCGACGTGGTCGAGCGCGAGACGCCCGCGGACCTCGTGGCCCTGTCGGGGAACCTCTGTTCGGACAAAAAACCCGCCGCCATCAACGCCATCGAGGGCCGGGGCCGAACCGTCTCGGCGGACGTGCTGATTCCCCACGAACAGGTCGAAGAGCGGCTCGACACCACGTCGGCGGCCATCGTCGAGGCAAACACCCGGAAGAACCTCGTCGGGTCGGCCAAAGCCGGCGCGCTGGGCTTTAACGCCCACGCGGCCAACGTCGTCGCCGCCGCGTTCCTCGCGATGGGACAGGACGCCGCGCAGGTCGTCGAGGGGAGCAACGCCATCACGACCGTCGACGCCCGCGAGGACGGCCTCTACGCCTCCGTCACCATCGCCTCGCTGGAGGTCGGCACCGTCGGCGGCGGGACGGGCCTGCCGACCCAATCGGAAGCACTCGACGTACTGGGGTACGGTGGCGGCGGCGACCCCGCCGGGAGCAACGCCGACGCGCTGGCGGAGGTCATCGCTGCGGGTGCGCTGGCGGGCGAACTCTCGCTGCTGGCGGCGCTGTCCTCGCGACACCTCTCCTCGGCCCACGCCGAACTCGGGCGGTAACCGGACCCACCGGACGGACGACCACTTTCACTTTCACTCCGGAGGTGTGGCTCCGGTTTATCCCCCGACGCTCACAACGTCCGAAAGCGTCCGCCGGGCAGCACCCGCGGGCGCGCCACTACTATGTCCCCACCACCGACCGACGACGAGTCGACAGTATCGCTCACACATCGACTCCTCCACCTGCTGAAGTTGCTCGCGACGACGCTCGCGGCGCTGGCGGGACTGGCGAAGACGCTCGGGTGGGTCTGACGGCCCACCACCGTTTTCAGCGTCCCTGCGTGACCAGAAAGCCGACGCCGGCGACGAGGACGACGACGCCGGCGACCAGCACCGTCCCGCTCCCGAGGAACGGGCCGAGCGCCAGCAGTGCCCACGCGACGGCGAAGATACCGTGTGCGGCAGCGAACAGTCGGTGGCCCCGCCGGGCGAAGACGACGAATCCGAGCGAGAAGCCCAGCGTCAGGACGACGGCCGACAGCGCGACGACGCTCACCGAGAGGCCGCCCAGCGACACCGGGCCGACGACCGGCACGAGCAGATACAGCAAGCCCGAGAGGCCGACGAGCGACCCGACGGCGACGGGGCCGGGTTCGAGGTCCAGCGAGGAGTTCATAGCAACCGGTAGACGCCACGGGACTTCGACGCCTGCCCCGACCGGACGAGTTTGCGGAGCGTCTTCTCCGTGTAGTCGGCGGGGACGCCCCGTTCCGCGGCGTAGGCCACTACGTCGTCCTCGGTCGGACCGTCGAGTTCGCGCAGTGCCGACAGCACCGTCTCCTTGCGACTCGACCCGCTGGTCGCCCCCTGTTCGGCACGCTCGCCCGCGGCCGCCACCTCGTCGCTGTCGAGGCCCGACGCTTCGAGGTACGTCTCGTCGTCGATGCCCGACGCCTCGACCTGACGGTCCATCTCGGCGTAGGAGTCCAGTTCGGCGAAGGCGTCGCCCTCGCCCTGCCGGTTCGCGAGCATCGAGGCCCGCACCTCGCGAGCGTGGGCCTCGTCGTCCGTCTCGACGAACTTCCGCCGTTTCGCGTGCTTGCGGCGCTTCCCACAGCGGGGACACTGCGTGGTCTCCGGTCGTCCCTCCACGACCCAGAGGGCGCTACACTCGCTACACCCGACCACCGCGTACATACCGGTGCGTTGGGCCGGTTCGGGGTTGAACGTTCGGATTGTGCGCATCCGTGGATTTACGCTGTCGTCCGCCGATACCCCGCGCATGCAGGAAGTTCCACAAGCCGCGAGCGAGACGGTCGAAGTCGTCGACGGCGTTCACCTCACGCAGATGGCCGCCGGCGAGGCGATGAGCGTCCAGCACTTCCACATCGAACCCAGCGCCGTAGTACCCGAACACAGCCATCCCCACGAACAGGTGGGCTACGTGATCACGGGGACGCTCACCTTCGAGGTCGACGGCGAGGAGTTCGTCGTCGGCCCGGGCGACTCCTACGTCGTTCCCGGCGACGAGCCACACGGCGCGGAGAACCGCCGAGACGACCCAGTCAGCGGTATCGACGTGTTCAGCCCGCCCCGAACCGACCCCGACTGGCTGGACTGACGCGAGTCGACGTAAGACACTTCTCCGCACGCGGGCAACCGCCGCGTGTGTCAAGGTCACACACGCTCGCGCTCGCAGTCGCACTCCTGTTCGTGACCGCGGGGTGTCAGAGCCTCGGGACAGAGGCTGCGGACGGCCCCGAGACGGTGACCCCGGCACCCGTGCCGACGACCACCACGACGCCGGTCGGCGGGGATACGGGCGTCGACACGGGCCGCATCGCCGACCGCCACCGGGCCGCCCTCGACGGCCGGTCGTACACCATCACGGTGGCCTTCACCGTCCAGTACGACAACGGCTCGACCGGCCGCCTGCGCGACCGGTTCGTCGTCGGACCCGAGGAACGGTACCGCTGGAACCGTCGCGTCGCCGGGCCGTACCCCGAGAGGGTCCGCGACCACGCCGCGTGGCAGAGCGAGTCGGGGTCGGCCGTCCGCCGGACGCTGGAGAACGGCACCACGAGCGTCGGCCGCGGCGACGTCGTCGGTCCGAGCGACCCGTCTCTGTCGTTCTACGTCGCCCGGTTGATACGGGGGTTCGACGTCTCCGCCGAGGGGACGCCGGAGGGGCGGCGACTCTACGGCACCAGCGACGAGGCCCGGTCGGTCCCGCTCCCGTCGGGCCTGACCGACGGGCACGACAGCGCCATAAACGTCCGTATCCGCGACGGCGTTGTCACCTCTCTCGCCATCGGCTGTCGGGCCAGACTGCGCGAGACGGGGCAGCCGGTGTGGTTCCGCTTCGACTTCTTCGTCAGCGACGTCGGCGGCGCGCCACCCACGGAACCGTCGTGGGCGACGACGCCGACGGCTACGCCGGCCGCTGACCGGACCGAGACTGTGACCCCCTCGTGACCCGGCGAGCGCCGCGTTCGCCCCGGTTTCGCGATAGACGTTTGTGTCTCGGGCACCTGTACTGAACGATGCGGCTCCGCGTGCTCGTGCTGGGCTGTGCGCTCGTGCTGGCCGGCTGTAGCGGTTTTACTCCGTCGGGGAGTTCGGAGACGGTGACCCCGGCGCCGGTGCCGACCGACGGCCTTCGCTATCCGCCCGGCGTGACCGACGACGGCGTGGTGCCGTCCGCGCTGGCGAGCGCACACGCGGGGGCGCTGTCGACCGACGGGTACACGCTGACGAGCGAACAGCGGGTCTACGACGAGGACGGCGACCTCGAACGCCGGACCGACCACGTCCGCTGGGTCGCCGCCAATACCTCGACCTACCGCGGCCGGTTCCAGCAGAACGCCAGCGAGTACCGGGCCGGGTGGCGTACGACGCGGGTGGACTACTGGGCCAACCGCTCTATCGTCGCCACTCGCTACGAGAACCAGCGCGGCGAGGTGACGCTGCTCCGCTGGCCGGCCGAGAACAGCGACCTGCTCACCGACCTCACCGACCAGCAGCGACTGGAGGGAGAACTCGCGGCCGTCGAGATGCGCGTCGCGCGCCGGGAAGCCGACGGCGACGTGGTCCTCGTCGGGTCCCGCCCGCGGGACACCGACCGACTGGTGACGCCGCTGTTCGCCCGCGACGTAACGAACGTCTCCGTCCGGATGCGGGTCCGCTACGACGGGACCGTCGTCGCTCGAAGACTCAGCTACGACGCCGCCCTCAGCGGCGACCGGGTCCACATCGTCCGGGAGGTCCGAGTCACCGACGTCGGCGAGACGGCCGTCGAGCGCCCCGACTGGGTGCAGAACACGACCGTCACCCAGCGGCGATAGCGGCCGCTCGCCGGCGAGTGCGAAAGAATGTGGAGTGTTAGCGAGGGTCGCTTACGCGAGCTTCTCGACGTTCTGACGGCTTCGCCGTCAGAGTACCAGCGACTCTCTATGAGAGTCGCTCGCCGTCTTCGCGGCGACGCCGCGAAGGTCAGAGAAACTGTCCTCAGGCCAGTTTCTCTATGTTCTCGACGACCTTGTCGGCGAACTCGGAGGTGGCGAGCTTGTTGCCGCCTTCGATCTGCCGTTCGAGGTCGTAGGTGACGTCGCCGTTGGAGATGGTCTCCTCGACGGCGTCGCGGACGAGCTGGCCGGCGTCCTTCCAGCCCATGTACTCCAGCATGAGACGGCCGGAGAGAATCATCGCGGTCGGGTTGACCTTGTCCTCGCCGGCGTACTTCGGGGCGGAGCCGTGGACCGGTTCCGCGAGACAGCGGGCCTCACCGAAGTTCGCACCGGGGGCGATGCCGAGGCCGCCGATCTGTGCGCCGGCGGCGTCGGACATGTAGTCCCCGTTGAGGTTCATCGTCGCGATGACGTCGTACTCGTCCGTACGAGTGAGGAGCTGCTGGAGCATGTTGTCGGCGATGCGGTCGTTGACAACGAGGGTGCCCTCGGGCTGTTCGCCGTCGTACTCCTCCCAGAGTTCGTCCTCGGTGATGACGTCCTCGCCGTACTCCTCTTCGGCGACCTCGTAGCCCCAGTCACGGAAGGCGCCCTCGGTGAACTTCATGATGTTGCCCTTGTGGACGAGGGTGACGGAGTCACGCTCCTCTTCGAGGGCGTAGTCGATGGCCTCGCGGACCAGCCGCTTGGTGCCGAACTCGGTAATCGGCTTGACGCCGATACCGACCGGGCCGTCGTGGATGGTGCTGTCGAAGCCCATCTCCTCCTCGACGAACTCCTTGACCTCCTGCACTTCGTCGGTGCCGGCCTCCCACTCGATGCCGGCGTAGACGTCTTCGGTGTTCTCCCGGAAGGTGACCATATCCATCTTCTCGGGTTCCTTCACGGGGGACGGGACGCCGTCGAGGTGGTAGGTCGGTCGAACGTTCGCGTACAGGTCGAGCGTCTTCCGGAGCGCGACGTTCAGCGAGCGGAAGCCGGCACCGACGGGGGTCGTCAGCGGCCCCTTGATGGCGACGTTGAACTCCTTGATGGCCTCGACGGTGTCGTCGGGCAGGTTCTCGTCGTACTTCTCGCGAGCGGACTCACCGGCGTAGACGCGCATCCACGAGATGTCACGCCCGGTGGCGTTCGCGGCGGCCTCCAGCACCTTCTGGGCGGCCGGACCGACGTCGGTCCCGATACCGTCCCCGTGGATGATGGGGATGATGGGGTTCTCGGGAACGTCGAGTTCGTTGTCGTCTGTGACCTCAATCTGCTGGCCCTCTTCGGGCACCTCCACTTTCTCGTAGTCGTAGCCCATACCTCGCGCATCGATAGTCGCGCCTAAAGGACTGCCGTTTTCCCGTAGACGTGGTAACGAACGGCATTAAAAACTCAGCCGACACTACCGCAGTGCGTCGACCATCGCCTTCAGTTCCATCGGACCGTTCGTGAGGAGCGCTCGCGGGAACCGTCGCCGGGCCCCGTCGATAGCGTCTTCGAGTGCGGCGTCGGCGTCCTCGAACACCCCCGCGCCGTGGCCCAGCAGGATTCGCTCGGGGTCGAGATCCGCGAACGTCTCCCGCGGCGGGAACAGGCGACTGAACACCCGCATCGAGAGGCGTTCAGATCCGACGGTGTAGGGCCCGCCCGCGAAGAAGTCGGGGACGTACAACGTCCCGTCGGCCTCGCGGTAGGCGACAGTCTCGCGCCACGCGCGGAGTGGGTTGAGCCGTCGGAGTTCGAAGCCGGCGAGCGAATGGGTCGCCCGCTCGGTCGGGACGTCGAGACGGTCGGCGACCCGGTCTAGCCCCGTCGGCACCGTCACCGGAACGCCGTGTCGCTCGGCGAACACCGCCGCGTCTCTGGCGTGGTAGTCGGCGAGGACGGCGACGCCGGCCACCTCGCCGAGGTCGGCGTAGCAGTCGTCGACGCCGGGGGCGTCCAGCGGGTCGACCAGCCAGACGCCGCCGTCGGGGCCGCGGACCGCGTGACTCGTTCGCTGGCCGCCCTCCTCGGGGAAGGCTTGCCAGCCGACGCCGCCCTCCCACCGGTCGAGGACGCGGTACGCCTCGGCGTCGTCGCGCGCGTACATCGGCACGTCGATACGCCGCAGTGGGCCGGGGATATATTTTCCGTCTGGCGCCCGAGAGGTGTCGTATGTACGTCGTCGTCCACGGTGGCGCGGGCGGGCCGCCCGACGAACCGGCCGACCGACTGTCGACGCTCGCCGACGCCGCCGACACCGCCGCCGACGCCGAAGGGCCTCTCGATGCGGTTCTCGCGGCTGTCCGACCGCTGGAGCGCGACCCGAGGTTCAACGCCGGCGTGGGTGGGGCGGTCCAGAGCGACGGCGTCGTCCGCACCGAGGCGGGCCTCGTGACCGACGACGGGACGACTGGCGCCGCGTGTTCGATGGCCGGCGTCGCCCACGCTGCCGACGTGGCCCGCGTCGTCGCGACGGACGGAGACCGACTCGCGGCGGCCACGTCGACGGCCGGCCGGTGGTTCGCGCTCGCCGGTCGGGTCGGCGACGTGCCCCAGATCGGCGCCGGGTTCTACGCCGACGGGCGCGGCGGTGCGAGCGCCACCGGCGAGGGGGAGGCCATCGCCCGTTTCGGTCTCGCGCGGCGGGCGGTCGACCTGTTGGAGACGTTCGGCCCGCGGCAGGCCGCCGAGGAAGCCCTCGCGGAGTTCGAGCGTGCGACCGACGGACAAGCGGGCGTCGTCGTCCTCGACCACGCCGGCCACGTCGGCAGCGAGTACAACACCGCCGCGATGCAGACGTCTCGGGCCGGGCCGGACTGACATCCGGCCCGCGGTCCGTCGCTGCGGGACCGACTATCCGCCGGCGGTCGATTGGCTGCCGGCCAACGACAAACGCTTTCACGCACAGCGCCCAACGCCGGGGCATGAGCGACGTGGACTTCGAGTCCGAGCAGTACGAGAAGTGTCGCGAGGCCGGCGAGATCCTCGCGCAGGTGCGCGACGAGGCCGCAGAACGCGTCGAGGTGGGGGCGTCCCACCTCGAAGTCGCCGAGTGGGCCGAGGAGGAGATTCGGGAGCTGGGCGGCGAACCCGCCTTCCCGGTCAACATCTCCATCGACGAGGAGGCCGCTCACGCGACGCCAGAGCGCGACGACGAGACCACCTTCGGCGAAGAGATGGTGAATCTGGACATCGGTGTCCACGTCGACGGGTGGCTGGCCGACACCGCCGTCACCGTCGACCTCTCGGGCCACGACGAACTGGCGGCGGCCTCCGCCGAGGCGCTAGACGCCGCACTGGAGGTCGCCGGTCCCGGCGTCGACGTCGGCGAGATCGGTGCGGCCGTAGAGCGGGTCATCGAGGGGTACGGTTTCAACCCAGTGGTCAACCTCACGGGCCACGGTCTCGGCCACTGGGAACAGCACACCGCGCCGAACATCCCCAACCGCGAAGTCTCGCAGGGGGCGACGCTCCAGCCCGGCGACGTCGTCGCTATCGAACCGTTCGCGACGGACGGCCGCGGGAAGGTCCAGGAAGGGTCCGACGAGGAGATCTTCGCGCTCGAACGCGAGGGGAGTGTGCGTGACCGGAACGCTCGGCAGGTCTTAGAACAGATCACCGAGGAGTTCAAGACGCTCCCGTTCGCCGCCCGCTGGCTGGACTCCCCGCGGGCGAAGATGGCGCTGCGCCGCCTGAAACAGCAGAACATCGTCCACGGCTATCCGGTCCTCAAAGAACGGGAAGGAACGTTCGTCAGCCAGAAGGAACACACCGTCATCGTCACCGACGACGGCGTCGAAGTGACCACGCGCTAACGGTACGGACGTCTTTTGCTGCGGCGTCAGTACGGGCGGTGTCGCCGCCACCGAAAAGGAAGCACTGGCCACGTAATCGGGGCCGCGCGGCGGGGGAACCGTGGACGGATGCGGATGGAACTCGTCCGGGATGGCCTATGCGTTGTTCATGCGCGTGCTTGTCGTCTCACCGCAGACCAGACACTCGCTGACCCGATACGGTTCGCGCGAGAACTCCGCGTTCTCGCGTTTGGTGCTCTCGGTCTGTATCTGGAGACTGACTTCGTGCGGTGTCTCTCGCCCACAGTTCGAACACGACTCTGACATATCGACGCCGTCGTTTGTGGTCGCCATCCCGTCTCTCCCTTCCCCCAAGAACCGCATAAAAACCCCCTTTCGTTGGACTCCGTTCACACCGTTTATCGCAAGACGTGGCCGGTTTTCGTAAACCGCTGCCAGAGACGGCTGTAGACGATTCAAAAGCGACTCTCCGAACTTGAACGGGGTATTTACCTCGTGAACGGCCGACAGATTTAAATACTGAGTTTGGCTCCGTTCGAAGTCGTTTAGGTCGGGGGGCCGAACGGTGGCTGTATGGACTCTGTGTTCGCGCCGTGGCGCATCGACTGGGTCGAACGCGAGAACGAGAACCCCGACGCCGACTGCGTGTTCTGTGCGTTTCGGGAGGGCGACGCCGACCGGGAGAACAACGTCGTCGCGCGGAGCGACCACGCCTTCGTCCTCCTGAACAACTACCCGTACAACCCGGGTCACGTGATGGTCGTGCCCCACGACCACACCGGCGAGTACGGCGAGTTAGACGACGAGACGCTGTTAGACCACGCCCACCTGAAACAGCGCTGTTTCGACGCGCTGGAGGCGGGGCTGGGGCCCGACGCCTACAACGCCGGCCTGAACCTCGGCGGGTCCGCGGCCGGCGGGTCCATCGACGACCACCTCCACACCCACGTCGTCCCGCGCTGGGAGGGCGACACCAACTTCATGCCCGTCGTCAGCGACACGAAGGTCATCGTCGAGGCCGTCGAAGACACCTACGACCGCCTCCACGACGCCTTCGCCGCCCAGGACGACACCACCGTCACAGACCCCGACGCCGCTGTGCGTATCGACGCGCCTCCAAAGCGGCTTTAGCCTCCCCCCGTTAGTTCCGAGTAGATGTCGCGCCGTGCCACTCTCAGGCGGGTCGGCCTCCTCGTCCTCGGCGTGAACCTCGCGCTGGTGGTGCTGAAAGGCGGGGTCTGGCTGACCACCGGGAGCCTCGCCGTCCAGTCGGAGGCGGTCAACAGCGCCGCAGACACGGCCTACTCGCTGGTCATCGTCGCGGGCCTCTATCTCACCACCCAGCCACCGGACTTCGAACACCCCCACGGCCACGAGCGCATCGAACCGTTCGTCTCGCTGTTCGTCGCCGCCGGCATCTTCGCCGCCGGCGGCGTCGTCCTCTGGCAGGCCGGCCGCGCCCTGCTGACCGGCAACGTCGCGGTGACACAGGGGCCCGTCGCCGTCGGCGTCCTCGCGCTCTCGGGGGCCGCGAAGTACGGTCTCTATCGCTACTGTCTGGCCGTCGGGCGGGACAGCAACTCCCCGGCGCTGGTCGCGACGGCGAAGGACAACCGCAACGACATCCTCACGGCGGGGGCCGCACTCGTCGGGGTCCTCGGCGCCACCGCCGGCTATCCGCTCGCGGACCCCCTCGCCGCTATCGTCGTCGCCGTCGGCATCCTCTACACCGGCGTCGAAGTCGTCAGGGACAACGTCGCCTATCTGGTGGGGGCCGCACCGCCCGAGGACCTCCGCCGGGAGATTCTCGAACGCGCGCTCGACCACCCGCAGGTGCAGGGGGCCCACGACGTCATCGCCCACTACGTCGGCCCGGAAATTGACGTGAGTCTCCACATCGAGGTGGAGGGCGACCTGACGCTGACCGAGGCCCACGACATCGAGACGGCGGTCATCCAGTCCGTACAGGAACTGCCCGAAGTCGACGACGTGTTCGTCCACGTCGACCCGAAGGAACTCGGCGAGTGGAAAGACGACGACGAGGTCGAACGGTTGGCGGACTTAGAGTGAGCGCTCGTGTCGTGACGCTCTCGAACCCCGGGAAACCATGTCGCAACCGCGATCGGCACCCGTGTCGGTTTCCCTCCCCGGACCGTAGTGCCAGACAGCATGGCACACATGACAGCAGAGATGAGCGACGGGACCGAAATAAAAGAAGTCCTCGAAGTCGTCGAGGGATCCAACGGCGTGCATCTGAAAAAAGCGGTTCAGGGGGGCGACATCGAGCGTGTGGCCTACATCCCCTATCGGAACCTCACGTACGTATACTACGACCAGTAGCCGTCGCGGCGCGTCGGTGGGTCGGGGCGTCTGACCCACCGATAGGCTGCCTCAGTCCGCCAGCGCCGCCCGCTCGATCGGTTCGCCGAACGCGTACACCGTGTTGTGGCTCGTAATCTCGACGTCGACGAACTCGCCGACTTCCAGTCCGCGCTCCTCGGCGTCGGCGACGACGACCTGCCGGTAGGCCTCGTCGTAGCCAACCAGCGACTCGTCGGTGCCGTCCTCTACGAGCAACACGGAGGACGTACGGCCGACCATGTCCTCGTAGGCTTGCCCCGTCGTCTCCATCTTCAACTCGGTCATCGCCTTCGAGCGGTCCTTCTTCGTCTGGCCGCCCAGTCCCTTCATGTCGGCTGCGTCGGTGCCGGGCCGCTTCGAGAAGCGCGTGACGTTGATCTTCTCGGGGCGGGTCTCCCGGAGGAGGGCCATCGACTGCTCGTGGTCCTCGGGGTCCTCGGTCGGGAACCCGACGATGAAATCCGTCGAGAGCGTCCAGTACTCCAAGGCGTCGTCGAACGCCTCGACGACCTCCAGATACTCGGAGACGGCGTGTTGCCGGCGCATGTCTGCCAGCACGTCGTCGGACCCGGACTGGACCGGCGCGTGGATGAAGTTGTACAGTTCGTCGTGCTCGGCGAACACCGCGGCCAGTTCCTCGCGGACGCCGTGGAGGCCCTTCGGGTTCGCCATGCCGACCCGAACCCGAAACTCGCCGTCTATCTCGGTGCAGATGCGGTCGAGCAGTTCGGGAAGCAGGCTCGTCCCCTGATTGGTGTCCCAGCCGTAGACGCCGGTGTCCTGTCCCGTGATGCGAAGCTCCTTCGCGCCGGCGTGGACGAGCGCGCGAGCCTTCTCGACGTTCTCGGAGACGGGAGGCGAGTCGATGCGGCCGGTGGCCTGCTTCGTGATGCAGTACGAGCAGTCGCTCATACAGCCGCGGGCGATGGGGAGGATGCCGACGACGCCGTTCAGCACTGTCTCGGTGTCGGGCGTGACCGTCGGACACTCCCCGTTGAGGACGTGTTGGGGCACGTCGTCCCAGTGAAGCACCTCGGCGTCGACGTCCGCGTCGTGGAATTCCTCACCCTGTGCGAGGGCCATACAACCCGTGACGACGAGATCTGCGGGGGTCTCCTCGTCCAGTTCTTTGGCCCGCTGGAGCATGTTGCGCTCGGTCTTCTCCAGCACCGTGCAGGTGTTGAGGATGGCCACGTCCGCCGACTCGGGACCGTCGGCGGGGTGGTGGCCGCCCTCGCGGAGCGCTTGCTCTATCTGCTGGGTTTCACCTCGGTTGGAGGTGCACCCGTACGTCTCGATGTGATAGCGGGCCATTCGTCCTAGCGATACGGCTTGCCGGCCAAAAGCGCGACGGATTCGTCCGGCCCGTCGGAACGGCAATGGTCAGATCGACAGTCTGGAACTGTCCCATAGCCGTACGGACTCCGGTCAGCGACCGATTGCGCATAGTACTATATGTGTGTGTGCAGTGACGTTTACCTGTATGCGTGTCCGGCATCTCAGAACGGGGGGATCGCCGGTTACCGTGACCGACCGGGACGTCGCCGGTGCGGCGCCGCTCTCGCCCGACGGTCGGGGGGCCGACACGACGCGCGGTCTCGGTGAGTGGCGCGGCTATCCGGCGGGTCCGGTCGTCGCCTGCACCGACGGCGCCGGGGACGGTTTCGGCGAGGACCCCGACCGCTACCGCCTCCTCTGTGAACAGGTCCATCGCTACGGCGTGTTCGTCCTCGACAGCGACGGGCGGGTCACCGAGTGGGGCGACGGTGCCGGGCGGCTACTGGGCTACGACGGCGACGGGGCGCTCGGCGAACCGTTCGCGGCGTTCTACACCGACGGGGACGTGACGGCGGACCACCCCGAAGCGCTACTCGACCGGGCCGAGACGGAGGGCGAGGTCGTCGACGAGGGATGGTTGGTCCGGGCCGACGACTCCCGCTTTTGGGGGCGACTCGCCGTCGTCGCGCTCCAGTCGGACGGTGAACCGGCAGGCTACGGCGTCGTCACGACGGACCTCTCAGCGGCACCGGACAAACTCCGGTCGTACGAGACGCTGACCGAAGCGCCCGTCCAACTGGTCGGACTGGCCGAACCGGACGGGACGCTCGTCGAGGCGAACAAGACGGCACTGGCGTTCGCCGGCGTCGAACGGGAAGACGTCGTCGGCACACCGCTCTGGGAGACCCACTGGTGGTCCCACTCCGAGACCGCCCGCGAGCGCCTGCGGGATGCCGTCGAGACGGCCGCCACGGGTGAGTTCGTCCGCTACGAGGCGACGGTGGTGGGTGCGGACGGCGAAGAGATAACGGTCGACTTCTCGCTGACTCCCGTCACGGACGACGACGGGCGGGTCGTGGCACTGGTCCCCGAGGGCCGGGACGTGACCGAACGCAAACGAGTGGAGGCGGAACTGCGAGAGCGCAACCGGATGTTCTCGACGCTCGTCGCCAACCTGCCCGGCATGGCCTACCGCTGTGAGAACGAGGTCGGGTGGCCGATGTCGTTCGTCAGCGCCGGGTGTGCGGACCTCACGGGCTATGACCCACCGGAGATAGAGTCTGGACACGTGAGTTGGGGCGAGGACGTCATCCACCCCGACGACCGGGAGCGGGTCTGGAACGAGGTGCAGGCGGCCATAGACGAACGCGACCCGTTCACACTCACTTACCAGATACGCCGCGCCGACGGCACCGAGCGGTGGGTCTGGGAGCAAGGCGAGGGCGTCTTCGAGGACGACGAACTGGTCGCCATCGAGGGGTTCATCACCGACATCACCGACCGCAAGGAGCGCCAGCGCCGCCTCGAAGCAGTGTTCGACCAGACCTACCAGTTCACTGGACTGTTGGACCCGGACGGAACCGTCCTCGAAGCCAACGAGACGGCGCTGGACTTTGGCGGTCTGGACCGGGACGACGTCGTCGGGAAACCCGTCTGGGAGACGGCGTGGTTCCAGACGAACGGCGACATCCGGAAACGGGTTCGAGCGGACGTCCAGCGGGCGGCCGACGGGGAGTTCGTCCGCCACGAACTGGACGTACAGGGGACCGACCGCGTGGCGACTATCGACTTCTCTATCCGTCCCATCACCGACGAACGGGGCGACGTGGAACTGCTCGTCCCCGAAGGCCGTGACATCACCGAGCGGACGCGTCGGGAGTCCCAACTGGAGACGCTCAACGAAGTGTCACGGGAGTTGACCGAAGCGGCGTCAGAGCAGGCCGTCTGTGACATCGCCGTCAGGGCGGCGCGTGAGACGCTTGGACTCGAACTGGCTGCCGTCGAACTCTACGACCCCGAACGGAACCGTCTGGTCCCACGTGCCCGGACTGACGCCGTCGCCGAACTGGTCGGCGACGCGTCGCTGTTCGAACCGGAGGACGGCGAGTCCTGGCAGGTGTTCGTCCAGAGCGAAGTGACCGTCCACGAAGACATCGAGTTCCGGGCCGACGTCTCCGGCCCGGGGACCCCACTCGACAGTGCTATCGTTCTCCCGCTCGGCCAGCACGGGGTGTTCATCACCGGCGAGACGACCCCCGAATCGTTCGCCGACGCGGACGTCGACCTCGCCAGAGTGCTCGCGGCCCACGTCGAGACGGCGCTTGACCGAGTCGACCGCGAGGCCTCGCTCCGGGAGCACACGACGACGCTCGAAACGAAGACCGAGCGCCTGACCCGGATGGAGCGGGTCAACGGGGTGTTACGCGACGTCACGAGCGCGCTCGTCGACGCGGACTCTCGGGAGGAGATAGAGACGGTCGCCTGTGAGACGCTCGCGGCGACCGGCCCCTATCAGTTCGCGTGGTTCGGGGCGCGTGACCCCGTCAGCGACGAGGTTCAGCCGACATCGTGGGCAGGTGACGAGTCGGGATACCTAGACGCCATCACGGTCGCCGTCGGGGGAGCGGAACCGGCCGGTCGTGCTGTCGGCGAACACACCACACAGGTCGCATCGCCCGCCCGTTCCGACCCACCGTTCGACCCGTGGGAACAGGCAGCGCTGGAGCGTGACTACCACACCGTCGTCTCGGTACCGGTGAGCTACGAAGGCGCACTGTACGGCGCGCTGACCGTCTACGGAAGTGATCCGGCCCACCTCGACGACGTCGAGCAGTCGGTCCTCGCGGAACTGGGCGATACGGTGGGCCACGCCATCAACGCCGTCGAGCGCAAGACGACCCTGATGAGCAACCGACGGGTCGAACTGGAGTTCAGCATCGAGAACCCGGACACGGCGCTGTTTCGGTGTGTGAAGGCGGTCGACGGCGAGTTCGAATTCGAGGGCGTCGTCGCGGAGGGGAGCGGCCCGCTCCGGGTGTTCGTCACACTCGAGGCCGTCGACCCCGACGAAGTCCGCGAGTCCGCGGCGGAGACGCCGGGGGTCGGCGAGGTCAGACACGTCGCCAGCGACGACTCCGAGAGCCTCTTTGAGTGTTCGGTCGTCGGTGAGAGCATCGTCGGCGCCGTCTTCGACCACGGCGGTACAGTGCAGTCGCTCACCAGCGACGGCAAGACGGGCCGTCTCGTCGTCGAACTGGCCGCCGACCGTGACGTCAGAGAGTTCACCGAGATGTTCGAGACGGCCTTCGAGGGCGCGACGTTGCTCGCTCGACGCGAACGCGACTGGCCGGTACAGACGGCGACGGAGTTCCGATCCGAACTCCTCGATCGGTTCACCGACAAACAGCGAGAGGCGGTCGAGACGGCCTACCTGAGTGGGTTTTTCGAGTGGCCCCGCGAGAACACGGGCGAGGAGGTGGCGGCGGCCCTCGGCGTCTCACAGCCGACGTTCAACCGCCATCTGCGGGCGAGTCAGCACAAACTGCTGACGCTGCTGCTGGACGAGTGAGCGCGGTTTCAGTGTATAGTGGGTGTCGACGCGGCGGCCCTATCCACGTACCGACGTCCGTTTTCCCTCTGTAGGACTGGCGTGTATACACGCCGACAGTTGGACCGTGCGATAGACGCCGCCCCGATTTCACTACTGTATGGCCGGTGACCACCCCGAAGACACGACGACAGCGACGGACCAGCCCCGTATCTGTACCAGTTGCGGTGCCGGAATCGACACCACGGAGTGGTACCCGGTGGTCGCAGACCCGGAGGAGGGCTACCGTATCTACGCGTTCTGCGATGAGACCTGTCGCGAGCGCTGGCGGCAGGAGACTGGTGAGTGACCGTGCCCGCTACTGACTCTCTCGGCGTCGCCTCCGAGACTGACGTGAACGGGTCGGAACGCCCGAATCTAAATGTATAGTGTGTCCCGGTCCACGAGGCGTGTCCATGTAGCAGTCATCTCTATCCTCGCATAGTGCGTCCGCTGACTCGATGAGTCAGCGCGAGACACGAGACCAGCACGTCGAACGGACCGTCGACGACGTCTCCTCGACAGAGCAGTTGACACAGACGATCGTCGGTGCCGTCGTCGAGACGACGGGGACACGCCCCACGGACGTCGATTCGCTGTTGTACGATGTCGTCGAACCGGACGCACTCTCGAGCGTGCTCGCGGCGTCTACGAACGGCCACGTCGCGTTCGTCTACGAGGACTGCGGTGTCTCCATCTCTAGTGACGGCACGGTCCTCGTGGTCCCCGACCCGGCGTGTGTCGGTCACGCCGGCGGGACGCTCCTCGGCGTCACAGAGCCACCATGACCGGTGAATTCGAACCGCAGCGAGAGTTGTCTAGGGCCCCGGTCGACGACCGGTACACAGCGCTTCGGGTCGACGACGAACTCCTCATCTACGACCACGAGGAGGACGGCGCGTGGATACAGTCGACCGAGACCTGCGAACTGCGGGCGTGAGCGGCCTACTCCGGTCGCTGGTCGCGCCACTCGGAGACGATGACGTCCCCGCTGGAGGCCCCGATGCGTTCGGCCCCGGCGTCGAACAGCGCCGTCGCGTCCTCGTAGGACCCCACGCCCCCGCTGGCTTTCACCGGGAGGTACTGGCTCAGAATCTCCACGTCGTGGACGGTGGCACCGCCCTCGCAGAACCCCGTCGCCGTCTTGAGGTAGGCGGCGTCGGCGTCGGCGACCAGTCGACCGACGCGGTGGAGTTCCTCGTCGGTCAGCAGCGGTGCCTCGACGATGACCTTCACGGGGACGGGAACGGCGGCGACGACTTCGGTGAGGTGGTCACGGACGGCGTCGTCCTCGCCGGCTTTCAGCAAACCGACGTTACAGACCACGTCGAGTTCGTCGGCGCCGTCGTCCCACGCGCGCTTGGCCGCGTGACAGACCGTGTCGGTGCTTCCCTGTCCGTGCGGGAAGTCGACGACCGTCGCCAGCGGGACGTTCGCGTAGTCGCTCGCGAGTGAGAGGTAACACGGCGGGATACAGGCCCGCATCCCGTACTCCAGTGCGTCCTCCAGACACGCTCGCACGTCGTCGGGCGTCGTCGTCGGTCCGAGGACGGTGTGTTCCACCCGGTCGGGAAGGTCGTCCATACCGGGTCCAGAGGCGGCGAGCACCTAAACGTCCCGACGACGCGACGCGAGGCCGGAACCTTTTCGGCGTGCCGGGTCGGCGTGCAGATATGGTATTGCCTACGGGGTTCGGACTGCCGCCGGTGCCGTATCTGGCGGCGCTCGCGGGTGGGACGCTGGTGGTGTCGGCTCTGTTGGTCGCGCTGGACCCGCCGATAGACCAGCGGATCGTCGTGGCGCTGGCTCCGTGGATGGCGATCGGCGGGACGCTCCACGCACTCGGCCAACCCCCGATCGAGGTGTACGACCCGGTCCTCAGACCGTTGTTCGGGACGCCGTCGGTGTATTTCACGACGTACGTCACGCTGGGGACGGTGTGGGTCCTCCTCTCGCTGTTCGGCGTCCGGCGGGGCCACGACGAGACTGTCTCGCGGAACCTCGGGCTGACCGGCACGGGCATCCTGACGGTGTTGCTGGTGCTCGCGGCTATCACGGCGCTTCGCTCGGAACTGCTGGCACTCGTCTGGCCCACCGTGGCCGTGGTCGGCGCTGTCGTCCTCTCGGCGATAACGCTGTTGCTCGTCGCACTCTGGCGGACGCCGATAATCGTCCGTACGCGGTACGCCGCGCCCGTCGTCGTGTTCGCCCACGCCTTCGACGGCGTGTCGACGGCCATCGGGACGGACGTCATCGGCGTCGGCGAGCGCTCGCCGGTGCCCCGTGCCATCATGGACTTCGCCGGGACGCTCCCGACGGCCCCTCTCATCGGTGAGGGGTGGCTGTTCGCGCTGGTGAAACTCGTCGTCGCTGTGGCCGTCGTCGTCCTCATGCACCAGTATCTGGAGGACGAACCCGCCGAGGGAAGCCTCCTACTGGCGTTCATCGCCGCCGTCGGCCTCGGTCCGGCGACGAACAACGTCGTGCTGTTCCTCTTTACTCCGGTGTAGGTTCCAAACGCTCATTGTGCCCCCCAGCGAGGTGTCGGATATGTTGTCGTTCTCGCTCGGCCAGTGGGGGCTCATCTGCGTGCTTTCCGGCGTCTTCGCGGCGGTTCTGCTGAACATCCCGATGTACGTCCAACCGGAGGGATACCTTCCGGCGTACGTCGCCGCCGGGGGACTGACCGCTGTCGACCCGGCCGATGTGAGTACTCCACTCGCAGTGGCCGTCCACCACGTCACCGGCACCGCCGCGGCGCTGCTGTACGGGGCTCTCGTCTACGCCTTGGCGGCGATACTGCCGGCCGGACTCTCGCTCGCCGGCGTTCCGGCGATTCCGCATCTGCTGGGGGCCGTCGGTGTCACGCTGTTCGTCTACTACTTCTTCGAGCGCGTGGCGATGCCCCGCGCCGGCGGGAGTCTCAGTGGCCGGCGAGACGACGTCGTCCAGCAGTGGGCGCTCTCGTCGTTCATCTACGGGACGACGCTGGCGCTCGTCGTCCCGGTGTTCGTCACGCAACTCTGACTCAGCCGTACTGTTTCGAGAGGTTGCGGTACATCACACCGAACAGGAACGCCGCCGCCAGCGCGCCGAACGGGAGCGCGTACACCCACGGCACGTCCGCGCCGGTGCCGGTCCGCTGGGCGAAGACGGCGACGAACCCGAGGCCGAACCCGGCGACGGCCGAGACGACCGCCGGCCAGCGCATCCGCCTGTCGAACGGCGAGAAGTCGTCACTCATACCCACACCGTTGCCCTGCCCCTACCTCATTGTTCCGACGAATCCCCGGCGTTCTTACTGGGTCGGGTCGAACGACCGCCATGGCGAAACAACCCCATCTGCTGGTCGAACCGGGCGATCTGAACGACGTGGCGCTCCTGCCGGGCGACCCCGGCCGCGTCGACCGCATCGCCGGCCACTGCGACGACCACGAGGTGGTCGCCGAGAACCGCGAGTACAAGGTCGTCAACGCCACCTACGAGGGCACCGACCTGACGATCTGTTCGACGGGCATCGGGTCGCCGTCGGCGGCTATCGCCGTCGAGGAACTGGCCGCCGTCGGCGTCGAGACGTTCCTCCGCGTCGGCACCACGGGGGCGCTCCAGTCCGGCATCGAAATCGGCGACATGGTCGTCGCCACCGGCGCCGCCAAGGACGAGGGGACGACCGACCGCTACGAGGCCACGGCAGTCCCGGCCGTCCCGGACTACGACGCCCTGTCGGCGCTGGTGGACGCGGCCGAAGCCAACGGCGAAGACGTCCACGTCGGCCCAATCGCCACGGACGACGCCTTCTACGCCGAGACCGACGCGTACGTCGAGAACTGGGAAGCCGCCGGCTTGCTGGCCGTCGAGATGGAGGCCGCCGCCATCTTCTCGCTGGCCCGACGGAAGGGACTGGCCGCCGGCGCAATCTGTACCGTCGACGGCAATCTCGTCGAAGGGACCCAGAAGGGGACGACCGACGCCGAGGAACTCCCCGAGAAGGCCAAGAACAACGTCGAACGCGCCATCGAAATCTCGCTGACCGCCGCCACGTCGCTCTGAGGCGGCGACCGCTGGCATCCCCACGTCGCCCGGCGGTGAACTTACGGCCTCGTCGTGTGACTGTGTAGATATGCTCGACCAGTTGGCCCGGCGAGTCCGGACGCTGCTTTCGCGTGCCCGGCGGGTCGAGCGTCGGGAACTGCGAGAGTTCCGCCGCTGGGCCGAGACGACGAACCGCGTCGTCCACCTCTCGATGCTCGTGTTCGTCCCGTTGCTCATCGCCGTCGTGACGACACTGGCCAACGCCGTCCCGCAGCTGACGTTCCTGCTGTTCCCGCCGCTGGCGTCGGGCACCTACACGCTGTTCGTCGACCCGACGGCGAAGTACTCCGACCCGAAGCGGTTCGTCGTCGGTCTCACCATCGGTGCCGTCTGTGGCCTCGGCGCGCTCAACGTGTCGAGCGCCGTCCTCGCGCCACCCACTGGCCAGTTCGCGGTCAGCGCCACCGCCGCCGGCCTCGCGGTGCTTGCCACCGGTCTCGTGACGTGGCCGCTGGACATCGAGGAACCGTCGTCGTACTCGACGGCGTTGCTGGCGTTGCTGGTCCAACCGAACCAGCAACTCGCCTTCGTCGGGAGCATCTCCCTCGCGAGTGCGCTGGTCGCCAGCGTCTTCGTCGTCTGGCGGGCCCGGTTCTACGACCGGCGGGCGACGTATCTCTACGGGTCGACGACCGGCGACGACCACGTGCTGGTGCCGATGCGCGGCGAGACTGCGGGCCGGACGGCGATGCTCGGCGCTCGTCTCGCGGCCGCACACGAGGCCAGCAAGGTCGTCTTGCTCGACATGGTCTCCGATTCGGAGGCCGCGGCGACGGAGCGGGAACTGCTGCAGGACACCGTCAAACTGGACATGTTCTCCGAAACGGACACCGACGTATCGGGCACGGGGCGAACCGAGTTGGCCGGCCGTATCGCCGGGGACGGCGGTGACGCCGTCGACGCACAGACGACAGAGGCCGCCGACTTCGACGCACATGTCGACTGGCTCGAAACCCACGCCGCCCGAATCGAGACGCGGACCGGCGTCCCGTGTCAGGTCGTCGTCGCCATCGACGACGGCAACCCGGCGGCGACGACGCTCCAAACGGCCGCCGAGACCAACTGCGACCTCGTCGTCGCGCCCTACGAGAGCGAACACGGGGCACTGTCGCCGTACCTCCGACGCCTGTTCCGGGGGAACACTGACGTACTCGTCCACCGCTCGCGTGCCGAGCGGTCCCACTGGAAGCGGGTGCTAGTGCCGGTTCGCCGCACCAGCGACGTGGCCCACAACATGGTCGACTTTGCGACCCGACTGGCGGGCAAGAGCGGTCACGTCGCCGTCGCGACCTGTATCGACGAACACCAGAACCGCCGCCCTGCCGAAGAGATGCTCGCCGACCTCGTCGAACCGTTCGACGGCGCCATCGAGACGCGCGTCTCCCGTGCCGGCATCAACGAGTTTCTGGAGACGAGCGGGACCCAGTACGACCTCGTCATGATTGGGGCCAGTCGGGACCGGAGTGCGGCGTCGCGGTTCGTCTCACCGCCGACGTTCGAGCGGTTGGACGACGTCGATACCGACGTGGCTATCGTCGACCGGAGCCACTAGATGTCGGCGTCGTCCTCGCGTTCGATGTCCAGCAGGTGGTCGGCGATGTTCTCCATCCCTTCGCGACCCAGCGCCGACTGGACGAGGAGGTGGCCGCCGATGAGCGCGGGGCTGATGACCGTACTCGCGCCCGCCCGACGGAGTTTCTCGATGTTCTCTCGCTCCGTCGCGGCGGCGACGATGTTCAGGTCCGGATTGAGCGAGTGGGCTGTCAGAATCGCCAGCGCGTCCTGTGCGTCGTCGTTCGTGGCCGCGACGGCCGCCCGCGCGTCTTCGATGCCGGCCCGCCGGAGCGGTTCCTCGTCGCTCGGGTCGGCGGTCAGCACCGCGATGTCCCGTTGCTGGAGGCGGGCCGCCGTCTCCGAGTCCGGCGTGATGACGACGAAATCCGTCGCGTCGACGAGTTCTTCGAGTATCGGTTCCGTCAGGTCGCCGTAGCCCAGAACCACCACGTGGTTCTCGAGCAAGTCGAGTTGTGCGTCAGTCATGTTCCCGAGTACCTCCGCGAAGCGCTTTTCGAGTGCCGGGCCGAGCAGGGACCCCAGCGCGATGGCGAAACTGGCCGTCCCCAGCACGACGACGGACATGCCGAACAGCGTCGCCCGCTCGCTCACCGGCGTCACGTCACCGTAGCCGACGGTGCTGGCCGTGACGAGCGTGTAGTAGAACGCGTCGGTGAGCGTCTCGACGTTGACGAACTCCTCGCGGAGCGCCCACGTCCCGACGGTGCCGTACACCTGCGCGCCCAGCAGGGCCGCCCCCGCCGCGAGTTGCGTCGTCGAGAGGTCCAGTTTCCGGTCGAACCGCCGGCGGTTCAACAGCACCGTCGGTAGCGACACCAGCGAGAGGACGACCAGCGGCAGGGAGAGCGGCGAGGACTGCACCACGCCCTGCAGCGCCGAAACTGGGAGCAACACGACGGTAACGTACCACGCGATACGCAGGCGGCGGCGGAGGCCGAGGACGCTCAGGAGCAGCGAGAAGCCGGTCAGCGCACCCGTGAAACCGGCGGCCTGCTGCAGGCTCTCGGGGACGGTGGTGCCGAGTATTCCACTGATGGGGGCGGTGATGTTGGCGACGCCCGTCGCGAACGACAGCACGGCTACCAGCGTCGGAAGGAGTATCGTCGCCCGCGTCCCCAACCACTCCCGCGACCAGTCCATATCACCCCTGTGTCGATGGGGTGGTGTAAATGTACTGTCCCACCACCTCCGGGACGAGGCCGGGTGAACCGTCGGAAGCGATTTACCACCGGCCGCGCAGGATGGGGACATGGCTTCGCTCCCCATCGAGATTCTCCTGGGCATCTATCTTGGCCTGCTGGTCGGGGTCATCCCGGCGCTGGCGTCGTGGGCGCTCGGCTTCGGGTTCAAGTACTTCACTGGCGTCACCCTCCCCGGATTCGCCGTCGCCGTCCTCGCGATCGCGCTGGCAGGGGTCAGCGGCGGGTTGCTGGCGCTTGCCGACGAGTCCATCACGCAGGCGCCCAACGCCGAGCGAATCATCACTGCCATCGTCCTCGTCGGGATGGTGTCGATGTACGCCCACAGCAAGGGCGACCAGATGGGGGCGACGTTCCCGAAGCGACTTTCGTTTCAGGGCCTCCGGGACAGGACGCTCTCGGCCGACGTGGTAGAGCGGTTCGGCGGGCGCGACGAGGTCCGTATCCGCGTCGTCGGCGAAGTCGCCGACATGGAGGGGTACCCACCGCTGTCGGAACCGCTCCGGGCCGATATTCGGGGCGGCGAGTGGACGTTTCCCGCCGACCTCCGTATCGGCGAACTCGAAGCGGAGATGGAGCGGCGACTGAAGACGGAGTTCGACCTCGGCGACGTGGCGGTGACCATCGACGAACAGGGGCGGGCCACCGTCGTCGCCGCGCCGCCGTTTTCGGGACTCTCGAAACGCGTCACCGACGGGCGACACGCCGTCTCCGTCGATGCACTGCTCCCGACCGGACTGGCGCGAAACGACGAAGTGACGGTGCTCACGACGGACGCACAGGTCAGAGGGACCGTCGTCAGTGCCCGGTCGAAGGGGTCCGAAACGTCGGTCGAGACGCCCGACGACCCGGAGCTAGCCGACGACACCGAGGCGCCGCCGGCACCGGTCGGGGCGCCGACGACTGACGGCGGCGAGGGACGCCTGACTATCGCGGTCAACCGGACGGACGTCCAGCCACTCCTCCGAAGCGAGTCGGCGAAGGTGGTCGTCGAGCCACGGGGCACCCGGCGGGAGTACGAACTCGTCTCGCTGTTGCGACGGGCAGGCAACCGGTTCCGTCGACTCACGGTCCGCGACGACGGCGCTCTCGACGGGACGACGCTCGGAGAGGCGCGGGTCCGAGAGACGTACGGCGTCGCCGTCGTCGCCGTCCGCGAACAGGGTGGGTGGCGACTCGCGCCGCGGGGGGAGACGACCATCGAGGCGGGCGAGGAACTGTACGCCGTCGGGCCACACGACGACCTCGACGCCTTCGAGGAGGCGGTCGCATGACGCCCGCGACACCGTTGCAGGGGGGAGTGGTACTGCAGAGTGGCTTGCGAACGGACGATCCGCTCGTTCTCGGTGCACAGTTGCTCGGCCTCGGCATCGCCGCCGCGTCGGCCGCCGGGATGGTCGCGATGGGGTACCGGTGGTACGTCCGCGAACGCGTGCCGACTGGCCTCGGCGTCCTCTTCGGACTGAGCGCGGTCGCGCTGTACCTCGGGACGACGGGCTCACTCGGCGACGTCATTCTCGGGAAGGAACAGGTCCTCGCGTCCAGCGATGTCCTGCCGAACCTCGCGGCCTTCGCCGTCGGCGGGGCCGCCGCGTTGACCGGGACGAAGGTCGGTGACCGCCTCGGGACGGACCTCTTTGCCGCGACCGGTGGGCGCGACGTCGACGCCGACGTGAGCGAAATCGTCCAGACCGTCGGGCGAGTCACCTCGGTCCACCTCCCCGAGGAGATTGCCGACATCGTGGGTTACGACCCGATGCCCGACGCCACGAAGGCGCAACTCGCCGAACGCCGGTTCCTCTTTCCCCGTCGGTTGACGAAGGGGGAACTGCGAGACAGACTCGTCACGCGACTCAAGACGGACTACGGCGTCGGCCACGTCGACGTCGAGTTCGGCGACGACGGCGACGTCTCCTATCTCGCCGTCGGGTCACGGGCCGCCGGTATCGGGCCGACCCTGCCGCCGTCGACGAACGCCGTCGCCGTGCGGGCCGACCCCGCACACGCCGCCAGTTCGGGCGACCTCGTGCAGGTCTGGGCGGACGACCCGCCAAAGCGCGTGCTCACCGGCGAACTCCGTGGTATCGCCGACGAGGTGGTGACCGTCGCCATCGACGCGGCCGACACCCCGAAACTCGACCCGGCGGAGACGTACAAGTTGGTCACGCTCCCGGTACAGGACCGACCGGACCGGGAGTTCGCCTCGCTCCTCCGCGCCGCAGACGAGACGATGGGCACCGTCACTGTCGAGGCGGGGAGCGACCTCGTCGGAACGACGGTTGGGAGTCTCGGCGTGACCGTCGCGGCCATCACCCGCGACGACGCGAGTCCGGAGACGATTCCCTCCAGGGACCGCGTGCTGGCGGCCGGCGACGTGATCTACGCCATCGCCACCCCCGACGGCCTCCGACGTGTCGAGACGGCCGGGACGGCAGAGACAGAACCCCGAGTGAGCGACGCAGCAGACGAACCACCGACCGACGACGCGCAGACGGCCGCCCCCGACCCCGACGAGGAGCGCGCGGACGCCGACCCCGACTCGGCGGTCGACACCGACGACGCGCAGACGGCCGCTGGGACCGACTCTGCGGAGGTGCCCGTCGAGACTGACTCCGACTCGTCCGATGCCGACGACGAGCGTGACGACAGCGCGCTTCTGGAGGACGGCACGTCGGCGGACGCGGAGTCGGTGGCCCAGTCGCACACAGACGCCGACGACACTATCCCGGTGTGGGACCCCGACGAACAGGTCGACGCGGCCGATATCTCCGGCACGGACGACTCGGACGGCGACGCGGCGAGAGACGACGCCGAACCCGCGGATGCCGAAGCGACTGGCAGCGACGAACGGGGCGACACGGCCGCGGGCGACGACGAGTTGGCCGACGACAGCGACGACACCGACCGCGGTGGCACCTGACCGGTCGCAACGCTCTTAGTCACGGCCGGCCCCGATTCGAGTATGGAGTGGAAACTGTTCGCGCATCTGCGGACTGCGGCCGACGGCGGGACCGTCCGCGTCGACGTGGCGGAGGGTGCGACAGTCGAGACGGCACTGGACGCGTTGCTAGCCGAGCGACCGGCGCTGGCCGAGGACCTCCTCGAAGACGGTGAACTGGCCGACCACGTCCGCCTCCTCGTCGACGGCGAGGACCCGTTCGCGGACGGCGACGGCCTCGCGACGACGGTGGACTCGGAGTCGGAACTGGCGCTGTTTCCGCCGGTCAGCGGCGGCTAATCGGCGGTCTTTTGTCGTCACGTGAGGTCGGCCGAGAGCACGAAGTCCGGCCAGTCCGCGAGGTCGGCCCGGACGAAGGCCGCCTCGGCGACGTGACGCGGCGTCTCCGGAATCAACACTCTGGTCCCGTCGACGTCCAGTTGGGCGGCGTCGGCGCGTATCGCGTCGAACAGGGACGCTGCGGCGTCGGCGTCGACCCACGTCCCGAGGGCGTACTCCGCGAGCGTCTCGTCGGCGGTGGGGTCGACGGTCTCTCGCACCCGGGCGGCCATCCCGCACGTCCCGTCGTCCTTGACGGCGAAGACGGCCTGTTCGTCGGCTAGCGTGTACAGTCGCTCCCGTGTCAACTCCGAGAGCGCCCACGGCTGGCCCGGGTCGAGTGCGAGGCCGGAGAGCGCGCCTCGTCCCTCGCTCCCGGTCCAGTAACTCCACGCCGCCGCGGGGTCGTTCTCGACGGCCGGCCCGTCGGCGTCGGGCCTCACGTCGCGTGGCTCGGGGTGCGCCCAGCGGAACGCGGTGTCCGGGTCGAACCCGGTGGCGACGGACTGCCCGAGGCCGGCGTCGTTCCACGAGAACACCATGTTTCGGCCCACGGTCGCGCCCTGCCCGCGGGCCCACTCGAAGAGGTGTCCGACCATCGCTTTCCCGAGGCCCTCGCCGCGGTGGTCGGGGTCGACGCGGATGCCCTGAAACCACGCCTCGTGGTCGGTGAGCATGACTGCCTGACAGAGGCCCGCGGCCGCGCCGTCGACCTCGGCGACGACGGTATGTTGGGTCGGCCCGTCGGTGTCGACCCACTGCCGGAACACTTCGGGGATGTAGTCGACGGTGTCGGGCCGGTCGGCCCATACCTCCTCGGCGAAGGCGACGACGTCGTCGTAGTCGTCGGCCCGTGCTTGACGGACGGTCGGTGACATGTCTCGTCCGTCGGACGGCGGGGGGAAAAAGCTACGAGTCAGGTGGTCAGTTCGACGCTTTCGACGGCCGTCTCGCCGCTGTCGTCGGTGACGCGAACCGTGACCGTCAGCGTCCCACAGTAGTTCAGCGGGACGGTGATGGACTCGCCGGACTGTTCGAACTCGCCGTCCTCGTCGCCGTCCCACTCGATGGTGGTGACGTCGCCGTCGGGGTCGCTGGCGTCGGCGGTCAGCGTGACGTTCGTCCCCGCGTCTAAGTCGCGGTCCCCGGCGTTTGCCGGGTCCGTCTCGATGGAGACGAACGGCTTCGTCCGGGGGTCGTCCTGCAGGATGAACCGACTGTCTGCTGGCGTGGCGTTCGCTGTCGACTCCAGCGCGTACACCCGCCCGTCGTCGCTGTAGACGTCCCAGGTAGTCGTGCGGACGTACAGTGCCCCTTCGGCCGGCGCGGCCGACAACCGACTGCTGTGGGCGAGGCCGGGGAGCGCGTAGGTCCAGCGGATCTCACCGGAGGTGGCGTCCAGTGCGAAGACGCCATCACGAGGCGCGGAGCCGTACTGCTGGCCTTCGACGGTCACCTGTTCGGCCGGGAGGAACACGGTATCGTTGCTGACGGTCGGTGCGAACAGTTTCGCGTCGTTGTACGCTTGCCACTCCGTCTCGCCCGTCGTCGCGTTCAGAGCGAAGACGGTGCTGTTGTCACCGTCGTCGCTCCCGTGGAGCGTGCTGACGTACACTGTGTCGTGCTTGACTGCTGGCGGGGAGAGCCACTGGGTCTCCAGGTTTCGCTTCTCGTTGGTGACTGTCCGCTCCCACTCGATCGACCCGTCGTCGAGCGAGACGGCCGAGAGCGTCCGGTCGCCGACCGTGAGGTAGGCGGTCCCGTCGGCGGCGCTGACGGTCGATCGCTCGGGCACGACGTAGTAGTTGTCGAACGTATCGGTGCCGGTGAGCGTAGCGTTCCACCGTACGTCACCAGTCGAGGCGTTCACGCCTCGCAGGGTGGTTTCGTTCCCCGACGGCCCCCCTTCTCGACGAACCAGCGTTCCGTCGTCCACGGCCATGTCGAAGGCGTCCTGCTCGGCGGGCCGGGTCCACACCGTCTCGCCGGTCGAGGCGTTCAGCGCGGTGAGGTTCGCCCCGGTCTCTACGTACATCCGACCGTCGCTGACGACGAAGTTACCCGCATCGGAGCCGGTCCGGGTCCACGCTATCTCGCCGGTGGTAGCGTTCAGGGCGTAGACCCCGGCGGTCTGATTCGCCGGGTCGTCGTCCGTGTCGGCCCCGTCGCCCGAACTCGTCACGTAGACGTAGCCGTCGGCGACTGTGGGGGTTTCGGTGAATCCGGGGATGTCGCTCTGGTTCCACTCGACCTCGCCGCTCGCCGTATCGTAGGCGATGACACGGCCCTTGCTGACGTAGGTCGCACTGGATCCAGAGTCGTCGTAGCCGACGTACGCCGTCCCGTTGACGACGGCGGGCACCGACGGTCGGCCGATGTCTGACTCCGCGCCACCGTCCGGAAACTGCCGAGCGACGGTCGCATTCGGGCCCGTCGGCCCGTCGGCGTCGTTCGCGTTCGTGTTCTGTGCGTCGCCCTGACTGGCCGTCCAGTCGTCTGCCGACGCGTCCGTCGCGGTCGGCCCTGCGACGGCGACGGCGGGGACCAACGACCCACAGACGGCGACGACCACTGCGACTGTCAACAATTTGTTTCGTACCATCAGCTGCCGTTTCAAAGAGAATGAGGTTTACTATCTGAGAGATAACCCGTGATAATGTCGCGTTAGACGGCCATCCGAGTGCGCACGTCGGGGAGATTCGGGCGTACCGACGACGTATCGACAGGCCACCGCGTCGCCGGGGTCAGGTCGAGAGCCGGATCCACTCGCTGACGGTCTCGCCGCTGTCGTCGGTGACTCGGACCCTGACGACCAGCGTTCCACAGTAGTCCAGCGGCACGGTGATGTGCTCGCCCGACCGGTCGACGGTACCGGTGTTCCCGAGGTCCCACTCGATGGCCGCGACGGTGCCGTCGGGGTCGCTCGCGTTCGCGGTCAGCGTGACGTTCGTCCCCGCGTCTAAGTCCCGGTGCTCTGCGTCGGGCGGGGTCGTCGTGACAGTGAGGGTCGGTTCGTAGGTCACCGGCTGGCCCTCTCTGAACCGGTGTCGGGGGCCGACGGCCTCGTCGGTCGATTCGAGCGTGTACAGCGAACCGCTGTTGAAGAATATCTCCCGTTCGCGGACGGTGACGTACACCTTCCCGCTGGCGGGCGTGGTCGAGACGACGCTCCGGTCGATGAACTCCTGGCGGGCGAAGTTCCACCGCTCTCCACCGTCGGTCGCGTTGAGGGCGTAGACGCCGTCGGCCAATAGGTGACCCGCTTTCGCCGCCTGTTTCGCGCCGACGTAGACGGTCCCGTTCGCGACGGTCGGGGCGAACAGTTCCGCCTCGGCCCGTTCGAACCGCCACGCGGTCGCCCCCGTCTCGGCGTCGACGGCGTGGACGGTGCCGACCGCATCGTCGGTCGTGCTGACGTAGACGACGCCTGCTGCTACCGCCGGTGCGGACGCCGACTCGGCCGGGACGTCACCCGTCTCGGAGCGCAACGCCGTCGTCCACTCGACACTGCCACCGTCCACGGCGAGTGCGGAGACGTTGTTCTCACCGTCGGAGACGTAGACGGTGTCGTTGGCGACGGCGACGCCACCGGGATCGACGTACTCGTCGTCGGTGGACGTCGTCGTCGCCCAGCGCTGGTCGCCCGTCGCCGGGTCCAGTGCGGTGACCGTCGGGCCGTCGCTCCCCTCGGAGACGGCGACGAGCGTTCCGTTACCCCACGCCATCGCGTCGGCCGAGACGTCGCTCCGGGACCACACCGTCGCTCCCGTCGTCGCGTTCAGTGCGCGCAGGACCCTCGGTTGCTGGACGTAGACGCGACCGTCGGCCACCAGATGGCCGGTCACCCGGTCGAAGTCACTCCCGTTGCGCGCCCAGCGCACGTCGCCGGTGGTCGCGTTCAGCGAGAAGACGCCGCCGCGAGTGTCGCCGGTGACTTGCCCCATCCCGCTGTCGTACGGCCCGCGGCCCGAGACGTACACCCGTCCGTCGGTGACGGTCGGCGTCTGGCGAATCTTCGGGAACCGACTCCGGTTCCACAGGACGTCGCCGGTCGAGGCGTCGTAGGCGACGAGGTGGCCCTTGCTCTGGTAACTCACGTCGCCGCCGGTATCGTCGTAGCCGACGTACATCGTGCCGTCGACGACTGCCGGAGCAGTCGGCTCACCGAACTCCGTCCCCGTACCGGGGTAGTCTCGTTCGACTGTCGCGTTCGGGCCGGTCGGCGCGTTACCCGCGTTCACACCGGTCCGTCCGAGATCGCCGCGGTCGGTGGGCCAGTCGTCGCCCGTCTCCGCGAGTGTCGGTCCCGCGGCGGCGACGGTCGGCACGACCGACCCACAGATAGCGACGACGGCTGCGATTGTCAGGAGTTGGTTTCGTTCCATCTGTGGGAGAATTTATCGCAGTTCCCATTTACTATCCCTCTGTTAAACAGACATAACGTCGCGTTTTCGACACCGTACGCCGGGAGACGCAGTGGCCTCTCCGAGTACGGTGCCCACCCCGGCCTCGAACGCCCGGACTCCGTGGCCGCTTCGAACTGGCGGGCGCGCTATACCGTCGACAGCACGATACGGTCGGTTGCGACGTTGCCGTCGTCGTCGGTGACGCGAACCGTGACCGTCAGGGCCCCACAGTAATCAAGCGGAATCGTGACGGACTCGCCGGACTGCTCGAATTCGCCGTCCGCGTCGACGTCCCACTCGATGGCCGTGACGGTGCCGTCGGTGTCGCTGGCGTTCGCGGTCAGTGTGACGTTGTACCCGCCCGGCAGATTCTGGTCCTCGGCGTTCGGCGGGTCAGACGCCAGGGTGACAGAGGGGGCGGGGTCGTCGTCGATTCTGTCGACGAACCGGTTGTAGTCGGCGGGCGCCTCGTCCGAGGCGTTCAGGGCGTACAGCGCCCCGTCGTTGTAGAATATCTCTCGCTCGCCGAGCGTCACGTACACGTGGCCCTCCGCGGGCGTCACGGCCACCGTACTCCGGTCGATGGGTCGGTCGTCGGCGTACGTCCAGCGCCGCTCGCCGGTGCTGGCGTTCAGTGCGTACACGCCTTCGGAGGTGCGGTCCCCGGACGCCAGTTCCTGTTTCGCGGGGACGTAGACGGTCCCGTTGGCGACGGTCGGGGCAGCGAACGCCGCGCCCGCCGGGTCGAACTGCCACTCGGTCGCTCCCGTCTCGGCGTCGTGTGCGTACACCGCCGAGTGTCCGAGCGTCTCGCTCACGTAGACGGTGCCGTTCTGGACCGCCGGTGCAGTGAGGCCGCTTTGCTCGCCGCTCTGGCCGTAGTCTCGCCGCCACTCGACGGCGCCGTCTGCGAGCGAAAGCGCTCCGAGCGTGTCCTCGCCGTCGGAGACGTAGACGGTCCCGTCGTCGATAGCGAGGCCGCTGGGGTCGGCGGACTCCGCGGACGTGTCGAGGGTGGCGTTCCACTCGACCGTGCCGGTCGTCGCGTTCAGCGCGACGACAGAGACGTTCCGGGACGCCTCGGTCAATACGAGGGTCCCGTTCGACAGCGCGAGGTGGGTGGGTCGAACGTCGTCGGGACCGTCCCACACCGTCTCACCGGTCGTCGCGTTCAGCGCGACCGCGCGACCGGTGTTGACGTAGAGTCGGTCCTCGCCCAGCACCTGCCCCTGACCAGAGACGTTTCGCGACCACTCCATCTCGCCGGTCGTCGCATTCATGGCGAACGTCCCGCCCGGGCGACCGCCGACAGCACTCGCCTCCTCCGGGTGCTGTCGGTCGTAGATGGGGCCGGTTCCGGTGACGTAGACGCGGTCGTTGCCCACCGAGGGCGTCGACCGAACCTTCGGCAACGCGGTCCGGTTCCACACCATCTCGCCCGTCGTCGTGTCGTACGCCACGACGTCGCCTCTGCTGTGATAGCCCGGCGAACCGGTGTGGTCGTAGCCGACGTACATCGTCCCGTCGACGACGGCCGGCGTGGTCGGTTCGCCCGCGCCTCTCGTGCCGTTCTGGTGGACGACCCCCGCTCTGGAGTCGCCGGCCGGATACTCGTGGGCCAGCGTGACGTTCGTGCCGCTGGGGGCGTTCCCCGCGTTGGACCCCGTCGCGGCGGGCCCACCGCGTTCGCCGGGCCAGTCGTCCGCGTCGGTCGGGCCCGCCACGGCGACGGGCACCAGCGATACACAGACCGCGACCGTCAGGACGAGCGCGACGAGTTGCTGTCGAGACATGTCCGCACGCTCGGGTGTGTGCGAAATTACTAGTCGTGTGGTAACCGTCGCAAAACGCGGTTTTAAAACGTCAGTTCGACCCGGCCGGCGGTGTCGCGAGCGCTACAACCAAGGGGTCGACCGCTGCTGAATCTCGCCGGCCAGCGGTTCGCTCATCGCGTCGGCGGCGTCGTCGGCGTTTTCGAGCGCCCACATCAGTTTCACTTTCGCGGTGCCGGGGAGCATATCCTCGCCCTCGATTACGCCGGCCGCTAACAGGTCTCGGCCGGTGTCGTAGACGCGGTCACACACCCGGCCTTCGAGGCACTGGCTGGTCATCACGACGGGGATGTCGAGGTCGTCGAGCACCGAAATCCACTCGGTGTTGACGTGGCCCAGTCCGGTGCCTTCCAGTACGAGACCCTCGGCCCCCTCGGCGGCGGTTTCGAGCAGTTCGGTGTCCATCCCGGGCGTGAACTTCAGGAGTTCGACGTCTGTTGCGAGGGCGTCGTGGAGCGCGAGGTCCGCCTCGCCCCGTTCGGTGTACTCGCGGCGGAAGGTCACCGCGTTGTCGCCGTCGGTGTCGTAGTCGACGTCGCCGAGCGGTTTCGCGCCGACCGTCTCGAAGGCGTCCCGGCGGGAGGTGTGGTTCTTTCGGACGCGGGTGCCGCGGTGGAGCGCACAGCGGTCGTCGGACTCGTCGGCGTGCATACAGACCAGCACCTCCGCGCAGTCGCTCTTGGCGGCCTCGACGGCGCAGACGGCGTTCATCACGTTGTCCGAGGACGGGCGGTCCGCGGAGCGCTGACTACCCGTGAAGACGACCGGCACGGGCGTATCGAGCATGAAGGCCAGCGCAGAGGCCGTAAACTGCATCGTGTCGGTGCCGTGCATGACGACGACGCCGTCGGCGCCGGCCTCGATCTCCGCTTTCACGGCGCGTGCGAGGTCCTGCCACACGTCGGTCGTCATGTTCTCCGAGAGGATGTTGGCGACGACGCGGCCCCGGTAGTTGGCCATCCCCGCGAGGTCCGGCACCGCCCGGAGGACGTCCTCGGCGTCGAACTGCGCGGTGACCGCGCCGGTGCGGTAGTCGACGGTCGAGGCGATGGTGCCGCCGGTAGAGATGAGCGACACCGTCGGGAGTTCCTCGTCGAACTCGATCTCGGAGTGACTGTCCTCGTCCTGTGCGCTCTCGACGTCGTAGACGTCGGATTCGAGGACCTCGACCGACGCCTCGTCCCGGTCGATGCCCACGTTGTACCCGCCGTCGAGTTTGACCACGACGTGGTCGGGCGTACTGGAGGGCAGCAAGACGCCCTCGTAGCTCTGGTCCGCGCTGTCGACGCGAACACGGTCGCCTGCGTTCATGCGCGTGGGTTCCTGCCGGCGTGACTTGAACCCATTTGTTTCGGCGCTCGCTCCGGGCGGTGGGGGCGCCTGTTCCAGTCGCCCCCGCCGCACCTCCACAAAGGCCATAGGTCCAGCGAGCCGAACGAAACGTATGTCCGAGCGAACGGCAGAGCGGACCCGCGAGGCCGACGCGGAGGCCGATACAGCCGAAGAGAGCCCCGGTATCGGCCGTCTCGACGGGTTCTCGACGACCACCGAGACCGAGTCCGAGTCAGCAGGCGGGAGTTACTTCTCGCTCCGGGCGCTCCTGTTCGCGCTCGTCGCCGTCGGCGGCGGCGCCGTCGCCGGGAGTCTGGTCCCCCTGCTTCCGTTCACCGCGCTACTCGGGATTCCGGCCGGCGCGTTCGTCTACGGGCTGGTGGCGAGCGAGCGACGCTACGCGGAGACGGCGCTGGCCGGTGGGGTCACCGCTGGCCTCCTCTCGGTCACGTCCTTTCTCTCGCAGTTCGTCGTCCGTGGCATCGCCGGCGGTCAACTCGGGATGGGGCGCCTGTTCGCCGTCGCCGCCGCCGTGGGGCTCGTCCTCGCACTCCTCGGTCACTACTTCGGCCGGGACCTGCGCGACGGCCTGACGCGGGACCTATCGTAACTGCCACCCGTCGCGGGTCTGCTCGACGACGCCTTCATCGGCCAGTCGTTCGAGCGCCTCGTCGACCATCTCGGGCGGTGCCTCGATAGTCCGTGCTAACTTCCGGACCGACGCCGGCCCGTGGGACAGCGCACTGACGAGTTCCGCGTACAGGCGGCCGTCGCCGTCATCTACGCGCTGGTCGAACTGGTCGCGGACGTCGGTGACGCGACCCTGTACCCACCGCTGGGCCAGCGAGAGTTCGTTCTCCAGCTGTTCGAGGTGTTCGAGTTCGTGGGCGAGGTCACGCAACTCGCCGTCGCCCTCCTCGTCGACGTCGATAGAGAGGTGCCGACAGGTGGAGATGTCGAGTCCGGGATTGGCCGGGTAGGCGCTCTTGGTCCCGAACTCGTAGGGGGAGACGCGGACCTCCAGACGGAGGTTCCGGGCGATAGAGAAGTACTTCCGGCGCTGATCGTCGGTGCGAGATTCGACGAGGCCGGCGTCCTCCAGTTTCTGGAGGTGATCGATGACGGCCTTCGGGCTGACGCCGATGTACTCGCTTATCTCGGTCACGTAGCAGGGTTTGTGTGCGAGCAAGCGGAGGATACGTCGCCGATTGGCGTTCCCCAGCAAGTCGAGCAACTCGGCGGAGTCCATTCACCCGAGGGTAGCGGGTCGCAGTAGAAAAGGGTGACTCCTGCGGCCGTCAGTTAGCGCGGCCACCGGCGGCCGACCCGTCCCCACTCCCGCCGTCGCCACCGTCGCCAGCACTGCCAGCGCCGCCGTCACCAGCACTGCCAGCACCGCCGTCGCCACCAGCACCGCCGTCGCCACCAGCACCGCCATCACCAGCACTGCCAGCGCCGCCGTCGCCGCCATCACCAGCACCGCCATCACCAGCACTGCCAGCACCGCCATCACCAGCACTGCCAGCACCGCCGTCGCCGCCAGCACCAGCACCGCCATCACCAGCGCCGCCAGCACCGCCGCCCGCGTTTCCCGCGCCGTCGCTGCCGGCCGTCTCGTTCGCGGAACTGTTCGTCGCGTTCGAGTTACGAGGGTCCGTGTCATCACCGGCCGCTGGACCGGGCTCGTCGGCCGGTACGGCGCCGCCGTCTCCGGGTTGACCGTCAGCGCCTCGGTCACGGCCTCTCGCCGACGTGTTTCCCTCGTCGGTACTCGCCTCGGATTGGCCGGGAGCGTCGACCGGTGGGCCGCCGCCGTTCCCACGCACGATAGCGGCGACGTCCGGTCCTGATAGCCGACTGGCGTTCTCTTTGAGCCGTTCGATTCTGCTATCCTCGACGCCGGCCACTGCTGCGGCCTCGTCCGTGTCGTTCACTGCCGTTTCGAGTGCGTCCATGCGGGCGGCGAGACGGCTCTGCTGGGCGACGTAGGCCTGCCGGGGGATGGTTCCGTTTTCGTACCGTTCGCGGAGGCTCTCGTTTCGCTCGCGAAGCCGTTCGAGGCGCTGTTCGAGAGCGCCCGTTCGACTGGTCACCATCTGCGCCCGTTTATTCTCGTTCGCACGCTCGAACCCGGCCTGCCACATACCGTTCTCGACCGTGTCGTCGGTCGCGGCCGAACTGGACTGCAGGAACGCGGTCAGTTGCGCCCCGAGACCCGGTCCGCCGTCGGTGTCGTTGGCCGCGGTACCGTTCGTCGCGGTGTCGGTGGTCGCAGTCTCGTTGGTCGCGGTGTCGGTGGTCGTCTCCTGTGCCGCGGCCGCCGGTAAGCCCAGCATTGCAGCGGCGACGAGACACAGCACGAGTCCCACAACGTACCGTCGAGTCATCTCTACTCGCTCATTGCCGACCCACCCTAAAAAGCGGCCCCTTCGTTCGCTCCGTTCAGCGCCGAGTGAAACGAGTGCAGACGGTCCAAGAGCGTTTAGGAGCGTCTCTCGTCCAGCCTCGGCATGATCTTCCATGCCACTCCGACCGAGAGGACTGACAGCGCCACCGTCGCGACGACGAGCGTGAGGCCCGGATCGTACCGGAGCGGCGGGTAGTAGCCAAAGCCGTAGTCGACGACGTCGTTGCCGAGTGCAACGACCAGCGCCGTCAGCAGCGCACCGCGAGTCGTTCGGGCGTAGTGAGGGACTAACAGCCCCTCCGCGATGAACCCGACGTGGGTCACGATGATACCGAAGTACGCCCACGGCTCCGGGAAGTACGCACTAAAGCCGAGGTTCAGGGCGACGAACGTCCACACACCCATCTTCAGGAGCCACACGAGCGCGATAGTGTGGAGGTACGCCAGCGGCAGGTTCGCCGGCACGTCGTCGAGCGAGCGCCCGAGAAACGGGAGCAGCGTCACGAGCGACAGCGTCAGCAGGAACAGGGCGGTCGGCGAATCGGCGTACAGCGGCCAGAGGAACGTCGAGACGCCGGGCATCGTATCGACGTAGTACCGGACGCCGACGAGGATTCCTACGACGTTGACGACGACCAGCCACACGAGACTCGGCGTGTTCTCCAGATAGTACCGCGCGTAGCGACGCGGCAACGGCCCCCGCTCGTTGTCCATGGGGGCCTCTCGGCCCCGCCCCGCAGAAACCCTATCGGTCCCGGCGCGCGAGAGCTACGGCCTGAAAGCCCGACGGCAAAAGGGTATCGGCGAAAGCTTATGTGTGTGACTACCACACGTACGACCGTACCGATGTTCGAACAGTTCTCCCGCGGCTACTACCTCGGTCGCCTCTACGTCGAACCACGTCAGGACGGGGCGGCCGCGATGTGTCGGGACCAACACGAGCGAGTCAACCAGCAACTGTACGCCTCTGGCGAGGGAGTCGAACGCACAGACCTCCCGCTCGTAATGAAACTCGGCCCCCGACACTTCCCGGTCCACGGCGACGACCGGGTCCCGGCCGACACCCTCGCCGTCCCGGACGAGGTGCTCGAATCTGCGAACGTGCGGAACCCGCCCAGCCTTCGTGAGGTGTTCCTCGCGAAGGCGGACCACGCGGCCCAACTGCTGTCGGTGACCGACACGACGTCGGCGCTGCCCGATAGCGCCGTCTGAGGGCAACCACTTTTAAGCCCGTCCCAGTCCGCAGTCCAGTCGATGCTGGACCGGTTGCTGGGGCGTGCCTCGCTCAAAGAGCGCGTCGCTGACCTCGAAGCGGAGAAACGCCACCTCGAACGGCAACTCGACGCCGAAGAAGAGCGCCGCGCCGAGGCGTCGACGGCCAGACAGCAGGCCGAAGCCGAGGTCAACCGGCTAGAGGACCGCGTTACCGAACTCGAGGACCGCGTCGAGCGACTGCAGGCCGACGACGGCGAGTACGCCTACCGCGCCGAGGACCGCCTCAACGGCCGACGAGTGGGCGAGATACTGGACCGACTCTCGTCGGTCGAGAGCGAGCCAGAGGGCGTCTTCACTGCCTACGTCGCCGACGAGAGTCACTTACCCGGCCCCGTCCGAGACGCCTTCGGTGACCGCGCGTCGCTGGTCACCCGCGCCGCCCCGTGTCTCGCGGTGACCGACGACGCCGGCCTGCTGTCGGCCTGTCTCTCGGTCCCGGTGCCGCCCGAACCGTTCGCGACGTGGAGCGCCGGCGTCGAACTGGAACGGTCGTGGTTCGAACCGACGGGTCAGTACACGGTCGCTCTCGTCCGCTCGGACCTGTTCGCGCTCGGCGAGTACGAGGACGGCGAGCGCACCGCGTTCCACGGCTTCGACGCCGACCTCAAGAGCCAGCACTCGAAGGGCGGATTCTCTCAGTCCCGGTTCGAACGGTTGCGCGACCAGCAGATAGCGAGCCACCTCGAACGCTGTCGGGCCGCCATCGAGGCGGTCGACCCCGACACCCTCTACGTCGTCGGCGAGGGGTCGGTCATCCACGAGTTCGAGGCCGACGCCGCTGTTACCCGGACCGTCGACGCGACGGGCGACCCGGAGGGCGCGCTGGCCGACGCCGTTCGGTCGCTGTGGACGGTCCGATTGCGCGTCCCCTGACGCAGTCGCTGTCACAGGCCGAAGATTCAAGCCGTCGGCCGCGGGCAGGGAGTGTATGGGAAAGCGTATTCTGGTCCCCGTCGACGGGTCCGACCAGGCGAAGGCCGCCTCCGAGTTCGTCGTCGACAACTACCCCGACGCCACGGTCGTCCTCTTACACGTCATCAACCCGGCCGAGGCCGGGTACAGCGCGCAGGCGTCTGTTCCCTCTTTCTCCGAGGAGTGGTACCAGCAGAAGAAGGCGGCCGCCGAGTCGCTGTTCGACGACCTCGAAGCGGCGGCCCACGACGCCGGCGTCGAAACGGTCGAGCGAGTGCTGGAGGTCGGTCGGCCGACCCAGACCATCGTCGACTACGCCGACGACCACGACATCGACCAGATCGTGATGGGGAGTCACGGGCGCTCCGGGGTCTCGCGAATCCTGCTCGGGAGCGTCGCCGAGACGGTGGTCCGCCGGGCGACGGTGCCCGTGACGGTCATCCGCTGACGGCCGAGGCTACCGATACGCCGCTGTTTCGCGGTTCACCTGCCGCGGTTACGCGTGACAAAGCGCCGGCCACATCGCCGACATTCGGGCGTGCGCAATCGCGGCTCACCTGCCGCGATTACGCGTGTCGCACGATGTGAATGTCGTATCGCGGGTCCTCGGAGACGGGGGCACCGACGCTGGAGACGGGCGTCGAGACGCGGCCGGCGTTCTCGCTGCCGACGAAGACGATAGACGCGTCGACGTCGTGGGCGACCGATCGAATCGTCCGGACCACGTCGGTGGTGATGGAGGCCATCGAACTGACGTCTTCCGGGACTTCCGCGCGGAACTCCGCCTCCGGCGCTATCTCGGCGACGCGCTCACGCAGGGTGTCGGCGATGTCGTCCGGATCGAAGGGGTCGTTCGGGTTGAGCCAGTTGCGCTCCAGAGCGTAGTCGGGTTCGTCGGGGATGACGACCAGCGCGAGGACGTCCTCACCGGTGTACTCGGAGAACTCCGTCGCGCGTTCGAGGGCGGCCTGTGAGAGCTCCGAACCGTCGAAGGGAACGAGCAGCACCATAGCGGTGACTCGACAGGCAGCGGCTTAAAATCACACGGCCGGTCGTGATACGTGTGGTTCGTGATGGCGCCGGCGTCCCGAATCACGCCGACTCCGGTCCCGCCGTCAGAAGATATTGGCTTGCTGGTAGACGCTGATGCCGTCCATGGTTATCTCGTAGGGTTTCGTCTCTCGGGAGTGATTCGCGTTCCGAATCTTCTGAATCTCGACGGCGAGACGGGTCTCGCGGGTCTCCGAGCGGACGTACTGAAGGATGAACACGCCGTCGGTCAGGTACTCGATGACGCCGTAGCGGGAGGCGTAGGGGTTGTCTTCGTTGGCTTCGGAGGTGAGCATCGTCGTCACGCCGGCGTCCTTCAGCGACCGCGTGAAGTCGAACACCTCGGTCCGGCGCTTCGAGGGCTTGTCGTACATCATCTCGAGCAGCGAGACGGAATCAAGCACCAGTCGGTCCGCGCCGAAGTCCTCGATGAGGTCCGGGAGTTCGCCCCGGATGTTGTCGAGACTGTTCGCCATCTCGACTGGGTCTAAGTCGATGACGGCCAGTCGACCCTCGGCCTCGTACTCCTCGAACCCCCACCCACGGTCGTCGGCGGTGTCCATGATGGCCTCGTGTGACTGTTCGAGCGTGATGAACACGCAGCTCTCGCCGTTCTGGAGGCCGTGGTGGAGGAACTGCAGGCCGAACGTCGTCTTCCCGGTGCCTGCCGACCCGATAGTGACGAGGAGGTGTCGACGGGGAATCCCGCCCTGTATCATCCGGTCGAGCCCGTCGATACCGACGTCGATGCGCGGGATGTCGGAGTCGAAGTCCTCGTCCTCGAAGTCGGCGCCACCGCCGCCACCGGGGTCACCGGCGGACTCGAAGGCCGACGCGAAGTCGTCGTCGAACAGCCCGTCGCCGCCGGATTCGTCGAACGGGCTGTCGCCACCAGCGTCCCCGAACGGGCTGTCGCCGCCAGCGTCCTCGAACGGGCTATCGCCGCCAGCGTCCCCGAACGGGCTGTCGCCGCCAGCGTCCCCGAACGGGCTGTCGCCGCCAGCGTCCCCGAACGGGCTGTCGCCGCCAGCGTCCCCGAACGGGCTGTCGCCATCAGCGTCCTCGAACGGACCGTCGTCACGCTCCGCGTCGGTCGACTCCTCGCGCTCCGTGTCGTCGGCGTCGGTATCGTCTTCGGGTTCGCTCTGGACAGCGCTCTCGAACCAGTCGTCGTCCCGTCGCTCGTCGTCACTCATCGCCCCGACCACCGGCCACAGACCCGGGCCATGGAGTGACGTTCTCGCCCAGATAAATATAACCTTGCCGTCGTGGAGGGTTTATACCCGCCCGCGGGAAACACACGGGCAATGACCGTCGGTATCGTCGCCCAGCGAGACAACGACCGGGCGATGTCGCTCGCAAGCAGGCTGACCGGCCGCCTCGCCGAGGTGGGGGAATCGGTGGCCGTAGACCAGACGACCGGAGCGGCCTTAGACGACCACGAGGCGTGGGACGCATCACAGCCGTCGAGTCGTCCGGTCGAGGAGATGCGTGATTGTGACCTCGTCGTCAGCATCGGCGGGGACGGGACTTTCCTCTATGCCGCCCGCGGTGCCGGGTCGACGCCGCTCATGGGCGTCAACCTCGGCGAAGTCGGCTTTCTCAACGCCCTCGCGCCCGAGGAGGCCGTCGAGACGGTGGTCGCCGAGGTCGAACACATCCAGAAGACCGGCAGTGCCCGCACGCGAGCGATGCCGCGGCTACGGGCCAGCGGCCCCGGATGGACGCTCTCTCCGGCGCTCAACGAAGTGGTCGTGCAGGGGTCCCACCGCGGTTCCGGCGGTGGCGGGACGTTCGAGGTGCGCGTCGACGGGTCGCTGTACACCAGCGGGCACGCCGACGGGGTACTCGTCGCGACGCCCACGGGGTCGACGGCGTACAACCTCAGCGAGGGCGGGCCGCTCGTCCACCCCGACGTCGCGGGCCTCGTGGTGACGGGGATGGCCGAGGTCGACGGGATGCCGCCACTGGTCGTCGACGCGGACAGCGACGTGGTCGTGACGCTGACGGATGCAGAAAGTGGCGTCGTAGTCAGTGACGGACGGGTCCGCGAGGAGATAACACCGCCGGAGCGCGTGACGCTGTCGCGGGCGAGCGAACCGATCCGGCTGGCCGGGCCACCGCTCGATTTCTTCACCGCGCTGGGGAAACTGGGTTAGCGGCGGCCAACGGCGTAGAGGACCGGCGCGACGGCGAGCAGTACCAGCCCGAACAGTTTGTACTGGAACGACGAGGCGAGGACGCTGCCGGCGTTCGGTTCCATCGCTGCTGCGGGCGTGATGAGGAGCAGGGCACCCATCGCGATGGTGTGGACGCCCAGCATCCGGAGCGAGCGCATCGGGAGGATGCCGACAGCGCCCACGACGAACCCCAAGAGCAGGATATCACCGATGGTGTAGTTCAGCAGGAAGCTGTCGATGACTTGCAGCGGTGGCGCGAGCATTCCTATCCCGAATCTGGCCGTGACGCAATCTTTAAAGTTCCGTTCCGTCACCGCTCGTTGGCACACACCGAGACGGCCCTCGACACCGCTCCCGACCGGCAGTACCGGGACTCAGACGGTGACGAATAGTTATATGTACGCAGCTAGCAGTAGATAATATCGTGTCAGACTCCACTGCGGATGCGACCGTTCTCGTCGTAGACGACGAGGAAGAGGTCGCAGACGTCTATGCGTTGCGTCTCCGCAACCAGTACGAGACAGAGACGGCCTACGGTGGCGAGGCCGCACTCGCCCGGGTCGACGAGGACGTCGACGTCGTGCTACTGGACCGACGGATGCCAGACATCTCTGGCGACGACGTCCTCGCGGAGATACGGGACCGCGACATCTCGACCCGCGTCATCATGATAACGGCGGTGGACCCGGACTTCGACATCATCGACATGCCGTTCGACGACTACCTCTGTAAGCCGGTCGATAAATCGGACCTCGTGGCGGCTATCGACCAGCAACTGGCCGCGCGCCGGTACGATGACAGACTCGCGGAGTATCTCGAAGTCACGTCGAAACTCGCGCTGCTGGAAGGCGAGAAGACTCCGCAGACACTCGAAGACAGCGACGGTATCGAGTCGCTCGAACGACGTGTGGAGGAACTCAAATCGGAGATGGACGAGGCGCTCTCGGAGTTCGAGAGCATCGACACCGCGTTCAAAGAGATCGGCCGCCGGCCGAGCTAACTCGCTCAGTCGTCTAGCGGAGTGTAGAGGACGTACCCGCTCGTCTCGGAAGCGACAGTCCTGAGTCGGAACGACGCCGCCCCACTGTCAGTCTCGCAGGTGACGACGGCGTCGAACCCGTCCGTGTCTAGCTGTGTTTCCGCCGCCGTCTCGGCACCGGTAACGAGCACTGCCTCGGAGAGTGGTGTCCCCGCCAGTTGGTCGGCCGGAACGCCGAACGTCGCGGCGAACGCCTCGTTGGCCGCTCGAATCACCGGCCCGTGACCCTCGTTCGCGTAGTAGAGGACGGGATCCGGGTGACCGTCAAAGAGGTCCGCTGGTTGTGGCGCCGGCACGGACGAGTCGTCGACGTCGACGGTCATCGTCTCGTCCGCTATCTCGGCGTCGTCCGCAGTCTGGAGGAAGTGAACCACGGCGCCGAGACCACCGCCGAGTGCGACGCCGAGACCGAGTCCGACCGTTCGCGAGACGGGGAGATCAGCTACTGTGTCGACCCCGAGTATGAGCACAGCGAGCGTTATCGCTCCGGCGCCGATGTAGCCGACGACGACAGCGAGGCTCCCGAATCGTCCGGACGCCGCGGCGCCGTTACCGGAGGTGTCGTCCATCCTACTTCGGAGTCGACGGGCCACGAGTTAACCTTTTTCGAGACGCCGCCGGGCGATAAGACATATGCGTCTCTCCGTCCTACTGGAGGGACGTGTCCCCCGGCACAGACAGACGTGGGCATGTCCTGATTGTCGACGACGAACACGACATCGCGGACACACAGGCGCTTCGACTCCGTGAGCGCTACGAGACGAGCGTCGCGTACGGGGGCGAGGCGGCGCTGGAACTGGCCGGACCGGACGTGGACGCGATTCTACTGGACCGTCGGATGCCGGACGTACACGGTGACGAGGTCCTCGACCGACTCCGTGAGCGAGGCTACGAGGGCGCTATCATCATGCTGACGGCCGTGGATCCGGATCTGAACATCCTCGAGATGGCGTTCGACGACTACCTCAGGAAACCGGTCGACCGGGAGACCTTACTGTCGACGCTCGATCAGCATCTCGACTCACCTGGTGAGGACGAGCGACTGGACGAGTTCTTCGAGATAACGTCGAAGATAGCCGTGCTGGAGGCCGAGAAGTCGGTGTCACAGCTCGAAGACAGCAGCGAGTACACCGCGCTCAAAGCGCGTGCCGACGAACTGGAGTGGCAGCTTCGGACCGAACTCGACGACTTCGACGACATCGTCGAGACGTACCGCGATATCGGCCGAAACTCCGGGTAATCAGAAGGGGCTCAGTCCGTCGCGAAGTAGCTTGAGAGCGATGATTGCGAGCAACAGGCGTACACGGTGCCTCGGTCGGGGAGGCGTCGACGTCGCTGGTCTGCCGTGACGTCGACGAGACCGGATGGCTACGACTCGGTGTGGTCCTCGACCAGCAGTTCGTTTTCGATGTAGGACTCCATGGCCTCGCGCATCTGCGGGAGCGGGTTGTCGTCTCGCGTCGCGTTCTGGAGCGTGATTCCCTCTAGCGTGGTCAACAGGAACTGTGCGGTGCGTTCGGCGTCGACGTCTCTGAACGCACCGTCCTCGCGACCCTCCTCGATGAGGGTGGCGATACGGTCGGTGAACTTCTGGTCCGTCTCCGTGAACTTCGCCCGAAAGTCCGGGTTACGGACTGCCTGTGCCCGCAATTCGACGTACGTCGCCAGTATGTCCTCTTGTTCTGGCATCCCGTCGACCGTGGGAAAGTCCCCGAGGAGGAGGCCGAAGAACGTCTGGAGGTCTGTCGCCGGGTCGCCGGTCGACTCTAGCTTGAAGATGCGGTCGAACTCTTCGAGGGTGAACTCGAGGAACGAGAGCAGCAGATCCTCTTTCCCGTCGAAGTGGTGGTAGAACGTCGACTTGCTGAGGTCTGCCTTGTCGGCGATACGCTGGATAGAGAGTCCTGCGTAGCCGTGTTCTTGCAGTGCACAGAACGTCGCACGCATTATCGCCTCGTGCGAGTCCTCGGGTTCGCCCGCGAACGGAAGCGCGTCGGTCATCCCGACCGAATATTCGTTTGGTAGACTAAAGTGCTTCGTACCAGTCGGTAACCGGAACGTTGATATTTGACCGAACGTTCGTTCGATACGAGATGACCGATAGGTGGTTCGGGTTCGACGACCCTAAAGGCCCGAACACGGACTTGCCCGTCCCAACGATCCCCGTATCGGCTGACGAACTCCCCTCTATCACTGTCCCCACGCAATGAGATTCCGAACACCACTGACGCTGATCGTCGTCGCGCTCTTGCTATCCGCCGGTACCGCCGCCGCCGCGGTGAGCGGGAGTCCCGACATCGACGTGACGTTCGCTGACAACACCGTCTCGCCGGGCGAGGAGACCACGCTCGACGTGGTCCTCGTCAACAGCGGCGACCTCGACTCCGGATCTGCGAGCAACCCGAGCCTGAACAGCGAGGTGACGACTGCTCGCGGACTGACGGTCGACGTGAAATCGGGCGGTGCGCCGGTATCCGTCACGACCTCCCGGCAGTCGCTCGGGACGCTCCCACAGGGGCCCTCGAAGACGGTCTCGTTCGACGTCAGTATCGACGAGGACGCAAACCCCGGCAAGTACCAGATACCGGTGCAACTGGCGTACGAACACACGAGCTATATCTCCGAGAGCGACGGGAGCCGCGACGAGAACGAAGTCACGCGAACCGCGATGGTCACGGTTCACGTCACCGACGACGCGACCTTCGACGTGACGAACGTCGAGTCCAACGCCCGCGTCGGGTCGACCGGCACGGTCGCCGTCACCGTAGAGAACACGGGCAACGAGGTCGCGCGTGACGCCGCCGTGACGCTCGCCAGTCGGAGTGGCGACCTCGGCGTCGGTGGCGGCACGGAGAGTTCGCGGTACGTCGACGTCTGGGAGACCGGCGAACAGCGGACCTTCCGGTACCGCGTGAGCGCCTCCGAGAACGCCGAATCGGAACCCTATCAGTTCGACCTCTCGGCCACGTTCGACGACGCGGACGGCGCCCGAAAGCAGTCCGTCGGCTCGTCGGTCGGTATCGCGCCGCAGCCAGAACAGACGTTCTCGGTCGTGAACACGTCGAACGCCGTCGCGGTCGACAACACCGGTTCCTACGCGGTGACCCTCCGAAACGACGGTCCGGTGACGGTCCGCGACGCGACGGTCACGGTCACCTCACAGAGCTCCGATATCACCTTCGGTGAGTCGAGTTCGACGACGCAGTACGTCGGAACGTGGGCACCCGGCGAGACCCGGACCGTGGTCGTCGACGCGACGGCCAGTCCCGACGCCGAGACGCGCTCGTATGCCCTCTCCACGTCGGTCCAGTACGAGGACCCGGAGGGTGACGCGGGCGTCGACGAGGGCCTCTCGCTGGGCCTCCAGCCCCAACCGGAGCAGCGGTTCTCCTTCTCGAACGTGACCGCAACTCTGCAGGCCGGTGAAGACGGTCGCCTCGAAGCCACGCTGACCAACGACGGTCCGCGTGCGGTCAGGAACGTCGTCCTGAACTGGAACAGCGATCACAGCAACCTCTCGCCACAGGAGACCCAGTACGCCGTCGGGAACCTCGAACCCGGCGAGTCAGCGACGGTGGATTTCGGCGTCGACGCCTCAGAGAACGCCGACGCCGGCCCGCGACAGTTCGACTTCACCGCGGTGTACCGGGACGACAACGGTGACCGCCGTGAGAGCGATACGATGGAGGTCCGGACCGACGTCGCGGCCAGCGAGGACGAGTTCGACATCGAGTCCGCCAACACGACGGTCGACGCTGGCGGTACGGCGACCCTCGAACTCACCGTGACTAACGCGGAAGACGTGCCGCTGACCGACATCTCGGCGAAACTGTTCGCCGATTCGCCCATCTCCGTCACGGACGACAAGGCGTACATCGACCGCCTCGAACCCGGCGAGTCGACGACGCTGCGCTTCGGTATCAGCGCGAGCGGCGGGGCGATGCAGAAAGATTACCCCGTCTCGCTCGACTTCCGGTACGAGGAACCCGACGGTGACACACCGGTCTCGGACACCTACCGCGTCGCCGTCGGCGTCACGTCGCAGGGCGGCGGTGGGTCGCCGCTCGCGACTATCGGCGGCGTCGCGCTCGTGGCCGTACTGGCTATCGGCGGCTACTTCAGGTTCAGATAAGATGGAGTATCAGCGGTACATCGACTGGATAGACGACCGCATCGTCGAGGACTCCCGTCGGGTCGTCGCCGTCTTCCTCGTCGCGACGCTGATCTTTACCGCCGGACTGGGCAACATCTCGACCAACGCCGGGACCTCGCAGTTCACGACGGGCCTCCCGGCAGAGGAGGCCTTCGAGCAGGTCAATCAGGAGTTCTCGCCCGCGTTCTCGCCTGACACCGGGTCGACACAGCTCATCCAGCGCGGCGACAACGTCCTCTCGAAGGACGGGCTGTTGCGGATGCTCAGGTCCCAGCATCGGCTGGAACAGAAGCCGGACCTCAGGGTGCAGAGCACCTCCAGTGCGGCCAGTATCGTCGCCACCAAGCTGGACCCGACGGCCACCTCGACCGAGGCACAGATTCGAGCCGTCGAGTCGGCCACCGAGAGCGAAATCGACGCGGCGGTCCGGACCGCGGCCGACGAGAACCCTCGATTCACGTCGCTGGTCAGTAACGATTTCAACCGTGGGTCCGCCTCGGTCTCGGCGACCATCGGCCTCGCGACCCACGAGGTACCCGCTGGCATCTCCTCTGGGTCCGGCCAGGGCGGTTCCAGTCCGCTGACGGGTATCCAGCAGCGCGCCGACTACGTCGTCCAGTCGGCGGCCCACGGCAGTATCACCGTCTTCGGGAGCGGTATCATCGCCGACGAGAACGCCCGCGTGTTGGTCGACTCGCTGTTGCTCGTGGTCCCGGCGGCCGTGCTGTTCATCATCTTCTTCCTCATCGTCGCCTACCGCGACCTCGCGGACTTGGTTCTGGGGATGGTCACCCTGCTGATGGCCATCATCTGGACGTTCGGGTTCATGGGGCTCGCGGGCATCCCGTTCTCACAGATGCTCATCGCCGTCCCACCGCTGTTGTTAGCGGTGGGTATCGACTTCGGTATCCACGCGATCAACCGCTACAGGGAGGAGCGCCAGGCGGGGGCCTCTCTCGAGAAGGCGATGCGCATCACGACCGACCAACTCATCGTCGCGTTCTTCATCGTCACCGGGACGACCATCATCGGCTTCGCGGCGAACCTCACGAGCGCGCTCCCACCGATTCGGGACTTTGGCGCCGTCGCGGCCATCGGTATCACGTTCACGTTCCTCCTGTTCGGTATCTTCCTCCCCGCCGCGAAGGTGGAGATCGACCGGCTGCGCGAGCGGTACCCCATCCCGACGTTCAGCACCCATCCGCTCGGTGAGGAAGGCGGTGCACTGGCGCGAATTTTGGAGGGCGGTATCACCGTGGCCAATCGCGCGCCGCTGGTGTTCCTCGCGCTGATGCTCCTGCTGAGCGCCGGGTCCGGCGCGTACGCGACGGACATCTCGACGACGTTCGACCAGACGGACTTCCTCCCGCCAGAGGAGAACCCCGACTACCTCATGCAGTTGCCCGAACCGTTCAAGCCGGGCACCTACACCGTCACCGAGCAGATAAACTTCCTCGAAGACAACTTCGGATCGACACAGAGCGGACAGACGACGGTGTACTTAGAGCGGCCGATGCGACAGGACGGGGCGCTGGAGTCCATCTACCGCGCTAGCGAGGACCCGCCGGATTCCTTCGTCCGGGAAGACGGCCGGGCGAAGGCGACGTCCATCGTCACCGTCATCCAGGACCGCGCTGCGCGGGACCCCGAGTTCCGCCGTCTCGTCGAGCGCAACGACGCCAACGACAACGGCGTCCCCGACGACAACCTCGGGACGGTATACGAGTACCTGCTCGACTCCTCCTCGCGCGATCGGACGCTCCAGTACCTCGGTGACGACTACCGGAACGCCCGCATCGTCTACACCGTCGAGGCCGACGCGGACAACGGTGACGTGACTGACGACACGCAGGCGCTGGCGAACGAATTCCGCTATACCGCCGTCGCTACCGGGAGTATCGTCGTCTTTCAGGCCGTCTCCAACCTCATCCTCGAATCGGCGATCACCTCGCTCGCGGTGGCACTCGCCGGGACCGGCATCTATCTCGTCCTCGTCTATCGCCTCTTCGAGGGCCGGCCCTCGCTGGGCGTGGCGAACCTCGTGCCCATCGTCGTCACCGTCTGTCTCATCGCCGGGACGATGCGGTATCTGGGCATCCCGTTCAACGCCATCACCGCGACCATCCTCGCTATCACCATCGGTCTCGGGGTGGACTACTCCGTCCACGTCACACACCGGTTCGCCGACGAGATACACCAGAAACCCCTCCAGCAGGCACTGGAGGCGACGGTCCGCGGGACCGGCGGCGCGCTACTGGGGAGCATGCTCACGACCACGTCCGGCATCGGCGTGCTGGCCCTCGCTATCTTCCCGGCGCTGGGACAGTTCGGCATCCTCACCGGCATCTCCATCGTCTACGCGTTCCTCACGTCGGTGTTCCTGCTCCCGTCGGTGCTGGTTGTCTGGGACAGCGTCACCAACTACGACCAACCGCTCCGGCGTCTGTTCGACCTCGGGAGCCCCCAGCAGCCAGTGAAACCGACCGAGGGCGACGACTGACGCGTCTGTCGGTTTTGTCTCTCGGCGACACGCCACTGAAGCCTTTATCCGGAACCACCGCTAGCCTACCGATATGACCCACGTCGTCATCATCGGCGCGTACGGGAGCGCCGGCGCGGCCGTCGCCGGCGAACTCGTCGAAGCGGACGGAATCGAACTCACGCTCATCGACAACGGCGACCCCGGCGGCGGCCTCTGTATCCTCGAAGGGTGTATGCCCTCGAAAGAGGTGCTCTCCGCAGGCGCTCACCGGTTTCAGGCCCGGCACGACCACCGACTGGTCGGCGACGTGCCGGACGTCGACCTCGAAGCCGTCGTCGAGCAAAAGAACGACCACACCCGCGGGTGGGCCGGCCACCGCCGCGACTCCATTCACTCGATGGCCGAACGCGACGGCGTCGAGTTCGTCCACGACACGGCCACGTTCGTCGACGACCACACCGTCCGGGCCGGCGGCGAGGAGTACGAGGCCGACTACGTCGTCGTCGCCACCGGGTCCTCGGTGAACGTCCCGGACCTCCCCGGTATCGACGAGGTGGAGTTCATGACGAGCAAGGACGTCCTCCACGCCACGGAGTTCCCGGACTCGGGCATCGTGATGGGCTTTGGCTACATCGGCATGGAGATGGTCCCCTACCTCGCCGAGGCCGGCGGGATGGAACTTACCGTCATCGAACACGACGACCGGCCCATCGACGAGGCCGACCCCGCCTTCGGCGACGAGGCCCGGCAGATCTACGAGGACAACTGGGACATCACGATTCCGACGAACTGCTACGAGTGTGAGTTGGAGGAGACGGCAGACGGCGGTGTCCGCCTGCACGTCGAGTTCGAGGACGGCACGGAGGACACCTACGAGGCCGACCAGCTATTCCTCTTTACCGGCCGCCGCCCGACGCTCGAAGGCTTGGGCCTCGAAAACACGTCCGTCTCTGCCGAGGGCGACTGGGTACGCGAGACGATGCAGACGGAAGACGCAGATCACGTCTACGCCGTCGGCGACGTAAACGAGAAAGAACCGATCCTCCACGTCGCCAAAGAGCAGGGCTTTACCGCCGCAGAGAACATCCTGCGACAGGAGGCCGGGGCGGAGCCACAGGCCTACGAGAACGTCCACCACCACGTCATCTTCTCGGGACTGGGCATCTACCCCTTCGCCCGCGTGGGCCACAACGAGGAGACGGCCCGCGAGGAGGGGTACGACATCGTGACGGCGACTCGGCAGGCCAGCGACGACGGCGTGTTCAAGTCGAAGGACGTCCCCGAGGGGCTCTCGAAACTCGTCGTCGACGCCGAAGACGGCACCGTCCTCGGATGGCAGGGGCTGCACTACCACGCCGACAGTTTCGCGAAGACGATGCAGATCGTCGTCGAGATGGGGCTGGACGTGCGTGACCTGCCCGACCGGGCGTACCATCCGACCCTGCCCGAGAACCTCGACGGCCTCATCCGGGACTGCGTGGCCGAACTGGACGACTAGTCCCGCATCGACGGATAGTTCTGTATCTCGACGAACCCGGATCCACCACAGGCCGCACACTCGTCCGGCGGCGTGTAACTGTGGTCCGGCGGGTCGCCGTGGACGGTGCCCGCGAAGACGGCGTGACACTGCTCGCAGACGTACTCCTGTGGTCGCTCTGGCTGGTGTGCCATGTTATGTATTTGAACCTACACGTCCATAAGCGTGTGTCCGCCGCCTGCCGGCCTCACTCGACGTCGAGGCCGTGGATTTCGAACCGCGCCCCACCGCTCTCGCTTTCGGTTATCGTGACGCGTGCGCCGTGGGCCTCCGCTATCTCCTCGACGATTCTGAGCCCGAGCCCCGTCCCGTCGCCGCTGGTGGTGTAGCCGCTCTCGAACGCGGACTCGCGCTCGTCGACGGGGATGCCGGGGCCGTCGTCGGCGACGTAGAGGCCGCTACCGTTCGACAGGGTGCCGACGCGGACGGTGACGCCGGGGTCGCCGTGTTCGACACTGTTTCGAAAGAGGTTCTCGAACAGTTGGCGGAGACGACTGTCGTCGCCCGAGACGGTCACCGTCTGGTCGGGGACGGTGAGGGTCGCTCCGTCGTTTTCGATGACGGCCCACGCCTGCTCACAGAGAGGTCCCAGTTCCACGTCGCTCGGCTCGACGACCTGATTGCCCGAGCGAGCGAGGGCGAGTACGTCGTCGATGAGCGTGTCCATCCGGGTCAGCGCTCGCTCCATTCCGACGACGTGGTCGGGGTCACCGTCGTACGCTTCGGTGAGGAGTTCGAGGTGGCCGGTGGCGACGGTGAGGGGGTTGCGCAGGTCGTGTGAGACGACGCTTGCGAAGTCGTCCAGTCGGTTGCGCTCCCGGGTGAGTTCGCGCTCGCGCCGTTCGCGCTCCAGTTCGTAGCTTATCCAGTTACCCATCAACTCAACGAGCGTGACTTCCCAGTCGGCGAACGCCTCGTGTCTGGGATTGCGGTCGTAGAAGCAGAACGTCCCGTACACCTCGTCGTCGACGACGACGGGCATCCCGACGTAACAGGCGATGCCCATCTCGGTGAAACCGGAGCGCTCGGCCAACTCGGGGGCGTCGGCGGCGATGTCCTCTATGACGAGCGTCTCCCGTTCGACGATGGCCCGCTCACAGTTAGTCGACCCGAGCGGAACCACGTCGCCCGTCTGTGTCCGTCCGGTGGGGTCGATGACGGCCTCGAAGACGTAGTCGGACCCCTCGACACGCGAGAGTGCGCCGAACTCCGTTCCGAGGGCGTCCCGGCCGACTTCGAGGAGGTGTTCGACCTTCTCCCCGAACGGGGTCTCTTTCTCGGCGATGACGCGGTACATCTCCGTGAGAATCTCCTCCCGTTCGGCGAGCGAGTCCTCCCGCTTCCGTCGAGTGGTCACGTCTCGGAAGTACACGGAGAGGCCGGTCTCGGAGGGGTACGCTCTGACGTCGAACCACGTGTCGAGGGGGTCGTAGTACGCTTCGAGCGATTCGGGTTTCTGGCTCTCCATCGCGCGGTGGTAGATGTCGTAAAACTCCGTATCGACGATTTCCGGAATGACGTCCCAGATTCGACGGCCCACCAGTCTCGAGGTGGCGTCTGTCACGTCTGCGGCCTCGCGGAGTATCTCTCGGCCGCGCTCGTTGAGGTAGGTGAACCGCCAGTTCTCGTCTAGCGCGAAGAACGCGTCGGTCATCCGTCCGAGGATGGCTTCACGGTCGGACTGTTCGGTCATCGCCGTGTGAACCCGGTCGGTCAGCGTGGCTAGCTGTTCGTCCAGTGGATCCTTGCGAACGTACTCCGTCGCACCGGCGGCGATGGCGTCGCTGGCGATAGCCTCGCTCCCGTCGCCGGTGAACACCACGACCGGCATATCCGGGTATCGGTCCCGGAGACTCCTCAGCAGGTCTACCCCGGTACCGTCCGGGAGCGTGTACTCCGTGACGAGACACTCGACGGCGTGTTCGACGACGAGTTCGAACGCCTCGGTGACGCTCCCTGCCGTCAGGACTTCGATACCGTCGCTGGAGGCAGTCAACGCGCTCCCGACTGCTGCCGCGGCGTCCGCGTCGGCGTCGACGTAGACCACACGCCGGGTGCCGTGGCCGTATCCGAGTGAGTCGTTCTCGGCCTCGGCGTCGTTCATAGCGTCCCTTAGACGTAATGCCCTAAATCGATGTGGGTGACGATTTTTCACTCAGTTGATCGGCCTTCCGGCGCACGCGCGGCCAGCACCGGCATCTCGGCCACCCGCTGGGGCGAGAGCGCCCCCCAGTCGACACCCTTCGGTCGGCCGTACGGCGTCGCTGTCTCGACGGTCCGCTCGGGCGTCACGACGTAGTCCATCGGCACGTCGTGGGCGTCGACGGGCACCTCGACGTCGGCGACGGCCCCGTCGGGCCCGCCGACCACCTGCAGTTCGTGGACGGTCGTCAGCACCGGCGTCGTCTCGGAGACGAGTCCCAGTTCCCGCAGGACCGCGTACTCCAGATCGCTAAAGCCCTCGCCTTTCCCGATGCGAGCGCCGTCTTCGGTGACCGCCACCGATCCGGACACCACGAGGTCGACGTCGCCGACGGCCTCGGGACCCACCTGTCGGGCGTGGTCGGCGACGTTCGACACCGCCGGCGCGGCCTCGATGTCGTCTAACTCGTCGGGGTCGAGTTCGTAGAAACACCGCTCCTCTCGCAAGCGCGGCACAGCCATGTAGACGGTCTTTCCGGCCCGCAGCGCCGCGCGGCGGAGCGGCAGTTGCGGCGAGTCGGGGTTGGCTTTCACCGTCTCTGCGTCCGCCCAGACGGCCGTCTCGGTCACGCGCTCTGCCGCCCGTTCGGCCCCCTCGTAGTTCGGAATCCGGTCGTGGGGTGGGAACGGGAACCGGGCGACGCCGCTCTCTTCGAGCGCGTCCCACACCGCCTCGCGAATCGCCTGCTTGTCCATGTCCGACCTTCGACCGCCGACTCGCAAAAGTGGTCCGTCCTAACTCACGATAGTCCCGGCGTGCGTTCTGGGGTTCAGTTCGGCGAGGCGTTCCTCACAGTCCGTGCAAGCCACCGCGAGCACCTCGTGAACCCCACAGCAGGAGGTCTGGACGTCGCTGGCGCGTTCGACTGGGCCGCCACAGGCCGGACAGACCGTCCGGTGTGCGCGGACCGTCTCCAGCATCTCGACGCGCTGTTCGAGGGGCAGGTCCGCCCAGCGCTCGGTCCACTCAGCGAGCGCTTCGTGTGCGGCCACGTCGACGCGGAGCGCGCTCCACGAGGGCCACTCGCGGACACGGTGGCCGACGGTCACTGCGGGATGTGGGTCGCGCTCGACGGTCACGTCCTCGGCGTCGGTCCCGAAGACGTTCGCCAGCGGCCCGGTCAGGTCGGCGTCGGCGGGTCGAGCAGTCAGTCGTTCTCCGAGCGCGGCGGCGAACGCCTCGGTGAGTTCGCGGCCGTCGTCAGTCTCGGCCACAATTCCCTCGTCGGCGAGGAACGCGTCGGCGTCGACGGCGTTCTGGCGGTAGTGTTCGACCCGCTGGACCACCTCGAAGTCGTCGGGATCCGTGTAGCCCGGCGCGTTTCCGAACGCTCGCAGGACACGCTCGGGGAGGTACTGCTGTGTCAGTCGCGGCGTCCCCGGAACGAGGTAACCCCGAAGGGCGATAGCCACGAGCGAGACGACGGCGACGACCGCGGCGAGTTCGACGGCGACGAGCGCCGAGAGCCCGCTCAGGACGGCTGCGATGGCGACGTTGGCGACGGTACACGGCCAGCACCGGCGCTCGCCAGTGTGTTCGGGGTCGCGTATCCGTCCGAGCAGCGACGACCCGCCGGTAGGCATGGTCCGTGGTACCGTCTCGATAGTGAAAAGCGTATGCCGTGTGCGCGCCCCAGTTCGGGCCGCCCGGTGGCTACTCCGGTTCGATTCGCACCGTCGTCTCGGCGGCCAGTCCCTTCCCCGCGGCGTCGTCGACGTCGACGTACGCGCCGAGGGTGTACTCGCCGGGCTCCGCTGGCTCCCACTCCGTCTCGCTCACTTTGAACAGACCCGTCCAGCGCCGGCGGAACTCCTTGCGCTCGCCCCGGTCGAACGTGAAGACGCGCTCCTCCTCGGGGAGCGACTCGGGGACTCGGGAGGCCTCGGGCGCGCCGTCGACGTGCCACGTCCACAGGCGCGGCGTCCGGGTACGGACGCTGACGGGGAACGGGAACGCGTTCCGAAGGGTCACCGTCACCGGGACGGTGGTCCCGGTCGGATACGACGACTGCGGCGTCTCGACGGCGACGCGTATCGCACGGTGGGCAAGCCACGCCGGGACGAGGTACCGACTCAGCGACTCGCCGGGCACCGACCGCATCGCCGCCGGCTTGGGCGTCTCCTCCCGTCTGCGCGGCGTGAACGCGTCGTCGTCCCGTTCGAGCGCGTCCGACTCGTAGATGCGGCGCATTGGTGGTCGTAGCCCGTGAGATCTGTAAAGCGTTGGGGTGGTCAGTCGTCGGCGACGGCGTCGCCGCCCTCCGTCACGTCAGTCGGGCCGTCGGCGTACTCGTCGTCGTGGAGGTGGCAGGCGATGCGGTGGGTGTCGCCGGTCCGGGCCGCTCTGGGTTCGTCGGCCTCACAGGGCGAGACGAACGCCTCGTCCAACTGCGCCGACGCGCCTTCGACGTCACCGCCGTGGAGGCGGTCGATGGCCGCCGAGAGGGCGTCCTCGGCGTCGGGGTCGGAGAGTCGGTCCGGCAGGCCGAACTCCTCGCGGACCAGTCCGCCGAGGACGTCTCTGGACGCTGACTCGGGGTCGGCGCGTTCGTCCTCGGTGACCGCGGTCAGCGAGTCGACGCCGTCGGCCTCGGCGGCCCGCAGTTTCAGGTCCATCACCGCGCGCCACGCCGGCTGTTCGAGGTCGTACGCCGGCGGCTGGATGACCTTCGGACAGCGAGTGTGGAACCGACACCCGCTGGGCGGGTTCAGCGGCGACGGCACCGCCCCGGGGAGGAAAATCTGGTCGCCCTCCCACAGCGGGTCCGGTTCCGGCACCGCCGACAGCAGCGCCTCCGTGTAGGGGTGATAGGGCGGGTCGAACACCTCCTCGGTCGTCCCGACTTCGGCGAACTCCCCGAGGTACATCACCGCGATGCGGTCGGAGATGTGCTCGACGACGGAGAGGTCGTGGGCGATGAAGATGTACGAGAGGCCGTACTCGTCCTGTAGGTCCTCCAGCAGGTTCAGAATCTGGGCCTGCACGGAGACGTCCAGCGCCGACACCGGTTCGTCACAGACGATGACCTCCGGGTCGACGGCCAGCGCTCGGGCGATGCCGATACGCTGGCGCTGGCCCCCCGAGAACTCGTGGGGGTAGCGGTTGGTGTGGCTGGGGTTCAGCCCGACCGTCTCCAGCAGGTCGTAGATGCGCTGCTCGCGGGTCTCGCCCTCGGCGATGCCGTGGATGTCCAGCGGTTCGCCGACGATGTCGCCGACGGTCAGCCGGGGGTTCAGACTGGAGAAGGGGTCCTGAAAGATGTACTGCAGGTCCTTTCGCAGGTCGCGGAGGTCGCTGGACCCCAGTTCGGTCAGGTCGTCGCCCCGGTAGTACACCGACCCGTCGGTGGGTTCGGTCAGTCGCAGGAGCGCGCGGCCGAGCGTCGTCTTCCCGCACCCGCTCTCGCCGACGACCCCCAGCGTCTCGCCCTCGCGGAGTTCGAGGTCGACGCCGTCGACGGCCTTCACTTGCTGGGCGTTCCCCAGCAGGGCGTCGACGAACCCGCTGCTCGAGTCGTAGTACTTCTCGAGACCCTCCACGCGGAGGATGGGCTCCTCACCGGGCATCCTGTTCCTCCTCTACGAGCGGGTCCTCGCCCTCGACGGTGACCTCGAAGTCGAGGCCGTTCTCTAGGTCGCCGGTGTACTCCAGACAGGCCGCGGCCCGGTCGTCGGCCGCTGTCGACGCGTCGCCCGTCTCCGGGTCGACCAGTGGCGGTCGTTTCCGGGCGCAGCACTCCTCGGCGTACGGACACCGGGGGTGGAACGCACACCCCGGCGGCACGTCCACGAGGTCCGGCATCGTCCCCGGAATCGTCTGGAGGCGGTCGCGCTCGTCGCCGATGCGCGGAATCGAACTCATCAGCCCGACCGTGTAGGGGTGTTTCGGATCGTAGTAGAGGTCCTCGACGCTCGCTTTCTCGACGGGCCGACCCGCGTACATCACCATGACTCGTTCGCAGATCTTCGCGACGACGCCGAGGTCGTGGGTGATGAGCTGGACGGCGGTGTCGAACTCGTCGGCGAGGTCCTGAATCTGATCCAGGATCTTCGCCTCGGTGGTCACGTCCAGCGCCGTCGTCGGTTCGTCGGCGATGAGCAGGGCCGGGTCACAGGACAGCGCCATCGCGATGACGGCCCGCTGTTGCATCCCGCCGGAGAACTCGTGTGGGTAGTCGCCGTACCGGCTCTCGGCGTCCGGGATGCCCACCCGGTCGAGCAACTGGACGGTCCGGTCCCGCGCCGCGTCGTCGTCGTAGCCGAGGTGGTGGCGAATCGCCTCCGAGATCTGCTCGCCCACCGAATAGACGGGGTTGAGCGCGGTCTGGGCGTCCTGGAATATCATCGCGATTTCGTTGCCACGGACCGACCGCACCTCGGACTCGCTCATCTTCAGGATGTCTTCGCCCCTGAACAGAATCTCCCCGCTCTCGATGCGGCCGGGCTCCTCGATGAGACGCATCAGCGAGAGGGCGGTGACGGACTTGCCGGCCCCGCTCTCGCCGACGACGCCGAACGTCTCCCCGCTCTCGATGCGATACGAGAGGTCGTCGACGGCGGTGACGACCCCCTCCTCGGTGTAGAAGGTCACCGTGAGGTCGTTCACTTCGAGGAGCGTCATTCGGCACCTCCGGCGCCGGCGGCGCTTATCTCCTGTGCGTCGAGCGCGTCGTTGATGCCGTCACCGATCATGTTCATCGCCATCACGAACAGGAAGATGGCACCGCCGGGGAAGACGGTCACCCACCACGGGATGGTCCCACCCGGCCCCGTGATGATGGTCGAGCGAGTCTGGTTGAGCATCGTCCCCCACTCGGGCGTGCCGGGCGGGAAGCCCAGTCCGAGAAAGCCCAGTGCCGCGACGCCGATGACGACGGTCCCGATAGAGAGCGACGCCTGCACGATGAGCGGCGCCATCGCGTTCGGGACGATGTGTCGAAAGATGACCGACCGGTCACGTGCGCCCAGCGCCTGTGCGGCCAGCACGTACTCGTTTTCCTTGACCGACAGCACCTCGCCCCTGATGAGGCGGGCGTAACTCGCCCACCCGGGGACGGTAAAGGCGACGACGAGCGGCCAGTAGCCGCCGCCCAGCAGCGCCACGATGACCAGCGCCAGCACCAGACCCGGGAACGCGAAGATGACGTCGACGAACCGCATCATCACCTCGTCGACCCAGCCACCGTAGTAGCCCGCGATGGCGCCGTAGGCCATCCCGATGGTCGCCGTGATGCAGACGACGACGAAGCCGATTGAGATGCTGATTCGCCCGCCGACGAGCAGTCGCGAGAAGATGTCTCGGCCGTTGGCGTCGAGGCCCATCGGGTGGGCGAGCGTCGGCGGATTGAACCGTTTGAGGCTCGGGTTCTGCAGGTAGAGAATCTCGCCGGGTTCGTAGGGCGCGATGGCGAACGGCTGGATCGGGACGCCGGCGACGACGACCTTCTGTGAGAACAGCGCCAGCAGCGACATGATGGCGACGGTGTAGACGCCGAGCATCGCCGCTCTGTTCTCCCTGAACCGCCGCCACGCGCGCTTCCATCGGCCGTCGGTCCCGCCAGTCGTCGTCGCCTCGCGCCAGTCGGAGAGGCGTTCGCGGTCGGTGACTCGGTCCGTGTCGAATCCAGTTATCCGGATGCGTCCTCGTTTCGTAGACATAGTCAGTCGTATCGTATCCGCGGGTCCAGCACCGCGTACAGGATGTCGGCGAGCAGGTTCGCCAGGATGATGGCGACGCCGGTAAACAGCGTGATGCCGAGTATCAGATCGACCTGTCGGTTCCTCACGGCGGCGATGAGTTCACGTCCCAGTCCCGGCCAGCCGAACACCTGCTCGACGACGACGGACCCGGAGACGATGGCCGCGGTCAGGAACGCGGCGACGGTCGTCACCGAGATGAGCGAGTTCCGGAGGACGTGCTTCAGGACGACGGTTCGCTCGGGCAGCCCCTTCGCTCTGGCGGCGGTGACGTACTCCTTGTTCATCTCCTCGGCCATCGAGGAGCGCATGATGCGCATCAGGTTCGACGCCGAGGCCGTCCCGATGGTGATACCGGGCAACAGGAGGTACCACAGCGTCGCCGGGTGCCACAGGGGCTTTCGCGGTGCGCTCACCGGGAAGAGGTTCAACACCAGCGCGAAGACGAGAATGAGCATCAGTCCGAGCCAGAAGTTCGGCAGCGAGATGCCCGCCAGCGCGACGAACCGGCTGACGTGGTCGCCCAGTTCGTCCTTCCGGACGGCGGCGTAGATTCCGGTCGGGATGGCGATGGCGAGTGCGAACACCCAGCCGAACAGCCCCAGCACGACGGTCTCGGGGAGTCTGTTGGCGATGATGTCGCTGACCGCTCGCTCGCGAGCGCCGTAGGTCGACCCGAAGTCGCCGTGCAGGACGATATCGCCCAGCCAGTTGAGGTACTGCTTCCACGCCGGCTGGGTCAGGCCGTATCGCTGCTTGAGGCGGGCAATCTCCTGTGGCCCCATGTCGGGGTTCAGTCCGATGGCCACCTGTACCGGGTTTCCGGGGGTGAGCTTCACCAGCGAGAAAGTGACTATCGAGACCCCCAACAGGATGGGGAACACCAACAGCACCCGCTTGAGTATAAATCGACGGAGGCTCATGCTGGGTGAATCTCACCGGTCCAGATACGTAATCTGTTCGTCGGCCGGGTTGTACAGCCCGTACCCGACGATGTTCTGTACGCTGGGATAGCTGTTGAACCCCTTGACGGCGTTCGAAACCACGCCGACGGTGGTGCTGTGAGTCCCGTAGGAGTTGGCATTCTCTTCTAAGATTATCTCCCAGACCTCTTCGTACCGCTCCTGACGCAGTTCCGGGTCCGTCGCCACGTCGACGCCGTAGCGCGCGTTCCGGAGCTTCTGGTTGAGTCGGTCGATATCGACGTTCTGGAAGTTACAGCACTGCGCGAAGTTGTCGGGGTGGTGGATGGACTTCGCGTACCCGTGCGGGCCGAAGCCGCCGGAGAGGCCGATGAACGCGATGTTTCCCTTCTTGTAGTAGTTCTTGCTGAGCAGTTGGCTGATGAAGGTGAGGAACTCCGTCGTGTTGATGGAGGCCTCGAAGTACTTCGTCCCGTTTATCTCCTGGTTCAGCGACTGGACGATGAGTTCGACTGTGCGAACCCGGTCCTTGTTGTCGGAGTTGGTCTCCAGGGTGACCTCGATGGGATACTCGATGCCCGCCTCCTCGCCGACTTCGTCCAGCATCTCGGCGGCGGCCTCGGGGTCGTAGGTGTTGTACGACTGCAGGTCCTCGACCAGTTGCTCGTAGTCGGCCGTTCCCTTCCCGGCGGCGAGCGGCGGGAGTGGGACCCACGCGGGGTTCTCCCACCCCTGAAAGATGTTGCTCGCGATGCTCTCTCGCGGGACGAGTTTGTTCACCGCGCGCCGGAGTTTGGCGTTGTCCCACGGCGTCTGGGTCACGGGGAACTGCATGAACGTGAAGCCGGCCCCGTCGGTCGGTGCGGTCCGGAAGTCCTCGGAGTTCTGGAAGTTGGTCTGCGCACTGGAGGAGAGGCCGCGGGTCATGTCGATTTCTCCCTCCTGTAGCGACCCGGCCCGTTTCGACGGGTCGCTGGTGACGGCGATGTCCACCTCGTCGACCACCGGGCCGTTGGGGAAGTCGCTCGGTCCCTCGAACCAGTCTTTCATCGCCGTGTCGAACCAGTAGTCCTCGAACTTCGAGTACGTCGCGTAGCTCTCGTTCTCGTAGTCCGTGAGCGTGAACGGTCCGGTGCCCATCGGCTCGTGGCTCTCACGCGGGTCCATCTGGCCCAGCGGGACGTTCTGGGATTGACCGGGCTTCCCGGTTATCTCCGTCGGGTAGATGCTGAAGTCGCTGAGTTCGCGGATGGCGGCGGCGTCGGGAATCTGTACGTACAGGTCGACCGTGTAGTCGCCGTCGCGCTGGACGTCCAGCAGGGAGTCGAACACCTGTCCGGACAGGGCGGACCCGCGGAGGCGCTCGTAGGAGGCCACGACGTTGTCGGCGGTCAGTTCCTCGCCGTTGTGGAACGTGATCCCCTCGTGTAACTGGAACCGGTACTGCATCCCGTAGGTGCCGTCGGCGATGGCGTCGCCGACTTCCGCGACGGTCAGCACGCGCGCGGTGTCGCCCGCCGACGGGTCGCTGGGGTTGTCCGGGTGCTGGATGACGATCTGCTCGTCCGTATCGATGAAGACCGTCCCGTCGTCGGTCTCGGCGTACTGCACCTCCGTCATGTAGTCGGTGTAGGCCGTCCGCTTGATGTCCTGTACCTCTTCCTGTTCGTAGGACTCCGCGAGCCACGGATAGATTTCGCCGCTGGCACCGGTCGTCGTCATACCCTCGTACAGGAGGTTGTGGTGGACCGAGGACGTCGCAGAGGTACTCTCGGGCGGGTCGAACGTGTCGACTGCCGACCCGAGCCCCGCTCTGAACGTCCCGCCACGCTTGATGTCGGCGGGGTCTACACTCACTCGGTCCTGTACGGGGTCGACAGTCCCGCCGCCACCGCCGCTGTCGAGACCCGAACACCCGGCGACGGAGGCGACGCCGAGGCCGGCGACCGTTTGCATGAGGTTTCGCCGCGATAAGACGCTGGACAGACCCTGGTTTTCGTTGTCAGTCATGCGATATCACAAATGGTCTATGATGATGGATATCTCCCTAAACAAAAAATTTTGCGCAAATTTACACTGTACAATCACGCGACATGCCGAATATCTTGGGTGATAACGGCGACCGAACTATCCGTGTCGGTCGACGTTCGATAGTGACAGGACAACGCCAACTCGTCCGACAGTCGGTGTCCCCCGACGGGGCTGCTTACCGGCGTCTGCCGACCAGTGCCGCCACAGCGAGCGCACTGACCAGCGCACCGACGGCGGTGAACCCGGGGCCGTTTCCGCCGGTCGTCGTCGTGCCGTCCGACGCCGTGGCGGTGGCCGTCTGGGTCGTCTGCTGTTCGCTCGTCTCGTTCTCGACGGCCGAGCGCGGGACGTAGCTCTCCTCGTCGTAGCGCTCCGGGTAGAGCTGTCGCGTGGCGTCGTGGACCGTGTTGACGACGCTCCGGGGGGCCGGCTGGTTGAGGTCACGGACCCGAAGCCGGACGGTCGCGTTCGTCTCCCCGGCGGTCGTACTCGCGTACGGTTCCTCGTCGACGAGGCCCGCCGTTTGCTCGGTGACGACCAGTACCTCCGGGTCCAACTGGAGGAGGACCTCGTTGCTCAGTTCCGGGTACCCGGTGTTGTTACGCGCGGCGACGTTGTCGGCACCGGCCACGTCCAGCAGGGTGTCGATGAACGTCCCGTTGGCGGCGACGTACCCGCCCCCGAGGGGATAGAGGACCGTCTTGCGGTCGTCGATGCCGGCCGTCGTGTCCCGCACGGCGTCGACGTTCCGCGTCATCCACGCGTTGGCCTCGGCCGCGCCCTGACAGTTCCCGGTCAGGCGGCCGATGGTCGTCGTCTTCTGGCGGATGTCCTCGACGGAGGTCGAAGCCGGCAGGTGATACACGGTCAGTCCGGCCTCCCGAAGGCCCGCCACGTCGCCCGCGCTGGCGTTGGGGGCGATGACGAGGTCGGGGTTCGTGCCGACCACCTTCTCGACGCTGACGCCGAATCCGGCGGAGACGTTCGTCCGGCTCTCGGCCCCCTCCAGATACGACGCGAACTTCGTGAGACCGACGACCTGCTCGCGGCCGCCGATCTCCCACATCGTCTGTGCCGCCGAGGGGTTCGTCGTCGTCACGCGCTCGGGGCGCTCTTCGAGGGTTATCTCGGTTCCCGTGGCGTCGGTCATCGTCACCGGGAACGAACACGTCTGTGCCGACGCCTGTGTACTCGTCGCGGCCCCCGGCGTCGCGCCGACGACAGAGAAGACCAGCAGAACTCCCAACACTGCGGTAGCGAATCGTCGCATCGTCTGTGTGGGGGTACAGGAACAATAAATATTTACCTACTGCAAGTGCCGTTTCAATCATGCATCCGTCGGGACGGACCCTCTTCTGGTCGCTGGCGCTCGCGGGTCTATTGGGTGCTGTGATCACCGTAAGCGCCGGCATCGGCCCGGTGTGGATTCCGCCCGACGCCGTCGCGAAGGTGTTGCTCAACGCCGTCGCCCTCCCGACGGCCGTCGACCTCTCGGGCGCGACGCCGGCCGTGACGACACAGCCACTGTTCCGGTTCCCGGTCGAGGACATCCAGCGCCAAATCGTGTTGCAGGTCCGCCTGCCACGTATCCTGCTGGGGGCGATCGTCGGGTTCTCGCTCGCGGCCGCAGGGACCATCATGCAGGGTATCTTCCGCAACCCGATGGCCGACCCCTCGATTATCGGCGTCTCCTCGGGCGCGGCCGTCGGTGCCGTCGGCTTCATCGTCGCGCCGGTGGCCCTGCCGTTCGGCCTCGGCCTGCGCGCCGCGGCCTTCTCCGGGGCGCTACTCTCGGCCTTCGGCGTCTATCTCATCGCGACACAGAACGGCCGGACGCCGGTCGCGACCCTCCTGCTGGCGGGCGTCGCCGTCCAGACCTTTCTGGGCGCCGTCGTCTCTTTTCTCCTCCTCCAGAGCGGTGAGAGCATCCGCCGGGCGCTGTTCTGGCTGATGGGGCACCTCAAGGGCGCGGCGTGGCCGGAGGTCTGGACGAGTCTCCTCCTCGTCGCCGTCCCGTTCGTCGTCCTCCTCGTGTACGCCCGCGACCTGAACGTCATGTTGCTGGGCGAGGAAGACGCCCAGAGCCTCGGCATCGACGTCGAGCGGACCAAGCGAATCCTGCTGGCGTTCTCCTCGCTCGTCACGGCGGCGGGCGTCGCCGTCGCCGGCATCATCGGCTTCGTCGGCCTCATCGTCCCACACGTGATGCGACTGGTCGTCGGCCCGGACCACCGGGTCCTCCTGCCGACGGCGGCGCTTGCGGGGTCGTCGTTCCTCGTGGCGACCGACACCCTCGCTCGCTCGGGGAGCGCGGAGGTGCCCGTCGGCATCGTCACCGCCGCCCTCGGCGCCCCGTTCTTCCTCTATCTCCTCCGTCAGCGGGAGGTGCACGAACTGTGAGCGACCACGACGGCCACGCGGGCGAGGCGATACCGATGCTCGAAGCCAACGGCATCGCCGTCTCGCTGGGCGGCACGCAGATTCTCTCCGGCGTGGACCTCACCGCCGAGTGTGGCTCCGTCGTCGGTCTGGTCGGCCCCAACGGCGCGGGCAAGACGACGGTCCTGCGGACGCTCAGGGCGACGCTGTCGCCCGACCGCGGGACAGTGCGGGTCGCCGGCGAACCCATCGACGACCTCTCGACGAAGGAAGTGAGCAGGCGCGTGGCCAGTACGCCGCAGGCGACGACGCTCTCGTTCGACTTCACCGTCGAACAGACCGTCGAGATGGGCCGGACGCCGCATCTGGGCCGGTTCGACCGCGCCGACGAGGACGACTACGACGCCGTGCAGGCGGCGATGGAGCGCGCGGAGGTGGCGCAGTTCGCCGACCGCCCCGTCACGTCGCTCTCCGGCGGCGAGCGCCAGCGAGTCCTGCTGGCCCGCGCGCTCGCACAGGAGACGCCGGTCTTACTGCTGGACGAACCGACCGCCAATCTGGACGTCAACCACGCCGTTCGCACGCTCGAACTGGTCGCCGACCTCGCCGCCGAGGGGAAGACGGCCGTCGCGGCCATCCACGACCTCAATCTGGCCGCCCGGTACTGCGACGAACTGGTCGTGCTCTCCGACGGCGAGGTCCGTGCGGCCGGCGATCCGCGCGAGGTGCTCACGTCGGAGACGCTCGGTGACGCGTTCGACGCCGAGGCGCTCGTGACCCGCCAGCCCGGCACCGACGCGCCGCTGGTGACGCCGCTCCCCGACCGCGACCCTCTCGACGCCGCGGTCCACGTCGTCGGCACCGGCGGGCAGGCCGCCGCCGCCGTCGCCCGCCTCGTCGCCGCCGGCAGTTCCGTCACCGTCGGCGTCGTGCCGGCGGGTGACGCCGCCGCCGAACGCGCCCGCGAACTCGACTGTCCGGTCGTCACCGTCCCGCCCTTTGCCGGCGTCGACAGCAACGCGCGGGAGCGAGCGACGGAACTGGCCCGCGAGGCCGACGCCGTGGTCGTCGCGGGCGACGTGGGCGACGCGAACCAGTCGGTGGTCGCCGCCGCCTCGCGTCTCGTCGCCGTCGCCGGCGAGGGCGTCCCCCGCATCGAGTCCGAGCGGACCACCGTCACCACCGTCGAGTCGCTCCCCGAGGCCGTCGCAGACCTCCCGCCAGCGGAGGACCGCGACGAGCGTGCGGTCCCGTCCGGGGAACAGCAAGACCGATACTGACCCGTTCCCTAGCCCGCCCGTGGACGACACTATCGCGTGGCTCCGCGACCGACCCTACTACGAGGGCCAGATAGTCGACGAGCGGAGGGTGCCGGGCCGGGACGCCACCGTCGCCGACTGTGCGCTGAACGCGCGCCTCGCGGACGTGCTGGCCGGCGAGGGGATCACGGACCTCTACGCCCACCAGACCGCCGCCGTCGAGTCGGTTCGCGACGGCGAGAACGTCGTCCTCGCGACGGAGACGGCCAGCGGGAAGAGTCTGGCCTACACCGTCCCCGCCTTCGAGCGGGCGCTCGATCGGCGGGCGACGACGCTGTACGTCGCCCCGCAGGTGGCGCTCATCAACGACCAGACCGAGACCCTCTCGGAACTGGCACGGGGACTCGGCTTCGCCTCCGGCGTCTCCGTCGCCCAGTACACCGGCCGGCAGTCAAAATCCGAGAAGGAGGCCATCCGGGAGCGCCAGCCGACCGTCCTCCTGACGACGCCGGACATGCTCCACTACGGCATCCTGCCCCACGCTCACCGCCTGTGGGACTGGTTCTTCCAGCGACTGGAGACCGTGGTCGTCGACGAGGTCCACGGCTACCGGGGGGTGTTCGGCAGTCACGTCTCGCTCGTCATGCGTCGGCTCCAGCGCATCGCCGAGCGGTTCGACAGCGACCCCGAGTGGGTCTGCTGTTCGGCGACCATCGGCAACCCCGTCGACCACGCCGCCACCGTCACCGGCCAGTCCGAGGCGTCGTACACGCTCGTCGACGAGGATACGAGTGCCAGCGGCCCGCGCCACTGGCTCCTGTGGAACCCGCCCGAGTACGACGGGGGTGATGGGTGGGGGAGCGGCCGCCGGAAGTCCAGTCACGTCGAGACGAAGAACCTGTTCGTCGACTTGGTCGAACGCGGCCTCCAGACGGTGGTGTTCGCGGGGTCCAGACAGACCGCCGAGCGGTACGCCAGCGACAGCGCGGACGCGTTGCGGGACAGAGGGCACCACGACCTCGCCGACGCCGTCGGGGCGTATCAGGCGGCGCTCACGGACGAGAAGCGGCGGGACCTCGAAACCCGGTTGCAGTCCGGGGACCTGCGCGGCGTCTGGTCGACCAGCGCGCTGGAACTGGGCGTCGACGTGGGCGGCCTCGACGCCGTCTTGCTGGACGGCTACCCCGGTACGCGGATGCGGGCGTTCCAGCAGGCCGGCCGCGCCGGTCGCGGTACCGACCCGGCGCTGGTCGTCCTCGTCGGCGGCGAGGACCAACTCGACCAGTACGTCCTCCGCAACCCGGCGACGCTGTTCGAGAAAGACGCCGAGCAGGCGGTCACCAACCCCGAGAACGAGCAGTTGCTCCCGAACCACGTGCTGGCCGCCGCCGGCGAGAACTGGCTCTCGCCCGACGACGACCGGCACTTCGGCGAGACGTTCCCCGACGTGGTCGCGACCCTCGAATCGGCGGGGGACCTCGACCGCCGGACGACGGATAAGGGAGTGCGCTGGACCTCGAACGGTCGCCCGCACCACGACATGAGCCTGCGCACCGTCGACGACCGCGAGGTGAAACTAATCGCGAAGGGCGACACCATCGCCAAACTCCCGTTCGAGGACGCCCTGCGGGACGCCCATCCCGGCGCCATCTACCACCACCAGGGGCGGCGCTACGAGGTGACGGACCTCGACCTCTCGACGGGGGTCGCCGAACTCGACCGGACGTGGGCGAACTACTACACCCGCGTCCTGCACGACAAGACGATCACCGTCGAGGCCGACCTGCAAGAGCGGCCGCTCCCGACCCGCGAGGACGTCCCCGTCCGGTTCGCCTCGGTGACGATGCGCAAGCAGATAACGGGCTACGAACGGCGCGACGGATCCTCGGGCGAGGTGCTCGGCCAGCGCCCGCTCGACCTGCCGGAGACGGCGTTGGAGACGAAGGCGCTGTACTACACCATCCCCGAAGACCTCGAACGCGACGTCCTCGCGGGCGACTACGGCGACAGCGACACCGCGGACTTCCCCGGCGCTATCCACGCGGCCGAGCACGCGATGATCTCGATGTTCCCCTTCGAGTACCTCTGTGACCGCGGCGACGTCGGCGGCCTGTCGACGCCGCATCACCCCCATACCGGCGAGCCGACCATCTTCATCTACGACGGCTATCCGGGTGGCATCGGCCTGACGCGGGCGGGGTACCACGACGTCGGCCCGCTGATGGACACCACGCTGTCGATGCTTCGGTCCTGTGACTGTGCCGACGGCTGTCCGGCCTGCGTGCAGTCACCGCACTGTGGCAACGCCAACGACCCGCTGGACAAACACGGTGCCATCCACCTGCTCGGCGGTCTCACCGGCAACACAGGCGGCTGACTCACTCCGCCGGGGCGCCCGAGTCGTGGACCGTCACCTCGCCGGAAAGCTCCGTGTGCGGCGTCTCGCTGAGATCGATCCCCTCCGCTCGACAGGCCTCGTGGACGCCGCGGACGAACGCGGACTTGACCGACAGCGCGCGGTTCTTCCGCTCGACGGGGAGCCACACGCGCCCAATCAATAGGACGGAACTGCTCGTCAACTCCGAGACGGCGACGCTCGGCGCCGGTTTCTCGCGGACGTGGTCCAAGTCGCGGGCGACGTTGCGGATGATGGCCTCCACCTCGTCTAGGTCCGCGTCGTAGTCGACGCCGAACTCGTAGGAGACGCCGACGGGGTCCGTCGACGTGTGGTTCGTCACCGCCGTCGTCGCAAGCGTCGTGTTCGGGACGAGGATACGCTCGTTGTCCGGCGTCCGCACGCGAGTCACCCGGAGGTCGATGTCGACGACGGTCCCCTGCTTGCCGTCCCACTCGATGGTGTCGCCGACGTTCAGGTCGGGGTCAGTGACGATGAACGCGCCCGAGACGAAGTTCCCCAGCACGTCTTGGGCGGCCAACCCGACGGCGACGGTGATGCCGGCGGCGATGAGCGTCGACCCGGCGAGGCTCCCCCTGAACCCCGCGAGGCTGGCCGCGACGACGACGGTGACGACCACCACGAGCAGGTGGGTCGCGCTCACCAGCGCACTCACGACGGTCCGGTTGAACTGCGAGCGCTCTACCCCCCAGCGAACGCCCGGAACGACGACGAGACGGCCGATGGCGTACAACAGGACCGCCACGGCCAGAAACTCCGCGCCGTCGTTCGCGAGTTGGACGTACGTTTCGGTGATGTCGCCGGGGAAAGTGCCAGAGAACTGCATAGCGGGGGTAGCACCGCCGGGCACATGAAATTCGTCCGACTGGAGACCATCCGCTCGAACCGTCACTCCGTGGACTGTTCCTGTTCGAGTTCCGCGACCCGCTGTTCGAGGCCGGCGATGCGCTCCTCGTAGCCCCGCTTCCCGTCGAGGTAGTTGTACACGACGACGATGAGCAACGTCGGCAGACCGACGTACATCACGAGTAGCACGAGCATCCTCGCGAGTTCGGTAAAACCGACCATGAACGCGACTGGGAAGGGCATACGTCGTCTACTTCCGGTCCGAATAAAGCACTTGTGTTCTACTCGAAAATGGAGAAAATATCCGGCGAACTGAGACTGGCTCTCCGACGCCGTCTCCGTATCGATCGCTCGTCTCTCGCGTTCGTCTCCAATCAGTCACCCGGCATCCCCGTTCCGGGCCGTCTTCCGTTTGCGGGGCTCTGGTGAATCACTGGATCGCGTCGGTTTCGACCGTCAGAACGAGGAGTGTGAAGCGGGAAATCGCCGATGTTCTAAAACCAGTCCGCAGGTGCTATCCCTTTGCCTTCACAGACGTTTCCCATGGTAACAATCACAACCGGTCGCCCGGTCGACGAGAACGGCGACCCCCTCGACGGTCCGGCGCTCGAACTCGACCCCGACGGGCCCGCGGCCGAGATGCTGGCGGACTCGCCGTATCCGCTCGCGTCCAGCCCGGCCTCCGACACGTGGTCGGCGATTACGCAATTTCCCGAGCGCGACAACTCGTCGGACCCTGCGATGGTCGTGTGGCTCGGTCCCGACGCGACCGAACTCCCGCCCCACGTCCACCGCCACGACTCGGAGTACTTCCGCGCGCTGACCGGCGAAGTGACGTTTGTCGTGGACGAGGAACCCCACCGACTCGGCCGCGGCGAGGACATCACCGTCGAACCCGGCGAGGAACACTACTTCCGGAACGACACCGACGAACACGTCGCGTTCTACGCAGAGGTGCCGTGGACCAAGACCATCGTGACCCAGCTGACCGCCTTTGGGATGGACCACGAGGGGAAGTTCAGCAGCGACGGATCGTTCAGCGAACCCGACGCCATACAGGGACTCCTGTTGTCGGAGTACATCAGCGACGGGACGCGCATCACTGCGGTACCGTTCGCGGTCCAGCGACTCGCGTGGGCGACCGTCGGGCGGGTCGCCACGCTGATGGGTCGAGAGGCGACCGACGACAAGTACATGCGAGACGAGTTCTGGGAGCGCCGCGTCGAGCAACCCGACCTGTAGATGTCGGTTTCATCAACAGGGCCGTGGTGACCTCGCTGTCGATTCGTGGCTCCATTGCTCACCAATCGCGGTCGCGTTGCGACCGCGCGTCGCTCATCCGACGCGCTCGTCCAGAATTAACCGCGTCTTCGTGCTCACGACCTCGTCCAACTCCCGCGCTCGCGTGATGAGGTCGTTGACCTCGCCGGTGTCGGTGGCGTCGACGACGACGACGATGTCTTCCTCGCCGGAGACCTGCCAGACGAAGTCGACGGAGGGCCACTCGGCGATGCGGTCGGTCACCGCCGCCGTGTCCACGTCGACGTCGACGCCGACCTCTATCATCGACTTGACGTTCCCGGTGCGCGTCGCGACGGTGAAGCGCTCGATGACGCCGTCTTCGACCAGTCGCTCGACCCGGTTACGCACGGTCCCCTCGGAGGTGCCCACGTCGTCGGCGATCTCCGTGTAGGGCGTGCGGGCGTCTTTCCGGAGTATCGAGAGTATCTCCCTGTCCAGTTCGTCCATCGAGATTGGACGCTTCCCACCCACCGGACTTTAGGATTACGAAAATCGTAACTCGGCTTCGAAAGCAACCCTTATGAACTGGAATCCTGTACGCATCTCGTAATGACAGACGCATACGTAGCGCTGGAGGGTGACCGCGTCATCGAGGCCCGCGCACGAGCGCCGGGGACAGCACGCGGCGAAGTGGTGTTTACGACCGCCTACACCGGCTACGAGGAGAGTCTGACCGACCCGTCCTACGAGGAACAGGTCCTCACCTTCTCGTATCCGCTCATCGGGAACTACGGCGTCCGGGAGGAGCGCTTCGAGTCCGACCGCGTCCACCCGCGTGCGGCCGTCGCCCGCGAGATGACCGACGACGTCGCCGAGTGGCTTGAAAGCGAGGGCGTCCCCGCCGTCGACCACCTCGACACCCGCGACATCGTCACCGAGATCCGCGACGAGGGGGCCATGAAGTGCGGTATCGCCGCCGGCCCCGACGCGACGAAGCAGGACGCGCTGGACGAACTCCACCAGTGTAAGCACATGTCCGACCACACGGACATCGGCGCACAGGTGTCCGTCGACAGCGTCGAGACGTACAACGAGGACGGCGACGGTGAAACCGTCGCGCTCGTCGACTGCGGTGCGAAAGGCTCCATCATCGAGTCGCTGGTCGAACGCGACGCCGCCGTCCACGTCTTCCCGTACGACGCCAGCGAGGACGACGTGGCCGCCGTTTCCCCGGACCTCCTGTTCATCTCGAACGGCCCCGGCGACCCCGAGAACTTCGAACAGGCCGGCGAACTCGTCGAGACGTACGTCGGCGACGTCCCCCTCGCCGGCATCTGCCTCGGCCAGCAGGTCGTCGCCAACGCGCTCGGCGGCGAGACCGAGAAGATGGAGTTCGGCCACCGCGGGGTCAACCAGCCGGTCCGTGATCTGCGCACGAATCAGGTCGTGATGACGACTCAGAACCACGGCTACACCGTCGCCGAACCCGGCGACAAACTCGACGTGACCCAAGTCAACGTCAACGACGACACCCCCGAGGGACTGGAGAACGACGACCTGAACATCATCACCCGTCAGTACCACCCCGAGGCCAACCCCGGCCCGCACGACTCGCTCGGCTTCTTCGACGACGTGCTGGCGATGGCAGAGGACTAGTTGCGCTGAGCGAAGCGAAGCGCAACTAACCGGCCGAGCGGTGACCGAAGGGAACCGCGAGGAGTAGCGAGGACTCGAACGGAGTGAGAGGCCTCGTTAATCGCGAGCGGGGAACGCAGTGACCCGCGAGGCGTAGCGTGGTTCGGAGCGAGTGAGAGGCCTCGTTAATCGCGAGCGGGGAACGCAGTGACCCGCGAGGAGTAGCGCGGTTCGGAGCGAGTGAGAGGCCTCGTTAATCGCGAACGGACTCACCCGTCCGCGAACCGCTCGGCCCACGGCCGGAGGACGGCCGTGACGGCCTCGTTCATCGGTACCGCCACGTCTGTCCCGTCGGCGTGGCGGACGACGGCGGCGTTGAGCGTGTCGAGTTCCATCGCCTTCTCGTGGGTCAGGTCGTAGTGCAGCGAGGAGTACGAGTCGGCGTCTAACTCCTGTGCGAACTCGACCCACTCCGCGGCAGTGTCGTCGGGGAGCGCCACGTCGTTCGCTCGCGCGACCGCACACACCTCCTCGACGACCCGGCGGTACATCCGCCACGAGTCCTCGGCGTCGCGGACGTCACCGACCGGGAGGCGCGTCGCCGCGGTCATCCCGGAGTGGGCACAGATGAACGCGAACTTCCGCCACAGTTCGACGTCGATATCGTCCGCGAGGACGGCCTCGACGCCGGCACACGAGCGGAGGGCGTCGTCCAGCGCCGCGATACGGTCGGTGCGCTCGCCGTCGAGTTCGCCGTAGACGAAGCGGGCCGGCCCGCCGGTGTGTTCGACGACGCCCGGTTCGGCGATGGTCGAGAAGATGTAGGCCACGCCGCCGACGACGTGGGACTCGCCGACCTCTTCGGCGAGCCATCGCTCGTTGTCGACGCCGTTCTGGAACGAGACGACGGCGGTGTCGTCCCCCAGCAGCGGTCCGAGGTCGGCCGCCGCCTCGCGCGTGTCGTGGGCCTTCACGCAGAACAGCACGTAATCGACCGGTCCGATGTCGGCGGGGTCGTCAGTCGCAGGCAGTTCGACTGCGGTGTCGCCGGCGACGCTCTCGACGGTGAGTCCGTCGGTCCGCAACGCGTCTAGGTGGTCGCCGCGGGCTATCAGGTGCACGTCGTGGCCGGCGTCGGCGAGTCTCGCACCGAGGTAGCCACCGACGCCGCCGGCGCCGAACACTGCAAATCGCATGGTCGACGCTGACGGTGGGACGAACCGTAGCTGTTTGGACGGTCGAGACGCTGGCGGTCGTCCTTGCTATCGGTGCCTCGTGAGAACGGAGCCGCGAAAAGATATCGGGGAGAAAGGCGTCAGAGAGACAGTCGCGTTACTTACCCCACTCGCGCGTGGTCTTCGGGCGCTCGTCGATGGCCTGCACCGCGAGGGGCTGGTCGTCGGAGTTGATCGCTTCCAGCGCCGCTTCGCCGCTCTCGATGGTCGAGAAGTAGGTGACCGTCTCCTCGACGCAGGCCTCCAGCACGTCGCGGTCACGGGAGACCACGAGGTCGATCTCGCCGTTCTGGATGGCCTCGACGACGGCCTCGGTGTCCTCGAAGTCGTCGAGGTCGTACGTATCGAAGTGCTCCTCGAAGCCGAGGATAGGCAGGTCGACGATGGCCGTGCCCGAGAGCGGAATCGGCTTATCGACGCTCATCTGGGCCTTCTGATAGGCCTTGCCGAACGACCCGGCGGTGCCCATGACCTCGCCCGTCGACTTCATCTCCGGGCCGAGACGCGGGTCCGAACCCGGCAGGCGGTCGAACGGCAGGACGACCTCCTTCACGGAGACCTGCTCGGGAATCTGCTCGTCGATGTCGAGTTCGTCGAGCGTGCTGCCGGCCATCACCTGCGCGGCGATTTTGGCGATGGGGACGCCGGTGGTCTTCGAGATGAAGGGGACGGTACGCGAGGAGCGCGGGTTCGCCTCCAGCACGTACACCTCGCCGTCACGCACCGCGAGTTGGACGTTCAGCAGGCCGACCGTATCCAGCGCGTCGGCGATGTCCTCGGTGACCTCGCGGATGCGCGGCATGACGTCTTTGATCTCCTGTGAGCGGGGCGGAATCATACACGCCGAGTCGCCGGAGTGGACCCCGGCGGTCTCGACGTGTTCCATCACGCCGCCGATGAGGACGTCCTCGCCGTCGGCGACGGCGTCGACGTCCAGTTCCACCGCGTCGGCGAGGAACTCGTCGACGAGGATGGGCTTGTCGGGAGAGACGCGGACGGCTTCCTCGATGTACGTTTCGAGGTCGTCGTCGTTGTAGACGACGTCCATCGCGCGGCCACCCAGCACGTACGAGGGGCGCACGAGGACGGGGTAGCCGATGTCGTGGGCCAGTTCCAGCGCCTCCTCCTTGCTGGTGGCGGTGCCACCCTCGGCCTGTGCGATGCCGAGTTCGTCCATCAGTTTGTTGAAGCGGTCGCGGTCCTCGGCGAGGTCCATCGCCTCGACCGAGGTCCCGAGAATATCACAGTCCAGCCCGCGGCGGTCGAGTTCCGCTTCGAGCGGTTCGCCGATGTCGACGGAGGTCTGGCCGCCGAACTGGACCATCACGCCGTCTGCGCCGGTGGACTCGACCACGTCGGCGACCTCTTCTGCGGTGACGGGTTCGAAGAACAGGCCGTCGGAGGTGTCGTAGTCCGTCGAGACCGTCTCGGGGTTGTTGTTGACGACGTGGGCGTCGATGCCCATCTCGCGCAGGGCACGGACCGCGTGGACCGAACAGTAGTCGAACTCGACGCCCTGTCCGATGCGGATGGGGCCGCCGCCGACCACGACGACGCTCTCGACGTCGGGGTCGATCTGGAGTTCGTTGCGGTCGATGCCCGAGACGGGATCGCGCGTCGAGTAGTAGTACGGCGTCGTCGCCTCGAACTCGCCGGCGCAGGTGTCGACGAGTTTGTAGTCGCGGTGGGTCGTCTCGTCCTCGACGGTCTCTATCTGGACGCCGCTCCCGTCGGTCGCGGCCTCGACTTCGGTCTCGTCGCCGTCGTCGGCGTCGAGGCTGGCGGGGAGCCACGAGACGTGGGTGTCGTTGAACTCGCCGCCGGCGAGCGCGGTGATCTCCTGGTCGGTGAAGCCGGCCTGTGCGGCCGTCTCGTAGTCGCCCTGCTGGGCGGCCTCGGCGGCGTCGGCGACCGTCTGGAAGCGCTCGACGTACCACTCGTGGATGTCGGTCAACTCGACGATTTCCTCGACCGTGTAGCCGCGTGTGAACGCCTCGAAGATGGCGTACGGGCGGTCGGGGCTCGGCCGTTCGAGGTACTCCGATTCGAGTTCGTCGTCGTCGACCTCGTTGAAGTCGACGGCGGGGTTGTACTCCGAAGAGCGCAGCGCTTTGAGGAGGCTCTCGGGGAAGGTGCGGCCGATGGACATCGCCTCGCCCGTGGACTTCATGGCCGTCGACAGTTCGAACTCGGTGTCGCGGAACTTGTCGATGGGCCAGCGGGGCACCTTCGTGACGACGTAGTCGATGGCCGGTTCGAAGGCGGCGGTCGTCTCGCCGGTGATCTCGTTGTCTATCTCGTGGAGGCGCTTGCCGAGTGCGACCTTCGCGGTGACGCGGGCGATGGGGTAGCCGGTCGCCTTCGAGGCCAGCGCGGAGGAGCGAGAGACGCGCGGGTTGACCTCGACGACGCGGTACTCGCCGCCGGGCGTGCCGTCGTCGCGCCACGCGTGCTGGATGTTACACCCGCCCTCGATGCCGAGTTCGCGGATGACCTTCAGCGCGGAGTCGCGCATCTGCTGGTGACCCTCGTCGGGGATGACCTGCGAGGGCGTGACGACGGTGGACTCCCCGGTGTGGATGCCCATCGGGTCGATGTTCTCCATGTTGCAGATGATGATACACGAGTCGTCGGCGTCGCGCATCACCTCGTACTCCAGTTCGACCCAGCCAGAGATGGACTCCGTAATCAGGACCTCGCCGTTCCGCGAGAGGCGCAGGCCCTTGCGGACGCGTTCGATGAGTTCGTCGAACTCGTCGACGACGCCGGACCCGGACCCGCCCAGCGTGTACGTCGTGCGCGCGATGACGGGGAGACCGCCGACCTCGTCGACGGCGTCCTGGACGCGCTGTTCGAGTGCGTCTTCGTCGAAGTCGGTGACCGACTCGTCCTCGTCGAGCGAGATGGTCGTCGACCGGGGGACCGGTTCGCCAATCGACTCCATGCGCTGGCGGAACAGGTCGCGGTCCTCCGTCGCGTAGATGGTGTCCAGCGGCGTGCCCATCACGTCGACGTCGTACTCCTCTAAGACGCCTTCCTCGGCGAGTTCGGCCGTGACGTTCAGGCCGGTCTGGCCGCCGAGGCCGGCGATGACGCCGTCGGGGTCCTCCTTCCGGATGATCTCGCTGATGGCCTCGGTGTTGATGGGTTCGAGGTACACCTTGTCGGCCATCTCCGGGTCGGTCATGATGGTCGCCGGGTTGGAGTTGACCAGTACCACGCGTGCACCCTCTTCCTGGAGGGCCCGACAGGCCTGCGCACCGGAGTAGTCGAACTCGGCTGCCTGTCCGATCTTGATGGGGCCACTCCCGATGAGCAGGATCGTGCGGTCTTCGTCCTCTGTCATTACCCGAATCGAACCCACACATCGTAATAAGCCCGGCGAAAAGGTACGAGTCTCGAAGCCCGATTTCGAATATCGTAATGCGACAACCTCACACGGGGGTGGTTCACACTCCTCCCCGGTTCAGTTGCCGCGTTAGTCGACCCGGTAGCGGTAGGGTTGGTCCTCGATTACCTCGACGTCGCCGGTCTGTGCCCGGCGGCCCAGTACTGTCGCGACGCGGTGGGCGCTGCCGAAGTCTTCGTCGTGTTCCTCCAACAGGTCGAGAATCTCGCGGGCCGTCAGCGGGCCGTCGGCGTCGGCGTCGTCGAGCACCGAGATGATGCGCTCGAACTCGCCGTGGCGGATGGCCATACGTACGTACAAAACCCCAAACACCATATAACACCGTCAGACAGCCGTCAGACGGCTGTTTAGGGGAAACCGCGGGACGGCGGGGACCCGTCGCTGTCAGCCACTGTCATACGGTGTCGTCGTCGCCGTCCCACGTCGCGTCGCCTCGGGCCACCGCTCGCGAACCCACGACGGCCGTTCGACCGCCGTCTCCCCGACGTCTGCGTACCGGAATCGGTGGTAGGCGGTCGCGTTCCGCTCCGTGTTGCGATAGCTGACGACGAACGACCGGACGAACCCCGAGGGCGCGACGACGGCGCGGACGACGTACCGGTCGACCCGGTCGAAGCCATCCGGGGCCCGCCGGACGACGAGCTCGTAGCCGTCGGGGTGGGGCTCGATGGCAGCAGGCCCCGCCGGGAGGAAACTCCGCACGAGTCGGGCGGTGACGTGGCCGAACCGGTCGCGCGCCGGCGCTGACTGACCCCGGACGAACTTGACGCCGAGCGGGCGGCGGTATCGGTTGTAACGGGTGGCGCCGTCGACGAACATCCGGTCGCTGTACCCCCCGCCCATCTGCTCGCTGCGGTAGCGGTACCGGCGCTCGTCTTCGACCGCCAGTCGCGTGACGCCTTCGCGGGCACCCACCGTCCACCGGACGGTCAGCGTGTACGACCGGTCGTACAGCGACCGACGATGTGCGCGCGCGAGGGCGTCGGGACTGGCGATGCCATCGGTCGTTAGGCCGGGCACGGCAGCCGGTCCCGTCGGTTGCTCTGGCACCGGTGCTGGTGTGACCGCCTCCGGGCCATCAGTGGCAGTGAAGCCGCTACAGCCGGCCACGACGAACGCGGCGGCGACGACGATCGCACGCCAGCCCATACGGGAGAGTCGGTCTGCTCGCGGGAAACAGTAGCGCTCAGATAGCGGTGTCGTGTCGGTCGTCGAAGTTCCGCTGGGCGCGGTACTGGTCGACGAACGCCTCGACGTCGAACTCCAGCATCTGGGCCTCGAACTCCTCCATCACGGCGTCGTCCTCGGCGTGGCTGACGGCGTGTTCCATCAGTTCGACGAGCAACTCGACGACGATCTCGTGGAGCCGGCGGGAGTCGAAATCGGTGACCCACGCCAGTGAGAACCCGACGGCGCCGTCCTCGGCGGCGTCGGCGACGGCGACTTTCTCGGGGAACTCCTCGATGACGACGCCCATGAGGTGGGCCGTCGTGAACTCGTCGTGGTCGTCGGCCGGTTCGATCGTCTCCGTGAGGACCTCCTCCAGAAACTCCGGGACGAAGCGGGCGAGCGGGTGCGCGTCCAGTACGACGGCGTGAGTCGCGCCACACGCGCAGTCGTACTCGCGAATCCCCATGTGCAGGTCGTCGTGGGTGTCGATGACCTCCCCACAGGCGAGTTCGAGTTCGGACTCGCGTCCGCCGGGCACACGCGGTTCTGCCATTGCCAGCGATAGGACACTCGCGGGGTTAAAGCCCGCGATACGGCGGGCTGTTCAGAGTCCGGACGGATCCGCGCTCGACCGAACCTGTAGATACGCAGCGGTCACGGCGGCGATGCCCAGCGTCTGGAAGACGGCCCTGATGACCGTCGCGACGACGTTCAGGACGACCCGACCCGAAATCCCGGCGACGCCCGGGGCGATGCCGAGGAACGTCAAAACCGTCGGGATAGCCGCGACGAGACCGAACAGGCCGAGTACCACCAGCAGGACGATGATGCTCGCGGGGTCGTCCATGAACCGGGCGAAACTGTTCTTCACCGTCGTCCCGTAGCCCCCGTCGTTCAGCGCGATCTCCTGCCGGAGGTAGACGAAGACGGTGAGCAAGACGAGCGAGCCGACCGAACCGACTAACGAGCCGACGCTCCCTACTACCGGGCCGACTAACTGTCCAGCCAACGGCGCCACCGACCCGAAGACGAACAGCAGGACGGCGATCCCACCGCCGAGGACCAGCACGTGGCTGACTCGCTCGGCCGGCGACTCGACGGCCGTCTCGCTCGGCCCGGCGAAGGTCCTGATCGCCCAGAACCGGACGAACTCGCCGACGAGGACGAGCAGTAGTGCGAGGGCGACGGCGACGCCGAGGCCCACGTCTATCGCCAGCGGATAGTTCCCCGTGAACGAGGCCATCATCTGCTGCTGTTCGGGGGTGTACCCGCCGTTCTCGAACACGAATTGCATCATCTCTCTGGCGAAACTCTCATTGGCGACGAGGCTCACCAGATTGAGAGCGACTAACACGGCGACGACGAGCACACCGGATTCGCTCGTCAGGTCGTCGAATCCAGTTCGGAGGGCGGCACCGATGTCGAGGGACATTGTCGGTTCAGTTCGACTCTCGGAACGTAAATAAAAATACTGTCTTCGTCGAAGCGCCCGTGCCGCCGGTTCAGGGCCAGTCGTCGCGCTCGTCGTCCTCGTTGGTCGTCGCGGCGGGGGCTTCGGGTTCGCCGAGTTCCCAGCCGGCGGCCTCGGCGGCCTGTTCGACTGGCAGGAACTCCCACTCGGCCGTCTCGGCGAGTTCGGCGGCCGCTTCGTCGGTGCCGACGAAGACGTGGCGGTCGGTGTCGAACTGCTCTTTGACGTTGACGAGACTCTCCTCGCGGCCCCGCGGCCCGGAGAAGAAGTCCTGTCGGATGCGATGCTTTCGCGTGAAGTTGGTCACGACGTACGTGGGTTGATCAGAGATGACGCCGACGTACTCGGACCACTGGCGGGCGTCGTTGAAGACGCTATCCGGGTACGCCAGTTCTTTCAGGGCGTCTAGGTCGAACGCGAGGGTCATGTCGCCGCTGCCGCCGTCCATACGCCGTACTCCGCCGTGCGCGGAAAAAAGGGCGTCGTTCTCGTGTCCTGCCGACAGCCTCCCGGACCGACACACGATAGGCTGGTGTCGGGGGAGCGACGACCGGATACGCGGAGTCGGTATCGCGGAAACCGGAGTCGAAGCCGCGTTACTCTGCGGGCGCGGCGGTCTGGGCTTTCACTTCTTCGAGGTCGACGTCCTTCTCTAGCAGCAGTTCCTTCTTGTCTGCGACCTGTCGCTCCTCGCGGATGAGTTTCTTGAACTTCGACTGCTGGGAGAGGTCCCCGATGAGCACGCCGCCGACCAACTGCCCGTCCTCGAAGGCGAGACGCCGCCACTCGCTGTCGGAGTACTTGCGCTCGGCCTCGTCGTCGCCGCGGGCCGGGTGGCCAAAGGAGAGGAACGGGAAGTCGAAGTGGGTGATGGAGTACGAGGAGACCCAGCGGAAGGCGTCGGCCTCGTCGTCGGCGACCATGTTCGTGCCGGCGACCGAGCCCTGCTCTTTCGCGGAGCCCCACGCGCCGTTCTGGGCCCGTGCGTCGAGGATGGTGTCGTAGAACTGGGTGATGTCACCCGCGGCGTAGACGTCCTCGACGTTGGTCTGCATGTACTCGTCGACGACGATACCGTCGTCGAGTTCGACGCCGGAACCGCCGAGGAACTCCGTGTTGAAGTCCAGCCCGATGGCGACGCCGGCCCACTCGCCCTCGTACTCCTCGCCGTTCGGGTCGACGGCACCGGTGACGTGGCCGTCGTCGTCGACGGTGAAGTGGTCGACGCCGGAGTCGAAGACGGGTTCGACGCCGTTCTCGCGCAGGGCCTCGTGGATAATCTCCGCGCCGTCCTCCGAGAGCGCGTAGCGCCACCAGCGGTTGCCGCGCATGAGGTACTTCGCGTCGATGCCCTGTGCGGCACAGACGGCGGCGAGGTCGATGCCGAGCAGGCCGGCGCCGACGATGATGCCCTGATCGGCCTCTTCGGCGTGTTCGGCGATGCCGCGGGCGTCCTGGAACGTCCAGAAGTGGTGGATGCCGTCGGCGTCGCTGTTCTCGACGGGGACCTGTGCGGGGGTGCCGCCCGTGGCCACGAGGAGCTTATCGTACTCGTAGGTCGTCCCGCTGTGGGTGTTGACCTCGTGGGCGTCGGGGTCGATGTCGGTCACGTGGGTGTTTAGCTGGAGGTCGATGTCCCGCTCGTCGTACCACTCGGGCTCGTGGATGGAGATGGGCGCCTCGGGGAGTTTCCCCTTCGCGAACTCCTTGATGAGGATGCGGTTGTACAGGGCTTCGCCCTCGTCGGTGATGACGGTGACGTCTGCGTCTGGGTCTTCCTCGCGGATCGTCTCGGCCGCGGACGCTCCCGCGATACCGTCTCCGATTATCACGTGCGACGTGCTCATGTTCGGTGGGTAGGAAATCGGGCTTAATGTGGATTGCTATCTCCGTATCGACCGTGATACCTCGCCCGAACTGGCCGAAATCCGGGGGTAGTCGGGGCATTGAAGGCGTTCGCGCCCCAAGCACGGGTGATGAAACTCCGTCAGAACGTCAAACACTTCGCGGCCAAACAGGCGCTGACGCTCCCAGTGGTCGGTGACAAAGTCAACGACCGGTTGGTCGACCTCCACACGAACGTGTTCGCCGAGAAGGCCGACCCGGCCCGGGCTGACGAACGCCGGCCCCACTTAGACGACTTCTTCGACGCGACGATGAACACCTACGTCGCGGCCCTGGAGGCGGGCTATCCGGAGGCCGAGGCCCGCGAGATAACCCACGTTCAGGCCAACTTCGATTTCTACAACCACGGCTGGACGGAGATGATGGAGTTCCCCAGCGACGAACTCGAAGTGCACTACGAGCGATACGACGAGTTCTTCGAACGCTACGACATCACCATCGACGACCCACTCGGGAAGTTCAGACCGGCCGACGGCATCACGGAGGCCCCCTCGACGCCCGAGAAACTCGAGGACCCGGACCACCCACACGCCGAGGGCGGGTTCGCCGACGACGTCTACGTCGAGACGGCCGACGGCGAGGTCGTCGTCGGTGGGCAGGCGGAACCGGAAGACGTCAGTCCGTCGGAGGCGCCCGGCGTCGACGACGAGACCGCGGACTGAGGCTCCTCGCGTCGGTCGGTCCAGTTCTGTCGCAGATCGAACGCCGCCAGCACCGCGACCAGCGCCCCGTCGTGGTACCCCGCGACGGCGAACACGTGGCTGCCCGGACGGACAAGAAGTGGGGGCCTCAGTCGGTGGTCGGCGTCGCGCGGTCGGTCGCGGCGTCCGCGCGGCCGTCGATGCGGTCGGCACACTCGTAGCCCGCGACGACGCCGCCGTTGAGCGAGCGCTCCGGGTACTGCGCCTTCGAGGCCATCCCGGCGTAGTAGACGCCCTCGGCCACCGCGTCGCCGAGGTCGTAGGGGACGACCATGTCGACGTAGCCGCGCTCGTAGATTGGCGCGGTGCGGGGGTTCCGAGCGGTACGGACCCAGTTGACCGACTCGCGGTCGAACTCGGGGAAGAGGTTCTCGATGCCCGAGAGCCACGTCTCACGGACCTCGTCGTCGTCCTGTTGCCAGACGTCCTCCTCGGGGGACTGGATGTAGCGGGCGACGTACAGCAGGTGTTCGCCGCCGTAGCGCTCGGCCGGGACGAAGTTGGTGTGCTCGATGAGCGCGCCGAAGGGGGCCTCGTCGGCGATGTTGAGCCAGTAGGTGTCCATCAGGGACTCGTCCATGCTGACGACCGAACACACCGTCCCTTGGAAGTCGATGTCACAGGGGTAGCCGGTGAGGTCTTCGAGGACGTTCGGCATCGTCGCGACGACGACGCTGTCCACGTCGTGGGTCGTCGTCTCGCCGTCGCGCTCGGCGGTCAGTCCGGTTACCGCCCCGTCGGCGGTGTCGATGTCCGTCACGCGCGTACCCGTCTCGATGTTCTCGCGGCCGACGGCCTCGACGAGGGCGTCCAGCAGACGGCCGAACCCGCCGTCGAGATAGCCCAGCACCTCGCCTTTCAAGATATCTCGCTCCCCGCGGAACTTGATGCGACCCAGTAGCCACGCCGCGCTCACGTCGTCTTTCCGGTCGCCGAACTTCGCGTCAAGCAGCGGTTCGAAGAACGTCTCGTAGACGTTCTGCGTGGTGTGTTCCCGGGCGAACTGCTCGACGGGGACGTCCTCGAAGTCCGACAGTTCCTCGTAGGTGTCGAAGGAGGGGACGCCGCCGCGCACGTCGATATCGAGCGTGAGCATCCCCAGACGGAACTTATCGTAGAGGCTCCAGTGGGGGAAGGAGAGAATCTCCCACGGCTTGTCCATCGGGTGGACGACGCCGTCGACGTAGTAGGCGTTCTTGCCGATGCGCCACTCGACGTCCTCGCCGAGTCCCAGTTCCTCGGCGAGTTCGACGATGGTCTCCTCGGACTTCGAGAGGTGGTGATAGAACTTTTCGATGGGGTCTCCCGCCGTCTCGTACACCGCCGCCAGACCGCCGAGGTCGTCGCTCGCCTCGAACACGCGAACCTCGTGGCCGCGTTGCTGGAGGCGGTACGCCGCAGAGAGTCCCGCGATGCCGCCGCCGACGACGCCGATCATACGCGAGAGTATCAGTCGTCGTGGGATTTACTTTGTGCTTCGGCGACCGGGCCGTTCGTGGTCTCCGTATCGGCCCGCGGCGACTCCGTTTCGGCTCGCTCGCTCGTCCGCTGGAACTCGAGGATAGCGACGGTCCCGGTCGGGTCGTTGTCCTCGAACCAGACTTTCCCCCCGTAGAGGCCCATCATCACGGAGACGAAGTAGAGACCGAACCCGCCGCCCGTCTGGTTCGGAGTGAGCGTGCGCTCGAACATCGTCGCCTTCAGGTCGTCGGAGATGCCCGGCCCGTCGTCGGCGATACGGAGCTGGACCCAGTCGCCCGCCTTCTGTGTCGTGATGGTGACGTGCGGGACGCCTTCGTTGTGTTCGACGGCGTTCTCGACGACACTCAACAGTACCTCTTCGGCGAGTTCGTTCGCCAGCACTCGCTCGTCGTTGACGTCGACGCCGATCGTCGCGGCTGGCCACTCGTTGCTGACTGTCTGTGCCACGCGCCGGAGTCTCTCCCCCAGTTCGATCACTTCCAGCCGCTCGCTCTCGCTCGCGGTCACCGTCTCGTTGATATCCCGAATCGTCTCGCTGGTCGCTGCGAGTTTCTCACACCACGCCGTGATGCTGTCGAGGTGTCGCTGCTGGTCCGTGGGGACGTGGTCGTGGAGGTGTTCCGAGCGGCCACGGATTACCAGCAGCCCGTTTCGCAGCGAGTGTCTGAGAACGCCGTTGAAGAACTCTATCTGTTCTGTTCGTCGCTGGACGGCGGTGCGACTCTCGCGGAGTTCCCGCTCCCGGGCGACCTGATCGAGTGCGACCTGTGTCGTCCGAGCGAGTATCTCGGCGTACTGCTTGTCCTCCGGCGCGTACGTCTGCTCCTCGGAGCCGATGGCGACGACACCGTGATCGCCGATCGGGACCATGAGCGCCGTCTTCAGTTTGCCGACTCCACTGCCCTCGAAGGAGACGATGCGGCGCTCACCAGTCTCGTAGGTCTGCCAGAGGTTGTCGTCGGGCATCTCCTCGGGGTCGACGTACAGCAACTCCTCGTCGACGTAGTCTTCCACCTGATCGCTGACGGCGGTCGGTTCGAGGTGGCCCTCGTCGTTACAGAGGAAGACACCGGCGGCGTTCTGATCGAGGACGCGCGTCGCGAATTCGACGGTCAGACGAGCGACGGTCTCGGGCTGGTTGGCCTCGATGAAGTGTCTCGTCGCCGTCTGGAGCGCTTCGAGTCGGTCTTGCCGGCGTTGCTGTCCCGTCACGTCACGCAACAGGACGAGCCGTCCCCGGACCGTCCCGCGCTGGTCAGTGATGGTGCGCGTCTGTGGGTCGAAATAGGCGGTACGCTGCCCAACCGTGAGGACGCCGCCCTGATTGATTTTCTCGAGGAGCCCCGGTGCGACGTCGTCCACGTCGGCCCCCTCGATGTCCTCGCCGTCGGCTATCACCGTTGCGGCGGCCGGGTTGTAGTCGATAATCGTCTCGTGGCGGTCCAAGACGAGGACGGGGTCGGGAAGTTCGTCGACCACCAGGTCGCCGGCGAGGGGTGCGACGGAGAGGAAGTCATAGCGAAACAGGGCGATGCCGACGAGGAAGCCGTTGAACGCGAAGGTGAGCGGTGCGACGTTGAGCCCCGGATGTGGCGTCACCCCGAAGACGAACAGGATGTGGACTCCGGCGGTGACCAGACCGGCGACGAGGACTACGAACGTCTGTTTGCGGTGAAGGTTTCGCGTCCGGAGGAGGAACTCCCCGAGGAGTCCGTACCCCACGGCGATGAGCGAGAGAGAGACGGCGGTCTGTGCAGTGTACACCGGCCCGGTCTGGCCGACGAAGAACGTCTGTCCGTCGACGGTCGAGAGCGTCACGTCGGCGACGACGAGGCCGTGAAGCGGGTTCGTCAGCGCCAGCACGGCGTACGTAGACGGGACGAGCAATATCGCCCCCATCCAGGCAGGTGTGAGCCACGTCCGCCGACCCGTATATACCAGCGCGAACACGACCCAGAGACCGACTATCAGGCCGGAGGCGGCTCGTATCGCGAGAAACAGGGCCATCGCGACGGCCGAGTCGGTCGTGACGACCCACGCCGCACCGAGGAAACACCAGCCAGCGGCGGCGGCCATCAACCACCCGAACGGGACGGCCCCGGCGACCGAGCGATTGCGCCAGGCGGCACCGGCGAGCCCTGCACTGATGACTCCCCCGACTACGCTCCCCACCGCCACGGCGATTCCGACCTCGACTGCCATCCCCTATCTACCGGTACCACCGCATTCCGGGATTTATTGTTTTGGGCCGCGTTCTCAATCGTGAGAGTCGAACGACGGGTCGCTGTGGCGGTCCGCTACCTTTTTGACCACACTGGAAAAATTCGCAGGCATGCTCACCGTCCGGGCACCGGCCACGAGCGCGAATCTCGGCAGTGGCTTCGACGTCTTCGGCGTCGCGCTGGAACGGCCCGCCGACGTCGTCCGCCTCTCGAAGGCCGACCGGACGACTATCGACGTGACCGGTGCCGGGAGCCAGTTCATCCCCGAGGACCCGGAGAAAAACACCGTCGGCGCCGTCGCCGAGGCGCTGGAGGCCCCCGCACACATCGAGATAGACAAGGGCGTCCGTCCGGCGTCGGGACTGGGGTCGTCGGCCGCGAGCGCCGCCGCCGCGGCCGTCGGCCTCAACGAACTGTACGACCGCGGCTACTCCCGGGAGGAACTGGTCCCCATCGCCGCGAAGGGCGAGGCCGTCGTCTCCGGCGACGCCCACGACGACAACGTCGCGCCCTCCATCATGGGCGGCTTTACCATCGCCACGGAGTCGGGCGTGCGGCAGGTCGACGCCTCGATACCGCTGGTCGCCTGTCTCCCCGACATCGTCGTCTCCACCCGCGACGCTCGGCGCGTCGTCCCGGAGAGCGCCCGCGTCGATCAACTGGTCGAGACCGTCGGTAACGCCGCGACGCTGACGACCGGGATGCACCGGGACGACCCGGAACTCGTCGGCGAGGGGATGCACGACACCGTCGTCACGCCCGCCCGGGCGAAACTCATCGACGGCTACGAGTCGGTCCGCGAGGCCGCACTCGACGCCGGCGCGACGGGCGTCACCATCTCCGGGGCCGGCCCGACGGTCATCGCCGCCTGCGAGGACGCCGACCAGCGGGCCATCGCCAGCGCGATGCTCGACACCTTCGGCGACCGGGGCATCGACGCGCGGGCGTACCAGACCCGCATCGGTCGTGGCGCGCAGATATTCTGAGCTACAACAGGCCGAGGTCGCGTTCGGTCGGCGTCTCTTCGACGGCCGTCCCGCAGTCGGGACAGCGTTCCATCTCGCTGACGATGAACGTCTTCTCACACTCCGGGCACGTCCGGAGCGACGACGCGTCCTCCGGCGAATCTGTCGACCGCCCCGCGTCCCGTCCCGGCCCGCCGACCAGCGACTTGAGTCGCTCGCTGAGTTTGTGACTCATTGTCATGTATGGCTGGCGACTGGGTGTATATGTCTTTTGGCCAACAGTTGGGGTGGGTGGTGTCGTCGCCGATCGTTTCGGGTGAGCAACTAAGTCGCCGTCGGACGGACGTGTGGTATGAACGTTCTCCTCACGGGCGCGAACGGCACCGTCGGGACGGCCATCACCGACCACCTCGGCGACCGCTACGAGTTCACCCGTCTCGACATCGAATCGGGTGAGGGGACAGACGTCGTCGCCGACGTGCGCGACTACGACGCCGTCCGACCCCACTTCGACGGGCAGGACGCCGTCGTCCACCTCGCGCTGACGCCCGGCACCGGCGGCCCCGATGACCGCTCGCTGGCGTGGTCCGAACCGCTCGCAGACAACCTCGAAGGCATCCACAACGTCACCGACGCGGCCGTCGACGCCGGCCTCGACAGCCTCGTCTTCGCCTCCTCGAACCACGCCGTCGGGATGGTCGAGGTCCGAAACGCGCCCGAGGTGTACCACGACACGGGTATCCGCGCGGGCCACGACGAACCCCACCGACCGGACTCCCGGTACGGACTCACCAAGAGCTACGGCGAGGATCTTGGCCGTCTGGCCGCCGAAGCCCACGGTATCCGGTTCTACGGTCTCCGCATCGGCGCGGTCAGAGACCCCGAGTTCGACCACCCGTACGGCGACGCCGAACGGGGCGTCGAGACGGGCCGCTGGGACCGCGGGAGCGACGCCTACGAGGAGCAGGTCGCTCGGATGAAAGGGCTCTGGCAGTCACGGCGCGACCTCGCCACGATGGTCGCGTGCTGTCTGGACGACGACTCGGTCGAGTGGGACCACTTCTACGGCGTCAGCGGCAACGACCGACGCTGGCTGGACGACCTAGAGTATGCCCGCGAGACCATCGGCTACGACCCACAGGACAACGGCGAGGCGTGGGACGAGCCACCGGCCTGAGTAGCAGCGACCGGGCACACACACTCTTTGTGGTGGCCCGTGCGACAGTCGATATGGACTACACTATCGTCCTCTGTGACAACAAGACGGTCGACCCGACGACGCAGTCGGAGATTCTAGAGGCCGCGGGCGCGACCATCGAACTGCTGGACGAGAAGACCGACGCCGCCGTCACCGAGGCCGTACAGGGCGCCCACGGTATCATCGTGGACGCGGCGACGCCGGTCACGGCTACGGCGCTCTCGGGTACCGACACGCTGCAGGTCGTCGGGCGGGCCGGCATCGGCGTCGACAACATCGACGTCGACGCGGCCGCCGAGAACGGGATCACCGTCGTCAACGTCCCCGACTACTGTCTCGACGAGGTGTCGACGCACGCGCTCTCGCTGTTGCTGGCCTGCGTGCGAGCGATACCCCACTACGACCGCGAGATCTCCGAGGGGACGTGGGACTGGCGGACCGGCCGCCCGCTCCACCGGATGCGGGGTCGAACACTCGGCCTCGCCGGATTCGGTGCCATCGCCCGTCGTCTGGCGTCGAAACTCCGCGCCTACCAACTGGACGTCGTCGCCTACGACCCGAACGTCGACGCGGCGACGATGCGGGACTACGGCGTCGAGAAGGTACCGTTCGACGCGATGCTGGACCGTCTCGACTACCTCTCGATCCACGCCCCCCTGTTCGAGGAGACCCGCCATATGTTCTCGACCGCGGAGTTCGAACGGCTCGAAGCGGCCATCGTCGTCAACACCGCCCGCGGCCCGGTCGTCGACGAGGACGCCCTCGTGTCGGCCCTAGACGACGGGTCCGTCGCGAAAGCGGGGCTAGACGTGCGGGCCGAGGAACCACCGGGCCCGGACGACCCGCTCGCGGGCCGGGACGACGTAATCTGTACGCCCCACGTCGGCTGGTACTCCGAAGAGAGTCGGACCGATCTCTCGCGCGGCGTCGCGAGCGACGTCGCTGCCGTCTTGCGGGGCGAGGACCCGACGAACCCGATAGACCCCGAGACGGCGTGGATCTGAGTCGGCGGGTTACCCGCTCTGTACGTACTCGTTTCGCGTGTCGTTCAGCACTTCCTCCGCGTGGCCCGACGGGTCGGCCATGTCCGGGTCGTAGACAGCCTTGACCTCGCCGTTGGACAGCACGAACGTCCGTCGGTCGGTCCACCCCGAACTGACGTCGAGGCCGAACGCCTCCGCGACGGTCCCGTCGGGGTCGGCCAGCAGGTCATAGCGGAGCCCTTCCTCTTCGGCGAACTCGTCGTGTGTCTGGACACCGTCCATCGAGACGCCATAGACCGTGACGTCGACTTCGCGGAACTGCGGGAGCACGTCCTGAAACTCCCGTGCTTCGATGGTACACCCGCCGGTGAAGTCCTCGGGGTAGAAGTACACGACCGTCGGGTCGTCGAACTTCGGCGTCACCGTCTCGCCGGACTGGTTCGGAGCGCTCACGTCGGGTGCTGGGTCGCCTGCTTCGAGCATATCCGGTTCCTGGGCGGCCGCAGTTTTACGGATTTGGGTCGGGGCAGTCCGCCACGCGAGGGCCACGAGCGACTGCCCAGTCGGTCCCGGGCCGGGCGCGTTTGGACAACCATTTAACGAGCGCGGGTGAACCCGCGTCCATGTCGAACCCACGAATCCTGATTCTCGGACCGCCGGGCGCCGGCAAAGGCACACAGAGCGTCAACCTCGCCGACACCTACGGTGTCGAGCACATCACGACGGGCGACGCCCTGCGGGCGAACAAGGACATGGACATCAGCGACATGGACACCGAGTACGACACGCCGCGGGAGTACATGGAGGCCGGTGACCTCGTCCCCGACGCCGTCGTCAACGCCATCGTCGACGAGGCGCTCTCCCAAGCCGACGGGTTCGTGCTGGACGGCTACCCCCGAAATCTGGAGCAGGCCGAGGAACTCGAAGGCATGACCGACCTCGACGTGATTCTCTCGCTCGACGTCTCCCGCGAGGAACTCGTCGACCGCCTGACCGGCCGCCGCGTGTGTGACGACTGTGGCGCGAACTACCACGTCGAGTTCAGCCCGCCCGAAGCGGAGGGCGTCTGTGACGAGTGTGGCGGCGACCTGATCCAGCGCGAGGACGACAACGAGGAGTCGGTGCGCAACCGACTGGACGTCTTCGACGAGAACACCGCGCCGGTCATCGCCCACTACGAGGACCACGAGGGCTTCGTCGCCATCGACGGCGAGCAGACCCCCGACGAGGTCTGGGACGACATCGAGAACGCGGTCGACGAACACGCAGAATAAACGTTGATAAGTCGTCACTGCTGAACACAGTACAATGGCACGCACCGCGCCGAAGGTAGAACGACTCGCCGACGAGGGCGAAGCAATGACCGACGCACTCGCAGCGGTCCTCTCCGTCGCCGAGGAGAAAGGGACCGTCACGTGGAGTGACGTCAGCGACGACATCACCAGCGGCGAGTGGGGACGACTCATCGAGTCGGGCCTCCTCGTCGACGCCGACGGCGAGGGGTTCGTCGTCGACGACCCGGAAGGCGTCCACGAAGCGCTCGAAGAGGCCGACGCCGCCCCCGCAGAGGACGACGACGACGGCAGTTGGTCCACGTGGGACAAACTGGCCGGCCTCGCGACGCTCGGCCTCTTCGCCGGGTACTCGCTCACCTCCGTCCGTGACGCCATCGGCGGCGTCATCGACATCGCGCTGGGACCGCTCGCGGAAACCGTCCCGTTCTACGTCGTCATCCTCGTGTTGGCCGTGTTCACGGGCTCTACGTCCTCGATTCTGCAGGACCAGTTGATGGACATGTCCGGGATGGGCGACCATCAAGAGAAGATGCAGGACCTCAAAGAGCGCCGCGAGGCCGCGAAGGAACGCGGCGACGACGAGGCGCTGGACCGCCTCGAAGAGGAACAGATGGAACTGATGACCGACCAGATGGGCATGTTCAAACAGCAGTTCCGCCCGATGGTCTGGATCATGCTCATCAACATCCCCATCTTCCTGTGGCTCTACTGGATGGTGTTCGGCGCCGGGATGTCCCTGGAGGCACCGGTCGTCACGTTCCCGATACTCGGTGACGTCGGCTCGTGGCAAGAGGGCGCCGCCGGGCCGCTGCAGGCGTGGATCCTCTGGTACTTCCTGTGCTCGCTGTCGTTCACCCAGATCATCCGGAAGGCGCTGAACGTCGAGACGACGCCGACCGGTAGCTAACCCGTTCGCGACGGGGTCGGTTCTCCGTCGCCTCGGCGCTACACCGACTCCGTATCCAGCACACGTTGGTTCAGCCGCGCGAAACGGCGTTCAGGGACTCCGCCGACGGCACACTACGAAGCGACCGGGACGTTCTCCCGGCCGAGACGCGGCGGACTCTGGGTGACGACTGCGACCGATCGCTGGTGCTGTCCAGGATGTGCCTGTGCTATCGGGTTCTTAGTCTTGGTAACGTTGGTGCAGTAATTATTATGAGGCTCACTCAGAGAACGAAACTGACGATTCAGCAGTTGAAAGTTACACTTCTCGTGGACACGAGAGCGAATGCTATCGTCAATTTCCATGTGACGACGACCAGAAGATTCGTGCGTTAGCCCGCGAATATGATGTTCGTTCGCTCATCAAGCACCGAGAGTTTTCGTCACTCCACAAGACGTGGAACGCTCGGTTGGACGCCGGCCTCTACGGCCAGCGTAGTCAGAACGAGACGGTGAACTCCCGTCTTAAACGGAAATATGGCACATTCGTCCGCTCACGACACTGGTGGAAGTAGTTCCGTGAACTCGTTGTCGGCTGTCTCACTCACAACCTTGACTAAGCACTTTGAACGTTCAATATAGGCGAATCACCGTCTTTTGGCTAAATGAGTCTTTAACCAATCAATTGATATTACTATCTAAGGGTCACACACTGATTTATGGAAAAAGGTCTCCTCTATGGTTTTCTTGCGATTGTCGTTGTGATTGTGGGTACGACAGGAATTCTTTTTGGAGTAGAAATCTCGTCAAACCAACCACACCTTCGTGAAGCACCGTCTCCGCCACCCGCAATTAACGATTCATCTGCTCTCAGGTACGCTGAAAAACTTGAAAAGACGCAGTTACACAACCGAATCCTAAATAATACGTCACCTGATCGAATCGAGATTGGTTGTAATAGCCGTTCAGTAGTCAGTACACCAGAAAAGCAGTATGTTTTCGTTCAGTGTGCCGCAACAACATACGACGACGGTTCAGTCTCCGATGGCGCTCCCCATACGGTGCTGTATCGAATCAGTCCGACGGGGCACACCCGTGTGGAACAACGAGGCAAGCAGGCTGAATCAGTGCAGTCCGATACTACATCATCGCGAGAGTTCCAGCCAGTCCCACTTTTGATTTACAATCTCGGAGAGAGGAATTCCAAGTTCGACATCACCGTCACGGTAGTGAATTCCTCTACCGGTATCGCAGGAACGGAATATACAGAGTCCGTTGAGTCTGAGCGTGGGTTGTTCCTCGATACAGTCTTTACAACTCCAGGGGAGTATCGAGTCAAAGCGAGGACTGCGGAGTCTGTCACAACTGACACGTGGACTCTCGATAACGACCGTCAACGACTGATGATTTTAGCCGGGCCGAATGGACTCCGAATTGAAGCAACAAGAGTACCTTGAGCAATCGTAACTAACGGCAAAATCCTCGGGAAAGGTGTCGAATCAATAGGATTCCAACGGAGCCAAATCCGCCGATATTTCTAACCAGTCACGGTAGCCAAACGGAACTAGATATTGCATTTCTAATTGCAGGTCTTCTGTTCATTGTGACAGGGCTGTATATCACGAGAACTGTGTATCGATGGTCGACCTCTAAGCCATAATCATCTGACCGGTGTCGTTCCATATGATAAATGGCTATCGACCACTATTTCCATAATATCTATAATATATGATACTACATCGACTCACGACGTATCCTGCAACAAATACTGCGACGTAACTGGGATAGAACCAAAGAAACCCGGTGTAGAATACGAACGTTTTCAATGAACTCACCAATCCCAGCGATGGGGATTTCGCGATGGATTCGCCAAAACCCACACGTTTACTGACATAGGGCAGTACGCCTCCGAATATTCCGCCACAGAGAACACTCGAGAGTGCAATTCCTAGACTAGAGATCTCAGAAACGCCACCGATCCACACACTATCCTCTTTGAATAATTGCGCGAGCAATATGAACAACAGAACCGTGAAACCCAGTTGCAGTATTGCATAACGCAATGCTGTCGCCTGGTTAGCCTGTGCTTGGGTTTCAGGGATGCCGACCGTTCCGACATTCCAGGACAGTAGCGTCCCCATGACAGTGGTCAGTATCCCTGCTAGAATGCCAGAAAGAGACCCGATAGCCAGGCTGAGCACCGCTAGAACGGGGCCCAGCACGACCAACGACAGCGAGAGTCTTTTGATGGTCTTCTCAGAGCGTAATTCCAATTCCATTCATGAGGTAATTTTCCGGTCCGTCCGGTATCTCCTTTTCGCCTAGGACGCATTCTGCCCAGGCGTCGCGCCCGACGGCGTCCTCACGCCTCGCGACTGGTGTGGTAGCGCTTCAGAACGCAACTGTCTCGACGAGCGTTGCGACCGCTTTCGACGTGACACGGGTAGCTCGAAGACACAACTCCTTTTATCGCCACCTTCGGAGAGTAGCTATGTTGATCACCGTCTCTGGTCCCGCTGGCAGCGGGAAGAGCACGCTCGCGAAGAGTCTCGCCGACGCCCTCTCCTACGACCACGTCAGCGGCGGCGACATCTTCCGCTCGCTGGCCGAGGAACGCGGGATGACGCCGCTGGAACTGAACAAGGCCGCCGAGGAGGACGACCAGATAGACCGCGACCTCGACCGACGACTCCGGGACATCGCCGCCGAGCGGGACGACCTCGTGTTGGAATCTCGCCTCGCTGGCTGGATGGCCGGGGAATACGCCGACATCAAACTCTGGCTCACCGCGCCACTCGACGTCCGTGCCGACCGCATCGCCCAGCGCGAGAACAAGCCCTTCGAGCAAGCCCGCACGGAGACCAGAGAGCGCGGCGAGAGCGAGGCCCAGCGCTACAGCGACTACTACGACATCGACTTCGACGACCTCTCTATCTACGACCTCTCGGTCAACACCGCCCGCTGGGACCCGCAGGGCGTCCTGAGCGTCTCGCTTCACGCCATCGACTCCTACCGTCCGGAGGGCGACGAGGGGAAAGCACCCATCGAGGACATCCGGTACGAGTTCTGATTCGATGACGCTCCGTGGCCCACCCGACGACCGCGACGTCGACGCCCTGCTCTCCTTTGGCGTCGTCAACCTCGATAAGCCCCCCGGCCCCTCCGCCCATCAGGTCGCCGCGTGGGTCCGGGACGCCACCGGACAGGACCGGGTGGCCCACGGCGGCACGCTCGACCCGAAGGTCACGGGCTGTCTCCCGATTCTGCTCGGCGACGCCGCCCGCGCGGCCCGCGTCTTCGACGAGGCTATCAAGGAGTACGTCGCCGTGTTGGAACTCCACGACCGCGCTCCCGCGGACTTCGGGACCGTCGTCGCCGAGTTCGAGGGCGACATCTACCAGAAACCACCGCGCAAGAGCGCCGTCAAGCGTCAACTGCGGACCCGACGGATTCACGACCTCGACGTTCTCGAACGCGAGGACCGCCGGGCGCTCCTTCGCGTGCGCTGTGCCTCGGGGACCTACATCCGCAAACTGTGTCACGACATCGGACTGGCGCTCGGGACGGGCGCACACATGGGCGACCTGCGCCGGACCGCCACAGGCACCTTCGACGACGCCGACCTCGTGACGATGCACGACCTCGTCGACGCCCTCGCCGTCGCCGAGGCTGGCGAGACGACGCCGCTCCGCGAAGTGGTCCAGCCAGCGGAACGCACTCTCGTCGCGCTTCCAGCGGTGACGATCGCCCCCAGCGCTGCCCGTGCGGTGGCCGACGGCGCGCCGGTGTACGCCCCCGGTGTCATCGGCGTCGGTCCCGCCGAGGTCGGAGGTGCCACGCCGGAGGAAGGGACCCTCGTCGCCTGCTACACGCCGGACGGCGCGGCCGTCTGTCTCGGCACGCTGGTCGGGGACCCCGAGGCCGACGCCGGGACTGTCGTCGAACTCGAACGCGTCCTCGTCTGACGCCTCGAATCTGACCGATAAGCCGGTCTTACCACGCGAATGGCGGCCGGCGGTGCCGGTAATTTCCGAGTTACCTACTGCGTGGTCCCCGCCTAGATGCCGATGGGAGTATCGACGGGGCACGCAGCAGTCGTCATCGCCAACGGATCACCGGGAAGTATCGCCGCCGTCCTCTCGCTGGGTCGGCGCGGGGTCGATACGATCGTCGCGTCGGATCTCACCGCGCCACCGAGTGCCCGCTCGCGCCACTGCGACGAGTTCGTCCCGCTTCCGGAGCCGACAGACCCCGACGACTACGCGGCGGCGCTCCTCTCGCTGGCTCGTCGGCCCGACGTCCGAACTATCCTCCCCGGGCGCGAACAGGACATCTTCGTCCTCGCGAGCCATCGCGACGCGTTCGCCGACCACGTGACACCGTTCTGGCCGGACTTCGAGACGGTCCGGGAGACACACGACCGGTTGTCGCTGTTCGCGACGGCGGCGGCGACCGACGCCCCAATCCCGACGACCGAACCGCTGGACGCGGTCACGGACTGGTCCGGCGAGCGTATCGTCAAGTCGCGGTACGCGCTGCTGACGGACGCGTACGACCGAGCTATCCCCTCACGCGACCTGCACAAGCCGCCGTCGACGGTGTACCTCGAACCGGGCCAGACACCCGACCGACAGGCGCTCGTCGAGCGAATGGAACACGTGCCGGTCGCACAGTCGTACGTCGGGGGAACGGAGTACTCTTTCCGGGCGCTGTACGATCACGGCGACCCGGTGCTGACGAGCCAGATTCGCCAGCACCGCGGCTACAAGTACACCGGCGGCGCCAGCGTCTACCGGGAGTCCATCTTCGACCCGCGTCTCGAACGGTCCGGACGCGCGCTGCTGGACGCACTCGACTGGCACGGCCCTGCGGAAGTGGAGTTCCGTCGCCCGGCAGACGGCGACGAGTACCTCCTGATGGAGGTCAACCCGCGGCTCTGGGCCTCGCTGTCCTGTGACATTCGCGCCGGGGTCGACTATCCGTGGGTGCTCTGGCGCCTCGCCGGCGACGACCCGGTGCCCGAGACCACCGACTACGAGACGGGCGTCGGGACGCACCTCCTCCGTGGTGAGGTGTCCTATCTCTACAGCCTCTGGACACACGACTGCCCACTGGTCGACCCGCCCAGTCCATCGACGGCGATCCGGAACCTCATCGCGTCGTTCCGCCGCCACCCCGACTGTGACTACTTCTCGCCGTCGGACCCGTGGCCGTTCGTCCGCGACGTCCGTCTGGCCATCCGGTCCCACCTTCCGTGACCGCGCCACACCCCACCACGGCGCCGCCGAAGCGAAGCCCTTAATTAAAACACCCTCCTCCTCCCGAGTGCGGGACCGTGGGGTAGCGGTATCCTCTGCCGATGGGGTCGGTAGGACCTGAGTTCGAATCTCGGCGGTCCCACTCCAAATTTACTCAGACGCCAACATCTGTACGCTCAGCGTTGTTTCTCCGTAGCTCGGATCGGAATCAGAACATGTCGTATATCTCTCCGGCGAAGAATTCGGCGTTTTCGTGGCCGTGATACCGAATCTGTTCAGTTTCTCTATCGTAGTCGACCCAGCCTCTGCTGGTGAGTTTCGGTAGATGGGTGTGATGGAGTTGTACCCGTACCTGCTTGCGGCATTGGTCTGGAACTCGATTCTCGATATAGGTCACCAGTTCGGCTACTTCCGCAGTATCCTCTTCGAGACAGTCCTCGAAATAGTGGATTATTTCGCGCCGAACGTGATGGCTCAAGGTGTCTAAGAGGTCGTTTATCGCGGGGGCCTTGTTCGGATAGCAGTCCTGAAGCGACATCTGGATGGCGTGATTTTACAACCACGGTGATAAACGCTCCGACCGTTAACTAGTAACACGATTGTACTCTGTTATAGGACCCGCATATCTCACCTCTCCGCCTGCTGCGGTTTCATTCGAGTGGGACATCGGGAATCCGATGTCGCGCCCGACGCAGTCCGTTCGAGGGCGAAGCCGTCGCAGTTCGAGGCTGGAGCGGGGCTCCATCTGGCCGATACGCTCGGAGAGCAATACGGCGGCGGTACGGGTCGACGATGCCGATCTCGGGGGTCGTGTTCAACGTCGAACTCCGGAGCGGCGTCAGTCCCCGACGAGAGACGCGTCGTTGCCGAGGTACCTGACAGGTAGGTCGGCAACGACGGTAGCCCGAAAACGTCGTGAGGCACTCGCCCGCTGTAGTCTGCGAGCGGCAGCTGTCAGTTCGTGTGTGTCGACGGCGGCCGAATCGGGACGTGGGAGCCGAGCTATCGCCTCGTGATTTCGATGAGGCCGCGCTGTATCGCGTCCTCGAACCGCTCGTCTAAGCGCATCGACTCCCAGTCTTCGGGAAGTTCGTCGTCGGGAAGCGAGTTCAGGGAGTCGACGAGCGAGCGATGGAGAAAGCGGCCGTTCCGGCCGCACTCGTCACAGGTCCGGATGATGGACCGGATTTCGAACGGGCGCTCGACCGTCGTTTGGCAGTTCGAACAGACGTACGTCTCGGACACGAGACGGGATTGTACCTCCACCCATTCGTGTGTTGTGACTCGCGGGCGGGTCGTCCGGTGCTCACACGTTTGATTCCACTAACCAGATGTCAGAACTCATTTATAACCCCGGCCTGATTGAGACGCTGGGGTTACCACAGATGATCTCTGGTACGGGGGTAAGATCCCTGCTGTTGCAGACTGGAATCGGACCGATAGATGCGATCATCGGTCTGTTCGTGAGTATCGTACTCGGAATCGTGAACTTCGCCGCGCAGGTCTTGCCGACGGTGTTGCTGGCGCTGCTCGTCCTCGGCGTGGGATACGTCGTCGCCGACCGTCTCGACACGTTCGTCTTCGAGTGGGCCCTCAAAAACGACGTCGACGGAAAGGCCGGTGACACACCGGCGAGCGCAGTGGTCGCGGACGAGGACGGCGTCGCCACCGCCGCCGGGCAGTTGGTTCGGTATCTGGTGCTGGTGGTGGCCGTCGTGGCCGCGATTCGCGTCCTGAATCTCTCTGAACTGCAGGAACTGCTCGACATCGTCATCGGCTACGTGCCGAACGTCGTCGCGGCGGCCGTGTTACTGGTCGTCGGGTTCGGTGTGGGGCGCATCATCCGGTCGCTGGTGCCGGGACTCGTCGACCGGACAGCCCTCGGCGGCTCGTTCCCGACGACGCACTTCGGCCGCGTCGTCGACGCCGATGGGGGAACCGTCGGTCGACTCGCCGGCATCGCCGTCGAGTACTACGTCTATCTCGTGACGCTGTACGTCGTCGCGGCCACGCTGGCACTCGGGTCGGTCGCCGGGGTACTCGGTGCCGCCGTCAGTTACGTCCCGACACTGCTCGGTGCGCTGGTGTTGCTCCTGCTGGGGGCCATCGTCGCCGACTACGTCGGGACCGTGGTCCGCGGCGTCGACGAAGTCGCGGACTCGCCGTTCGAGTCCCTCGTCACCGGCGGTGTGCAGGCCGTCGTCTACCTGTTCACCGTCGTCATCGCACTGGACGTCGCGGGCGTCGACGCGACCCTTCTGGGACTGCTGTTGCTCGCGGTCGTGCTCCCTGTTGGACTGGCGTTCGCGCTGGCCTTTGGCCTCTCGGTGGGCTACGGTGGGCAGGACTACGTCGAGCAGTACCTCGGCACCGACGAAGCCGCGGAGTAAGGCGCTGCCTTCGAGGACGGCCGGTTCGGCCGTCGATTCGACCGGCGCCGACCACCGTTCTTGCAGTCCTGTGGATAGACCGACCGAGAGCACCGCGTTCGTGACCGCGTCGGTCACGCTGTCGACGCCCGACGAAGCGCCGGAAAAACGAGGCTCGGTTTCGCTCGCCGACTCAGTCCCACTTCGCGCCGGGGTTCGTCACGGCGCCGTTGGCCGCAGAGCCGAAGTCGCGGTGGTACTTCGCCAGCACGCCGTTCGTGTAGGTCGGTTCGGGGTCGTCGCGGTCGGCAAGTCGCTGTTCGATTTCCTCGTCGGAGAGGTCGATCGACAGTTCGTGGTCGTCGATGTCGATGGTGATGGTGTCGCCGTCTTCGAGGGCGGCGATGGGGCCGCCGACGAAGGCTTCGGGGGCGACGTGACCGATCGAGAAGCCACGCGTCGCGCCGGAGAAGCGCCCGTCGGTCAGTAGCGCCACGTCATCGGAGTGGCCCTGTCCGGCGACGGCGGAGGTGACGCCCAGCATCTCGCGCATACCGGGGCCGCCGCGGGGCCCCTCGTTGCGGATGACGATGGCGTCACCGGTCTCGATGTTCCCCTCCTGTACGTACTGCATGGCGCTCGACTCCTCCTCGAAGACGCGGACCGGCCCCTCGTGGTGGAGGTGGTCCTCGCCGGTAATCTTGATGACCGCGCCGTCGGGCGCGAGGTTGCCCGAGAGGATGCGGATGGCCCCGCGCTCGTGGATGGGGTCGTCGACGGGGTAGAGGTAGTCGACGTCCAGTTCGTCGATGCGCGGCGGGTCGACGGCTTCGAGTTCCTCGGCCATCGTGTTGCCGGTCACCGTCAGCGCGTCGCCGTGGAGGAGGTCGGCATCGAGCAGGGCCTTCAGCACCACGGGAACGCCGCCGACCTCGTGGAGATCGTTCATCACGCGCTCGCCGCCGGGCTGGAGATCCGCAATCTTGGGGGTGCGGGCGCTGATCTCGTTGAACCGCTCGATGTCGAGGTCGACGCCGGCCTCGGCGGCCAGCGCCAGCAGGTGGAGGACGGCGTTGGTCGACCCGCCGACGGCCACCTGTAGCGCGATGGCGTTCTCGAAGCTCTCGATGGTGAGGAAGTCGGAGGGGCGTCGGTCGTTCTCGACGACGTCGAGGACGAGTTCGCCGCTCTCGCGGGCCACGTCGTAGCGCGACTCGTGTTCGGCCGGCGGCGACGCCGACCCTAGCGGCGCGAACCCGAGTGCTTCGGAGATGGAGGCCATCGTGTTCGCAGTGAACATCCCGCCACAGGACCCGGCCCCGGGACAGGCGTTGCGCTCCATCTCGTCGAGTTCGTCCTCGGACATGTCGCCGTCGGCGACGGCACCGACGCCCTCGAAGACGTTCTGGATGGTTATCTCACGGCCGCCGTGCTCGCCGGGCATGATAGAACCGCCGTAGAGGAAGACGCTCGGGAGGTCCGTCCGAATCGAGGCCATCATCATCCCGGGCATGTTCTTGTCACAGCCACCGATGGTGACGAGGCCGTCCATGCGCTCGCCGAACGAGACGAGTTCGACGGAGTCGGCGATGACCTCACGGGAGATGAGCGAGGCCTTCATCCCCTCGGTCCCCATCGAGATGGCGTCCGAGATGGTGATGGTCCCGAACTCGATGGGCATCCCGCCAGCGTCGTCGATGCCTTCGTAGGCGGCGTCGGCGACGTCGTCTAAGTGGACGTTACACGGCGTGATGTCGGCGGCGGGGTTGGCGACGCCGACCATCGGCGAGGAGAGGTCCTCGTCGTCGTAGCCCATCGCGCGGAACATCGCCCGGTGGGGGGCTTTCTCGATGCCCTCGGTGACTTCGTTACTCCGGAGGTCCGGGTCCTTCTCCCCGGGCTCTGCCGCGTCGTCGTGTTCCTGCTGGCTCATACTTCGAGCATGGCAACGGGGCATCTTAAGCGCCTTGTACTAATGATAGCGTTCCTCACGTCCCCGTGGTGAATCCGGCCGCTGGCAGTAGCTTCTTTCCGTGGCGTCTCCAACCCCGCGACATGGCGACGGTCACCACGGCGGCGCGACTCCACTTCGGCTTCCAGAACCTCTCGCTCGCACACGAACGACTGTACGGCGGGGTCGGACTGGCGCTCGACGAGCCACGACTGGTCGTCGAGGCTCACCCGGCGGACGTGGTCGACTGCAACGACGCGGCCGCCGAACCGTACGTCCGACGGGCCGTCGACGCGCTGGGTGTCTCGGGTGTGTGCGTTCAGATCGAAGAGCGGTTCCCGCGACACGTCGGCCTCGGGAGCGGCACGCAACTCGCGCTAGCCACCCTCGTCGCCGTCGCTCGCGCCCACGACACGACGGCCGACGCCCGCACGTACGCGCCGAGACTAGGTCGGGGTGGCCGGAGCGGTATCGGCGTCGCCACGTTCGAACGGGGCGGGTTCGTCGTCGACGGCGGCCACCCGACCGAGCGGTTCACCGCCGAACCGCCGGCCGAGGGCGACTGGGAGGTGCCGCCGATTCTGGCCCGCCACGACGTGCCCGCCCACTGGCGGTTCGTCCTCGTCGTCCCCGACACCGACCCCGGCCAGCACGGGAGCGAGGAGGACCAGAGCATGCGACAGGCCGTCGAACGGGCCGACCCCGGCATCGCAGACGAGATAGCCACACTCCTCACCCGGCGACTCCTCCCGGCCATCGGGACCCGTGACCGCCGGCAGTTCGGACAGGCCGCGGCCCGTCTCGGGCGACTCAACGGCGCGTGGTACGCCGACGAGCAAGGCGGCGTCTACCGGCCGCCAGCGGGCACCATCGTCGAGCGTCTCTCGGACGAACCGGCCGTGACCGGCGCTGGCCAGTCATCGTGGGGGCCGACGGTGTGGGGCCTGACCGACACCGACGGCGTCGACGCGGCCCGAGAAGCGGGCCGGACCGCCCTCGACGCCGCTGGCGTCGGCGGCGACGTCCACGTGGTCGCTCCACGGAATACGGGCGCAACACTGGACGAGTGACATTCTCCCCTCCCTGACGGGCGAGGATTTCTGAGCGTTGGGATAATGAGGTACGCGACCCGCCTGTTCGCTCGGTGCAAAACCTGCGGTTTGGCCGCACACGGTTTGCGTCACGCTTCCGACCACAGCACGAACTCGTCTTGCTCGTGTCTCACTCACACGGTCAAGGGGATACCGTGTTCCTCAGCCTTGTATGCAAGCAGGTTCGCGGCGCTCGCCTCCGAACTCAGTAACTCAAACAGGAACATTGCATTTGGATGACTCGACAGCGCCGCTCTTGCCCGCTACACTCAAACAGCGACAACTCTCCCCGACCAACGATCTACTTCCGAAGAGCGTCTCATCCATGAAATCGACTGTCGTGTGCCCAAACTACAAAGCCAAACTTTCAAACAGAGCAGAACACGAATATTCATTCCACAGAAATCATATATTTCTACTAAATACTGTACTGTAATGAAGCGCCGAGAGTTAGCGCTAACGCTCTGTTCCATGGTCCCACTGTCGCTTGCCGGTTGCTTCAGTTCCAACGACAGTGATGATGATTTAGGTGATAACACAAGTGAAGAGACAGTCCAATCAAAAACCTCAACGATGGATCCAGAGTATTCACTTGCAATATTAGTTTTTAACGGAAGTGGGAATCTGCAGACAGGATCGATGGCCTTGAAACATGACAACAAACAAATATATCAAAAGAAATTTGGTCTTGAACCGGATGATCAGAGAGGATTTGATACCGGTGTTAGCGATACAGGGTCGTTTGAGCTACAGGTCGAATCGAACGATAGAAACGCAACGTTTCCAATAACTGTCACTCAGGAGGCTATAAAACTCGGATCGAATTACCAGGTGGTGATCGATGATAGCGGAATCACAGGTGCAATCCAGGAATGATGAGTATCGCGTTACGGTTCAAAACTCAGCAGCCAAACGGACATCTCAATTACTAACTCATCTACTGGCTCACCGACAACGTACTTCCCAAGAGTGCCGATGAGCAGATGATCGCTGACGTGGAGCGCAACGGGTCTCGGCGGCCGAGTACCTGGGGGCGTTCTGACTGTACTGATAGCACCCCTCGGTAGCACCACGGTAAGACACACTTACTGCTAGCAGGGCAAGCGTTTAAGCGACCACACGGGTCAATGCGTGTATGGAGCGTATCCCGTTCGGTGTCAAGCAACTTGATGCCATCATCAACGGCGGCGCACCGGCCGGTAGCGTCGTCCTGTTGGCCGGCGAGGCGGGGGCCGGGTCGCGGGAGTTCATGCACACGAGTGCGGTCATCAACGGACTCAGCCGCGTCGACGAGGAGATGTACGACCTCTACTACGGGGGCCCGTCGGAGACGGCCCTGCCGCCGAAGGAGGTCCACTACATCTCCTTTACAGCAAGCGGGGAGCAACTGGCCTCGGAGATGCGACTCGCGATGGACGAGGACCTGCTAGAGACGGCGCTCTCGGGGATCGAGTTCCACGACATGTCCGAGCGGTACTTCCACATGAGTCCGGTGCCGCGGTCGTGGTACGCCGAGCAGACCCCAAAGATCGAGGACCTGCGGGCCAGACACGAACGCGACGACCTGCTGGGGGCACTGGGGTCGAAACTCAGCGACGTGGCCGCGGGCAACCTCGTCGTCATCGACTCGCTGTCGGACCTCGTCAGCGCCATGGGCGAGGACATCGACTGGGCCGACATCACCTTTCTCGTCGCGGGCCTCCAGAAGGCGGCCCACAAGTGGGGTGGGCTCATCCTCTTGCACCTCAACTACGAGACGCTCTCTGGCGCCCGGCAGGGGCAGTTGAGCGACGCCGCCCACGGCACGATGGAGTTCTCGTGGGAGTCCGGCGGGTCGACGCGGGCCCGGACGCTCGTCGTCAAGCAGTTCCGCGGCGTCCTCTCCCAGATAGAGGACGAGGATATCGTCCAGTTCGAGACGGAACTCGGCGACGCCGGGTTCGACATCAGCGACGTGCGCAAGATTCGGTGAGTCGGCACTCACGCCGTATCGCGGTCTTCGATGGTAGTTTCGCCGGCTGAAATAGGCGGCAAACCCTTAACTATCTAGTTCATAAGATGGTATGTAATGGCCAGTGAGTCGACGGAGGAGGGGGCCGTCACCGTCGCGTTGCCGCCGGAGCTCGACGAGTGGCTCGACGAGCGAGCGGCGACACTCGGGGTGGACCGCGAGGAACTCGTCCACCAGTTGCTGGCGTCGTACCGTATGACGACGGACCGCGACGACACCGAGTCGATGGCCGCGCTGTCCGACGTCGACCGGACCGTCGAGGAAGCGCTTGGCGACCGGCTAGACGCCGTCGTGGCCGCCGCCGTCGACGACGCCATCGACGGGCGAATACCACCAGCCGTCGAATCCGCCGTCGGCGACCGCCTGCCCGACATCACCGACGCCGTCGAGGGTCGCCTCGACCCCCGTTTCGAGTCCGTCGAGGACGATTTTCAGGCGAAGATAGAGGACGTCAGAAGCCGCGTCGTCCAGTTGAAACGGGAACTCGACGGGAAGGCGGCGGCCGACCACGACCACGAGGAGTTCGCCGCAATCGAAGACCTCGAAAGCGAGGTGACGTCGTTACACCGGGAACTCGCCGCTGCCCGCGACGAACTCGAAGACGACATCACCGACCAGTCGGCCCGGATCGACGACGTCGAGCGCCACATCGAGGGCGTCGACGACCGAATCGACGACGTCGAAGAGAAGCTCACCCGCGTCGCGTGGGTCGTCAACGACCTGCGCGACGACCAGGGTGGCCGGGACGCCCACCAGAAGGCTGTCGACCGTATCAAGCGCGCCGCCGCACAGGAGGGTATCTCGTCGGCGTCCTGTGAGAACTGCGGCGAGTCGGTCGACATCGGCCTGCTGACCGACCCGCAGTGTCCCCACTGTGGGTCGACCGTCTCTGACGTCCGCCCCGAAGGAGGCATCCTCCGCAAGAAAGCGCGACTCGTGACCGCCGCCCAACTGGAGGCCGGCCCGACCGATGAGTGAGGACGACCCCGAGGACCCGTTCGAGGACTTCGACGTGCCCGAGGACCCCGAGGACCCGTTCGAGGATTTGGACGTGCCCGAGGCCCCGTCCGCGAGTGACGAGGTGCCACCACCCGACGCCGAGAACCCGATGGCCGACGTGACTCTAGACGCGGAGTCCGGCGACGGCGACGCGACGCCCGAGGACCCGTTCTCTGATATGGGCGACCGCGACGGCGACCCATTCGGCGGCGCCGAGAGCGTCTTCGAGTCGGTGGACGTGGGGTCGGTCGACCCCGACGGAGTGTGGGACTCGCTCGGCGAGGACGACTCGCCGACGCCGCCGTCCGATAGAAAGCGCTACGCCGACGTATCGAAACACCGCTACTGCGAGCAGTGCGAGCACTTCGCCGAGCCACCGGCGGTCCAGTGCACGCACGAAGGGACGGAGATTCTGGAGTTCGTCGACATGGAGACGGTTCGCCTCCTGAACTGTCCGGTCGTCGCAGAGCAGCGAGAACTCGGCAACGAGGAGTAACGTCTTTTTGTCGGCGTCGCGGATAGCCGGGCATGCAGTTCTGCGACGACTGTGGCTCGATGATGCACGCCGACGGCGACGAGATGGTTTGTCAGTCCTGTGGCGCTCGCGTCGCGAAAGACGAGGACAGAGCCGCCGACTTCGTCAGCACGGCCGAACAGAGTGACGACGACGTCATCGAGACGGAGGAAGGAGCGGACTTCGAGGGCAAACCGACGGCCGACGACGTCACCTGTGAGGAGTGTGGCCACGGGAAGGCGTGGTACACCATCAAACAGACCGGGTCCGCCGACGAACCGCCGACGCGCTTTTTCAAGTGCAAGTCCTGCGGGTATCGCTGGCGAGAATACAACTAATAGCGGGCTTGAAAGCCGTGTTTTCGCCAGAATTGTATTCTCGCATAGGCCGAATTGTGTGGAACGATTGTGTTTGGGGAGCGGTTCGTTCCCATCAACGAAATGGGGGCACTTCATTCTACTGGATGGGAGTGCTGTCCTGCGATTACGCCCGCGAAGGGAGTTGATCTGACATTTGCAGAGGGGTTTTCGCGCCGCAAATGGTGGGGGTTGAGTCGGAGAGAGCAAACCGCAGTTGAAACAGAGGTTAGAATAAGATTTTTATATATCCTCAAGTGCGAAACCGCTTGGTAGATGCGCAGGTCGGGTGAAAAATATCGCTGATGTGGGGTAGGTATCTACCCCGTCGTCAGGCGGAGAACCGCCAAGCGTGGCACACTGGCGTCGTTCCGTCTGCCACTTGGTTTCGGACGAACTTCCGCAGTTCCTCAAGGTCTTTGCCCGACGCTTCTCCGTAGCGTTCGGGCGCAAAGTCCCTGACGGCTTGCAGAAGTGCCTCACGGGTTGTGAGTACCCGAAGTTCTCCATTCCGTTCGCCACCGTCAGTTCGGGCACGTCCTCGCTCCTCGAAGATGTACCCGATGACGGGTTTGGACTTCTGGCCTTCGATAAGGCCCTCTTCTCGTGCGTCCCGAGCCAGTTCTCGGACGTAACTCTTGCTGAGGTCCAACGCCTCAGCAATGTCCTTGACCGAGACTTCCTCCGACTGGTTCCGCACGTACTCTGCAACTTGTCGAATACGGTTTTCCCTGTTCATGTGGGGAATGCAACCGTTTCTGACGGACAGGGACAAACCTAAGATTGAGGAGCCAAAAGGTTCCCATGAGAGGTCGTCCCTGTCTCCTGCATCGCGTGTGGGCTTTCGGCCCCTGTGGTTGCAGGCAGGGGCTGTTGCCTCGATGTGCGCGTTCGCGTGTTTGGGAGCAGGCTGACGCGCACCGGTCGATTCTCCATCGACCCCTTTCCGTCGTGGCATCGTAAACCGACCAGTCATTACTGCAGTCATCTTCGGGGTCATTTTGCTGTTGTGGCTGGATTATAAAAAGGGTTTCGGGTATATCACCCTTGGCGGCGTAATTAACTAACTAACTAACTCACTTGCTTAGTTACTTTCCACCGAATTAGGTGGGCCTAAGTTCTCTAATCAAGCCTCTTTTCTTATTCTACTCACTCACGGGCACCTGTGGCGCTCAAAGTAGCGTTAGAATGTGCGCTGAAGAGGTGAAAATGGAGTCAACCCCAAGTTTTTATAAATCTTTGGTGCTAATCGGGGGTATGGGAAAGCTCGATGGTCATCGGTACCCGGAGAAATTGACTGCAGATGGTGCCGTCAAAATCGCTGAGATACTGGTTGAAGAACTTGATGGGAAAGTAAGTAGCAAACAAGTGTTCGCAGATGCCCTTGGCCATTCGACCGCGAAGAGCGGTTCATACATTACGAAGGTGGCCGATGCTCGAAACTACGGAATACTTCCAAAACAGGGTCTGGAAGCTACAGACTTAGCATACCGTGTTGCACATCCTAAGGATGATGCCGAATACCGAGATGCAATTTTCGAGATGTATCAAAATGTCACTCTGCTCTCCGAGCTTTACGACCATCTCGACGGTAATGAACCGCCAAGTAATCTGTGGAGTGTCTTGACCGAAATTACTGGAGCCAACAGAAATGAAGCAAAAGAGGCCGCAAGCGGTGTTAGGGCGCTCTATGAGGAGATGCTGGAGTATGATTCTGAAGAAACATCTGAATCCGAAGAATCAACATTGGAAGAGGATTCAGACGACAATCCGACCGTTGTCCCGACCGCTAATACCGCTGACGGAGATGGTATTTTCCTCAAGATTGGTGGTGACGAACACCGCTTCGCGGAAGTCAATGATTTGAATATCGAGATTGCAGTCAAAATACTGCAATCGAAGAAGGAACAAGAGAGCCAGTCGGACGATGAAGATGATTTGGTTCAGGCGAAATTGAAGCCCGAAACGGAATGATGTGGGATTCCCACTTGAGCCGCTCTCAGACGCCGAGATGCGGCTTAGTAATCACACCGGGCCTGCCTTTCGATGCATTCCGGTGATGAAGAAGCAAGGGCGGCGTGTGATTACTGTCGAACATCCACCAAGCGGCCTTGCCATCTTGGTGAATCCCACCAAGGCGGGGCCGTCACCAAGAGAGCTTCCCTCCGGTGAATCTGACGCCGACGTGTCATACATCAAGTGATGTGTCGGCGCTCCGGGTTCCTTGATGAATTTCCCTTGCTACCAGTCCCGTCTGAGCGTTGCCACTACGATTCAGCCACACCACAGTTTTCTACGGAGAGCGTTTCGCACCTCCGCACCATTTCAAGGCTCACGTACTTCGTTCGGTAAGCTTGGGCCAGCGCTTCGGTATTCTTTGTCAGCCCTTTTGACTGGTAGCACCGCAAAGCGTCTTACAGCTTGTTTGAGGGCGTGACTGCCTTCCAACAGCCTGCTGGCGTCACTTGAGGTGTGCTGTTTGCACAGTGTTGCTGATTGCTTTCACCACGGTCACCTTCGCTCCCGTGGCATCTACCGCCCAACCAAGACCTCTCAAGTGAATCTGGTTTGGTCTTCTCCACTCTTCCCCTTCGACAAGGGACGTAGATGCTTGATTTGTTCTCAGGGACTACTTCGCAGAGAGTTTGATTGCGTTCCGTTCATCAAGTCGCTCACGTCTGCCGATTGCAAGAAGTCGCTCAGTACGTCTCTGTACCGAACGAAGGCCTTCTTGCTGAATGAGCCGCGCCCGTCGTTCTTGCCCGAAGGGAAGTCGCTCACGTCGGCACTCATACCGTCGCTTGTGCGAGCAACGGGGCGCTCTGCCTTCCCGTCTGGTGTGGCAATTTCCTCAAATTTTACCTGCAACTCGGCGCGTTCTCTGAGGAAATCGCACACGTCGTTACGGGCGCGATTTTCCTTTAAGTGTTGGTCGTCGTCATCGGTACTTGTCTCGGTTGTTTGGGACATATTTTGTGTTCATCCTTCTCTGCCGTATTCTGGTATATCGAAGTCTCTCGCGGTGGATATTATGGCTATTTGCCTCAGTGAGGCAAACAGATTTATCCCACTTGTCTCCGAATCGTACCTACGGGAGAAACGCGAGTGTCGCAACGGTGGAATCGCCAGACAGCGGCAGGATAATTCACCCGAAGTAAACGCCCCACAACAACCTAACTTAAAGATATGTCTGGTCTTTAAGTAATAACCCAGCAAATACGCAATCTTGCAAGTGCCAGGAGTGTGGCTACCGCTGGCGGGAGTACAACTAAGCCACTCCCGGCCTGCCATCCCCCATGACACTCGAATCGCGGACCCGCGAGACGGTCCGTATGGAACTCGAACGCCTCGTCGACGCCTACGGCGACGTCCCGGTCCGGCGCGACACCGTCACCAACGACCCCGACTTCTTCGAGCGCGGAGCGAAACTCGCCGAAGAGGGGTGGCTGGGCGACGCCGGCGCGTGGGTCACCGACGAGGACGGGCGAGTCCTGCTCATCAAACATCGGGGCGCGCCGGAGACGTGGGGCACGCCCGGCGGTGGTCACGAACCCGGCGAAGGGCTGGACGACACCGCTCGCCGTGAGGTCCGCGAGGAGACGGGCGTCGACTGCACGCTGACGGGCCTCTACTACGCGCGCTGGAAGACCATCGTCCACGCTGAGGACGCCGACCGGCGCCTCCACATGCTGACCGTGGAGTTCGACGCCGAGGCGAGCGGCGGCGATATCGACGTGAGCGACGACGAGGTGCTAGCGGCCGAGTGGTTCGAGACGGTCCCCGAGGCGTTACACGAGATTCCCGCCACGCGAAGCCCGGACGAGTCCGCCTGAGGGACGCTCAAAACGCGGCCGAACCGTTCTGAAAGCACTTACACCGGACGGGGGTAGTCACGAGCATGCGCCGCCGGACCCTCCTCGCGCTCTGTGGCTCGCTCGTCGCCGGCAGTGGCTGTCTGGACCTGACTCCCGACTCCGTGCCGGCCGACGAGACTGTGACGCCGGTCCCCGAACGGACGACCGAGAGCGGCACGCACGACGACCAGATCCCGACCGTCGACCTCGCCTCGGTAGTCGTCCAACCCGGCGTCGTCGCACCGAACAGCCCCGACTCCATCGGCGTCTACGCCGACGCCGGCCAGTACCTCCTCGTCGCCGTCGCCGTCGACGGCCCTCTGCCCGACCGCTCGGCGTTCGCGGTCCGCTTCGATGGGTCGACGTACACACCGATGGTGTTCACCAGCGGTCTCTACCGGAACGGCGAGTGGGGTGCCGGCTACGGCGACGGGAGCGACGGGGTTCTCGTCTTCGAACTGCCGGAGACGGGCGACGCCAGCGACGCTCGCCTCACGTGGGACCACGGCGCGGTACCGTTCCCGACGAGCGTGACGGCGTCGCTCGAAGCCCCACTCCCGTCTTTCTCGGTCGCGCTCGACGGCCCGACGAGCGTGGCGGCAGACGACGACCCGACCCTCAGAATCCGGGTTACCAACGAGGGCGACCGAACCGGCCGGTACGCCCTCGCGCTGAATCGGACCGGGCCACGCGTCGCGTACGCGCCGGTGGCACGCATCGTCGGTGAACTGGACCCGGGTGGGTCCACGACGCGGGAGTTGGATGCCGAGAACCCCTACGTCGCCGACCCGCCCCGAGAGGCCGTCTACCGACTGGACGCAGCCGACGACGACAACGACGCCAGTCTGACTATCTCGCCGGCCGAAGCGGAGACGGCGACCGACACTGAGAGCACGACAGAAACGGGGAAGACGCGAACGCCCGGACGGACCGACGGGGGCACCGCGACGTTGGCTGAGTGAGCGGTCGGCTCAGGGCATGACGACGACCCACGCGAGGACGACGAGCGCCGCCCCGCCGACGGTCGACCCGACGGCGTGGGTCCGGAGTTCGTCGAGCAGGTCGTGTGAGTGTTCCTGCAGGGAGCAGACTTCGTCGATTTCGCTGCCGGCCTCGCAGTTCGGGAGGAAGTCCATCGCGACGTGGAGGAAGATGCCGGCGGCGAAGCCGAAGACCAGCGCGTTTACCACCGGGGTCTGTGGCACCGGCAGGAGCGCCGACGGAATCGCGGTCAGGCCGACGCCGGCGGCAGGGAGCAACAGTGACGTCGCGGTCTTCCCGTCGCGGTTGAGGCGACGAGCAGCGGCGTAGCCGGCGGGGCCTTTGTGCGAGACGATAGCGAGACCGAGCAGTAGACCGAGCGTCGGCATCGTGCCGTAGACGAGGCCGATGATGAGGCCCGCAGAGAGGGCGTGGGCGGCGATGGCGGCCGTCGTCGTATCGAAGGAGGTGTCGACGTGCGTCAGTCGGTGGCCGACGGTGTGGGTGCCGTAGCCGGCGACGATACCGACGGCGATGCCGATACCGCCGATGCGAGGCGTGCCAGCGGCGGAACCCAGCCCCATCGCCTGCGGGACGAGGAACATCGCCGCCGAGGTGACCATCGCCCCGCTCGCGAGACCGTACCCCCAGACGAGGCTGTGGGGGCTCGTTCGGGCGGCCCGGGCACCGAGCCACGCGCCGAGTCCCATCGCCGCGAACGCGACCCACGAGATGACCAACACCTTCTGCAACCCGCCGGTAGCGCCGACGGCCGACAGTGCGAGGAGGCCGACGACGCTCGCGACGCCGAGGAGCGACGGCCGCGCACTCTTATTAACTGTAGAAGATCCATTAATAGGCATTAGTTAATGAAATCGGGGTATTACTAATAAATCCGTCGGTCACCGGTCAGCGAGTCGCTCGGCGGTAGTCGCCCCAGTCGAGTACCGCGCCGTCGAGGTCGTCGACGGGGGCGTCGGTGAGCACCCACAGCACCATCTCGGCCACGTCGGCGGGGTCACGGCCACCGCTTCCGGAGAGGTCGGTTCCAACCTTCCCCGGGTCGACGGCGCCTACGGGCACGTCGAGGTCGGCAGCGAACCCGCGGGCGACGGCCTCCGCCGCGGCCTTCGAGACGGCATAGGAGCCGTATCCGGGCATTCCCTGTCGGCCGACGGCCCCCGTCGGGACGACGATTCGAGCGTCCGGAGCGAGGTAGGGGACGGCCTCGCGGATCGTCGCGAACACGCCGCGAGCGTTCGTCCGGAGGTGGTCGTCGAACGCCGCGTAGGACTCATCGGAGAGCGGCGTCTCACCGGCCTCGCCGTGGTAGACGGCGGCGTTGGCGACGACGGCGTCGACGCGCCCGTTCACTCGGGCCGCCGTCTCCAGTAGGCGCTCTACGTCGAACTCGTCGCGGACGTCGGCCCGCATCGCGGTGACCGCGCCGCCGTCGCTGGCGATGTCGTCCGCCACCGCCTCCAGTACGGCCTTTTGCCGGGCACAGATAACGGCGTGTCCGCCGGCCGCCGAGACGGCACGTGCGACCTGCTCTCCGATGCCCCTGCTGGCGCCGGTGACGACGACTGTCGTGTCGTCCATGGGAGCGTGTTCGGGCCCCACTCACATCTCCGTTGTCACTGGCTGATACTGGTGGCTGTAAGTTCGTACAGATATTCGCCACCCCGGGGTGGCGAAGTACTTCAGTTTGTTACAGCCACCAGTATGAGTCGGTGTGCTCTATCGGAACCTCGGCCCGTGCCTCACTTTATCACACCAATCCAGTTTGGCCGCGTGTTTATTGTCCGTCCGGGCCTCAGAGACGTATAATGAGTGAGGTGTCCGGAGAAGAAGTAGTCGTCGTCGGCGGCGGATTCGGTGGCCTGTCGGCCGCCTGCTATCTGGCCGACGCCGGTGCTGACGTGCGGTTGCTGGAAAAGAACGAACAGTTGGGCGGCCGTGCCTCCCGTCTGGAGGCGGATGGGTTCACGTTCGACATGGGCCCGTCGTGGTACCTCATGCCCGACGTCTTCGAGCGGTTCTTCGCCTACTTCGGGAAGGAACCGAGCGACTACTACGACCTGACCCGACTGGACCCGCACTACCGCATCTTCTTCAAGGACGGCGACCGGTTGGACGTGACCGGCAACAACGACGAGATGCGCGAGAAGTTCGAGGCGTACGAACCCGGCGCCGCCGAGGCGTTCGACGAGTACCTCGCCACCAGCGAACGGCACTACGAGACGGCGATGAACAAGTTCGTCTACGAGGACCGCTCGCGACTCCGGGACTGGGTCGATCTGGACGTGATGACGGCGGCACCCATCGGCCTGCAACTGCTCGGGTCGATGCAGGGCCACGTCGAGGACTACTTCGAGCACCCGAAACTCCAGCAGATAATGCAGTACACGCTGGTGTTCCTCGGCGGGTCCCCGAAGAACACGCCGGCGCTGTACAACATGATGAGCCACGTCGACTTCAACCTCGGCGTCTACTACCCCGACGGCGGCATCGGCGCCGTCGTCGACGGCCTCGTCGAACTCGGCGAGAGTCTGGGTGTCACCTACGAGACGGACAGCGAGGTCCGAGAGATCGCCCGCCGAAAGGACGGTTTTCTCGTCGAGACGGTCCACGGCGACACGCTCCACCCCGACGAGGTACTCGTCAACGCCGACTACGCCCACACGGAGCGCGAACTCCTGCCCGACCACGAGCGACAGTACGACGACGACTACTGGGACGAACGAACGTACGCGCCCTCGGCCTTCCTCATGTACATGGGCGTCGAGGGCGACGTGGACCCGCTTGCACACCACACGCTCGTCCTGCCGACGGACTGGGAACCCCACTTCGACGACATCTTCGAGGACCCCGAGTGGCCAGACGAACCGGCCTACTACCTCTGTGTCCCGAGCGAGACGGACAGTAGTGTCGCGCCGGAGGGCCACTCGAACCTGTTCGTCCTCGTCCCCATCGCGCCGGGCTTGCACGACGGGGAGGCCATCCGCGAGGAGTACCGCGAGAAGATTTTGGCCGACATCGCCCAGAACACGGGCGTCGACCTGCGCGACCGCATCGTCTACGAGAAGCAGTTCGCCGTCTCGGACTTCGGCGAGCGGTACAACGCCACCGAGGGCACCGCGCTCGGTCTGGCCCACACGCTCCGCCAGACCGCACTCCTGCGTCCGAACAACCGCTCGTCGGCCGTCGACGGCCTCTACTTCACCGGGTCGTTCACGACTCCTGGCATCGGCGTCCCGATGTGTCTCATCAGCGGCGAACACACCGCACAGCGCCTCATAGATAACCACGAATGAGCACCGTCACGGACCGTCTGAGCGAGGTCGCCCCCTCCGAGGACACGCGGCCGGGCTACCTGTTCTGGCTCTCGCGGCCGCGGTTCTGGCTGTATCAGGGCGGTCCGGTCGTCGTCGCGGTGACCTACGCGGCCGACGGGCCCGGCGAACTGTTCTCGCCGCTTGCTATCGCGCTGTTCCTGTACTTCACCGTCCCAGCGAACGTCTTCCTCTACGGCGTCAACGACGTCTTCGACCGGGACGTCGACGAACACAACCCGAAGAAAGACGAGGGTCGCGAAGTCAGCTATCGGGGAGATTCGGTCGTCGTCGCGGCTATCGTCGGGTCGGGCCTGCTGGCCGCCGCGTTCCTGCCGTGGCTCCCGACGCTGGGCGTCGTCGCACTGCTGGCGTGGGCCGCCCTCTCCGTGGAGTACTCCGCCCCGCCGCTCCGGTTCAAGACGACACCGTTTCTCGATTCGCTGTCGAACGGCCTGTACATCCTCCCCGGCGTCGTCGCCTACGCCGCCATCGAGGGCGTCGCGCCGCCCGCCTCGGCCGTCGCCGGCGCGTGGCTCTGGACGATGGGGATGCACACGTTCTCGGCCATCCCGGACATCGAACCGGACCGCGAGGCGGGCATCCAGACGACGGCGACGTTCCTCGGCGAGTCCAACACCTACTACTACTGCGTGATGTGCTGGCTCACCGCCGCGTTCGCGTTCACGTACACACACTGGGTGTTCGGGGCGCTCTTGCTCGTCTATCCGGGCCTCGTCTTCGGCATCCTCGCCGTCGGCGTCGACATCGACGAGGCCTACTGGTGGTACCCGGCCATCAACACCCTCGTCGGCATGGCGTTCACGCTCATCGGCCTGTGGGTGATGCTGTATGGCTGAGCGGGCGTGGCAGGTCCCGACCGACCGGACCGAAGCGACCGCCCGACTGGACGCACTCGTCCGGGAGCACCGCTTCACCATCGCCGTCGTCTTCCCGCTGGTCGGCGCGGTGACCCTGCTCGCGAGCGCGGAGGGTCTGCTCCCCCCGCCGCTCGCGTACAACCCCGTCTTCGTCCTGTTCGGGACGCTCGTGATGCGCCTGCCGCTGGTCGCGGGTGTGTTCCCCCTACTCGACCGGAAGGCGACGCTCGCGCTCGTCGCGCTGACAGCCTACTCCTACGGCATCGAACTGTACGGCGTCACCACTGGCTGGCCCTACGGCGAGTTCTCCTACGGCGTCGACTTGGGTCCGATGCTGTTCGGGGCGGTGCCGCTGGGACTGCCGGTGTTCTTCTTCCCGCTGGTGTTGAACGCCTATCTGCTCGTCCTGCTGTTGCTGGGTCGGCGGGCCGACTCCCACCTGCCGCGCCTGCTGGCGACGCTGGCGACGGTCATGCTCGTCGACCTCGTACTGGACCCCGGCGCCGTCGCCATCGGCTTCTGGGAGTACGAGGTCCAGCAGTTCTACGGCGTCCCGTGGCAGAACTACCGCGGGTGGCTCCTCTCTGGAACCGTCGCCGTCCTGCTGTTCGACTGGGGGTTCGACCGGGCCGGGCTTCGCCGCCGTCTCGAACAGTGTGAGTTCATGCTCGACGACCTCGTGAGCTTCGTCCTCCTCTGGGGCGGCATCAACGCCTTCTACTCGAACTGGGTGCCCGTCGCGCTGGCGGCGCTGCTGGGCGCGGGCCTGCTCTGGACCGACCGCTTCGACTTCGACCTCTCGGAGACGCGCCTCGGTAGAGCGGTCTGGCGGTAGGACGGGGTTCCGGCAACGACGACGTTCGCCCCTGCGGTTATCCGACTCCGCCGCCAAACCCGCCCGATGACAGCGCTGTTCTCCCCGCTCGACCTGCGCGAGACGACGATACCGAACCGGGTGATGGTCTCCCCGATGTGCCAGTACTCCTGTGACGGACGGGACGGCCTCGCCACCGACTGGCACCGTACACATCTGGGCTCGCGGGCCGTCGGCGGCGCCGGCCTCGTGATGACCGAAGCCACCGCCGTCGAGGCCCGCGGCCGCATCTCGCCGGCGGACCTCGGCATCTGGAACGACGAACACGCCGCGGCACTCGAACCCATCACCGAGTTCGTCCGCCAGCAGGGGTCGGTCCCGGCCATCCAACTCGCCCACGCCGGCCGGAAGGCCTCGACCAGTCGGCCGTGGGAGGGCCACGACCCGCTCCAGCCGGACGACGGTGGCTGGGAGACGGTCAGTCCCAGCGGCGAGCCGTGGCCCTACGAGGACGGCGACGCACCGCCGACCGAGAAACTCGATCAGGACGGCATCGAAGGCGTCGTCGACTCGTTCCGCGCGGCCGCCGAGCGCGCCCGCGACGCTGGCTTCGAGGTTGCGGAGGTTCACGCCGCCCACGGGTACCTCCTCCACGAGTTCTGCTCGCCGGTGACCAATCACCGCGAGGACGACTACGGCGGCGACTTCGAGGGTCGCACTCGTCTCGTTCGGGAGGTCACGGCCGCCGTCCGCGAGGTGTGGCCTGACGGCAAGCCGGTGTTCGTCCGCATCTCCGCGACCGACTGGCTCCCCGAACGAGAGTCGTGGACCGTCGACGACTCCGTGCGGCTCGCGGACCACCTCGCCGAGGCCGGCGCGGACCTGATAGACGTAAGCGGCGGCGGCATCCACCCCGACTCGCGCCCGGACTACACCGGGCCGAACTACCAACTGCGCTACGCCGAACGCATCCGCGAGGAGACTGACTCGGACGTCGCCGTCGGCGCCGTCGGCGGCATCACGACGCCCGAACAGGCCGAGGCCATCGTCGCCAACGACCGGGCCGACCTCGCTACCGTCGGCCGCGAACACCTTCGGGACCCCTACTTCGCGATGCACGCCGCCGAAGCGCTCGACGCGACCGACGAAATCGAGGGGCCACCCCAGTACCGGCGCGCGTTCGGGTTCTAGACGGGACATTCGATCGGGGTCGAGTGGCCCGAAGTAGCGAACCGCCAGCCCCCGCCCACTCGGCGGCCGCAACTCGTTGCGCGCTTCGCTCATTCAGCGAGCGGCCGCTTTCAATCCCGCCCGACTCGGTTGGTCCACGTGGTGGGACTGAAAGGGGCCGGGCGTTCGATTCGCCCGGGCGACGCAAGCACCGCAGCAAAGCGAGGAGCGCAGCGATACCCGGCAATCGAACGCCCGGGGGCTTTCTGGCTGTTCTGAGTCACCGGTGCAGGCGGTAGAAGATGCATCGTTCACACTTGCTGGCGGTAGAAGCGTTCGCTCACACCGAATCGAGGTCTAAGTCGACGGCGTACCAGTCCAGCACGAGCAGGAGCGCCGCGCCGACGAGGGCCGCGCCGGCAAAGGCCACCAGCACGTCCGTCGAGAACCCGACCTCGGTACGGACCACGTAGACGGGCGCCCGGAGCGCACCGACGACGAGGGCGACGAGGAACGCCATCGTCGCCCGGCGGTTCCGGTCGAGCGCGCGGCGGACCGCCCGCGAGATGGTGAACAGACCGACGAAACCGCCGAGGATGAACGTCACGACGACGGTGCCGAGTTCGACGACCTGTGCCAGCGAGCCACCAGCCAGCAGGCCGATGAGCGAGTCGATGAAGTTGCTCAGCACGTCCGACATCCGTCTGTACTGCCCGAGGATGACGAGCAGGAGCGACCCGGAGATGCCGGGCAGAATCATGGCGCTGACGGCGACGGCGCCGGCGACGAACACCACGACGAGACCGTCGCTGGCGAGAAACGGCGTCGGACCGGAGAGGACGAAGGCGAGAACGAATCCGGTGACTGCGACGCCGACCTGAAACGCCGACTCGAAGCTGAGTTCTCTGAGCAAGACGATAGCCGAGGCGGCGATGAGGCCGAAGAAGAAACCAAAGAGGAGCGTCGGGGCGTTCTCGCTGAGGACGTGGACGGCCCGCGTGACGACGACGACGGCGGTTGCGACGCCGGCCACGAGTGCGAGGCCGAACCAGCCGTCGACGTCGTCCCAGACGTCGAGTGCGTCCCGGACCGAGACGCCGCCGTTCGTCGGTACGAACGCGGTGAGGAACTGCCAGATGCGATCCGGCGTGATGGCCGTGATCATGGCGATGAGGCGGCCGTAGATGCCGGCGATGAGGGCGATGGTCCCCCCGGAGACACCCGGCACGGCGTCGGCGCTCCCCATACAGATACCGATAGCGAACGTCCGCGCCCACTCCCGTACCGGGGGGACGGAGCCACGGAGGGTCGATGACGTGTCGGCGGTCTGGTCGGCGGCGGTCATTGCCCAGTCGTACCGCTATCGCGCTGAAATCTCTTGTGGAGTCACGCCACGGCGACAGCGCTGTGGGGGCGGTTCGGACTGCGGGCCGGCGCCCGAATCAGGCGTCCCCGGAGACGACGAGGACGCCGTTGTTGAGCGACGCCGTCCCGTCGGCGGCCGGCAGCGAGACGTCGTACTCCGTGTGATAGAGTGCCGTGTCGACGGCGACGACGGCGGTGTCGCCGAGCAGTTCGACGGTCACCGCGTCGTCGTCGACGGGGTGGAGGTCGACGGCGACGGTCCAGCCGTCGTCGTGTTCTGACCGCGAGACGTCTAACTCGTCGGCGTCGTGTGTCGCGTCCATCGGACGAGTGTGGGTAGGTGCCACAGCCACATAGGGGGCCGTTCGGCGCGTGCCGAATCAGAGGTAGCCCCACGCCTGCAAGCGGTCACCGTCGCCGCCGGGTCTGTCGCTGGCGTCGGTGTGCCAGCGGTCGCCGATGTCCGTCCGGTAGAAGCAGTTCGGCATGAGGACGTTGCGCGCCCGGTCGTACGCCCGTTCCTGTGCCTCACGCATCGTCTCGCCTGTGCCGGTGGCGACGAGGACGATGCCCGAGGTTCCGGCCACGCGCCACTGGCCGTCGGGGTAGACGGCACCCGTCACGTCCTCTGTGTCGTCTGTCGCATCGCTCTCGCCCACCGGCACCCGCTTGACGTCCTCGATGTGGTACGTCTCGCGCACCGAGTCGTCGTCCAGCGCGACGGGCGCGTTCCGAGTGGTCTCGTCGAATAGCTTCTCGTCGTCGTAGGGGAACGGGGGCATGCACACACGGACGCCGACCTGATACCCGGAGTGGACCTGCAAGTCGGGGTCCCGGCCGTTCGCGATGGCCACGAAGAACTCGCCGATGGGCGTCTCCATCCCCTCTTCTTGGATGTAGATAGCGGGATACCCGAAGCGAGGCGTAAACTCCAGCGGATACACCCCGTCGGCGTCGACGATACAGTTGACGTCCATGCTCCCGACGTACCCCTCCTCGGCGAGCAGCGGTTCCAGTTTGCCGAGGGTCTGCTCGAACAGGGGACAGCGGTCGGTCCAGAACATGCTCGTCCCCATCTCGCCCGTCGACGGGCCGATATTCGACGGGAACAGTTTCTTGTGCTCGAAGTTGAGGTTTATCGGTTCGACGAAGCCGTCGCCGTTACAGAAGCCACAGATGGCGACCTCGACGCCCTCGACGCGTCGCTGTAACTGGAACCCCTTCATCCGGTGGCCCCACGCCTTCTCGTAGGCCTCCAGCACCGAGACCACGTCCGACCCGTCGTCCTCGCGGCCGACGTACAGCAGGCGCTTGACGTTCTGGACCTCGCCGAGCGGTTTCACGACGTACGGCGCGGGGTTCTCGCGGACGAACTCGATACCGGCCTCGAAGCGCTCGAACTCGCGGTGCGGGAGCGTCGCGACGCCACACGCTTCCAGCGTCTCCATCGCGAACCCCCGGTCGTCCTCCAGTCGGTCGGTGAGTTCGGTGCCGCCGACGACGGCGTGGCCATCGGCCCGCAGTTCCTCGGCAATCTTGCCGGTACCTAGGTCGCTGCCGTCCCAGATGTCGTCGAAGACGACGACGTCGGCCCACTCCAGATCGGCCCGCCAGTCCTCGCTCTTGGTGACGAACCCGTCGCCGATCTCCCGTTCGGCCGGGTGGTGGTCGCTGATGAAGTACCGCACGTCGTGGCCCTCTCGCTCGACGCGCCACGCGATGTCGGCGATGAGCGGGGCGTCCAGCGAGCAAAAGAGGACGTTCGCCATACACGACGTGGAGGCGTCTACGGCCTAAACGTTCGCCCGTCAGCGACAGGTGCAACATTCTGCACCAAGGGAACCGTTTTATCCCCGTTGGGAGAACGTTCGACTATGACACGAGAGGAACTCGCGACAGCAAGCGACCTACTCGAATCGGCCGCCGACGACACCGCCAGCGACGACGCCAGCGAGCGACTCGGCGACCTCGCCGACCAACTCGACCGTCTCTCGACGGCGGACCAGGGTCCCGACCACGGCCGTCTCGCTCGCATCCAGTCGGCGCTGAACGACGTCTCCTCGGGCGACGGCGAGGACGTCGCCGACACCATCGACGAAGCCGACGACGCCATCAACGAGTATCGCTCCGGGCTCGAAGGGGTCTGAGACGACCTGCGTCGCGCTCCCGACGACCAGATTTTCCACCCGCTAGTACTGTCGAACGTCGGTGAGGAGACTCGAAAGCCGCGCGCGGACCGTCGTCTCGGCCTCGCCCCTCGGTCGCGGTGCCGTCGCGGCGCCGTACTCGTCGAACTCGGTGACGATGCGGTAGCCGACGGTCCGGGGGCCGTCGGCGACTCGTTCCGGGTCGTCTCCCGACGGCCGGAGGACGAGCACTCGGTCGTCGACGATTCGGGCGAGACGGCCCGCGTCGTCGAGCGTCACTTCGACCCGACAGTCGGGTGCGAGGTTGCCAGCCCCGAACGGAAGCGTGACGACCTGTGCGTAGCCGTCACGGTCCGTGACGACGAACGTCCGGTCGCCGTCGCCGGCCGTCCACGACGTCCGGTGGGGCCGAATCCACTCGCCACCCATGCCCGATTCCGTCCCTCGAACCGCGCCGCGGATGGCGTCACTCGCCAGGTTCGGACGGTCAGTCGGCGTCGTCGGCGTAGGGGCGTCCCAGCTAGCGAGGACCGACCCGTCGGTGAAGTGGACGATAGAGGTGTGTGGGAGGTCGTCGATGTCGACCACGCCCCAGTGAAAGACACCCAGCAGGCCGTAGAACGGCGTCGGAACCCGGCCCAGCGGTCGCTGGCGCGTCGTGAACACGTGTGTGTGCCGACGCCGAGAGTGCTGGTGGCTCTCGCGGTACCACGCCGCGTCGTAGCCCGACGCACCGGCCGAGTCCTCGGTAATCCGAACCCGCGTCAGGGCGCGGTGGTCGGCGGCGTAGCGGTGGCGTGCCGCCGCGACGATACGCTCCCGCGGCGTCTCGCCGGACGGCGGATCGGGGTCGTACGGTCGGATGTCGGCCACTCGGAGACCGAGGTATCCGCCGAGGGAAGCCACTGCTCCGCCGCTCGCGGCGAGGAACTGCCGTCGGTTCATCCCTCTCTCTCCGTCGGCGTCGGTCGGTCAGCGGCCGCGAGGACCGACCGCTTCCTCCCGTTCGGCGCGGCCCAGACGACCCTGACGCCGGACGGTTCGCCCAGCGAGTGGCGCAGGGTCGCGCCGGGTGTCAACGGATACTCGCTCGCGGCGTCGTGTTCGCGACTGACCCAGACCGTCGTGCGGTCGCTTTCGGCGGAGCGGACGAGCAGTTCGGCGGTGTTCGCCGCGGTCACGTGGTTCCCGCGGACGAACGTGACGTCTACGGCGGCCGCCTCGGCGACCCACTCGAACGAGAGGAGGACGTTGGGGGGCGATTCGGGATACGACTCGGTGGAAGGCGGCGACGGCGTGAGCCCACAGCCGGCGAGGGTGGCCGACGCGGCCGTCAGGAACGAACGACGGAACACGCCTTCAGTTTCAAGTACGTTGAAATAAGTCTTGCTCCGGACGGGGCGAAATGGTCCCTCGGTACTGCGCTGCGGTCACGGCGTCGCTTCGAGGGTCGTCGCTTCGATCAGACCCTCGCTATTCCCCGTCTAACTGCTCTGCCAACGTCGGGACGAACGTGCCGATGTCGGTGACCATCCCCACCGCCTGTGCGCTCCCGCGGTCAAGCAGTTGCGTGACCGTCGAGGGGTTGATGTCGACACAGACGACACGCGTCGTCGACGGGAGGCAGTTGCCCACGGCGACGGAGTGCAGGAGCGTCGAGAGCATCAACACCATGTCGGCCTCGTGGGCCTGTTCGCGGATGGCGTTCTGGGCTTCGACGGCGTCGGTGATGGTGTCGGGCAGGGGGCCGTCGTCGCGGATGGACCCCGCCAGCACGAACGGGCGGTCGTTCTCGATGCACTCGTACATCACGCCGGACTCGATGGTGCCCGACTCGACGGCCGCCTCGATGCCGCCCTCGCGGATGACCTCGCTGATGGCGTAGATGTGGTGTTTGTGGCCGTGGCGGGCGTGGTCTAGGGTTTCGGTGTCGACGCCCAGCGACGTGCCGTAGAGGTCACGCTCGATGTCGTGGACGGCGAAGCCGTTGCCGGCCGAGAGCATGTCGACGTACCCCTCGCGGACGAGGCGGGCCATGTCTTCGCGGGCACCAGAGTGGATGAGCGCTGGGCCACAGACCGCCAGCACCGTCCCGCCGTCTCGCTTCGTCTCCTCGATGGCGCCGGCTATCTTCTGGATGGTCGATTCGGACGGTCGTTCGGCGGAGACGCCGCCCTGCATGAACCCGAAGGCGCCGCCGGAGTCGCGGGGCCGCGACGGCGGGTCGACTCTGATGCCCGTCTCGCCGGTGACGATGCGGTCGCCCTCTTCGACGGCGTTGAGGACCTTCGTGTAGGCTCGCGGCTCCGCGCCGTCGTCTCGCGGGCCCTGCCCGCTCGAACGGTCCGCGGAGCGTTGCTCCGCGCCGTCTTCCACGACCACCGCACAGTCCATCTCCATGTGTTCGACTTCGAGCCACTCGTCGTCGTAGCGGATGTACGTCGGGTGGTTCGTCGTCGAGTAGAACCCCTTCGGGACGACTTGATCGGCGGGGGCTGGCTTGAGCTTCGCGTCCTTCGGGTCGGCGGGGTTCGCGCCGTGCTGGTGGAGTTCGTGGAGTATCGACTGGAGCGTCGACTCGTCCTCCGCTTCGACCAGCATCCGTGCGTAGGACTCCTCGTCCTTGCGCCGACCGATATCGAACGCTTCGACGGTGAACGAGCCACCGAGGTCCATGATGGTGCTGAAACACGACTCCATCATCCCCGAGTCGATGATGTGGCCCTCGAGCACCACTTCGCGAGAGACAGACATGCACGGGAAATGGCGACAGTCGGGTAAGACGGTTTTGGGTGTGCGCTACTCGGGAGGCCGGCGAACCACGACGTCCGCCTCGGTACAGTAGGCCCGGACTCGTCGCTCGAAGTCGCCCTCGCCGGGCCACTCGACCGGCGCGCCGAGTGCGTCGGGGTCACCGACGTAACATTCGACCGACTCGTCCGCCGACGCGAGCGGTACGGCGATGCGGACGTATAGCCCCCGGTCGACGCCCTCGTACTCGTCTAACGCCTCGATGTCGGGCGTCCGGAGTATCCGCCCCGCCGTCTTCCCGCCGGGCGACAGCGTCGGGTAGCGCCCGTCGAGTCGGTGGAGGCCGACGAGTTCCGCGGCCCCGCGGTACTCGTACGTATCGAGTACCGCTGTCGCCGTCGCGTGGTCGGTCAGCGTCCCGTAGACGAACACGTCCACGGTTACGCCCGCTCGATTCGGACCGACGCCCCGCCAGAGATATTCGAGAGCGGGCGCACGTCGTCTATCTCGGCGACGACGTTCACGGTCGAGGCGGCCCGTGGCTCGCCGTTCCGACTGGCCGGCGTCGGCCCCCAGAACAGGCACAGCGCGTTCCCCTGTGGCCAGTAGGCGACGGCGCCGACGGGAACCTCGGTCCGGGCGTCTTCCGGCGGCACGTCGACGGCCACCGAGAAGTACAGTTCGTCTCCCCACCGCGCTCCGTCGCCAGAGAGCGGCAGTGCGTCGGCCAGCGCGTCCCGCGTCGCGTGGTTCGCGTCGGTCCAGGTCGCGGTGAGTGCCGCCTCACCGACCTGTACTCGGAGGTCGCTCATGCCCGCAGGTGGGACCGGCAGGACCAAAATTGCACTGGCGAGCGTCCCGATTCAGCCCTCGTCGACGAACCGTTCGACGCGCCACGACCGGTCCGAGTCCCGCGCACAGAGCCGCTCGTAGAACCGTCGCAACCCCGGTGGCTCCGTCGTCGGGAGGACGTGGAGTCGGACGGTGCCGTCGCGCACCGCCACGCGGAACACGTCGGCGGTGCCCTCGTCCCGGACCAGCCACAGCGGCATCGGCAGGTCGTGGAAGTCGCCGTAGCGGTAGGGGCCGTCGGCGAGGATGTCGGCTACGACGCCGGCGAGGTCAGACGTCGACAGGTCCGCGTCCGGGCGCAGTTCGAACTCCGTGCCGCCCTCGTACTCGACCCCGCTCCCGTGGGGAAACCGCCGTCGGGGGCGCCGCGGAATCGAGAACGAGGGGTCGGTCGTCATGTGCCTTCGTGCCACGGTAGGGCGTCATCCCGTTTAAACTCGCGGGCAGATGACACGGGGCCTCTCAGCGAGTCTCGTCGCCGTCCGGACGCGTCATCGCGACGCTGTACATCGTCCCGGCGAACTCCTCGCCGATGGCCTCGACCAGACGCTCGGCCCGCCGTTCCAGCGGGTCGCCCAGTTCCGGCGGGAGGCCTGCGATCGCGTCCGTCACGACGCCCGCGTGTGCAGACAGGTGGCTCGCGGTCCACGGCACCGGGTCCAGCAGCGTCCGCTCCCTGTCGAACGTCCAGCCGTGACCGGCGAAGACGCGCCTGAGCAAGGACGCCGGGTAGAAGGTCAGCGCCGAACGGCCGGTGGCCAGTTCGGTGGCGGCGTTCTCGACGGCGAAGAGGTCACGGACGGCGGCGCTCTCCGGGAGCGGTTCGTAGTCGTCGACGACGAGGTGACACCCGGCGGCCGCGACCCGCGAGAACTCCGCCGCGACGGCCGCCAGCGCCGCCGGGTCGAGGAGGTTACAGAGGCCGTGGGCGGTGACGAGGTCCACCGAGTCCGGGCGAAGCGGCGTCTGCCGGAGGTCGCCCTCGACGACGACGAGGCGGTCCGTGGCGTCGCCACAGCGGTCCCGCACCGCCGCGGCGTGGGCCGGGTCGTCGGTGACGGCATAGACACGCGCCGCGCCGGCCGCCAGTAGTCCAGCAGTCGTGTTCCCGACGCCAGCGCCCGCTTCCAGACAGACCCGCCCCTCGACGGGCCGGTCAGCTATGGCGGCCTTGACCGTCTCGGGCACGGTCTGCGATGGCGTCTCTTCGGCCACGGGTCAGTGGTGGAGTTGTTCTGGCACCGGACTGTCGTCGTGGCGGGACTGCTCGATGAGAGCGCGCTGTGTCGCTTCGTCCATTCCGTCGTACCGGCTTGCGGCGTCGAGTACCATCGAGACGAGTTTCGGGTCGCCCGGCGTCACGACGGTACTCAGGCCCTGCGAGGCGGCGAAGTCGAACCGGTCGCGGATCTCCTCCGGCGTGTCGACCGGTTCGTACCAGTTCGCGTACGGGCGGTCCTCCTCGGGGAGTTCCGAGGTGGGCGGCCACGACCCCTTCGCGAACGCCTTGATACCCAGCGTCCCGATGTTCTCCTCGCTCGCGCGCTCCAGTACGGCTTCGTAGTCGTATTCGTCGTCGTCCTTCCCGGCGACGACGGGGTTAAGCGGGAACATCAGCGTCTCCAGGTCGTCGATGCGGTCGATGGCGTCGAGGATCAGGTCGGGGTTCCCGTGACTCGTCAGTCCGAGGTGGTCTACCTTCCCCTCGGCTTTCGCCTCGCGGATGGCCGCGAGCGCGCCGTCGTCGCCCGTAATCTCGTCCAGTTCCGACTCGTACTCCAGTCCGTGAATCTGATAGAGGTCGATGGTGTCGACGCCGAGGCGGTCGAGCGACCGCTCCAGTTTGTGGGCCGCGCCGTCGTAGCCCCGTTCTTGGGTCTTACAGCCGAGGAAGATGTCCTCGCGGTGTTGCCGGAGTTTCGGCCCGAGTTTCAGTTCGGCGTCGCCGTAGGTCGGTGCGACGTCGAAGTGGTTGACGCCGTGGTCCAGGACGTGTTCGACCATCTGGTTCGCACCCTCCTGTTCCAGCCAGTTCAGGGCGATCGCGCCGAACGTCGCCACGGTGCTCTCCTGTCCGGTCGCGCCGAGTGGGCGGGTCTCCATATCCGTACGTCGGAGCGGACGCGCAAAACTGTTGGTGGCGACACGGTGAGACTTTTGCCCGCCGCCGCCCTTTTCTGTGGTATGTGTGGCCGCTACAGCCTGTTCGCGCCGCCAGCGGACCTCGAAGCGCGGTTCGACGCCGCCTTCGACTTCGAGTTCGAACCCCGCTACAACGCCGCGCCGAGTCAGTCCTTGCCGGTCGTCACGAACGACGACCCCGACACCATCCAGCGGATGGAGTGGGGACTGATTCCCTCGTGGGCCGACGCCCGCGCGGACCACGGCTACATCAACGCCCGCGCCGAGACGCTCGGCCAGAAGCGGTCCTTCGCAGACGCGTACGAGTCTCGCCGCTGTCTGGTGCCGGCCGACGGCTTCTACGAGTGGGTGGATCGCGCGGAGCACCGCTCCGCGAACAGTCGAGCGGCGACGCCGCGAGACAGCGGTGGCGGGGGCAAACAGCCCTATCGCGTCGCCCTGCCCGACGACGACATCTTCGCGATGGCCGGTCTCTACGAGCGGTGGGAACCGCCACAGCGACAGACCGGCCTCGGTGAGTTCGGCGGGGGCGGCGACGACGGCGGCGAGGACGACGTGGTGGAGACGTTTACCATCGTCACGACCGAACCGAACGACGCCGTCCGTGACCTCCACCACCGCATGGCCGTGATTCTCTCACCCGGAGAGGAAGAGACGTGGCTCACTGCCGATACAGCGACCGCTGTGGACCTTCTCGACCCCTACGACGGCCCGATGCACACGTATCCCGTCTCGACGGCGGTCAACAGCCCCAGTAACGACCGCCCGGAGCTAATTGAGGAAGTCGAGGTGTAGGACTTCGACACCCACAGTTTTCTGGTGGGGGGCTTACCCCGACCAATCGTGAAGCCCGCGATATGCAACCAGTCGCGGAGCCACCGGAGACACGCGCTGTCGCATCGGACGTAACGGACCTCGTCGGGAACACGCCGCTGGTCCGTCTGGATTCGTTCGCGCCGAATCTGCTGGGGAAGTACGAGGCGGCCAACCCGTACTCGGTCAAGGACCGCATCGCCGCCTACATGATCGAGGCGGCCGCCGAATCCGGTGAACTGCCGGAGGGCGGCACCGTCGTCGAGGCGACCAGCGGCAACACCGGCATCGGACTGGCGGCGGTGGCCGCGGCCCGCGGCTACGACTGCGTGCTGACGATGCCGGAGTCGATGAGCGAGGAGCGTCGTCGCCTCCTGTCGGGACTGGGCGCCGAGTTGGAACTGACGTCGGCCGACGACGGCATGAGCGGGGCCATCGACCGGGCGGACGAACTCGCCGCGGCCGACGACGCGGTTCGAGCCAGCCAGTTCGAGAACGAGGCCAACCCCCGCGCTCACCGAGAGACCACCGGTCCCGAAATCTGGCGGGACACGGACGGTGCCGTGGACGCCGTCGTCGCCGGCGTGGGGACCGGCGGCACTATCACCGGCATCTCTGAGTACATCGCAGAGGTGGAAGGCGCGGACGTGACTTCCGTCGCCGTCGAACCCGAAGCCTCTCAACTGCTGTCGAGCGACGACCCGGACAGCCACGGGATTCAGGGCATCGGCCCCGGGTTCGTCCCCGACATCCTCCGGACCGAACTGCTGGACGAGGTGCGCGTCGCCAGCGAGGACGAGGCAATGGAGGCGGCCCGCCGTCTCGCACGCGAGGACGGTCTCATGGTCGGTATCTCCGCTGGTGCGGCGCTTCACGCGGCCACCGAGTACGCACACGACAACCCCGACGAGACGGTCGTCGTCGTCCTGCCCGACACGGGAGAACGGTACCTCTCGACGGACCTCTGGGACGGCGGCGAGTAAGTCGGACTTACCGGCGGAACTCGTGTGGGTTCGTGTCCTCGGTCAGGACCCGTCCGTCGTCGTCGCGCTGGAACGCCTCACCGGCCAGCAGGAGGTATAGCGAGCAGCCGGTCGAGAGCAAGACGCCCGCGACGGGTATCGCGAGCGTCGTGCCCGAAAGAAACGGCAGGAGCTGGACGACGGCGATGCCGCCGAACGCGACGACGCCGACCCAGCGGCCCCACGGTCTCCGGAGTGCGATGCCGACGCCGGCGGGAACGAGGAATAGTCCCAGTGCGGCCTGACAGCCGCCCAGAACGAGTACTCCGACGCTGATCGCTGCGAGGACGGTGACCGTGCCGGAGACGACGTGGACCACGCCGAGCGAGAGAGCGAGTGCGGCGAGGACGTACAGTTTCGCCTCGCCGCTGTCATCGACCATAGTCCGCGTCGGAGCGTCTGAAACAAATACGTTGGGTAGCGAGAACTGCCCGCAGAACTGCTTACTGGACGCGCCCGAAGGCGAGGGTGCCGCTGATGCTCTCGATGTAGGCGTTGACGACCTGCCCCTCGCGAGCGCCGGAGACGAAGATTGTGTACTTGCCCTTCTCGGCGACGCCGTCGCCCTCGCGGCCAGTTCCGGTGATCTTGACCTCGTAGGTCTCGCCCTCTTCGAGCGTCGGTGTCTGCTGTTGGGTGGTCTTGCTCGCACTCTTCGAGACGGGGCGGAACGCACCACAGGCCTGACAGCGGAGCATGTCGACGCCGTCCTCGGTCTTGAGGACGGTGTCGGGCAGGCCACACTCCGAACACGTGACGTATTCGGCGACGTAGGCGTCGATTGCGGCCTGGAAGTCAGCGACGTCGAAGGACCCGTTGTAGCGGGCCTCGCCGCCGTCGAACTGCCCGTTGGTCCCGAGTTCGCGCTGGATACTGCTGTGGAGGTGCTGGGCGTCTCGCGAGAGCGCGTCGGCGATGGCGCCGAGGTTCGTCAGCCGCGTGAACGCTCCGTCTGTCTGTCCCTCGGGGTCCGGGATGGAGAGTCGCTCACCGGCCTCTCTGGGTTGGTCTGGGAGTACGTCGTACGCTCGCTGGAGTGCGGCCTCGTAGTTCATACCTGCTAGAGCGTGTTCTGACGTAAATGGGTTCCGTGATAGCCGCTGTCAGTTCCCGACGACGGCCCACAGCACCTCGTAGGCGGCGGGTAAGCTCGGGTTCACGAATCGCCGCCGAGATATGCTCACTATAACAAATTCCTACTCTCCGGTTGACTCCGCTATGACGAGTGATTCGTCAGAATCATTGAACCGCCGACAGTTTCTCGCGACGACGGCGACCGCCGCCGGTGGCCTCGCCGTCGCTGTTGGGGGGGTCAGCGCACACGACGACGGCTTCGTCGTCGAACAGGGCGACCGATGTATCCGCGTCGACCCGCTCTCGGGCGATAAGTCTGTCCGCGACCTCTACCGCTGGGGGCAGGAGGACTTTTTCTACAGTTCCACGGGGACGAAAGACCTCCAGCGAGAGGACACCAGCATCCTGTTTCTCTACGATGGGCCGGACGGTCTGAGTCTCGTCATCGTCCACGACAAACTCGACGACGACTCTCCCGGCGGGTCGGTCTCGTTCACTTTCGAGAACGTCCCGGCGGACGCGAGGTGGGTGGTGAAAGACGACTTCTACGACGGTTCTTCGAACTACGACCGGTGGGACATCGACGACACGGAGACGACAGTCGACTGGACGTGGGCCGCCGAGCGAACCGACGGCGGTGCCCTCCGTGGCCTCGACGTCAGCGACCTCTCGCTGCTCATCAGGCCGCGGTTCAACGAGGACGCCGACCTCTTCGGCGAGTTCTACGACGGCCGTCTCGACCGGTGGGAAATCCTCTCTGGCGACATCGACGACCCCGACCGGTACGAACTGGACCGTGAGAAGCATCTGCGCCTACGCCGTGGGGTCTGTGACGACGACCACGACGATGACGACGACCACGACGATGACGACGACCACGACGATGACGACGACCACGACGATGACGACGACCACGACGATGACGACGACCACGACGATGACGACGACCACGACGATGACGACGACCGGGGACGGGACAAGAAGCGCAAAGAGGACGACGAGGAACGTGGTCCGCCCGACCACGCCGGGCCGCCCGACCACGCAGGTCCGAAGGACGACGACGAGGAACGTGGTCCGCCCGACCACGCCGGGCCGCCCGACCACGCAGGTCCGAAGGACGACGACGAGGAACGTGGCCCGCCGGACCACGCCGGGCCGCCCGACCACGCTGGGCCGAAGGACGACGACGAGGACGACGACTGAGCGCTCAGCAATCGCCGAGCGGAATTCGGAGCCCCGTCCCCGCTCGCTCGACGGTGGTGCCGAACGGGGCCGAGAGCGAACGCATCCGGTCGCGTAGCCACTCCGCGGCCGCGTCGTCGGCGGGCGTCACCCGCGAGTTCGAGATCTCGACCGGGACCAGTTCCAGCGCCGAGAGCGTGCCATCGCGGACGACCAGTTCGAACAGGAAGCTCCGGTCGTTGTGGAGGCCGTCCTTGACGAGGTAGTCGTCGACGAAGTCGCCGGCGTCGTAGACGATGGGGCGGCCCCGATACGTCTCGACGCCCTGTATCACGTGGGCGCTGTGGCCGTGGACGACGTCGGCCCCCCGGTCGACGAGCCATCGGGCGAACGACTGCTGGGTCTCCGAAGGCGCGGTCTCCCAGTTGGGTCCCCAGTGCAGCGAGACGATCAACAGGTCCGGGTCGCGCTCGCGGGCCCGTGCCAGCGCGCCGCCGACCCAGTTGCGGGTGAGCCGGTCGCTCGATCTCAGCGGCGCGTAGGCGGTCCCTGCTGTGTCCGCACGGGCAGCGTAACTCGGTGACTGGTCGGTAGCAGCGACGACGGCGACGTCGACCTCGCCGACCGTGAGGTGGGCCGGTTCGAAGGCCGACTCTCTGTCCGGTCCTGACCCGGCCGTGTGCACCCCGGCGTCGTCCAGATGGGCGAGCGTGTCGGTCAGCGCCCGCGGCCCGAAGTCGAGAACGTGGTTGTTCGCCTGACTCGCGAACACCGTGCCGGCACTCGACAGGGCCGGAATTGCCCACGAAGGATGCGCTCGGAAGTGGAACGTCCGGCCGGGTCGCGGGTCGCCGCGGGCGGAGAGACAGCACTCCAGATTCAGGAACAGGCCGTCGAGCGCGTCGAGACGGGTCGTCATCCCGTCCCAGACGCCGGTCGGGTCGTCGCGCCAGCGGTCGTCGACGTTCCGACCCAACATCACGTCGCCGACGAACCCCAGTCGAGCTGTCTCCTCAGCGTCGACGGGGGCCGGACACTCGACGGCAACCTCGTCCACGCTGCCCAGACAGCCACCGAGGCCGGCGAGGGACGCGGCGAGGACGGCTCGGCGGGTCGGTGCCATTTCGTCAGTGACGAGGGGCGGAGCCCCCTTGAATGCGCTCCCGGGACTGGCCGCCGTGCGTATTCGAGGTGGTGATAGTCGAGTTCGTAGCCAGCCTCTAACGCCCGCTGCACTACCTCGCTCGATTCCCCGGCGCCGCGGGTCCACAACGAGGGCCCGGTGTCGTCCGCGCCGACGACGAGTCCCGGCACCGACACCGCCTCGTACTCGACGTCGTGGTCCTGCGTCGACGGCGCACTGCCCGCTTGGAATCGGTCTCGCATGGTCGAACGTAGGTGCCGAAGCTATCCAAGTTTCTCTCGCGTGCGGGACGGAGCCGGTTCACGCACGTTCTCGGCCCCACAAGAATTTCAGGCCGTCACGTCTACCGAACAGGTCTAGATGGAGACGGACTCGGACCGCCGCGCCCTCGCTGGTACCGTGACGCTCGTATCGCTCGGTCTCGTGATGGCGGCCGTCGCGTCCTACGACGTCGCCGAAGACGCCCTCGTACAGGGCGACCCCGTCGTCCTCACCCTGCTTGAAAACGCGGTTCCCTTCTCGCTCTCCCTCCTCGTCGTGGGCGCTGGCGTCCGCGTCTACACCGACGACGGGCCGCTCGAAGACCGCCTCACGGTCGCCCGCTGGGCGCTGGTCGGGACCGGTGGCGTCGCCCTGATGGTGCTGTGGACGCTCGGGTTCCAGCTCTGGCAGGGCAACGTCAAACCCGCGTTCATCGTCTCCTACACCGCACTTTGGGGCTGTGTCGCCGGCTTGCTCGTCGGCGTGTACGCAGTCAGACAGCGCAGACGCGAGCGGACTATCGAACGGGTCACCGACGTCACCGCCGAACTGTGGAACGTCGACACGGCGCTGGTCGGGGCGTCCTCTCGCGAGGAGATGGAACGGGCCGTCTGTGAGCGATTGACCGAAATCGACCGGTTCAGCTACGCCTGGATCGGCGACGCGACGGCCGCTGACGACGCCGTCGAACCGCGCGTCGCAAGCGGCGTCGATTTCGAGGGACGGGGCGCCGTTACCGACGGCGACCGCACCATCCAGCAGGCGGCCCGGCGCGACGGCGCCCCCACCGTGGACGCGTCGCCGGACACTGACCGCACCGCCAGAATCGCCGTTCCGGTCCGGTACGACGGCGCGCCCTACGGCGTCCTCACCGTCGGTGTCGACAGCGCGGCCGCGTTCGGCACGTTCGAGCGCGACGCGCTGGACGGCCTCGGGCGTCGCCTCGGCGACGCCATCCACGCCCTCCGCTCGCGGGAAGCGCTCCTCGCGGACACGCTCGTCGAATTCACTGTCGAACTCACCGGCGCCGAGCAGTTCTGTACGTCCGCGACGGCGGCCACCGACGCGGCGCTCGAACTGTCGTCGGCCAACGCGACCGAGGACGCGCCGTTCGCCGTCTTCACCGTCACCGAGGGCGACCCAGAGGCCGTCGCGGACGCCGCCGAGGCACACGAAAGCGTCGCGGAAGTGGTCCCGCTCACAGACGGCGATGGCGCGCCCGGGCTGCAGGTGTTGTACGACGACGACCCCTTCTTTACGGGCGTCGCCGAGGGGACGGGCCGACTCGCCGACGTGCGCGTCAGCGACGGGACGGCGACGGTCGAGGTCTGGTATCCCCGGTCGGCCGACACCGCCGACGCCGCACAGTTACTCGGGACGCCGCCAGCGAAGACAGAACTGGTCGGCCGCCGGACCGTCGACATCGACCCGGACCACGTCGAGGCCGTCGAGGATCGGGTCCTCGACTCGCTCACCGATCGACAGGCGACCGTGGCGCGAACGGCGTACTACGGCGGCTACTTCGAGACGCCGAGAGCGCGCACCGGCGAGGAACTCGCAGCGTCGCTGGACATCACCTCTCCGACCTTTCACGACCACCTCCGGGCGGCGGAGTCGAAACTGTTCGAGGCGGTGTTCGAACCCGAACGTGGGGACTGACCCTAGTTTATGAGCCGTGGCCTCTTTCAGGTTGGAAAGCGTACATGAAGCCATGTTCCCCGACACCGTGGCCCGGATCTGTCGCGATGTCGACGACCTCGACGAGCCGCTGGCAGTCGCCGTGACGCGGGCCGTCGCCGACGCGAAGGGGGTCGACCCGACCACGCTTCGACCACTCGACAGGACTCTCCCGAGCGATGCACTCACCGACCTCTACGACGACGCCGAGACGGAGCTAGCCGTCCAGTTCGAGTACGCCGACCACCCGGTGACCGTCCACGACGAGGGGGTCGTTCGCGTCTACCCGACCGACGCCTCGCTGGGAGACTGAGTCAACGCTCGACGGCGACGACGTGTGCGTCTGCCGGGTCGAACCCGACGACGACGTCGCCGTCCGGCGGATCGGTAGTCCGTAATCGAAGCGTCTCTCCGCCCCAGTCGAGGTGGGCACGCGTCGTCTCGCCGAGGAACTCCGTGCTCGTCACCGTCGCCGAGAGCGTCGTCTCGCCGCCGGAGAGCGAGAGGCGCTCGGGCCGAAGACAGAACGTGAGGCGGTCGCCGACGGCGACCCCGTCACGACTGTCGAGACCGACGCCGAGCGATTCGCCGCCGACGTCGACGGTCGCGGCAGGGCCATCTGCTCCCACGCCCACGTCGGTCACCTCGCCCGAGAGGACGTTGTTGTCGCCGATAAACGACGCGACAAAGCGGGTAGCCGGCTCGCGGTATATCTCCCGTGGTGTCCCCACCTGTTCGATATGCCCGTCGTGGACGACCGCCACGCGGTCGGAGACGGCCAGCGCCTCCTCCTGATCGTGGGTGACGTACACCGTCGTGATGCCGAGTTCCCGCTGAATCTCGCGGACCTGCACGCGCAGGCGCTCGCGGAGTTTCGCGTCCAGCGCGCTCATCGGTTCGTCCAGCAGGAGTAGGTCCGGCCCGGGTGCGAGCGCCCGGGCCATCGCGACGCGCTGCTGTTGCCCGCCCGAGAGCGTGTCGGGGTCGCGCTCTTCGGCCCCGGCGAGGTCGACCAGTTCCAGCAGGGTCGACACCCGTTCGTCCCGCGAGACGCCACCGGGCGGGTCGGTAAAGCGCAGGCCGTAAGCGACGTTCTCGCCGACGCTCATGTGCGGAAAGAGGGCGTAGTTCTGGAAGACGACGCCCACGTCGCGGGCCTCCGGCGGGACGCCGGCGACGCTCTCACCGTCGAACCTGACGGTGCCGTGCGTCGGCGTCTCGAACCCCGCGAGCAGGCGGAGCGTCGTCGTCTTGCCACAGCCAGAGGGGCCGACGAGCGTGAAGAACTCGCCCTCCCGGACCGACAGCGAGACGCCTTTCAGCGCGGTGGTGTCGCCGTAGCGTCGGGTGACGCCGTCGAGCGCGACCGCCGGCGTCTCAGAAGCCACCCTCGGCACCTCCCAGTCGGTCGATGACGACGAAACTGCCGGCCGTCACGACGAGCAAGACGACGCCCATCGCCGTCGCGGGGCCGAGTCGGCGGCCGATGAACCGCTCGATGGCGACGGGCATCGTGAACTGGTCGGTGCCGGTCGCCAGCACCACCGTCGCGGAGAACTCCCCCACCGAGATGGCGAACGCGAAGGCGGCCCCAGCGACGACGGCCGGCCACACCAGCGGCAACTCCACGTCCGTGAGCACCCGTGCGCGGGGCGCGCCGAGCGCCCGTGCGGACTCGACCAGCGACTGGTCTACGCTCTCCAGTCCGGGGGCGACGGTGCGGACGACGAACGGGTACCCGGAGACGGCGTGGGCGGCGACGATGGCGACGGCGCCGCCGACGGCGAGGCGCGTGCCACCGATTTCGACGCCGAACACCAGCCCTCGCAACAGGCCGATGCCGACGACGATGCTCGACACCGCGAGCGGCGCCATCCCGACGGCGTCGACGAGTTTCCGCCCGCGGTACTCGCGGGTGGTGAGGACGGCGACGACGACGCCCATCGGCAGAGCCAGCATGAGCGACCCGACGCCGAAGACGAGCGAGTTGCGAACGGCGTCCCACGGCGTCACCTGAAAGGCCGCAGCCGTCGCCTGTCGCCGGACGAGGAACTCGTAGTGGGCCAGCGTCAGGCCGTCCGGCCCGCTCACGCTCGCGTACACCATGCTGGCGATGGGGGCGACGAAGACGGTCAGGGCGACGACGCCGTACGCCGCGAGGCCCGCCCGCGGGAGCAGGTCACCGAGCGAGCGCGACGGCGGACGAAGCGGCCGCCGCGGGAGCGGTCGGATGCCGCGCGACCGGGCGCTGTGGCGCGCCTCGTACCGGAGGTAGGCGTACAGCAGTCCGAGCGAGATGACCAGTTCGACGATAGCGAGCGCGGCGGCCTCGGCGTACTCGAAGTCCCGTAGCAACTGATAGACGAACACTTCGACCGTCGCGAGTTGGAACCCGCCCAGCGCGAGGACGATGGGGAACGTGCCGAACGTGAACACGAAGGTAAGCGCCGCGCCCATCAGCACCGAGGGGTACAGTTGCGGCGCGACCACGTCCAGAAACGCCCGGCGCGGACTCGCCCCCAGACTCCGGGCCGTCTCGACGGCGCTGGCGTCGACGGACTCCCACGCCGCCGTCGTCACGCGGGCGACCAGCGGCGCGTTGTAGAACGCGTGGGCGATTATCACGGCCTCCAGCGTGAACAGCAGGTCGACCGCCCCGAGGCCGAGTGCGCCCAGCACGGCGTTCAGCGTCCCGTTCTGGCCGAACGTGGCGACGAATCCCACCGCGACCATGATGGAGGGGAGGACGAACGGCAGGATGGTCAGCGAGCGCAGGGTCCGCCGGCCGGGGAACTCGTAGCGGGCCAGCAGGTACGCCGCCGGCAGTCCGAGGACGACGCTCGCCACCGAGGAGAGCGCCGCCTGATACGCGGTGAACCCGACGACGCCGAGTCGCCGGTCCGCCGATAGCAGGTCTCCGAGCACGGCCAGCGGCGACTCGCCCGCCGCCAGCCCCGCGAGGTCACCGACGTAGAACGGGTCGGTGAGGATGCTGACGAACACCGAGAGTGTCGCCTGCCCCTCGACGAGGACGCTGTCGACGAACACCGTCGCCACCGGGTAGTAGAAGACGACGAGCAAGAGCGCCACCGTCCCGACGGCTACCGCCGGGAGCACGTACCGTTCGAGGCGAGCGCGGACCCGGTTCTCTCCGGCCCTGCGGCCCGCCCCCGTCCCGTCGGCGGCGTCGGGCACGTCAGTTCTGGGCGAACTGCTGGCTCCAGTCGTCTACCCACCCGCTGACCGAGCCCTGCAGTTCGTCGTAGGTGAACGTCACCGGTTCCGGCGGTTCCAGCGCGAACTCCGCGTAGTCGCTGGGCAACTTGGCGTCTGTCGTCGCCGGGAACGAAACGTTCCGCACCGCGATTTCGCCCTGTACCTCGGGACGCAGGAGGAACTGCATGAACTCGCGAGCGAGGTCGGGTTCGTTCGCGTTCTCGAAGACGGCCATCCCCTCGGGGTTGGCGTATCCCTGGTCGTTCAGGAAGCGAATACGGTGTTTCTTCAGATTCTGGTCGTAGCGGTTGGCGTACACCCGGTCGGTGGAGTAGGAGGTGACGATGGGGGCCTCGCCCTCCGACCACGCGCTGTACGAGTCGTCCCACGACCCCAGCACGCGGACGTCGTTGTCCTGGAGGTCGGCCCAGTAGTCGAGGTAGCCGTCGGCGCCGAACTGCTTGACGGTGTGGAGCATGAACGCGCGGCCGGTGTCGGAACTGCTCGGGTTCTGCGTGATGAGGTCGCCGGCGTGGTCCTCGGCCAGTAGCCCCTCGAAGCTCTCCGGGGCCGTCGTCGCCGTGCCGTCGAAGACGAGGCTGACGTAGCCGGTGTCGAACGGAACCGCGCGACCCTCCGGGTCGAACGTGAGGCCGTCTTTTATGTCACCCTGTCCGCTCACGCCGCCGGCGTCGGCGAACAGCGACTCGTCGAGCGTCTCGTCGACGCGAACGAGGTCGTCGGCGTTGAGCCCCACGTAGAGGTCGGCCTCGACGTCGACGCCGGCTTTCTTGCGCTCGATGTAGTGGTTGAGTTCGTTGCTCGGCGTCTGCCACACCAGTCGGGCGTCGAACTCGCTCTCGAACTGCTCTTTGAGCCACGCACCAGGGCTGGAGGAGGGCGCGTCGATGAACGGGCTGTAGGTGCCGACGACGAGCGTCTGCTTGCTCTCGGTACTCGTCTCGCCCGTGGTCCCGATACCGCTACACCCTGCCAGCGACGTCGCGACCGTCGCGCCGGCCGCCGCGAGGAAACTGCGTCTCTCCATTACGGCGTGGTCACACCCAGTGGTACTTAACCCCCGTGTTCTCCGGAAACGCGGTGTGAGTCCGCAGAACAGACCGTTCGCCGGGCCGTCTCGCCGGACTCAGCCGAACAGGAGGACGGCGTGCGCTCGGGTCGGTGGGCACCCGGGACCGAGTTTTAGGTGCCGGGCGGCGTAGCTCGACGCGATGGACCTCGTCGGCAAGTGCCCGCCGGACCCGAACTCGCTCGACGCCGCGGCCGACCGTGGCTTCGACAGCGTCGAACTCCACCTCCGCCCCGCCGACTTGGCGGACGTGGCGGCGACGGCCGCGGCGGTCGAGGCCGCGCCCGTCGACGCCGCCACGGTGCACACGCTCCACGCCCGCCCGGACGACGCCGAGCCGTTCCGCCGGAGCGACGCGCTGGCCGCCCGCCTCGACGCCTACCTCGTCGTCCACAGCCAGTACGCCCAGCACACGCACGTCGACACGCTGGAGGGGTACGACTTCGACGCCCCGTACGGCTACGAGAACAACCCCGGCGCGAGCACGTTCCACCTCCGGAATCTCGTGCTAGACCGGGGCCACGACCTCGTGCTGGACACGGCACACCTGTTCATGTCTCAACCCGACTACCTCGACGGCCTGACGGACCTCCTCCGAGCCGACGGCGACCGGGTTCGCGTGGTCCACTTCAACGACGCGACGCCGACCGAGGACGGCCTCCCGGTCGGTGCCGGGGCGGTGCCCCTCGAACGCACCGCCCGACTCCTCGACGCCCACTTCGACGGGCGCGTCGTCCTCGAAGTGATGCCCGACCACCAGACCGACGCGCTCCGGCAGGTTCGGGAGTGGGTGGGCTGACGCGCCCTCGGACACACCTTTTTCTCGGTCTGCGCCGATTGTCCCGACAGGATGTCAGCCGACGTGCTCGACCGGGCCCCCGACGACCGCGTGCAGGTGCTAGACCCCGACGGCGAGGTAGTCGCGCCGGACCTCCTCCCGGACCTCGACGACGCGGAACTCGTCGAGATGTACCGGGACATGCGGTTTGCCCGTCGGTTCGACGAGCGCATGATAAGCCTCCAGCGGCAGGGCCGACTGGGGACGTACTCCTCGCTGGCCGGCCAAGAGGGGGCACAGGTCGGGTCGACGTACGCGCTGGCCGACACTGACACGCTGTTCTATCAGTACCGTGAACACGGGGCGCTGGTCGCCCGCGGCCTCCCGTGGGAGTATCTGCTGTACTGGATGGGCTACGAACGGGGCAACGCCGCGCTCGCCGACGTGAACGTCTTCCCGCTGAACATCTCCATCGCGGCCCACATCCCCCACGCAGTCGGGTGGTCGTGGGCGGCCAAACGCGACGGCGACGAGCAGGTCGGCGTGGTCCACTTCGGTGACGGCGCCACCTCGGAGGGTGACTTCCACGAGGCGATGAACTTCGCCGGCGTGTTCGACACCCCGACCGTCTTCGTCTGTAACAACAACCAGTGGGCCATCTCGGTGCCCAGAGAGCGCCAGACGGCCAGCGCCACCATCGCCCAGAAGGCGAACGCCTACGGCTTCGACGGCGTGCAGGTCGACGGGATGGACCCGCTGGCCACCTACGTCGTCACGAAGGCGGCCCGCGAGCGGGCGCTGGACCCGGCCGAGGACGAACCCCGGCCGACGCTGCTAGAGGCGGTCCAGTACCGCTTCGGCGCCCACACCACTGCCGACGACCCGGAGGTGTACCGCGACGAGGCGGAAGTCGAGGAGTGGCGCGACCGGGACCCGCTGGCCCGGTTCGGCGCGTTCCTCTGGGACCGTGGCCTGCTGGACCAGGAGCGCCTCGACGCGATGAACGAGGCGATAGACGACGAGCTAGCCGACATCGTCGACCGGGCCGAGGACGTGGCGGCGGACCCGACGGACCTCTTTGCCGACGTCTACGCCGAGTCGACCGACGAACTCGACGCACAGCGCGAGTACCTGACCGACCTTCGTGGGCGCCACGGCGACGACGCCTTGCTGGACGAATGACCACACGCCCGCGTGGATTCGAGGGACGGCGGGCGGACCGGTCGCCAATCGTGCGCGTATCCACACATACATGAGCGTGGTTGTGGTAGGGCCAGTATGGTCCAGATCGACCTGACCACCAGTCAGGAGCAGACGCTGACTGCACTGGTCAACCACCACCGCTCCGCCGACGGGCCGGTGAAAGGCCAGACCATCGCCGACGACGTCGACCGGAGTCTGGGCACCGTCCAGAACCAGATGCAGAGCCTCGCCCAACTCGGACTCGTCGAAGGCCACTCCGGTCCGGAAGGCGGCTACGTCCCGACCGAACAGGCCTACGCGGCGCTCGGTCGGGACCCCGGCGCCGAGACGGAGTCGCTCACCGTGGCCCGTGACTTCGAGCGACTCGACGTCACCGTCGATGGGATACGGTTTACCACCGTCAACCACCCCGAGGAGTGCCGCGCCCAACTGCACCTCCAGCAGTCCGTCGGCCAGTTCTCCGTCGGCCAGGCCGTCGCGGCCGGGCCGACGCCGAAGCACAACCTCGTCGTCGCGGGGACCATCGTCGCCATCGACGACACCCAGAACACGCTCATCCTCGACATCGCACAGGTCGAGGCCCCGGTCGAACCGCCGGAGTGAGCGCCGCAGCGTCGGTGTCGGTCGTCGCGTTTGCGGTACCAGACGCGTTCACCGACCGACGATTCCTCCCTCGTCTATGTGCCGTCGGCTGACACGGCGGTCCCGCACGGCGAACGTACCGACCAACTCGACGGTCTCGCCGTCGAAGGCGGTCGATTTACCCGCCTGTGGGTCGACCAGCGGGTATGAGAGACTCGTTCGACGAATTCGACCACGAGACGCACATGCGTCGGGCGCTCGAACTCGCCCGCGAGGCGGCCGACCGCGGGGACCGGCCGTTCGGGTCCGTCCTCGTCAGGGACGACCGGATAGTGATGGCGGCGTCGAACCGCGTCGTCTCCGAGGAGGACGTGCGACGCCACCCCGAACTCGACCTCGCGATGCGGGCCCGTCGCGAGTTGTCGCCCGAGGAACGCGCCGAGACGGTCATGTACACCAGCACGGAACCGTGTCCGATGTGTGCCGGCGGCATCCGCCACGCCGGTCTCGGTCGGGTCGTCTACAGCGTCGGCGGCCGGGACATCGGCGACTTCACGGACCAGGGCGCGCCCGTCCAGTCGGCGGCGATTCTGGCCGGCGTCACCGAGGTGGTCGGTCCGGTCTTACACGAGGAGGGGCGGGCGATACACGAGGCGTTCGACTGGTAGTCACCGCTGCCACTCGTAGAACCACCACGCGCTCCCGAGCAACATGAGGCCAGCGCCGAGTGCGGAGGTGGCCGGTTCGGGGATGACGAACAAGACGAAGCCGACGACGAGCATCGTCACGGGCTCTATCTCGTCGTAGTACTGGATGAGAGACATACGGCGACTCTACGACGGCCTCCCTCAAAGCGGTTGGTGCGGCACTCGCAGGTGGGAAAGAGACTTGAGACAGCTGGCCGAGCTCGGGTACACGATGGCTCGCGCCGACGACTGGCTCGGCCATCACAGCAGGAGCCCCGACATTCGGTCGTCGGGCCTCTGGCACGTGACCCACGTCGAGGGGGCCTACGACCCGGCGTTTCTCGACCGGGCCGTCGACGCGACGGCACCGCCGTGACCCGTCCGAGCGAGTCGCCGACGGCATGCATACTCCGGCCGGGGCTATATCCGACCGGACGCGGTACCTACGGGCGAGACGATGACTACTGTCCACGACTCGCCGCTGAACAGACTCAGCGTGCTCTCGACGCTCGTCGACGCCGCGTTCGCGTTCGTCCGCGGCCGAACCAAGAGTGGCCTCGTACTGCTCGGTGCCGCCGCCCTCTCGCGGCGCGTCCCCGGTATCGGTACGGCCGCGTCGGTGTTGCTCCGACTGGTTCGACGGCTCCGATAACGGGCACCGAGGCACTGCCTATCGTCGGTCAATAGCGCACTAACCGCGAGGTAACGCGGCGATAGCGGCGTTGAGCGACGTTATTGCGGTGTTAACGCCACGTTATCGCCAGCTACGTACAGACGAACCGGTGGTTGACTCGTGTCGTCCTCCGGCGACGTCACTCCATGTAGCCCAGCGATTCGAGTCGGCTCTCGACTTCCTCTCGGTCGACGGCGTCGTAGCTCGCGTCCTCGCCGTCCGAGACGGACGCCAGTACTTCCTCGACGACGAACTCGACGTAGGCGCTCGCGTCCTCGAAGTCGGTGTACTGGAGTCGCTGTTCGACGTCGTCGACGAGCGCCGTCGGGAGTTCGACGCGGGTGACGCTCTCCGCGGGGACATCGGAGCGTGGCATGGACGATGAGAGTGCGGGCTATCGTAAAAACGCCAGCAACCGTTCAGACGCTCCGCCGCACAAATTGCGTGTTTATCGGCTGAAACAGTCGACTTATCTGCTGAATAATAACCCACGCTCTCTGACTCCCAGATGGCACATGCCCGACGACCAGAGCGTGGTCCTCGTCACTATCGATAGTTTCCGTACCGACTACTGTGGCGTCGCAGCCGGCGATACCGGCACGATGCCGACGCTCGCGGCCCACGCCGAGGACGGATTGGTGTTCGAGAACGCCGTCGCCCCGGGTGCCGCGACGTTCGCGTCGGCCACCTCCTTTCTGACGGGGACGGACCCGGTCGAACGGCCGGACGCCGCCGGTGCGACCCGCGAGGACATGAAAGCGCACGTCCGCGAACACATGGCCGCCCGACGGAGCGTCGCCGAGGAGTTCTCCGAACGCGGCTACGAGACGGCCGCGTTCACCGCGAACCCGTGGACCTCGCGGTACTTCGGGTTCGACGAGGGGTTCGACCGCTTCGAGGACTTCATGGAGAACGACGCGTCGAGCGACCTCCTCGAAGGGGGCGAACAGGAGAGTACCATCGGGACGCTGGCGATGAACGCCGCCAACTGGTGGCAGGGACAGGACATGTTCATGTCGTGGGAAGCGCTCGCAGACGAAATCACCGAGTGGACGGCACAGGCCGACGACCCGTACTTTCTCTGGGTGTTTCTGGTCGACAGCCACCTCCCCTACCTTCCGCCGAAGGAGTACCGGACACAGTCCCGACTCAAGACCTATCCCGCCAACATGGGGCTGTTCCTGAGTCGGGACTTGCCGTTCGAGTCCATCCTCCACGACGTGTTGACCACGGCCTACGAGAACTCGCTTGCGTACACCGACGAGTTCCTCTCGTTCCTCACTGACGAGGTGGGCGAGGACCCGCTGTTCGTCGTCCACGGCGACCACGGTGAGGCCTTCGGTGAACACGGGATGTACGGCCACGGCCGGCAACTGTACGAACACCTCGTGAACGTGCCGCTCGTGGTCTGTAACGGGCCGTCCGGTCGCGTCGAGGAACCGTTCTCGCTCAGTCGTCTCCCGGCGCTGTTGCACGGCCTCGCCAGCGGTGACGAGTCAGTCCCCGAGCGACTCACAGAGCCCTACGTCTACTCCTCGACGCGGATGCCGAACGTCGCCGTCCGCGGGAAAGATTGGAAGTACATCTGGTCGCCCGACGACCGGGAACTGTACGACTTGACCGACGGCGAGGATGCGGAGGTCGACGACGAGGACCTTCGGGCGGTCGGGCAGGACCTCGTCGACTTCTGGCTCGGGTCCCAATCGGAGAAAGAGCGGGTCGTCGCCGCCGCAGCGGAACTCGCCGAGAGCGGGCGGGTGTAGCGAGCGAGTCGCGACGAACCGGTGTACGGACTCTGCCGGTCGCCGTTACGCCTCGACGACAGTCGTTCCCTCGACCCGCGAGAGGTCGGGATTTTGCAACACGCGGTCGCGCCAGATGGCGAAGGTGATGAGATTCCACGTCACCGGACCGAACTGTTCGACGTGGTCCTCGTACATCGCCGACGGGACGAACTCGGGCGGGTCGTACCGCTCGAAGACGTTCGTCAGCGGTCCGTCCTCGAAGTAGCGCTCGACGGGGAGTGAGCCGGCACCTTTCGGCTGACGGACCGGATAGGCCGGCAGCCGTCGCTTCAGGAGCGACTTGAGGAGGTGTTTCGGGGTGAACGATCCCCGACCGCCGACGTAGCGTCTCGCCGGTGGCACCGAGAGCGCACAGGCGGTCAGTCGTCGGGTCTTGAACGGGGCGACGAGTTCGTGTCCGTGGACGTAGCCCAGTTGGCGCCACTGTTCGGCGGCGTTGTGGCGGAACGCACTCAGCAGATGACCGAGTTCCGCGTGGTCGACGAACCGCCCGCCCGAGGATCGCTCGACGCGCCGTTGCACGTACTCGGTCTGTCGTCGGAACCGCGACTCGACGGTCGCTTCGTCGGTACACTGCGCTACTACTTCGGGGTCGGTGTAGAACGGCAACCGCTGGGCGAACGCCGATGGGTCCGTGATCGGTCGGTCCAGCCACGACGCGATGTCTGGGAGGTGCGTCGCTCGCGGCAGGACGCTCGCGACGCCACGTCGCCACAGCGTGGTCAGACCGGGGGCGGCAAACAGCGGCGCGAGGCGGTCGGCGACGCGTGCACCCTTCACCGCGGGCAGGCCAAACAGCGCGTCGGCACCCTCTCCGTTGACGTAGACCCCGCTCTCGGCGGCCCTGAACACGGCGTCGGTGAGTACCGTCTGGTTGTAGTGGGACGGAAACCCGAGTGCGTCGACGCTCGCTTCGAGATGTGAGAGGAACGCCGACTCCGCGACGTCGTGGCGGTCGGTCGGCACGTCCAGCATCGCCACCGCTCTGTCCGCGGCGTCGACCTCCGAGGCGAACTCCGGCGAGTCCGTCGCCATGACGAGAGCGGGTGCGTCACCGAGGTAGGTGTGAAGCAGCGTCGAGTCGACGCCGCCCGAGAGCATGTTCCGAACCCGACGGTCCGGAAGCGTCTCGTCGAGAACCGTCGTCAGTACGTCGTGGATTCGCGATGGCGCGGTGTCGACGGCGGTCTCGCCATCGGGGTCGAGGCGATCGACGAGGCGCGTCTGTCGGTCACCGGTCGCCGGGTCGTAGGTGAGGTGACACCCGTGTTCTAGCCCCCGAATCGCCTCGACGTACGTCTCCGGTTCGATGGGGTTCCGAAAGAGCAGGTGGTCGGCGACCGCCCGCTGGGATACCGTGCGGTCCTCGACGGGGAGTTCCGCGAGTGCGTTCCGGAAGCAGTCGGCGACGACGACCGGTCCGTCCGGAACGTCCGCGACGTAGACGTTTCGCGTCGCCGTGACGCTCCGGTAGGCGTCGAGTCGCCCGTCGTCCCCGATTCGGACCGCGACGGCGTCGTCCGCGTCGAACCCTTCGACGATGTCGTCGACGTCGGCCCCGGTCTCGATTTGCTCGGCCAGTCTGTTCGGTCGAGTACCGGCGAGTATCCACGTTCCATCCTGTGTCACGACACGGTTCGCCGTCGGGGAGGCCCAGACGACGTGGAGGGCGTCATGCATGCAACGTATGAACCACCGACAGGATTCCCTTCCTTATCAGCCGCCTAATTCGCACCAAGGAACACGTCGACCACAGCGGTAGTCGTTCTGTCACGGGTCCTGTTCGGACCCAAGCAGCACTCGGCGCGCTACAGCGCCGACGCGAGCGAGGCCGTGACTCACAGCGACTGCTCGGGGTCCCCGGCTAAGAGCATGTCAGCGACCATCTGGTCGAACACGTCTCCGTCGACGGATTCGACGACGCGAGTCCGTGGTTCGCCGTCGGTGATGCCGAGTTCGTCGACGAGGCTGTACCCTCGGGTCATCCCCTCGCGTTCGTCCACGTCGACGAAGTACGTCCCCGCCTCCGTCACGAGGTCGGGGTTGACGAGACACGCCATCGCGAGCGTGTCCGGTTGGGTGGCGGCGTCGACGCCGAACCGCTCTTTCGAGAACTCGCGGGCGTGGCTCGTGATCGCGGTAAAGAACTCGGCGTAGGGCGTGTCCGCGTCGGCGAACCTGTCGAGTGTCTCCCCGTCGATGGTCCCGTGGCGGACCGTCAGCCCCCAGTCTACGAGCGTCACGTCGAGTTCGTTCACCACTATCTTCGCGGCGTCGGGGTCGACCCAGAAGTTGAACTCCGCGGCGGGCGTGTCGTTGCCCAGCGTGTTCACCGCCCCGCCCATCACCCACACCTCGTCCAGCAACTCGTTCAGGTCGGGTTCGCGTCGGATCGCCATCGCGACGTTGGTCAGCGGGCCGATACAGGCCAGACTCACCTCGCCGGGCGATGCCCGGACCGTCTCGACGATGGCGTCGACGGCGTGGCCGTCCGCCGAGGGGATGCCCGTATCGGGATAGAGGTCACCGCCCAACCCCCCGTCGCCGTGGACGTGGTCGACGTGTTCGAAGTCCTTGAGTAGCGGACGACGCGCTCCCTCGTAGACCGGCACCGCGTCGGCGACGCCCGCCAGATCGAGCGTGTACTTCGCGTTCTCGACCTCGTACTCGAACTCGACGTTACCGGCGACGATGGTCAGCGCCTCCACGTCGACGGCGTCGGCGAGGGCGGCCATGAGAATGGCCTGCGTGTCGTCGCCCGCGGTGTCCGTGTCGATGATGAGCCTTTCTACCACGGCACTAATACACACGGTCCGGACTTAATTCTCGCGGCGGGGCGTCTCGGACGTAGCTAGCGGTGCGGCGCTCCCGTCGACCCTGCGTTCGTTAGCGACCCACACAGTGAAGACGACGCGGTCGGATGGACTCTCTATGTCGAGCGACCCGTCGGCAGCGGACTTCCGTCGCCGCCTTCGCGCCCGAGTTCGGGAGTACGTCCGTGATGCCGCGACGCCGTTCGACGCCGTCTCTCTCGACGAGGACGTCGGCGAGAAACGGGCGGCTATCGTCGTCGAGTCCGCGCGGACTGGGGGACTGGCCGTCGTGGTCACGAGTGAGACGGCGGGGCCGCTGGCTGCCGATGTCGTCGAGCGAGCGTGTGAGTACGCGGCCGAGGCGGGCGTCGACCACGTCGCCACCTGCAACGCCCGTGACCTCTTTCTCTTTGCGGACGCCGACGCCGCTGCCGGCGCGTACTACTACCTCGACTTTCGCCCCGTCGACCTCGGGGACCCGACGCTCGACGGCCGCCTTCCGGCGCTCCTCGACGCGGTTCGGTCGCTCGCCGCCGACGGCACCCTCCCGGAACAGGCGGCGCGAAAACGGCTACTCGGCACCGTTCAGTCGTTTCACGGTGCCGTCTGGCCCCGACTCCGAACGCTCGCACGGGACTCCTACGAAACGAACCCGTCGTTCACGGCGGGGTTCGACGCGTGGGTCGAGGCGAACGACTACGCGCCACTCGACGCGGATGCACGATTCACACTCGCTGCGAAACAGTACGCCTACCTGTTAGCGACCGAGGCGCTGTTTCTCGACGTGCTCTGTGAACAACCACCCGACTCGGCCGAACCCGGGGTGACGGTCGGATCACTGGTCGACGGGGTCGCTGTGGACAGCGTCGAACACCACCTCGAAGGCCGGTGCGAACTCGACCACGACCCGGAAGTCGAGAGCGGTCGCTCGCTGTTCGCGTCGTTTCCGCACGACGCGGACACGCGGACCGCGCTCGGGACGCTACTGGACCGTCTCGACGCGACGGCGCTCTCGGACGTCGAGGAGGACGTGCTGGGGGAACTGTACGAACGACTCGTCCCCGCGAGCGAGCGCAAGGCACAGGGGCAGTTCTACACGCACCCCGACGTGGCGGCGGCGATATGCGACTGGACCCTCCAGTCGGACGGCGACCGGGTTCCACGAGTGCTCGACCCGGCCTCGGGCAGTGGGACGTTTCCCGTCGAAGCGTACCACCGCATCCGAGACGGGTCGTCGACGGCGACCCATCAGGAGGCACTCGACAACCTCGTCGCCGGCGACGTCAATCGCTTCCCCCTCCGTCTCACCGCGCTGAACCTCTCGTCTCGGACCGTTCGCGAGCAGACCGAGGCGGTCCATACGCTCGCCGACTCCTTTTTCGACGTCTCACCGCGCGACGAACGGCTTCCCGACGCCGGGACCGAGAGGCGTCGGCCGGGGTCGTTCGATGCGGTCGTGGGAAACCCGCCGTACATCCGCCAAGAGGACCTCTCGCCGGACAAAGTGCACTTCCGTGAACACCTACGGGCGTACGGTCCCGAGGGCGCGACGCCCTACTACAGCGGCGCGGGGAAGCTATCGAAGCAGTCCGATGCGTACGTCTACTTCGTCACGCACGCGCTACGGTTCCTCAGGGAGGGGGGCCGACTCGGCGTCGTCGTCCCGACGAAGTGGCTGACGACGAAGTACGGCGAGTCCTTTCAGGAGTTCCTCTACGACCAGACGAAGGTCCACGCCGTCGTCGGATTCGCCGACAGGGCGTTCTCGGCGCTCGTCGACACCGTCCTCCTGTTCGTCGAGAAATGCGCGGACGAACGGGCGCGTCGGGAGACGACGACGGACTTCGTCCGGGTGAAAGAGCGACTGCCGCCGGAGACGCTCGCTTCGGTCGCTGGCTCCCACCGTTCCGTCCCGGACGACCGACTGTTCGACATCGAGACCCACGACGAGTACCGCGTCACCAGCGTGCCCCAGCAACACTTGGCGGAGCAGGGCGGCCAGAAACTCGGCTACTACCTCTACGGGCCGAGTCCGTTCGTTCCGCTCGTGAACAGCGAGAAGACCCGGCGGCTGGACGCCTTCGCTGACGTCGCCTTCGGCAACAAGACGGGCCACAACGGCTTCTTCCTGCTGGACGAGTCCGACGTCGCCCAGTGGGGCGTCGACGAGCGGTTCCTGCGACCCGCCATACGGTCGATTCGGGACATCGACTCCGCTCGGCTGGACGAGACGGGCCAGTATCTGCTGGACTTCCACGAGTACGTCGAGGCGTTCGAAGCCGACCGGACTGGCCTCCGGTCGACGCCGGACCTCGCGGCGGCCGTCAAAGACCAGTTGCGCGAGGACGGCTATCACTCCACCCTTCGGTATCTCGAATACGGCGAGGACGAGGGCGTCCCTGACGGACGTACCGTCTCCACCCACACGCCGTGGTTCAACCTCGGCGAACTGCTCGTCCCCGACGTACTCCACCCGGTGTTCTACAACGAACGGGTGTTCACCGTCGAGAACGCCGGCGGGTTCGCGCCGACGAACGCCATCCAGTGTGTCGACGTCACCGACCACGAGAACGTCCTGCCCCACGTCCTCAACTCGACGGTGTACAAGATTCTGCTCGAACTGTGGGGTCGCCACGAAGGCGGCGGGGCGCTCCAACTACTCACCTACGAGGTGGCCTCGGTGCCCGTGCCGAACCCCGACCTGATGAGCGACGACACCAGAGACCGGATTTCCCGGGCCGGACGGGCGCTGGTGCGGGGGGAGCGCGGGGTTCAAGACGGCCTCGACGCGGCGTTGCTGGACTTTCTGGAGTTGGACATGTCGCCCGGAGAGTTGCAGGCGGCCCACCGCGGGATGGTCCGCCAGCGCGTCGACGGGGCCGCGTCCGAGAACGTGCAGGTGCGAGCCGTCGACGATCTCGACGACTACGACTTGGACTCGCTGATTCCCGAATTCGAACCCGAGAGCGACTACAACGCGAGTCTGCGCGAGTTCTGAGCGGTCACGGGAAAGCGGCCTCGGCACTCATAGGGTTCGTCACCGTCGGGGAGTCACCCCGACTCGGAACGCACTGTCGTCATCGGCCATCGGAGATACCGACTCCGGCGGTATGACGGTTCCCCCTCGCGGGCGCACAGGAGAACAAACGATAAATCGGGTCGAACCCTTCCGGCGAGCATGAAGCGACGACGTCTGCTGGCGATGGCGGGGGCGGGGGCCGTCGGCGCCCTCGCGGGGTGCGGTGGGGGGAGCGACGCGACGGGGGAGTCCCTCGAGGATCACCCGGCGGCGGCGAACTACCGCGAGCAACCGCGGATTGGGGAACTGGGCGGCCACGTCGTTCTGGCGTTCGAGGACCCGTCCTGTCAGCGCTGTGCAGCGTTCCACGAGAACACGGTGCCGAAGATCCGGTCGAACCTCGCCGACTCGGGGACGGGCGCGTACGTCGTCCGAACCTACCCTGTCGTCTTTCCGTGGGGCAAGCCGGCGACGCAGGCGCTCGAAGCGACCTATGCCCGTGACGACGAGGCGTTCTGGTCGCTGTTCGAGCACTACTTCGCGACGCGCTCGCAGTTCACCGTCGACAACGTCTTCGAGCGGACGGCGTCGTTCCTGAACGCCGAGACGTCGTTGGACGGCGACGCCGTCGCACAGGACGCCCGAGACGAGGCCTACGACGACGCCGTGCAGGCCGATATCGCGGCCGCCGAGAACGCCGGTCTCGGCGAGACCACCCCGGTCATCCTCCTGTTTCGCGACGGCGAGTTCGTCACGAAGGTCAACGGGAGCGTCGGATACGAGGTCATCGCCGAAGCGCTCGGGGAGGCGAACTGATGAGCGCGACCCGAATCGGTCGGCGGTTGCCGGTTCGGGGCCGCGACTGGCGGCTGATGGGTCGGACGGCGCGACTCGTGCTGACGCTCCCTGTGTACGCCGCCGTCGCCGTCCTCGCAGGAGTCGTCTCGCTGACGGCGTTCGTCGTCTCGCTGAACGTCCCGCTGGTGCTGGACCTCGTTGTCGGCGGGTCCCTGCCGCTGGCGAGTCGGCTGACGGTCCTCGTCGAGTTGTACCCGTTCGTCGGCACGTTCTTCCACCCGGCACAGGGCGTCTTGCTGGTGGCCGTCGCCGCGCTGACCGGCGTGGACGTAGCGATAGCGACCTATCACTTCCGGGAACACGGTTTGCAGATTCGACAGGGCGGGGCCGGCGCCGCGGGCGTCCTCCTCGGGACGCTCGGGGCCGGGTGTGCGGCCTGCGGGTCGGCCGTCCTGCTGGGACTGCTCTCGCTGTTGGGCGTCTCGACGTCGCTCCTCTTTCTCCCGCTTGACGGACTAGAGTTCGCCGTCGGTGCGCTCGTCGTCCTCACGCTCTCCATCTACTGGCTCGCCGACGGGATGCGCGGCGGCGAGATAAACGGTTGCCCGGTCGATATCTGAGCGGCGGTCTCATACTGGTGGCTGTAACAAACTGAAGTAATTCGCCACCCCGGGGTGGCGAATATCGTTACGAACTTACAGCCACCAGTATCAGTCGTCCGTCGCCTGTTCGCTCGCCACGCTCGCGTGGCCGACGTCGACCGTCGCGTCGGTGTCGTACTGCTGGAGTTCGAACTGCAGGGTCTCCGCGTCGGTCGCGAACGTGTCGACGCTGTCGACCATCTCGCCGACGACGGCGTCCTGCTGGTCGGCGGTGGTTGCTACCTCGCCGGCCTCCGTCGCGGTCTGGTCGGCGATAGCGCTGATGTCGTCGATGCGTTCGACCACGTCCTGTGCGGTGCTGGCCTGCTGGTTCGTCGCGCGGTCTATCTCCTGAATGCTGTCGTTGACGTCGACGGTGGCTTCGACGACGTCTTCGAGCGTGGTGATGGTCTCGGAGATGGTGTCGCTCCCGCGGTCGACGGCGGACTCCATCGTCTCCATCGCCTCGACGGAATCGCCGACCTGCGAGCGGAGCGTCTCGATGAGCGTCTCGACGTCGGCCGTCGCGTCTTTCGTCTCGCTCGCGAGTTGCTTTATCTCGTCGGCGACGACGGCGAACCCGGACCCGGCCTCGCCGGCCCGGGCGGCCTCGATAGAGGCGTTCAGCGCCAGCATGTTCGTCTCCTCGGCGATGCTGTCGATGACGTCTAGGATCTCGGCGACGTCGCCGGCTATCTCGTCGAGTTGCTGGACTTCGCCCGCGGCGGTCATCGACCGATGGCGGATGGCGTCGACGGCGCTCTGGGCCTCCGAGGAGGAGTGTTGGGCGTCCCGGCCGAGTTCCGCGGCGGTGTCGCTCCGGTCGGCGATTTCGGTGACCGACGAGGCCATCTCTTCGGTGGTCGCCGAGAGGTCGCTGAGTTCGTCGGCGGCCGCCGAGAGTTGCGCTCGCTGGGTCGACGCGCCGTCGGCGATTTCGTCGACGCTCGCGGTGACGGACTCGGTTTCGCTACGGACCTGTTCGCCCTGACTCGCGACCAGACCGCTCTCGTCGGCGATACGCGCCGAGATGGCCTGCCCCTGCGCGATGGCCCGTTCGAGCGCGTCGAGCGTCTCGTTGATGGCCGTTCCGACCTCGCCCATCGCGTCGCTCATGCTCTCTGCGTCGACGCGGGCGGTCAGGTCGCCGTCGGCCGCGGCCGCGAGCGTATCGCGGTACTGGGTGGCTTTCAGTTCGAGGTGACTGGAGAGTGCTTCCATCTCGTTTCGTTCGTGCTCGGCGGCCGCTGTCGCGTCTTCGGCCTCTTCGCGGGCCGCTTCGGCGCGCTCCTGTGCGCGTTCGGCTTCGCGTATGGACTCGCCCAGCGAGTGGGCCGTCCGTTCGAGCGTGTCGTACGTCTCGCCGATTTCGTCGACGCGGTCGACGCCGAAGTCGATGTCGTACTCGCCTTCGTCGACCGCTCGGGCTTTCTGGTTTATCTCGATTATCGCACGGTACAGCTCACAGTACCCCAGAAATCCGGTACAGAGGACGATGGCGGCGGCGAAGGCAACAGCGGGTAGCGCATCGGAAAACAGCGTCGCCGCGATAGCCGGACCGACGACGACCGAGATGAGCGCGAGCAAGAAGAGGCGGACACCGAAATCTCGACGAAGCGGGCCCGGGAGGTACGGTTCGGCGGTCATCGGCACGGCACCGACCGAGACGAGCAGTCGGCCGACGAGACGGCTCTCGGCCGTTTCGGGACTCATCTATCCTCCTCCGTACGACGGGCGTCGGCGTGCAGCGACTGCAAGCGAGGTGTCGAATCGGGCATATTCCAAGGTAGCGGCCCGTAGTCTCAAAAAATAGGGCCCCGGATTATCACAGTTGATGCTCGCGGGCCGCCGACCGTTCAGTTCGTCGTCGTGATCTCGACCACGTCGCGGTGGTCCAGTTCCGTGTCGGCACCGACCTGCCGACCCGAGCGAACGTCGTGGGCGTGGAGGAACCCCTCGCCGATGTCCGTATGCAGGAAGTACGCGAAGTCCTCGGCGGTCGACCCGTCGGGCAGGACGAAACAGTCCTGCAGGAACGTGCCGTCGTCCTGTGGCTTTCGCGCACCGGGGAAGACGGCGATGGCGTCGAGTTCCTCGAACAGCGCCGTCTCCAGTGCCTGCTGGACGCCGGTGCCGTCGAACTCGTCGACGAACTCGCGAATCTGTTCGAGGCCGGCGGCCTTCTCCTCGGGGAGGTCCGCCGTGACCTCGAAGTCGTCGTCGCCGGGCCGGTACTCCAAGACGCCCTGTTCGTCGCCGTTCTTCAGGGCCTTCTCGGCGTGGGCCGAGACGGGGACGAACGTGAGGTGCTCGTACTCGGGGTCCGAGGTGACCGTCTCCCAGTTGTCCTGTGCCGCCGGGGTGTCCATCTTGTTGGCCGCGATGACCATCGGCTTGGTGCGGATGCGGATCTCGCGGGCCAGCGCCTCCCGGTCCTCGTCGTCCCACGTGTCGGGGTCGAGTTCCATATCGAGCGAGAGGACGACCTGCTTGATCTCGTCCTCGCTGATCTTGAACGCCGACATCTGCTCTGCGAGGTCGGCCTCTATGTCCTTGTCCTCGCCGTGGTAGCCCGAGCGGTAGCGCTCGATGCCTTTCTCTAGGACGTCGAGGTACCACATGTCCAGTTCGTTCTCCAGAAAGTCGATGTCCTCGCGGGGGTCGTGGTCCTCGGTCGGTTCGCCTTCGAGGTCCGTCTCACCGGTGAAGTCGACGACGTGGATGAGCACGTCGGCCTCGTTGAGGTCCGAGAGGAACTGGTTGCCGAGTCCCTTGCCCTCGTGGGCACCAGGGACCAGGCCGGCGACGTCGACCAGTTTCGTCGGGACGAAGCGCACGCCGTCGGCGCAGTAGCCGTGGTTGGGGGTACAGCTATGGTCGAACTCCGGGGCTGCACACTCGACGCGGGCGTACGCTTCGCCCATCGAGGGGTCGATGGTCGTAAACGGGTACGCCCCCTCGGGGACGTCGTTCATCGTCGCCGCATTGAAGAACGTGGACTTGCCGACAGAGGGCTTGCCGACGAGTCCGATCTTGTAGCTCATTGGGAACTAGCAGGCCAATCGGCGGCTAAAACGTTGCCAAACGGAGCGAGAGCGCGTGTGAGTGGCAGGCACAGGACCCGTCTCGGGTGGAACGGAGTGTGCCGTGGAGCGACGGCGGCGGAGCGAACGAAGCGACGGAACCCTCAAACCAGCGAGCGGCGGTAGCCGCGAGCGTGCGGTGCAGTCGTCGTGGTGTGAGGGCTGCGCTCGTCACTGCGTGTCGCACCCTCGCGACTGTCCGCGGGGTCCCCGTGGTCACCGCTGTGCGTTCCGAGGGGCTTCGCTGGCGCTCAGACCCACCCTAGTCCCACAACGAACGCTCGTATACGTTGACGGGCAGTTCTTTGCCACCGAACCGCTCGGTACGCTGGTCGACGTGGTCGAAGTGTTTCCGGTAGAAACCGTTGCCGACTTCGTTTTCGACGAGTACCTCGTCGCGTATCTTCCGGACCGAGAGGCTCTGGAGGTGTGTCTTGCCCCGGTCGAGAAGTCGACTCCCGATACCTTCGCCCCAGTAGTCGGGGTGGACGTAGAGGTCGAGGTCGCCGATGCCGGCCGGGTCGGTCATCCCGCAACTGGCGTAGCCCACCACGTCGCCGTCCGCCGTCGCGACGAACAGACCGATGTCGTCGAGGTCGACCATCTCCTCTAGGAGGTCGCCGCCGTACCCCTCCGTCAGCAGTGTCTCGACGGTGTCTGGCCCCAGAATGCCGTCGTAGACGGCGTGCCACGAGGCGCGAGCGACCTGCTGAATCGACGAGATGTCGGTCTCGTCCGCCGGTCGGATACGCAGTTGGAACGACATATGTGAACGTGTCACGCCCACAACTATAGAACTATCCCTGCGGCGGGGCTGTGCGGGGGCCGGACTACTCCCCGGCGCGTTCGCGAGCGGCGGCGACGACCAGCGGCAGGGTGATGGTCGCGTCGGCGTAGACGCTCACGTTACGGGCGTCTTTCTCCAGTTTGCCCCACGACCGGGCCTCGTCCAGCGTCGCCCCGGAGAGGCCGCCGGTGTTCGAGGGGTCCATCGTCAACTGGACGGCGTAGTCGTAGGCGTCCGGCGAGACGAGCATCGTCTGGAGGACGTAGTTCTTCGGGACGCCGCCGCCGACGACCATCGCGCCGGCGCTGTCGGCCTCGTAGGCGATGTCCGTGATGTCGGTCATGTCCGCCAGCGCGTCCACCGTGAACTCGCTCGTCTGGGAGTACATCCACGCTTGCAGGCCCAGCACGGAGTCCTGGAACGCGGGACAGTACACCGGGACGTCGTTCTCGTAGGCCGCCGCGAGCACCCCCGCGTCCTCCGCGACGTCCTCGCGGGCGTTGACCTCGCTGTTGGCCCGTCCCAGCTCCTCGGTCATGCGCTGGATGGACACCGCGCCCTCGGCTTCGAGGACGGAGAACACCTCCTCGCGGAGGTGGTTCTCGAACAGCGCGAAGTGTTCCTGCGGGAGGTAGACGTTGTAGATGCGGTCGACGCCTTCATCGCGCAGGGTCTCGTCGTGTTCGCGCTCGGTCCGCTCCGGCGGCGTCACCTCGCCGTGGTGGTGCTTCCCGCCGATGGCCTCGATGGTGTCGTGGGTCAGGTTCGCGCCCGTCGTCACCAGGACGTCGACGTGGCCGTCCCGAATCAACTCGGAGACGACGGCACGCATCCCCGTCGGCACCATCGCGCCGGCCAGTCCGAAGAAGGTGGTCACGTCGTCGTCCAGCATCTCGGCGTAGACGTCGACGGCCTCGTGGAGGTCATTCGCGCCGATACCGGCCTCACCGTAGCTCTCGGCCAACTCGCCGACCGTCATTCCGGCGCGGGCCTCTGCGTGTCCGATGGGGTCGTGACAGAACGTCTCTCGGTCCTCGTGGTCGCTCATTGATCCACTGTGGTCGGTCCGAGGGCTTGAACGACGTGGTTCACACCAGTGTCTCGGTGTGGGTCCGGCCGTCGAACGGGAACCGAGTCCCACGCCCGAACGTCGCGACAAGATACGAGTGGGTCGCCACAAGACCATTCATCCCCCCGCCCGTGCGAAGAAACGATGCCCGCGTCGAACGTTTCGTCCTCGCTGCCCGAGCGAACACGGACACGGTTACAGGGTGGGGTCACACACGTCGCCGACCGCGACCCGCTGACGGTCCGGAGTCCGTTCACCGGCGAGGAGATGGGTACCGTCCCGGCCTGCCAACCAGCGGACGTCACAGAGGCCGTCCGGACAGCACAGGCGGCACAGAGCGACTGGAGCGAGCGCCCCATCGAGGAGCGAGCGGCCGTCCTCCAGCGGTTCGCCGACGAGGTGCTCGACCACCGCGAAGAGTTGCTCGACATCGTCCAGTTGGAGGCCGGAAAGGCCCGACTCGATGCCCACGTCGAACTGCTCGACATCGTTCTCAACGCCGACTACTACGCCCGGGAGGGCCCGAACCACGTCGCGCCGACCCGGCGAGACGGCGGGTTCCCCCTGCTGACGAAGGCCGTCGAACACCACGACCCGGTCGGGGTCGTCGGCCTGATCGAACCGTGGAACTATCCCCTGACGCTGGCCATCTCCGACATGCTGCCGGCGTTGCTGGCGGGCAACGGCGCGGTGCTGAAACCGGCCGAAGCGACGCCGTTCTGTGCGCTCCGGGCGGTCGAACTGCTCGTCGACGCCGGCGCCCCCGAGGACCTCGTGCAGGTCGTCACCGGTCACGGCGCGACCCTGGGCGAACCGCTGATCTCGAGCGTCGACTACGTCACCTTTACCGGGAGTACGGAGACGGGCCGGACCGTGGCGTCGCTGGCCGGCGAACACCTCGTCGACGCCTCGATGGAACTGGGCGGGAAAAACGCCGCCGTGGTTCTAGACGACGCCGACCTCTCGCAGGCGGTCACGGGGACGGTCCACGGAAGCTACGCGAACGCCGGCCAACTGTGTATCTCCTTCGAGAGAATATTCGTCCACGAAGCCGTCTACGACCAGTTCGTCGACCGGTTCGTCGACGCCACCGAGACGCTGGACCTCGGTGCGTCGCTCAAATTCGGCCCGGACGTGGGGTCGCTCATCGGCCAGCACCAACTCGACACGGTCGAGGACCACGTCGCCGACGCCCGCGAGCGCGGTGCCACCGTCGAGACGGGCGGGCGCCGGCGCGAGGAGGTCGGACCGCTGTTCTACGAACCCACGGTGTTGACGGACCTGCCCGACGACGCCACCGCCGCCTGCGAGGAGACGTTCGGCCCCGTCGTCTCGATAACCCCGGTCGCGGACGCCGACGAGGCGGTCGCACGCGCCAACGACACCGACTACGGCCTCCACGCGAGCGTCTGGACCGAGGACACGGACCGCGGCGAGGCGCTCGCCCGCCGTATCGAGGCCGGGTCCGTCTGTGTCAACGACGCCTACCTCGGCATGTGGGCCTCGACGGACGCCCCCATGGGCGGGGTCGGTGACTCCGGCATCGGCCGGCGTCACGGCCCCCACGGCATCCAGAAGTACACGGAGTCACAGACGGTCACGACACAGCGCCTCCATCCACTGGTACCCGTCGAGGGCCTCCCGAACCGCGTCGCCGCCGCGGGCGCGACGCTGAGCATCCGGGCGCTCCGGCGACTCCGACGACTCTCGCCACTGGACGGACGCTGATGCGGTTTCTCACGGGCTTTCTGGGGCCGGTACTCGTCGGCCGACTGGTACGCGCGCTCGGACGGGCCAGCGACCGCCGGGCCGTCCCGGGTACGGTCGGACTCTCGTACGCGGCGCTGTCTCGCCTGCCGCGACTGGCCGACCGACTCGGCGTCGAACCCGAAGCGCTCCCGTACCTCTCGCACCCGACGAGAACACGCGGCGAGCGCTCGCGGGAACCGGCGTCAGGTGTTCGCTGTTCGAGGCGTACGTCGACACGCTGGTCGCGTACGTCCGCGAGCATCCGGGCGTCGACGACGCGGCGATGGTGTGATACGACGGCCATTGTCGAGTGTGCCCACGGACCGTAGAACTATGTCGCCTCGTTGTCTACCCCCGACGATGGAGTCCGAACACGCGTTCCTGCCCCTGTTCGCGGTCGTGCTCTCGCTCGGCGTCACCGGTCTCCTCGCGATACCCTCGTGGTCGATGGTGTTCGCGACCCTCGCGGCGGTCGCGTGTCTCGGTATCGGCGTCGTCGTCTACGCCACGTACTGGTACTGAATCCGGTCAGATGATGCGTGCTACAGTCTCGTCGAGCGCCGACAGCGGGACCGTCTCCGCGTCGACACCGGGCGCGTCTAGGTCGCGTTCGGTGAATCCCGTTCCGGTGGCGACGAGTACGACGTCGTCGCCTGCCACGAGGTCGCCACGGTCGTGCAACCGGCGAGCGCCCGCCAGCACCGTCGCACAGGCGCTCTCGACGAACAGGCCCGCGCTGCTCGCTAGCGCTCGGCGCGCGTCGAGGATGGCGTCGTCGTCCACGGCGAGAACCCCTCCGTCGGTCTCGCTGGCGGCCGCCAGCACCCGATTGCCGCTCGGCGGGTCGGCGTTGGCGATCGAGTAGGCGACAGTCTCCCCTGCCTCGACTGGCGTGACGACGTCGTCGCGCCGGGCCCACGCCTCGGCGATGGGCGCGCAGGCCGACGTCTGTACGAAGTAGAGTCTCGGTACTCGGTCGACGAGGTCCGCGGCAGACAGGTCTCGAAAGGCCTTCCAGACACCGCTCGCGTGACCGCCGCTGGAGACGGGGAGTACGACGGCGTCGGGCAGGTCGGGCGCGAACGACTCGGCGATTTCCAGCGCCGTCGTCCCCTGACCGGCCACGCGGAGCGGCGTGTCCGAGTTGACGAACCGGACGCCGGCCTCGGAGCCGACTCGAAGTGACTCGCGGTAGAGGCGGCCGTAGTCGCCCTCCACCCGGAGTATCGTCGGGTCGTAGCGAGCGAGGAGCGCCAGTCGTTCGACGGGGATGTCCGCCGGGACCAACACCAGACAGTCGAGCCCGGCGCTGGCGGCGTGGGCGGCCATCGACCGGGCCATGTTGCCGTGGGAGACGGTGCCGACGGCGTCGTCCCCGGCCGCTGCGCCCGCCGCGACGCCGACGGCGCTCCCGCGGTCTTTGAACGTCCCGGTCGGGTTCGCCCCCTCGTACTTCACGTGGACGGTCGCGCCCACGTCGTCGTCCAGTCGCGGCGCGCGCACCAGCGGCGTGCCGCCAGCGCCGGCGGCCAGTCCGGCCGGTGTCACGTCCGGCAGGAGGGCACGATAGCGCCACAGCGACCGCTCGGAAGTGTCGGGCCACTCGAAGGTCGAGGGGTCGGTCTGGACCCAGTACGGTTCGCCGCAGTCACAGCGGGCCCCGTCCGCGAGCGCCGCCGTCGTCCCGCAGGCGTAACAGGAGAGCGGCACGTCCATACCGCCTGTTCGACCGTGAGCGACCTAACAGTAGCGCACCGTCAGTCCAGCGCCAGTTCGGCACCACAGCAGTCCGAGCGGTAGCGCTCCCGCTCTCGCACCAGTTTGCAGTCCCGGTAGCGCCGTGCCACGAGGTCCCCGCAGGCTACACACGAGAGGACGTACTTCGGGTCGGCAAAGGCGGGGCAGTGGACGTCGGTGTCGAGGTCGGCCGCTCGTTCGCGGAACGCCCGGCCGTGGTCCGTCGTGCCGTCGCGCTGGTACTGCTCGACGTGGACGAGTTCGTGGCGCAGGGTCGCCTCCCACTCGGTGCGATCGAACGCCTCGAACGCCTCGCGAGTCAGCGACAGGGTACAGGGAAGTGGCCGGCCGTCGGCCCCCTCGAGACGCTCCCAGTCGTAGGGTTCTCCCACCGCGGCGTCGGGAAGCGTCGGGCGCTTGACGGCCGCCGCGCGCCGCTTTGCGCGGGCAGACACCTCCCACTCGACGAGGTCGAAGCGCACGTCGACGCCCCACTCCCTGCGTACGTCCCGACAGTACTCGCGGGACCACGCGACGATGTCGGCGTCCGATGCCACGTCCTCGTAGGCGACGCGCTGGCCCATCAGAGCCCGGTCGGGCAGTCGACGAACGTCGTCTCTAGCCCCCATTCGTCCAGTTTCGACTGCAGCGAGCGGACGCCGAACGTCTCGGTGGCGTAGTGACCCGCCAGCACGACGCTGATGCCGGCCTCGCGGGCCTCGTGGTACACCTGCTGTTTGCCCTCGCCGGTGACGAGGACGTCAGCGCCGACCTCGGCGGCCTCCGCTACCCAGTCGACGCCGCTGCCGGTGACGATGGCCACGTCCTCGACGAGCGACGGGCCGAAGTCCAGCGTCCGGACGGACTGCCCGCCCGTGTCCAGTTCGGCGTCGAGCGTCTCGGCGAGGTCCGAGAGCGTCCTCGCCTCGACCAGCGTCCCGCGCTGGCCGATGTACTCTGGCCCCATCTGACCGAACGGCGCACGGTTGTCGAGGTCGAGTACGTCCGCGAGGCCGGCGGCGTTGCCCAGCGACTGGTGGCCGTCCAGCGGGAGGTGGGCGACGTACAGCGCGAGGTCGTCGTCGACGAGCGGTGCGACACGGCGGTAGGTCGTGTCGGTGACGCGCTCCACCCCGCCCCAGATGATGCCGTGGTGGGTCACCAACAAATCCGCGCCGGCGTCGCTGGCGCGGTCGATGGTCTCGACGGCGGCGTCGACGGCGACGGCCGCGTGGTCGACCGGTTGCTCTGTGGGACCGACCTGCAGGCCGTTGGGGCTAGCGTCGACGTCGGCGTAGGAGGCCACGTCCAGTTCGTCGTCGAGTCGGGCGGCGATGTCGCCTGCGTGCATGGGCTGGTGTTGCCCCTCCGGGGTGGTATGCCTTACTCCGCCGCGACGAACTGCCCGTTCTCCTCGCCGATGAGGCCACGGTCGACGGCGGCGTCGATGATGGCATCGAACTCCTCGGGTTCGATGTCGTAGGCGTTGACGGCGACCGCACGAATCTCGCTGCGGTCGACCGGTAGCTGGCGGTTCTGGAGCAGACGCATCACCTTGCTGTACTCCAGTCGAGTCAGCGACGGGTCGTCACTCGTGTCGTCGGTCCCGGTATCGGCGACCTCGTTGGCCGACTCGGGCTCGCTCTCGGCGGCAGTCGTCTCGACCGCGCCCGGTGACGCCGACTCCGTCGCGGTCGTCCCGCTCGACTCGTCGGCGTCGTCCGTCTCGTCGGCGGCCGCCATCGGATGCGTGCGGTCGGGTTCGGCCGACTGCGATTCGGCCTCGTCGCTGTCGAGCGGTCCCTCGGTTTCGTCGTCGCTCGTGTCCTCCAGCAGACCCGCGTCGGACCCCGCTTCTTCGACGGCCGTCCCCGTCTCGTTGGCGTCGCCGACGGCCATCGGATCCGGGTGCGGGTCCAGCCCGGACTCGTCCATCACACCGCTCTGGTCCTCCGGGTCGTCGTCGACTGCCGCGACGACCTCTCTCAGCACCGTCGCGAGTTTCCGCCGGCAGGTCGGACAGAGCGTCACCCGCTGGTCGGACGCCGACTCGGGCTGGAGGCGCTTCGGGACGACTGGGTACTCGGAGAGCGAGGCGTCTAGGGCCGCGCCACAGAAGTAACACGACGAGAGTCGATCCATGTCGCCACGTGCTCACGCCTCCGTCTTAAAACCGCCACGCCCTAGCCGGGACACCCTCCCTCGAACGCGTCGTCCCGTGCCTCCGCCGGTATCGTCACCCGGACGCGCTCGCCGTAGTCGCGAAACTGCGTCGTGAGCGTCGCCGTGGCCGTCTCGCCGTCGCCGCTGACGACGACTTGCACCTCGCTCCGGACCGGTCTGTTCGTCGTCGCGTCCAGCCACAGGTCGACGGTGACGCTGTCGACGTTCGGCGACCCGAACAGCGGTCGGCTACCCGCCCCGTCCCGGTAGGCGTCGAGCGCCTCCTTCGAGGGCGACCCGGAGAGGTGGACCGTCTCCCGGCCGTCGACCGTCTCCGTGCCGTTGTGGTAGAGGTCGCCCGAGGACAGGAGCGCGAGTTGCCGCCCGAGCGGCGTCGTCTCGGTCCAGTTACGCTCGGCTGGGAACTCCTCGTTGCCCCAGAAGCCGCTCGGTACGCCGCCGCCGCGACACTCGACCAACGCCGTCCGGTTGTCGACGTAGGTCTGACTGGTGGCACCGTCGACCGTCAGGTTGGTCGCGGCACGCCGGGTCGTCACGTTGACTTTCCCGACACCGCTGCCGTCGATTTCCCGAGCGCTGGCCGTCGTCGAGACGGTGATTGCGAGGTCGTACCGGTACGATTCGATAGTTTCTGCGCGCTCGCGAGCGGCGTCGAGTCGGTCGACGGCGGCTTGCTCGCGGACGGGGTCGTCTCCGAGGACGGAACACCCCGCGAGGACGAGGCAGGCAGCGAGCGCTACGTGGAGAGCAGGGCGGCGCATCGGCCGCCGCTACTCACGACGACAGAATGAATCTTGTGTCAGGCCTCGGCGTGGGCGAAGACGAACGCTCGCAGGAGTTTCGCCGCCAGCGTCGCGGCCTGTCCGTCGTCGCGGTCGTTCACCTCGACGACGTCGAACCCGACGGCGTGTGGCGCGACCGACTGCACCGCGTCGCGCATCTCTCGCGGGGCCAGTCCGAACGGTTCGGGCGTCCCCGTCCCCGGAGCGAACCCCGGGTCGGCGGCGTCGATGTCCACCGAGAGGTACACCGATTCGTCGTCGAAATCCGGGGTCCAGTCGGCCACGTCTTCGGGTAGGACGACGGTCACGTCGTCGGCGTCGGCGCGGTTCCACTCCGCCTCGCTCCCGGTTCGAGCACCGAGGACGACCGCGCGGTCCGCGACCGACAGCGCGTGATGGGTCACCGTCGCGTGGGAGTACTCGTCGCCGGCATACGACTCTCGCAGGTCCAGGTGCGCGTCGAGACAGACGAACACGTCCGGGTCGAGCGCTCGCACCGCGGCGACGCTGACGGTGTGTTCGCCACCGACCAGCAGGGGGACGGCCCTGTCCCTGTCGAACTCGGCGACGGCGCTCTGGAGGAACGTCAGGTACTCGGCGGTGTCGGCCGTCGGGCCGACGTCGCCGTGGTCGTAGACCCCCAACTCGGTGAAGTGCTGGTCCGAGCGGTGGTCGTAGTCGTCGAACTGTTCGGCGAAGTCACGAACGCGGCGCGGCCCGAACCGGGCGCCGGGACGAAAGGAGGTCGACACGTCAAGCGGCGCCCCCACGAGGGCGTAGTCGGCGGCCCCGCGCTCGGCGACCGCACCGGGAAACATCGTTACGAGCGGGTGATCTTGCGCTGTTCCTCGTACTCGAGATACTCGATTTCGTCGTCGGGCTGGAGGTCGACGTCCTCGGGCATCAGCATCGTGAACGTCTCGTAGGTGTCTAAGTCCATGACCTGTGCGTCGTCGCCGCTGACGGAGACGACCTGTCCCTGCTTTCGGTCGATGATGGGGACCCACACCTTCGCGTCGACGGGCTGGGAGAGCGAGCGCTTCTTGCTGTCGAAGACGCCCCGTGCGTCGATACGAGCCTTGGCGCTCCCGTGCTTGCCGGGTTTGGCCGTGCTGTAGGAGTCGATCTTACACGGCGCGTCTTCGATCATGACGTAGCTGCCTTCGTCGAGTTCGCGAACCTCAGTCTGCTCTCTTGCCATACGGCCGCGTTACCCCTGTTGGGGTATAAACGGTTTGGAATGGCGCAGTGGCGTCACCGCTGGCGTGAACCGTGTTCTACGGTCGCTGGGGGCCAGAGACGGCGCGGCGAGTTGGAAGGGCTTATTACCGGAGAATAGTAGGAGGTGGTATGCCACTCACAGACGCGCAGTTCGAACAGTACCAGCGGGACGGCTACGTCGTCGTCGAGGACTGCCTCGACGGCGCGACCGTCGAGGCCGTGACGACGCGCATCGAGTCGTACGTCCGGAACGACCGCGAAGAGACGGGGTTCGAGCGGATGCTCGAACCCGATGTCGACGCCGATAGCTTCGAGGACGGCGACCCGGTTCGGAAGTTCGAGGGTATCGACATGGTCCGTGAAGACGACGTCTTCGCCGACCTCGTCCACGACGAGGCCATCGTCGACGTCGTCGAGCAGTTGCAGGGGTCGAACCTCCACCTCCTCCGTAGCGCCGCGATGCTGAAACCGCCCCGCGTCGGCAGCGAGAAGAAGTTCCATCAGGACGCGGCGTACTACCCCATCCACCCGATGGACCACGTCACCGTCTGGATAGCGCTCGACCAGTCGACCACGGAGAACGGCTGCATGCAGGTCGTCCCGGGAGCGCACACGGACGGTTTGCTCGGCCACGAGGCCGTCGAGTACGACACCGACATCGCCATCGCCGAGGCCGACTACGGCCCCGAGGACGCCGTCGCCCTGCCGATGGACCCCGGCGACGTCCTCTTTCAGCACTGCCTGTTGCCCCACTACACCGCACCCAACGAGACCGAGGACTGGCGCCGCGCGTACATCGCCTCGTACATGCGCAGTCGCTCGCGGTTCACCGACGAGAACCCGCCGGAGTGGGTCGACAGCTACGACGTGACCGGCGAGAGATTCGCGGGGTGCGTGTAGATGGCGACCAGCGACTCCGGCGTCCTCTCGCGGTTCTCCGAGATGGGCCCGACGTGGCTCGCGGGCGCTATCGCCACTGGGCCGGCGACTATCGGGGCGCTCGTCACCGCAGGCGCGAGTTTCGACTACACACTCCTGTGGGTCGTCGTCCTCTCTGCGGTGATGGGTGCGACCGCGCAGTATCTCGCGATGCGACTCGGCCTCCTCACGGAGGCCGGCATCGTTACCGCCGTCGAGGACAACCTCGGAGAGGCGTGGGCGTGGCTGCTGGTCGCCGACACCGTCGTCGCCGCCGGACTCGCCCAACTGGTCATCATGAAGACGCTCGCCGGCGTCTCCGCGGAAGTCGCGGGCTTCAGTCCCGTCGTCTGGGCGGTCGTCTGGGGCGTCGTACTGGCCGTCGGCCTCGCCGGCGGCGGCTATAAGTACGCCGAACTCGGTGCGAAAGTACTCGTCACGCTCGTGGTTCTCCTGTTCGTCGCCTCCCTGTTCGTCGTCCCCATCGACTTCGGTGCGGCGGCAGCGGGCCTCGTCCCGGCCATCCCGGCCGGCGTGGAAGGGGCACTGCTCGCGGCCGGTATCCTCGGTGGCGCCGTCCACATCGCCCTCGTGACGATGCAGTCCTACACGATGCGGGCCCGCGGCTGGACGACCGAGGATTCGGACCTCGCCGTCTTCGACGTCGGGGCGTCGATGCTGGTCGCCTTCGGCATCGCCAGCCTCGCTATCTTCCTCGTCGCCGCGTCGGTGCTCAGCGACCCCAGTCTCGGGGCGGTGGGCGCCGCGACAGCGCTCGGCCCCCTCGTCGGATCGAACGCGAAGTGGCTGTTCCTGCTCGGTCTCTGGGGCGCGGCCGTGACGACGCTGGGCGGCAACACCGTCGTCCCGCCGTACCTCGTCGCCGACAAGATGGGATGGGCACAGGACACCTCGGACTCGCGCTATCAGGCTACCGTCGCCGCCTTCGCGCTCGTCAGCATCCTCGGCGTCTTCATCCCGGGTGCCGTGTTCGGACTGCTGATTCAGGCGCTGGCTATCGGCTTCGTCGGCACGCCGTTCGTGCTTGCGCTCGTCGTATACCTCCTCAACGACCCGACCGCCGTGCCGAAGACGAACTCGCTGCTAGAGAACGTCGGCGGCCTCCTGCTGATCGGTATCAGCACCGTGGTCGCCGGCCAGTGGGTCAAGCGCGTGGCGGCCGGCGGCGTGACCGACCCCGTGTCGCTGTCGATTCTTTCCTTCGCCGCCGTCCTCGCCGCGGCGATGCTCGGCCTCGCGGGGCTGTCGGTCCGCAACTGGCTGGGGCGGGACGCCGACCGCTCGATGGCGGCCGACTGAGACGATGTCGGACAGTCCGGTCCCGCTCGACGGCTCGGCGCTCGTCGTCGGCCCCTCGAACGTCGGCAAGACGCGGTTGACGGCACGGGCCCTCGACCGCTGGATCGCCCGGCACGGGACCGACGGCTGTGTCGTCCTCGACTTCGCGCCGACGGTCGAACGGGACGGCGAGGTGCTGGGCGGCCCGCTCACGCAGTTCACCACCGTCCCCGAGGGCGTCTCCAACGGCGTCGTCGACGCCCACGCGCCGCGCTCGGAGGGCGAGACCGACGACGAGGCCCGCGCGCTCGCCGCGGAAAACGCCGCGGCGGCCTTCGAGGCGCTCGACGCCGCACCGGCGACCCCGGCGGCCGTCTTCGTCAACGACGCGACCATCGCGCTGCAGGCAGACCCGGACGCGACGGGGCGACTGACCGACTACTGCGAGCGGGCCGACTGTGCGGTTTTGAACGCCTTCGAGAGCGACGAACTGGGTGTCGACAGTTCAGTGTCGGAAAACGAGGTCGCTGGACTCGACGCGCTCCGGTCGTGGGCAGACCGGATCGTCGAGCTTTCGTAGGAACGCCAAATACAGCTCTTGACAGGACCGTTTTCAGCCAGTAATGACTGATACAGCCGCTCAGTAGTGTGCGGATCGTTGGCTCTAATTCTGTCATAATCAAGCCATCTGAGATGATCAGTCCTACTGGAGAGACTGAAACATAGGGCTCCGTTGAAACCCTCAGATGAGGACGTATTTCGACCCGGGTCTGGTCAGTACAGTGCGTGCAGCTATCGTGAGGTAGTGACAATGAAAACGACGAGTATACCGAGTGCCAAAACAATCGCTGGCCAGAAGGCGAGTCCTGTCCCAATAACAAGCGAGCTTACCCAAGAGAATAGCACAGCAGTAGCAACCAGAAAGCAGACGGCGAGTAGAAGTCCGCCTACGACCCTTCCGACCCCTCCGAGTGGTTCTTCTTCGGGACGACCCTGCGAAGGTGAACTATCGTCGGTCACTAGTAGAAGTGATTAGCTAGCTATACAATTACTTATTGAAACACACACCTGACTGATCGCTCAATAGAAGAGATGTCCTGAAATCAACAGGTGCAGCAGGCACCGGGCTAATGGATGGTTGTCACCCCGAACCCCCCTAATACGTTCTGGGTCGTCTGTTTCCCGATTCAGGAGCGTGGGACACTGGATCGCTGCACCGCTGTCAAGCACACCCGCGGTGACGCTGCTCATCGTCGTCGAACCCGACTAGGCCTCCTCGTCCTCGAACGAGGTGGCGAGGCCGCCCGTGCTCTCGCCCTGCTGTCGTTCCCGCATACTCTGGCGGGTGAACTGCGGTTTCGCGCGGACGCCCTTCTTCGAGCGAAACGACCACCACAGCGCGCCAGACACGGCGAGGACACCGGTACCGGCGATGGCGGCGACGATGGGGGGCGCCTCGGCGTAGAGGAACGCCGTCGAGAACACGGTGCTCGCGAGCAACATCCCAAGAATCAGTCGCTTCGTCATCGTCGCCAGCAGGCGGTCCGAATCCTCGATGTCGGCCCGAATCTGGAGGTCTTCGCGCTCGACCCGGTCGAGGACGGATTCGAGTTTCGGCGGGATGCGGACCGCCGACTGCGCCGCGTCTTGCACCTCCGTCGCCCGGTCCTCGACGTAGTTTCGGACGCCGGCGGCGATGTACCCCTCGTCGCGGAGGTACGCTGTCGCCACCGAGATGAAGTCGAACTCGGGGTCCAACGTCACGCAGACGCCCTCGACGACCGTCGCCACCCGCAACACGAGCGCCAGATTCGACGGAAGGCGAAGCGGGAACTCGTAGATGGTGTCCTCGACTTGCTGGATGATTTGCTGGACGCGGTACTGTTCGATGTCCTCGCCGCGGGCGTCCGCGATAGCCAGTTCCATCACGTCGCCCATCACCTGCCGGTCGGCCTCCGGGGAGAGCGTCCCCATCTCGATGAGGGCGTCTAAGATGGCGTCGATGTTCTGGTCGGCGACGGCGGCGTAGAAGTCGACGATCTTCTCCTGGACGAACGGGTCGACGCGGCCGGACATCCCGAAGTCGTAGAAGACGAGTTTGCCGTCCTCCTGTACCGCGAGGTTCCCCGGGTGCGGGTCGGCGTGGAAGACGCCATCGTCGATTATCATCTGGAGGTACGCGTTCTGGAGCGTCTCGGCCAGTTGCGTCCGGTCGAAGCCCCGTTCGTCTAAGTCCTCGATGTCGTTTATCTTCGTTCCCGGGACGTACTCCATGGTGAGGACACGTCGGGTCGAGTGCGTGTCGATGACACGCGGAATACGGACGCGGTCGTTGTCGGCGAAGTTCTCCCGGATCTCGCCGAGCATTCGCGCCTCGCGCTCGTAGTCCATCTCCTCGCGAATGGTCTTTGCGAACTCGTCGGCCAGCGTCTCCAGCGAGAACGAGCGGGACTCGTCGATGAAGTACATCAGCAGGGGCAGGGACCACCGGATGACCCGTAGGTCGGCCTCGACGAGGTCCTCGATGTCCGGGCGGCGAACCTTCACCGCGACCGGTTCGCCGTCGACCTCGGCGCGGTAGACCTGTCCGAGCGAGGCCCCGCTGATGGCGTCCGTCTCGAACTCGGCGAACCGGTCGTCGACCGGCCCGAGTTCGGATTCGAGGACGCGCTTGGCTTTCGCCCACTCGGCGGGCGGGACGCGGTCCTGCAGTTTCGAGAACTCGTCGATGTACTCGGGCGGGAGGATGTCGGGCCGCGTCGAGAGCAACTGCCCGAGTTTGATGAACGTCGGCCCGAGCGTCAACAGCGACTCCAGCAGTGCCGCCGCACGCTGGCGCCGTTGCTCGTTCGTGACCTGTCGCGAGGACCCGACCAGCAGGAACCGGTTCCGGTCCCGGGCGTACGCGAGCAACAGCGGCAGGAACTGCCATGCGACGACGAAGAACCGTCGGTACGCGCGGAGGTTCACCTACAGGGCACCCCGCTCAGGCCTCGTCGATGGGAATCGTCGTGCTCGGTGCGGCAGTGGCCTTCGGGAGGGTGAGTTCGAGGACGCCGCGGTCGACGGCACCCTCGGCCCCCTGACCGGTCGCATCGGGTGGAAGCGGGAGTTCTACGTCTAAGAACACCGACCGGTCCTCTCGGACGAATCGGAACTCCTGGGGGACGTCCTTGCTGCGCTGTCCTTCGATGACCAGACGGCCGCCTTCGACGCTGACGTCGAGTGTCTCCGCGGTCACGCCCGGCAGGTCCAACACGAGCAGGTACGCCTCCTCGGATTCGAGCACGTCCGCGAATACGGCGTCCGGGAGGTCCCGCAACGCCTCACGCAGCGCTGACATGCGACGGTCTAAGGACGGCGGGGCGTTAAACCCGGCGGTTTCGGCAGGCTCAGAAGACGACACGGACCAGCGTCGTCCGGCGTGTTGCCGGACCCGTAGCACGACTGGTCACAACACGACGGAACCGACGAACAGCAAGCCGAGCACAGCGAGACCGACGCCCAGACCGACTCGCCAGAGCCCGGCGCGGGCGAAGCGCCACGCGGTCCCTCGTTCCGACGCGTCCGAGACGACGAACACGGGCGTCCCGTCGCCGTCACCGACGACGGCGTCGACGAGGTCGCTGCCCCACTCGACGGCCGGTCCCCGACTGGTCTGCCCGTACACGTACACCGACTCGCCGACGTCGAGGCGGCGCTCGGTGAAGCGCTGTCTGTTCCCGACGCTGAGTTCGGTGACGAGCAGGTCCACCGTCCTGTCCTGTGGGTCGACGGCGTCCGTCTGGCCGACGTACCGGGCGAGTCTGTCGGGCAACTCGGTGCCCGGCGGGACGGTCACGGTGTGGTCTTCGAGGCGGATGTCTGCCCCCGTCGGGTCGACGCGGACCCGGTCGGTGCCGTCGTCGACGACGAAGTCCACGCCGTCCATCCCCTCCTCGAGAGTGTGCCACGAGGAACTCTTGCCCGACGAGCGGAGTTCCTCGACTTCGTAGGTGTAGGCCAGACACGGCGACCCGGTGAACGGGGCCGTCACCGTCCCGTCTTCGCCCTCGACGGCGGTGCCCACTATCTCGACGGGGCCGGTGTAGCCGTGTAGCTCTCGGACGGGAACCGGGTCGTTTCGAAGGATGTGAAACACCGTCGTGAGTTCGCGTCCGCCGGTGACACAGAGGTATCCGGCGACGGCGAGGAACGCGAGGGCGACCAACTGCGGGAGGACCATGCGCGGACCCGCGGCGGCGAGGCGCAAAAGCGTTCCCGAACCGACGGCGGAATTGCCCCACTCCGGAGTCTTTTGCCGTCGCAGTCCCAACGAAGGGTATGGCCGGGGCTTCGCCGACGGATTCCGAAGAGTGCAGTCTGGAGACCGCCCGCCGCCAACTCGGGAGCTACGCCGTCCCGGTCGACCGGACCGACCGCATCCCGCTGTCGGTCGCCGTCGGGCGGGTGCTGGCGACAGACGCGACGGCCTCCGAGCAGGTGGCCGACGCCGCAATCGGCGTCGACGAGACGGTGTTCGAACGAGGCCATCAGATCAGGCCCGCCGACGTGGGACTGCTGAAAGCCGCCGGGGTCGACGAACTGCTCGTCCGCCAGCGCCCGCAGGTCGGTATCCTCCCGACCGGCGACGAACTCGCACAGCACGTCTCCGGTGCGGACGCCCGCACCGAGACGGCGGGGTTCACGCTCGCACAGTACGCCGACCGGTGGGGCGGGAAAGTCACCTATCGCGACCCCGTCGCAGACGACCCGCCGGCGCTTCGGATGGCCGTCCAGCGCGACCTGACCCGGGATATGCTCGTCGTCACCGGCACCGAACCGGGCGACACGCTCCGTGAGGTCGTTCGCGAACTCGGCGACGTCGTCGCCGACCGCGTCGCCATCTCCCCGGGCCGGGAGACGGGACTGGCGGTCGTCGAGAACCGCCCGGTCCTCCTGTTGCCGGAGTCGGCGGTCGCGGCTCGCGTCGGCGCGCTCCAACTCCTCCGGCCGCTGTTGAAGGCCTTCGGCGACGCGCCGCTCACGCCCCATCCGACCCGGACGGTCCCGCTGACCGACGGCATCGACGCCGACCCGTCGCTCCGGACGTTCGTGCCGCTGGCAGTTGACGAGGACGGCGCTACGCCGCTCCCGGGCACCGACATCGCCACCGCGACGCGGGCAGACGGCTGGGTCGCCGTCCCGGAGGGGTCTGCGGGACCGGCCGCCGGCGACGGCGTCGCGGTCGAAAACTGGGACTATCTGCCGTAGCCACTCGATACAGTAGGCCCCTGATACGGCACCGAGCGAGTTCGCTGCCCGGCCTTACAGGTCCAGCAGCGTCGTGACGCGGTGGTCGCCGCGCACGCACCGGTCCGTGGATACCGGCGACTCCCGGTGGACGTGGATGCCGTCCAGTCCGGCGTTCCGGGCGGCGCCGATGTCGCCGGGGTTGTCGCCGGCCAGTGCGCCGACGTGACCGTTGTGCCCGACGCCCATCTCGCCCATCGCCCGGTGGACCGGCGCCGGGTCCGGCTTCCAGCCGATGTCGTCGTCACAGCAGACGACCGTGTCGAACCAGTCGGCGATGTCGAGGTGGTCGAGCACCGGATCCGTCAGATACCGCTGACAGTGCGTCACGAGCCCCACGGGGTCCGTCCGGTCGGCGAAGAACTGCTCGGCGTCGTCGTAGAGGTACGTCGCCTCGGCACGGGCCTGCGGGTCCTCCTCGTCGTGGAACGCGGTCCAGAACTGCTCCGGGTCCACACCGCGGTCGGCGAGCAGTTCGGCGCGGGTATCGCCCTGCCCGTACCACAGACGGGCGGCGTCCTGTTCGGTGAACCCCTGACCGAGGCGGTCACCGACTCGGGCTATGACTTCGACCGTGTACGACGGGTCGACGTCGACCAGCGTCCCGTCGAGGTCGAATAGCCAGAAGTCGTAGTTTCGGGGCATAGGGAACAGTGCATAGGGTAGTTTCGGGTATAGTCTTTCTGTCCCTAACGGGTCCGTAACGAACGACTAATCGGGGACCGGTATCACTCGACGCGGATGGAACTCCCGAGGTACTTCGAGAGTACCTCGGTGACGTTCTCGGCGTTGAACGCGTCGAGGTCGGCGGCGATAGCCGCCCGCAACGCATCGAGGTACGCCTCGGTCGTCTGGAGTTCGCTAAAGGAGGCCGACTCGACGGGGACGCCGAGCGCGTCCGTGGCCTGCCGCCGGAAGTGGGCTTCGTCGGCGAGGCTCCCCCGCCAGAGGTTGTCCCGGAAGAACAGCCACCCGTCCTCACCGGGTGGGTTCGCCGTCCGGTACAGCACCGTCTCGAAGCGGTCGGGTTCGACGGCGAGTCCCTCGCCCGGCGTCAGTCGGACCGTCACGCGGAACACGTAGCGGGCCGGTGCGTCGTCGGGATCCCCTGACACGGCCGTTACTCGTAGATGCCGTTCAGTCGCTCGGCCATATCGACGTCGTTCTCGGTGATGCCGCCCGCGTCGTGTGTCGTCAACCGAACCTCGACTTCGCCCCAGCGGATGGTCATCTCGGGGTGGTGCCACGCGTCCTCGGCGACGCCCGCCGCGGCCGCGAGGAACCCCGACGCGTCGAGGTAGGCATCGAACTCGAACGTTCGGACGATTTCGTCGCCCTCTCGCTCCCAGTCCTCGGGGAGGCGCTCGGTGATCTCCGAATCGGAAAGCAACTCTGCCATACGCTAGCGGTCGCCTGCCAGCCGCAAAACAGTTGTGTCGGCCGGTTCAGTCGGCGTCGAGTCGCTGCCGGAGTCGACGCTGGAGGAAGACGACGCCAACGACGGCGACCGAGAGGCTCGCGAACAGCCAGAACGGCAGGTCGGCGTTCTGGAAGCCGACCCACGTCGTCGCCAGCCCCAGCGCGAGGACCAGCAGACAACCGTAGGTGAACGCCTGCACGAGCCGTCGCTCGCGCCGCCGCTGTGTCTCGGTGTAGTTCGTCACCTCGTACAGTCCGCCGACGGCGGCGACGACGAAGCCGACGCCGACGACGAACGGGAGCAGCGTGACCATCTAATCGTCGGCCAACTGTTCGAGCACGGACGCGGGGATCTCGTCGCGCATCCCTTCCGGGATGTCCTCGATAGCCACGTCCTCGATCGCGGCCGGCGGATCGCCGCTCTCGGGTCCGAACTCGGGGTCGAACAGTTCCAGTGCCGTCTGGATGGTCGACCAGTCGTCCTCCTCGGCGGCGTCCCGAAGGCTCCGGGTCGGCGCCGCGAGCAGTTGCGAGACGATGGCGTCGGCCATCGACTCGACGATTTCCCGTTGCTCCTCGTCGAAGTCGGCACCGGTCATCGCCGTGTTGAGTTCGGCGGTTTTGACCTGCTCTGCGCTCTCGTACATCGCCGAGATGACGCGGTCGGCCCGCTTGCGCTTGTACTGGGTCAGCAGGTGGTCGAACTCCTCGTCGACGAGGCGCTCGACCGCCTCCGCCGCCCGGCGGCGCTGGGCGCGCGTCTCCTCGGTGACCGACTCCAACGCGTCGAGGTCGTAGACGGTGACGCCGGGCACGCCGTCCGCGTCGGCCGGGACGTCCCGTGGCTGGGCGATGTCGACGACGTACGTCTCGCCGGACTCGGCGAACGTCTCGGCGTCGAAGACGTGCTCGTTGCTTCCGGTCGCCGTGACGACGATGCGGGCCTCCTCGACGGCGGCATCGGCGGCGTCCAGCGCCACGGCGCTCGCGTCCACGTCGACGGTTTCGGCGACGTGTTCGGCGTGCGGGACGGTGCGGTTGGCGACGATGACGCGGTCGACGCGCGTCGAGAGCGCCTTCGCGGCGAGTTGTCCCATCTCGCCGGCGCCGACGACCAGCGCCGTCTCGCCGTCCAGCGAACACTCGCGGTCGACCAGTCTGACGGCGGCCGACGCCAGCGAGACGACGCCTTCGTTGATTCGGGTCTCGTTACGGGCGCGCTCGCCGACGTGGATGGCCTTCGTCACGCCGTCTTCCAGCAGCGGGCCGATGCCGCCGACGCCACGGGCGTCCTCGTAGGCGTCGCGTAACTGGCCCAGAATCTGGTCCTCGCCCAGCACGATGGACTCGAGGCCGGCGGCCACTCGGAGCAGGTGGCGCAGGCTCTCTTCGTGGTCCATCGTGACGGCTACGTCGTCCGAGATGTCGTGCGTGAAAAGCGAGAGGGCGTCCAGGCCCGTCTCGTGGTCGGGTGCGACAACGTACCCCTCCGTCCGGTTGCACGTCTGGAGCGCGAGCGCCTCCTCGACGCCCGGTCGAGAGAGCAGCGACTCGACGGCGTGGCGTTGACTGTCCGTCGCTGCCGTCTCCAGTTGATCGACGCTCGCGCGGTCGTGTGATACGCGAACGCCGACGATGACGCCGTTGTCCTTCATCACGTGGTCTCACCCGGGAAATCTCCGATCACGTCTTGGGCTACCTGTCGGGCTTTGGTTCTACCACTATCTAAAGCCTTCCAAACCTCTCGCTCTCTGACGACGGCGCGGACTGCGTCTCGCCGTTCGGCGGGCGGGACTCCCTCCGATTTGAGGGTCTCTCGCAGTTCGCCCGTCAGTTCAGCCATCTCGCCCGCGCCGGCGAACTCCGACTCGAACCGCTCGCGGAGGTGTTTCGACAGCGCCGGGGCCCGGCCGCCGGTGGCGACGGCCATCGTCACCGGGTCGTCCCGGACCGTCGCCGGCACGACGACGTTCCCGACCGACTGGTCGCCGTGGTCGTCGGCGCGGTTGACGAGTGCGCCGTGGTCCCGGGCGGCCGACTCGGCGGCCGCGTTCAGGTCCGCGTCGTCCGTCGCGGCGACGACCAGCGCCGGGTCGGTTCGCGCTATCCACCGTCGAATCTCGTCGGTGTCGGGCGCGGCACGAATCAACTCGGCACCGCCGAACTCGCGGTCCCCGAACTCGGGACTCACGACGACGACGGACGCCTCCTCGGCGAACCGCCGGGCTTTCCGCGCGCCGACGGGGCCGCCGCCGACGACGAGCACGGTTTCGCCTTCGAAGTCGTGGAGTAGCGGTATCATCCCTGGTCGGGGGCCGATTCGACGTTCGCTTCGGCTCTATCCTTAACTCTAATGCCCGTCTTCTTCAATATTCGCGTCGAGAACAGGGTGTCCCAGTCGTCGTCGCCGACGTCCCAGTACTCGGCCATCCGGTCGTGGACCTGCTGGATGCGGCGCTCGCTCTCGGCCTCGTCGCGGCCGTGGGTCATCGCGAAGAAGTTGTACGGCCAGACGTCCTCGTGGCGCGGTCGCTCGTAGCAGTGGGTGACGAAGTCGAACTCGGCGATAGCCGGTCCCACCTCGTCGACGACGTCGTCGGGCACGTCCCAGACGGTCATCCCGTTCTCCGAGTAGCCCAGCGCGTAGTGGTTCGGGATGGCACCGACCCGGCGGACCTTCCCCTCCGCGTCGAACCGCTTGATAGTCTCTAGGACCCACTCGGTGTCGGCACCGATGGCGTCGGCCACGTCGGCGTACGGCGTCTCGGTGACGGGGAGTCCGCCCTGAATCTCCAGGACGAGGTCGAGTTCCTCGGGGGTTAGGGACTGCCTGTCGGTCGGTGTCACGTCGGGGCCGGCGTCCGAGCAGTCGATAGCCTGCGTCTGTGGGCCCTCGACGGGGAACTTCGCGCCGACGTGGAACTCCTGCTGTTTGGGGAGGTTGAACGTCGGTTCGCCGGTCTCTGCCTCTATCTCGGCCAGTACGTCCTCGACGCGGCTCTCCTCGGCCACCGAGAGGACGAACCACATGTTGAGATAGGGGTGTTCGCGCTCGTAGTTGTGGGCGACCTCGGGGTGGGCGTTCACCATCTCCGCGTGGTCGTCGTAGGCGTCCTCGGGGGCGTGTGTCGCCACCAGCGTCGCCGTCCCACCGATTTCCTCGGCGTTGATGAGTGCGCCAAAGCGGGTCAACACTCCCGCCTCGTCGAGTCGCTGGACCCGTTCGAGGAGGTCGTCCGCGCTCACGTCCACGTCGTACTCGGCCAGTGCGGCCGCCGCCGGTTCGAACGGTCGCTCGACGACCGGGAACCCGCCCTGAAACGCGTTGAGGATGGCCCTGTCCACCCGCCCGAGGTCTTCGCTCATGTACGACGCTCGGGACTCTGTGAATAAAAACGGCGCGGGAGCGGTATCGCCACACGCGGGCGGGACTGGGAGTTTGTGGTCCGCTCCGGTCTGTTCGACCCAGTGCTTTAGCGCCTCCGACACCTAGTCGCCCCGTGCAGATATCCACCGCTGAACTGGCGGTGCGGTTGCTCGTCTACTGTCTCGTACTGGTGGGTGCGCCGCTCTTTTTCGTCGTCATGTTCCGCGTCATGGACTACACCGCACGGGAGTCACTCGTCGAGCAGTTCAGCGGTCGGCGGGCCGGCCTCGATACGGGCCAGCTAAACGCCTACTTCGAGAAGGCGGGCGTCGAGGCCCGGACCTGCCAGTTTTGTGGGTCGGCGAACGGTCCCGACTACACCTACTGCCACAACTGTCAGGAACGGCTCTCCGATTAGTCGCCGCGGACGCCGGTGACCGCGAACCCGCGGTCCTCGATGGCCGCTAAGATGGCCTCGTGGTCCGCGCTGGCCTCGTAGTAGAAGACGAGGTCGAACGACCCGTTACGCAGGAGTTGCTGGCACTCCCAGACGAACTCCTCGCCGTCCAGCGTCAGCCCCTGGTGTTGGTTCGAGGCGAACTCCGGGTCGTCGCTGCCGGAGTAGACGAAGGTGTCTGTCGGGTCCATCCCGTACCCCTCCGCGATGTCGTCGCCGACGTCGATGGTGGCCTGCATCATCTCTATCTCGTCGCTGCCGTCGTACTCCGTGTGGACGACGGCGCCGTTGAGTTGAATCTCGCCGGGTTCCAGCAACTGTTTCGTCCGGCGGTACAGGTCGTCATCGAGTGTGTCGGCGTCGCTCATACGAACACCTGCGCTTGCGGGTGCCTAATGCACTTCGGATTCACGACGCCGTAGCGGCCGCTCTCGCCACCACGACAGTCTCGTCGGCCACGAACGTGTTCGCTTACAGGCGCGTCACGTTCTCGGCGCGCGGACCCTTATCCGCCTGCACGATGTCGAACTCGACCTCTTGGCCTTCTTCGAGGTCGGGGCCGCCGACGTCCTCCATGTGGAAGAACACGTCCTCCTCGGCGTCGTCCGTCTCGATGAAGCCGTACCCGCCCGTGTCGTTGAAGAAGTCGACTGTGCCGGTCGCCATCGTTACAACCTCGTGAGGTTCTTCGCTCGCGGACCCTTGTCCGCCTGCTCGATGTCGAACTCGACCTCTTGGCCCTCTTCGAGGTCGGGGCCGCCGACGTCTTCCATGTGGAAGAACACGTCCTCCTCAGCGTCGTCTGTCTTGATGAAGCCGTAACCGCCCGTATCGTTGAAGAAGTCTACCGTACCGGTCGCCATTGCATCTCTACGTAGACGTCGGGGGTATTAAAACTATGCGGCGCAGTCACACGGGCGGTCGGAGCCACAAACGCCTTATCGCTCGGTTGATACACTACGGGTGATGCGAGACAGGGTCCACAGTCTCGGCTACGCCGCCTACGAACGCCTCCTCCGCTGGGAGCTGTCCGGGACCCCGAGCCACGTCGCCGTCATTCAGGACGGGAACCGCCGCTACGCCCGGAAGGAAGACGTCGAAACGAACCAGGGGTACACGGAGGGTGCGGAGACGACCGAGTCGCTGTTGCACTGGTGTGACGAACTCGACATCGAGGAGGTGACGCTGTATGCCTTCTCGACGGAGAACCTCGACCGACCCGAAGAACAGCGGGCGTACATCTTCGACCTCGTCGAGGAGAAACTCCGCACGTTCGCCGACGCAGACCGGGTCCACGACGCCGAGGTGTGTATCCGCGCCATCGGTGAGACGGAGATGCTGCCAGAGCGGGTGCAGGACGCCATCGACTACGCCGAGGCCAGAACCGCACAGTACGACCGCCTCAACCTCAACGTCGCGCTGGCCTACGGGGGGCGCGCGGAACTGCTCGGCGCGGCCCGGGCGGTCGCCGAAGCAGTCGAGGCCGGCGAGATCTCGTCGGGCGACGTCGACGTCGACACCGTCGAGGACCGCCTCTACGAGGGCCCGACGCGCGACGTGGACCTCATCGTGCGCACCGGCGGCGACGAGCGCACCTCGAATTTCCTGCCGTGGCACGCCAACGGGAACGAGGCCGCGACGTTCTTCTGTACGCCCTACTGGCCCGAGTTCCGGAAGATAGACTTCCTCCGGGCCATCCGGACCTACCAGAACCGCGAAGAATCGTGGCGCACGACCCGCGCCCGGCGGGCGCTGACGCTCGTCCGCGCACTGGAGAACGCCGAGGTCGAACAGGCCCGCCGCGTTCTGGGCCGGTTCCGCGACGCCCTCCCGAGCCGCGAACGAGAGGCCCTCGACGAGGAGTACGAGGCCGCCGACTGAGTACGGACACCGGACGAGGGACTGGTGGCGGTCGCCGAGCGACGCTCGGCAGGATTCGTCCTACCGGCCGAATCGCCGCTGGCGCTCCTGATAGTCCCGCAACGCCCGTAAGTAGTCCCGACGCCGGAAGTTCTGCCAGTTCACGTCGGTGAAGTACAGTTCGGAGTACACCGACTGCCAGATCATGAAGTCCGAGAGCCGTTCAGCGCCCGTCTTGATGACGAGGTCCGGGTCCGTCGGGAAGACGAGGTGGTCTTCGACGGCGGCCTCGTCGATATCCTCGGGGGCGAGCGTGCCGGCCTCGACGTCCTCGGCGAGTTTCTGGACGGCCGTGGCGAACTCCGACTGGCCGCCGAGGCCGATGGATATCTGTATCGGCGCGTCGGCGACCGTCTCGTCGTCCGGCCCGCGGATCGCGATCGGCTTCGGCGCACGCAGGTCGGCCAGTTCCCGACGAATCGTCGGCACCACGTCCTCGTCGAGGACGCTCACGTACACCACGACAGTATCGGCCTCGTACTGGACCGCCCAGTCGAAGAATCGCTCTAAGGTGGTGTAGGCGCCGTCCGTCAACAGATCTCGCTCGGTGATGACGAGTGCCACCGTCTCCGGGAGGTCGGCGTCGCTCATCCGCAGTCGGGTGGCGAGGTACCTATCGTAGAGGCCCACGACGACGGGTACACCGACCGCTCGCCTAAACTTCACGGTCCGGGACCGTCGGCCTGCGGACGTGTTCACAACGTACTGACGGATAGCCCGCAAGTTCGGAAAGGGTAAGTGGCTCTCGGGGATACCGGCGGGACGTGACTTCGACAGTCCGACGTGCTGGGGCGTTCGCTGCGGTCGGGACGCTAGCGTTCGTCGTGCCGGCCGCGACCCGCATCCAGTCGCCGGCGCTCGCGACTGTCGCCGCGACGGCCCCGTTCGTGCTCGTCGCGGTACTCGCCATGACCGTCGTCGATCAGGGGTCGGCGCTGTTCGAGTTGTTCGCCCGCCCCGGGGACTACGAGGACGGCAAACTGTACGGCCTCGCGGCCTTCGCGCTCGCCGCGGCCGGCCTCGCCCTGATAGCGGTCCAGTTCGGACTCCCCGTCTGGGTGTTCGTCGGCACCGTCGTCATCGTCGCCTACGGCAACCTCGGCCAGCGACTGGCCGCTCGGGTTCGGACCGACGAGGTCGTCGCGTCCGCCGGGTTCGTCGTCAGCGGATTCGCCACCGGCGTCGCCGCGCAGTTGGGGGCCGCCCGGTTGCAGGGCGCCACGGTCGCGTGGCCCGACGCGCTGTTTCTCGCCGCCAGCGGTGCCCTCGTCGCCGCGCTGCTCCGGTCGGTGCTGTTCGAGCGTGACGACCCGCTGGTGATGCTCTCAGTCGGGTTGTTGCTGTGGCTGTTCTTCGAACTCGACCCGTCGGTGGCCTCCCAGCGCGTGTTCGTCGCACTGGGTATCTCGGCCGTCCTCGGGTACGTCGCGTACGCGCTGGATACGGCCTCCTTACCCGGCATGCTTACCGGCGTCCTCCTCTCGCTGCTGACCATCGTGCTGGGCGGGTACGGCTGGTTCGCGATGCTCATCACCTTCTTCGGCCTCGGCGGTCTCTCGACGAAGTACCGCTACGAGGAAAAGAAAGACCGCGGCATCGCCGAGGAGAACGAGGGGGCCCGCGGGAGCGGGAACGTCCTCGCGAACTCCATCGTCGCGCTGGTCGCCGTCCTCGCGTGGGCGGCCAGTCCGAGCCACACCGCCGTCGACCCGACGTTGTTCCTCTATGCCTTCGCCGGCGCCGTCGCCGCCGCCATGACCGACACCTTCTCCAGCGAGTTCGGCGGCCTCTACGACAATCCCCGACTCATCACCACGCTCCAGCCGGTCGAACCCGGCACCGACGGTGGCGTCACGTGGCAGGGCGTCGTCGCCGGCCTCGTGGGGTCGGGCATCATCGCCGGTATCGCTGCCGTTACCATCGGCACCGTCGGGTCAGTTGGCGCGGCGGTGATTCTGGTCTGTGGGTTCGTCGGGATGACCGTCGACAGCCTCCTCGGAGCGACCGTCGAAGGCACCGTCGTCGGCAATCAGGGCGTCAACGCGCTGGCGACGCTCGCGGCGGCTCTCACCGGCGTCGCCGTCGCCGTGGGCCTCGCGCTGGTATGATTCGTCCGGCCAGCGGCGCAGACCACGACCGCCTCAGCGCCATCCAGTCGGCCGCGCTCGACCACCCGTGGCCGGGCCTGCTCGACGTCGCAATCGACGGGCCGCCGCTGGTCCTCGTCCTCGACGAGAACGGCCCGATAGCGTACGCACTCGCCGTCCCGGACCACCCCGTCGCCTACCTCGCGGAGTTCGCCGTCGCGCCGCCGGCACAGGGACAGGGTCACGGCACGCGGCTGATGGACGGCCTGCTCGACACCCTTCGCTCGGAGGGGTTCGAGACGCTTCGACTCACCGCTCGGGCCGACGAGGAACGCGTCCGGTCGTTCTACGAGCGGTTCGGCTTCTCGGTCACCGACCACCTCCCGGACCACTACGACGACGGCGACGGCGTCCTCATGGTACTGGACCTCTAGCCGACGGTTCGGACCTGCACGCTCGTCGGTTGCTTGACGTACTCGCCGTCGCCGGTCGCGACGACGACGTCGACACCGCGCTGGGCGGCGACGTCTACCACTTTCTGCGAGCAGATGTCGTCTAAGACGATGGTCCGGGGGACGCCGTCGCACGACTCGACGAGCGAGACGACGTCGTCGGCGTCGCCCTCGGCGAGGACGGTCAGGTCCTCGTCGAGCAGTCGGACGGTGCCACTCTCGCTCCGGATGACGGCGTCGACGTGGTCCGAGAGCCCGGCTGGGTCCGCCGTCTCCTCCTCGGTGGCGTCTTCGTCGCCCGCCGAGTCGTCCTCGTTGGGCGTCGCCGTCTCCTGCCCGCCCGTCGCGGCCGCTACTCGCTCGTCCGGCGACGGCGAGACCGGGTCGGGTCTGCTGACCGCCGCTGCAGACTCGGCGACCGTCTCGTCCGCGCCCGTCTGTGACCCGTCGACGGTGCCCGCCCCGTCGGCGCTCGTTTCGACTGCTTCGAGGGCGGCTTCCGGGGAGTCCGCGTCGGCGACGGTGTCGTAGGGCACCTTGTCCCGGAGCGCCTTCATCGCCTCGCCGCGCGAGAGGTCCTCGACCGAGTGGCCCCGCGGCGCGACGGCCACGTAGTCAACCTGCCCGACCTGTGCCAGTTCCTTCAGGATGAGGTCGCCGCCCCTGTCGCCGTCGAGGAAGGCCGTCACGGTCCGGTCGTTCGTCAACTCGGCGACGGCCTCGGGGACGTCGGTCCCCTCGACGGCGATGGCGTTCTTCACGCCGTACTTCAGCAGTTGCAGGACGTCCGAGCGCCCCTCGACGACGACGATGGCGTCGGAGTCGGCGACCCGTGGGCCGGCGGGGAGGCCCTCGTACTCCGTGATGTCCTCGACGCGGGCACGCTGTCGGACCGTCTCGACGATGTCCTCGGTCTGGACGGACTGCTCCTCGAAGGCGGCCAGCAACTCCGTCGCCCGGTCGACCACCTCCCGTCGTTTGGCGCTCCGGACGTCTTCGATGTCCGAGACGGCTATCTCGGCCCGGCAGGGGCCGATTTGCTCGATGGTCTCTAGGGCCGCCGCGAGGATGGCCGTCTCGACCTTGTCGAGGCCGCTCGCGACGGTTATCTGGCCGAACGACTGGCCGCTTTCGGAGCGTATCTCCACGTCGATGCGGCCGACCTTCTTCGAGTCCTGTAAGTCCCGAAGGTCCAGTTCCTCGCCGAGCAACCCTTCGGTCTGTCCGAACACCGCGCCGACGACGTCGCTTCGCTCGACGACGCCGGCGGCGGTAATGTCCGCGTGTATCAAATATTTCGCTGTGTCGTGCATTATCCCGGACTCCCGGTCCGTCGCAGAGAGTGGCGACAGACCGCTGTCACTATGCTTACGTTGGCGACGGCGCTCCAAATAATTGGCGTCGCGGGTCTGTCTGGTGGTTAGTCCCACGCAGCGACGCCGGTCACTGCTCAAGTACGCGCTCTACGACCTCGATACCGTTCTCCACCGAGGCCATCGGGTCCGCGGGGTCGTCGTGTTCGAAGACCAGCCACTCCGTGCCGGCGTCGCGGGCGGCCTCGACGACCCCGGGCAGGTCGACGACGCCCTCGCCGAGTTCGGTCGGTTCGCCCGCGGCGGTCACGTCTTTCAGGTGGACGACCGGGGCGCGGCCTGCGAGGTCCGAGAGGAGCGCCGCGGGGTCGCGGCCCGCCGCCTCCGCCCACCCCACGTCGAGTTCGAACCCGACGGCCGTCTCCGCGGCGAGGCGGTCGAACGCCGTCTCGGTCCCCACGGGGACGAACTCGTGGTCGTGGTTGTGGTAGAGGAGCGGCCGGTCGAACTCGCTTGCGAGGGCGTCGAGCATCGCGGCCGTCTCGTCGACGGTCGCCGTGTCTATGAAGTGGTCCGGGTCGAGATACGGGACGACGACGGACGGGACGCCGAGCGTATCGAGTTCGGCGGCGACGCCCGCCGGGTCCGCCCTGAGTTCGTCGGCGTCGACGTGCGCGCCGGCCGCCACCAGTCCCACTTCGTCCATCGCTCGGGCGGTCTCCGGCGGGTCCTCGATGCCGGCGAACTCGACGCCGTCGTACCCCGCGGCGGCGACCCGGTCGAGCAGTGCCGGCGTCGAGACGTCGAGGTTCCGGAGCGTCCACAACTGGACTGCCGTGTGCATACCTTCCTCTGCCGGCGCGACTGTCATATAACCGGCCCCACAATACGGTCCCATGGGATTCAGCGAAGCGAGCATCGACCCGGCACGGTTCCTCGAAGACGTGGAGATGCGCGTCGGCGAAGTCGTCGACGTGGCGGACTTCCCCGAGGCGCGAAAGGACGTCTACAAGCTCGAAGTGGACTTCGGCGAGGAGACCCTGCAGTCGGCGGCGGGCCTCACCGACTACTACGACCACGAGGACCTGCTGGGCGCACAGGTCGTCGCCGTCGTCAACCTCGGGACCGTCTCCATCGCCGGGTTCGAGAGCGAGTGTCTGGTCACCGGCGTCGACGGCGGTGACGGCGTGGTCCACCTGACCACCGAACGGGACGTCGAACCGGGGACCCGCGTGTACTGAAGAGAAAAATTCTTCATAACTTCGGTGTGAAGGTTCGATACCCATTAGTATCGCCAGTGTGTACCATGCGTCGATATGAGCGTCGCACGAACCGTCGGCTGGACAGTCGTCGCCCTCACGTTGATGGCGCTGGCCGTCCCGTGGTTCCTCTGGGGCAGTGCGGGTGTCGCGTTCGGGTTGCCGGTGTGGCTCTGGTGGCACGTCGGGTGGATGGTGCTCGCGAGCGTCGTCTTCGCCGTCTTCGCCAGAACCGACTGGGGCCTCGGCGTCGAGGGGGTACACTGAGATGGCCGACACCGCCCTCCAACTGGGTATCGTCGGTGCGTACATGGTCGTCGCGCTGGCGGTGGGCGTCGTCGCCTACCGCCTGACCGACCGGAGCGCCGAGGACTACTACCTCGCCAGTCGGACGCTCGGCACCGTCGTCCTCCTCTTTACGACGTTTGCCACCCTCCTCTCGGCCTTTACCTTCTTCGGCGGGCCGAACCTCGCGTTCGCCGCCGGCCCCGAGTGGATTCTCGTGATGGGACTGATGGACGGCATCATCTTCGCCGTCCTCTGGTACGTGCTGGGATACAAGCAGTGGCTGGTCGGCAAGCGCCACGGCTACGTCACGCTAGGGGAGATGCTCGGGGACCGGTTCGGGTCGACGCCGCTCCGGGTCCTCGTCGCCGGCGTCAGTCTCGTCTGGTTGTTCCCGTACGTGATGCTCCAGCAGAAGGGGGCGGGACAGGCCATCGTCGGCCTCACGGAGGGGGCGGTGCCGTTCTGGGTCGGCGCGGGCGGCATCACGCTGTTCATGATCGTCTACGTCGCCGCCTCCGGGATGCGCGGTGTCGCGTGGACGGACACCCTCCAGGGCCTGTTCATGCTCTCGCTGGTCTGGGTCGCCGTCGCGTGGATTCTTGCCGCCGTCGGCGGCGCGGGCGAAGCCACCGCGGCGCTCGCCGAGACGAACCCCGAGTTCCTCGCGCTGGGCGGGGGGCTCTACTCCCCGCAGTGGATGCTCTCGACGGCCATCAGCATCGCCTTCGGCGTGACGATGTTCCCCCAGATAAACCAGCGGTTCTTCGCCGCCGGGTCGAAGACGGTGCTGAAGCGGACGTTCGCGCTGTGGCCCGTCCTCGTCCTCTTGCTGTTCGTGCCGGCGTTCATGCTCGGCGCGTGGGCCGCCGGCCTCGGCGTGACGGTGCCGGAGGGCAGCAACGTCGTCCCGGCGCTGTTGGCCCAGTACACGCCGACGTGGTTCGCGGCGCTGGTCATCGCCGGCGCGATGGCGGCGATGATGTCTTCCAGCGACTCGATGCTCCTCTCGGGGTCCTCGTACCTGACGCGGGACGTCTACCGCCCGCTGAAGCGCGTCTTCGGCGAGGGCGAGACGGCCGCGGAGGACGCACGGGAGGCGCTGGTCGCCCGCGTCGGCGTCGTCGCGTTCGCGACGCTCTCGTTCGTCGCCAGCCTCTACACGCCGGGGACGCTCGTCCAGATAGGTGACACCGCCTTCAGCGGGTTCGCCCAGCTGACGGTGCCGGTCGCGCTGGCGCTGTACTGGCAGGGCACCACCCGCTACGGGATGTACGCCGGTATCGGCGGGGCGCAGGTGTTCTACGTCTTCCACGTCTTCCCCGTCGTCGAGACGCTCGCCGGAGTGGTCGGCGCCTCCGTCGCGCTCCCGACCGCGTACATGGGCTGGACGCCCGGTATCGTCGGCATCCTGCTCGGATTGGTCCTGACAGTCGGCGTCTCGCTGGTCACCTCCACCGCGCCGGAGGAGAAGCCGGCGGTCTACCGGGTCGACGGCGTCGACGCCGACTGACGGCCGTCTGCTCCGCCGTCTCTCAGCCCCCGGTTGTGTCGACCGGTCGCACACCCGGACGCCCGTTATCTATCGATGCGGCTAACGACGCTTGCATGACGCTGGAACAGTCGCAAGCGCCGGATTTCACGCTCCAGAGTACCAGCGGTGAAGACGTCTCCCTCTCAGACCACCTCGGCGACGGCCCGACGGTCGTTCTCGTCAACCGGGGCCACTGGTGCAGTTTCTGCGCCGAACAGCTACAGACGTTCAGCGAGGTCTCCTACGACCTCTGGTTCAACGACGACGTCAACATTCTCCCCGTCGTCACCGACCCCATCGGTCCCGTGACGGAGATGCGGGACCGCTACGACCTCGACATCCAACTGCTCGCCGACCCCGACGGCGATGTCGCAGCGCAGTACAGTGGCACCGAGGAGACCAGTCACGGTCTCACCGGCATCGCCGCCACCTACGTCGTCGACGAGTCCGGGACGGTCCAGTACGAACAGGTCGCGGACCACCCGGCCGACCGCACCTACGGCAACTGGGTGCGATACTTCGTCCGCAACGGCTACGAGGACCCGTTCGGCGAGTGAGGACGGGGCCGCCGTGGCCGAGATGTGAACCTACAAGGGCGTCCGGGCCGACGGTCCGATATGGACGTTTCAGAGAACGTCGGCGACCGCGACAGACTCGCCCGTGCAGCCCTCGCAGTGGTCCTCACCATCGCCGCGATTCGCTCGTTCCGGAACGGCAAGCGCATGCGGGGCCTGCTGGCCGGTGCCGGTGCGCTCGTCTTCGGATTCAACGCGAGCACGAAGTACTGCGGCGTCAACGACGCCCTCGACATCGACACGTCGGTCGGCGTCGCCGAGGACGAGTCGGACGACGACACCGCCGTGGTATCGACTGCCGACGAGACGACCGAGTCCGCGCCGGAGAGCGCGCCCTCCGGCGCGTCGCTGACCTGTGCCGCCTGCGGCGACCCCATCGTCGTCGGCGAGTCCCGAAGCCCGAACGAAGACGGCGAGACGGTCCACGACGCCTGTAAGTAACTGTTCGGTCGGTGCCCGTCGCCGACGCGGCGGGAGTCTACGGGAGTTTATAACCGTCCGTGACGGCAGTTTGGGTATGCAGACCCACATCGTCCCGGTCGGGTTCGACTACGACCGGCTCATCGCGCCGCTGGTGCGCGAGCAACTCGACGTGGACCGCGTCATCCTCTTAGAGGGGGCCGTCGGTTCGGAGGCCAACGTCGAGTACTCGCGCAACCTCGCCGAGAAGTTGGAGAAAGACTACAGCAACCTGCTGGGGGCCGAGACCGAACGCGTCGTCGTCGCCGACGTCTACGACTACGACGAGGCCTTCGAACAGGCGTTCGAACTCATCAACGCGGAACTCGACGCCGGGGGCGAGGTGTGGGTCAACGTCTCAGCGATGCCCCGGACCGTCTCCTTTGCCTTCGCGACGGCCGCCCACTCCATCATGGTCGAACGCGAGGGCGACCGGGACCGCATCCACACCTACTACACCGTCCCCGAGAAGTATCTGGAGACGGAACTCGCCGAGGAACTGCGCCGACAGGTCGCCCTCCTCGAAGACCTCCAGCAGGGTGAGGCCGTCGACGAACGGGTCGACGAGCGACTGGCGACGGCACTGGACCTCTTAGAGGAGTTCGACGAACGCGGCACTACCATCGGGGCCAAGGAGATAGACGGCTCCCACATCGTCGAACTCCCCGTCGCCTCCTTCTCGAACGTCAAGCCGTTCGAGGAGGTCATCCTCTTCACACTGGGCGAACACGGCGAGTTCGAGTCCGTCTCGGAACTGGCCCAGGAACTGGCCCGCGATCTCGGCGAGGAGTACACCGACTCGTTCCGCTCGAAGGTCATCTACAACGTCGACCGACTCGGCCCCGGCGGCAAGGGCTACATCGAACAGGAGGAACACGGGAAGTCCTACCGCACCCGCCTCTCCCGTATCGGCGAGTTGTGGGTCCGCGCCCATTCGGCCGAGGACCGCGACCACGAACTGCCCTAGATACCGTCTATTGATTCGGTAACGTCGTCGTGCTTCGACAGCATCGGAACGTCCCACCTCGTGGAACAGCCAATCGGGCGGGACTTTCTGGCTGTTCGGACCCCTGCTCGCGTCCCCACACTCAAGAGTTGCATCGACACCAGCAAACCGAAGTCGTTTAGCCCCCGGTTGGCCCACATACACGTAATGGCGCGTCGAGCAGTCTCCGAAGCCGTTCTCGTACCCGTCGTAGTAGGGGCCCCCACGCCCCACTAACACCACCTCTCGACGCCCGCACCGTTTTCGACCGACACGCCGCCGTTCAGACATGAGTGACACACAGGACCCACCGACCGAGGAATCGCCAACCGACCAGTCCGAGAGCATCGACGGGGAGTACGACCCCAGCGAGATAGAGCCCAAGTGGCAGGACCACTGGGTCGCCGAGGACACCTACGCCTACGACGGCGACGCCGACACCCGATTCACCATCGACACGCCGCCGCCGACGGTGTCTGGGAACCTCCACATGGGCCACCTCTACCAGTTCACCCTGCAGGACTTCGTCGCCCGCTACCACCGAATGGCCGACGACACCGTCTACTTCCCCTTCGGCTACGACGACAACGGCATCGCCTCCGAGCGCCTGACAGAACGCGAACTGGACATCCGCCACCAGGACTTCGAGCGCCGCGAGTTCCAGGAGAAGTGCCGCGAGGTCTGTACGCGCTACGAGGACGAGTTCACCGAGGACGTTCAATCCTTGGCTATCTCCGTCGACTGGGACAACACCTACAAGACCATCGCGCCGGAGGTCCAGCGGGTCTCGCAACTGTCCTTCCTCGACCTCTACGAGCAGGGTCGGGAGTACCGCCAGCGCGCGCCGACCATCTGGTGTCCGGACTGCGAGACGGCCATCTCGCAGGTCGAACAGGAGGACGAGGACAAACACACGAAGTTCAACGACATCGCCTTCGACCTCGTCGAGGACGGCGACGGCCCCGTCGAGGACGAGACCTTTACGATTTCGACGACGCGCCCGGAACTCCTCCCAGCCTGTGTCTCCGTCTTCGTCCACCCCGACGACGACGCGAACCAGCACCTCGTCGGCGGCACCGCGCGGGTCCCGCTGTTCGGCCAGGAGGTCCCTATCATCGCCGACGAGCGCGTCGACATGGAGACCGGCAGCGGCCTCGTCATGTGCTGTACGTTCGGCGACCAGAACGACATCGAGTGGTATCAGGCCCACGACTTAGACCTCCGACTGGCCATCGACGAATCGGCGACGATGACCGAGGTGGCCGGCGACTACGAGGGCATGAGTACCACGCAGGCCCGTGCGGCCATCATCGAGGACTTAGACGTCGAAGGCTACCTCCTCGAATCGCGCGACCACGAGCACACCGTGCAGGTCCACGAGCGCTGTGGCGTCGAAGTCGAGTATCTGGTCACCGAGCAGTGGTACATCAAACTGCTCGACAAGAAAGACGAGTACCTGCAGGCCGGCCGCGACATGGAGTGGTTCCCCGAGAAGATGTACAGCCGCTACCAGCACTGGATAGAGGGGCTAGAGTGGGACTGGTGTATCTCCCGCCAGCGCGATTCGGGCATCCCGATTCCGGTCTGGTACTGTGACGAGTGCGGTGAGCCGATTCTGGCCGACCCCGAGCAACTGCCCGCGGACCCGCTCTCGGACGACCCGCCGGTCGACGGCTGTCCGGACTGTGGCCACGACACGTTCACGCCCGAAGAGGACGTCTTCGACACGTGGGCCACCTCCTCGCTCACGCCGCTCGTCAACGCAGGCTGGGATTGGCACGCCGACGCCGACGCGGCCGAACCCAACTCCATCGCCGACGGCACCTTCGAGATGGAGATGCCGGAACTGTACCCGTTCGACCTGCGCCCGCAGGGCCACGACATCATCTCGTTCTGGCTGTTCCACACCGTCGTCAAGTGCTACGAGCACACCGACGAGGTGCCCTTCGAGAACGTCATGGTCAACGGGATGGTCCTAGACGAGAACCGCGAGGCGATGTCCAAATCGAAGGGCAACGTCATCCCGCCCAGCGAGGTGCTGGAGAACTTCCCGGTCGACGCCGCCCGCTACTGGGCCGCCGGGACCTCCATCGGCGACGACTTCCCGTACAAGGAGGGGGACCTCGAAGCGGGCGAACGTCTGCTCCAGAAACTCTGGAACGCCTCCCGACTCGTCGACCAGTTGACCCCCGCCCACGACGCGGTCGGCGACGTCGACGAGGCCGACCTCTCGGCCGTCGACCGCTGGCTACTGGCGGAACTCGACGCGACCATCGACTCCGTGACGGCGAAGTTCGAGGACTACGCGTTCTCGAAGGCCCGCAACGAACTGCGGTCGTTCTTCTGGAACACGTTCTGTGACGACTACCTCGAAATCGCCAAACAGCGCCTCTCGGACGGCGGCGACCCGTCCACGGAGTACACGCTCCTGACCGCTCACCGGACCTTCCTGAAACTGTTCGCGCCGTTCCTCCCCCACATCACCGAGGAACTCTGGAACCGCGTCTACGACGAAGAGGAGTCGGTCCACACGACCGACTGGCCCGTCGCCGGCGGCTACGAGGCGGACCTCGAAGCGGGCGAGACGGCGATGGAAGTCGTCTCCGCGCTCCGCCGCTACAAGACGGAGAACGGCCTGCCGCTGAACGCCGACTTAGAGCACGTCGAGGTGTACGGTCACGTCGAAGGGTTCGCCGCGGCCATCGCCGAGGCGATGCACGTCGAGACGCTGGAGACGTTCGAGGACGCCCCGGACATCACCACCGAGGTCAGCGACATCGACCTCGACTACTCCATCGTCGGGCCGGAGTTCGGGAGCGACGTCGGCGCACTCGACAGCGCTATCGAGGCCGGCGACTACGAGATTGACGGCGACACGCTGGTCGTCGCCGGCGGCGAGTTCGAACTGGACGCCGAGATGTTCGCCGTCGAGGAATCTCGTACGTACTCCGGCGAGGGCGAGATGACCGAGACGGAGAACGCCGTCGTCGTCGTGCGGTAAGCGACGAACTGCGTTCGGCCGCCCTTCTTCGCGCGCATCGCCGCGACCAGTAGCATCAATGCCGACCGGCGAGTACGGTCGCGTATGCAAGACGAGGCGGCGATACGGGACCGCATCGAGGCGCTTCGGGACGAGTACGACAGCCACGACCCCCCGTCCTCGGAACTGGAAGACGAGGCCGAAGTGGCCATCCTGCGCGCCATCGAGGAACTGGAGTGGGTGTTAGAGGAGCGCGACGAAGACGACCCCTTCACTATCTGAGCGCCGCTCACTCGGTCGCGGACCGGCGCTTTACCTTCTCGACCCGCGTCGACAGCGCCCAGAACGTCGCGGCGATGGTCAGGACGACGGCCCACCCGGCCGCGAGGTCGTGCGCGAGGACGGTGTGGTCGAACGTGTAGGCCGCCACCAGCGGTTCGCCGCGGAGCCACGTGTGGTGGGGGCCTCCGAGTACCGGCACGAAGTAGTCGACCACGTCGTTGAAGCCGTACCAGAACACGGCGACGGCGACCGCCGGGACCGAAAAGCTCGCGTAGCGGTGGATGAGGAACGCCTCGACGGCCATCGCCACGTGCGAGAGGACGAGAAACCAGTAGAGCCACGCCGCGATGCCGCCCGGGCCGTTGATGACCAACTGGACGAACGGCGTCCACAGGCCGAGTTTGATACACCCGAAGAACGCGAGCATGTGCAACCACTCGGCGTCCCAGTCGAGCCGCCACGCGGCGAAGGAGAGGCCGATGAACATCGTCGCGACGGGCGAGTCGGGGATGAGCGGGTAGGCGAGCAACGGCGCGGCCCCGAGTTGCCCCTCGACGAGCGGCGGCGCGAGGTTCAGCGGTCGGCCGGCGTAGTACCAGAAGCCAAACAGCGTCCCGACGAGGTTGACCAGCGCGATGGGCCACGCCAGCCGTAAGCCGACGTTTTCGAGCCACTCGGGAAGTGGCGCGACGTACCGTGGGAGTCCCTCGGTGGTGGGCACTGGCCCGTCGAAGACCCGCGCGACGATCGCCTCGATGCGCCCACCGACGCCCTCCTGTGTGGCCATGTCTCCGCTGTGGGATGGCGTGGGCAAAACGCTAGCGGTCGGGCGGATAGCGTACACCCGCGCTCAGACGCTGATGTCGAACCGCGCGCCGCCCGCCTCGCTCTCGGTCACCGCGACGGTCCAGCCGTGTCGGTCTGCGACAGTCTCGACGATGGCCAGTCCGAGACCGGTCCCCTTGGCGGCGGTCGTGTATCCCGTCTCGAATACCCCCTCACGGTCGCTCTCGGGGATACCCGGCCCGTCGTCGGCGACGAAGAATCCCGTTCCGTCGTCGAGAGGGCCGACGGCCACCGTCACGTCGGACCCGGCGTGGTCGATAGCGTTGTCGATGAGGTTGTCGATGAGGCGGTTCAGTTCGGTGGGGTCCGCCTCGACGGTCGGGAGGTCACCGACCGAGAGCGTCGCCTCGCCTGTGCTGTGACTGGCCCACGCTTCCGAGACGGCCTCGGACAGGTCGACGGGTTCCGGCGTCGGGTCGACGTCGCCGTGTCTGGCGAAGCTCCCGAGTTCGTCGGCCAGCGCGGCGATGCGGTCGTGGCTCCGTTCGATAGCGTCCAGTCGCTCGTCGTCAGCGCCCGTCTCCCGTAGCAACGCGACGTTCGAACTCGCGACCTGTAGCGGCGACCGGATGTCGTGAGCGACTTCGGCGAGGAACTGTTCGAGGCGCTCGGTGTGCCGTTCCAGCGACTGCTCGTAGTGCTTGCGGTCGCTGATGTCGAACGTGATGCCGATGAGACCGACGATGTCGCCGTCCTCGTCGCGCCACGGCACCTTGGAGGTGAGTACCCACTCGTTGAACCGCTCCTTGTCGGTGACGACGTCTTGCTCGTAGTTGTCTTCGAGATGGTCGAAACTGTACGTCTCGCCCACCTCGTCGATGGTCTGTTCCTCCTTGTGGATGATCGGTTCGCCCGTCTCGATGACCGACATGTCGTCGGCGTAGGTGTCCTCGGAGTGGGGTCCGGGGTAGAGTTCGCGGTCCGTCTTGCCGATGGCCGCCTCGGGGTCGTCGACGTGTGCGTGACTCATTCGGACGTGGCGACCCGCCGCGTCTTTGATGTACATGTGGTGTGGAACCTGCTCGAAGATAGTGTCGAGCAGGCTACTCTCGTACGCGAGACGGTTTTCGGTCCGGGCGTGGTCGACGGCGTTCTCGATGCGGTTTTCCAGCATCTCGAACGTCTCGCTGTCGCCGCTCTTCTGGACGTAATCTGTGACACCGGCCGAGATGGCTTCGCTCGCGACCTCTTCGCTCCCTTTCCCGGTAAACAGGATGAACGGCAGGTCCGGGTGGTCTTCCCGCACCTCTCGCAGGAGTTCGAGGCCGTCGATGGGGCCCATGTCGTAGTCCGAGACGACGCACTCGATGTCGCCCTCTGTGAGTCGGTCAGTGACCACTGTCGGGTCGGTGACGGAGACGATGTCGAGCGCGTCGGACTGGCGAGTGAGCATGGCTCTCGCCACCTCCAGAAAGTTCGCGTTGTCGTCGACGTGGAGGACCCGTATCTGTCCTGTGTAGTTGAGTGGGGGCCACTCCATATCCATCTGTGTACTGATTATCTGCTGAGGATAAATACCACTAGCACGTCACGGGCCGTCGTTCGCCGGACTCACTCCGGCCCGTCCGTTCCTGTCCCCGCCAAGGACACGCGTTAAGTAAATCCAGTCCTAATCCCCGATCAATGCCTGAAGCTACCGATCTGGAGGACCTCCGCCGCGGTACTGACCTCGTCAAGCGCGGGTTCGCGAAGATGCAGAAGGGCGGCGTCATCATGGACGTCGTCACGCCCGAACAGGCCCGCATCGCCGAGGATGTCGGTGCCGTCGCGGTGATGAACCTCGAAGCGGTGCCGGCCGACATCCGCAAGCGTGGCGGCGTCGCCCGGATGGCCGATCCGGCGTCGCTGCAGGCGGTCATCGACGAGGTGTCCATCCCGGTGATGGGCAAAGCCCGTATCGGACACACGAAAGAGGCCGAAATACTCGAAGCCGCGGGCGCCGATATGCTGGACGAGAGCGAGGTGCTGACACCGGCCGACGACCGGTACCACATCGACAAGCGCGAGTTCACTGCGCCGTTCGTCTGTGGCGCTCGCAACCTACAGGAAGCGCTCCGTCGCATCGACGAGGGTGCGGCGATGATTCGCACGAAGGGCGAGGCCGGCACCGGCGACGTGAATCAGGCCGTCCACCACCAGCGCAACATCAAGGGCGCCATCCGCAAACTGGAGGGGATGAACTACGAGGAACGCGAGAAGTGGGCTCGCGAGCACGAGGCCCCCGCCGACCTCGTCCACGAGACGGCCGATATGGGTCGCCTGCCGGTCGTCAACTTCGCCGCCGGCGGCATCGCGACGCCCGCCGACGCCGCGCTGATGATGCACCACGGCTGTGACGGCATCTTCGTCGGTTCGGGCATCTTCGGCGCCGAAGACCCCGAGGCGATGGGCACCGCCATCGTCGAGGCCGTCAACAACTGGGACGACCCCGAGAAACTCACCGAGATCAGCAAGAACGTCGGCAAGGGGATGAGAGGCGACGCCAACGCCGACCTGCCCGAAGAGGAGCAACTGCAGGGCCGCGGCGTCTAAACGGGCACCGCTTCGCTGTCCGTTCCGTGGTCACACCGCCGGTTCGGTCGTTCCGTCTACGGATCGGAAACGAAGACACAAGTCACTACGGTGGTGATATGGGGGGTGTGCAGGGGACGGATACGACGACTGAGGCTGCGGATCGGTCCACACAGTCGCTACTCGACTTCGTGCAGGCGCTCCAAGAGTCACTCGAAGCGCTCGCGGCGTCGGAGGGCCAACTCGTCGCGACGGCCATCCTGCTCGGCGTCCTCGTGTTCAGCGTCGTCGTCGTCCCAGCGCTGCTCGCTCGCCTGCGTACGCTCGCCGTCAGCCAGCTAGGGTCCGGTTGGCTGACTCGGCTCGCAGCCTATACGCCGACGTCGTTCCGCGGGGTCCTCCTGCGGACGGCACAACTGGCGGTGCTGTTGCTCGTCGTCCTCTCCTTTCTCGTCGTCTGGGACCTCGTCGACGTCGCCGGGACGCTGCGCCCGTACGTCGAGAGCGACGACCCGACGCTGTTACGGACCCTCCAGACGGCACTGCTCGTCACGGTGGCGTTCGTCCTCTCGGATCAGTTACAGCGGACTATCGACCGCCTGAGTCTGGCGCTCGACGACTTCACAGAGCATCAGGAGGAGATTCTGCTCCGTCTCGGACAGGTGACGATCTTCGTCACCGCCGGGGCGTCCATCCTCGCCATCTGGGGTATCAACATCGGCGGCCTCCTCGTCGGGGCCGGCTTCCTCGGTATCGTCGTCGGTTTCGCGGCCCGACAGACGCTGGGGTCGCTCATCGCCGGGTTCGTTCTCATGTTCTCCCGACCGTTCACCATCGGCGACTGGGTCGTCGTCGGCGACGAGGAGGGTATCGTCACAGACATCACCATCTTCAACACGCGACTGGAGAACTTCGACGGCGAGTTCGTGGTCATGCCGAACGACTTGGTGAGCGAGCAGGCGATAACCAACCGGAGCCAGAAGGGGCTGTTACGACTGACCCTCGACGTCGGTATCGACTACGACGCCGACGTGGACACGGCGATGGAGACCGCAGAGGATGCGATGGCCCGCGTCGACGACATCATAGACTCGCCACCGCCACAGGTCGTCCCCAAGTCGTTTGGCGATTCGGCCATCGTCCTCGAACTCCGGTTCTGGATCGACCACCCGACGCCGCCTCGCAAGTGGCGCGCCATCTCGGCCGTGGTTCGGGAAATCAAGACGGCCTTCGACCGGGAAGACATCGCTATCCCGTTCCCACAGCGGACGCTCGAGACCAGAGGCGACGGAGCGGTCGACGACCCGGTCCGGTCGGTCAGCGCCGACGCCGAGGACTAGTCGAACAACCCGTCTAGCAGGAGGCCGGCCCCGAGCAGCCAGCACCCCGCGAGCAGGCCGAGCGCGCCGACGTGGAACAGCCACGCCCGCCCGTATCCACCGACGAGCGGCGTGCCCGCCGCGGCGAGGACGGCGTCGACACCCGCTGTGAGCGTGGGTGCGTCCACGAGCATTCCGGCGACAGTCCCCACGACCAGCGGTAGCGTCGCCGCGGCGAGAGCGAGTCCGGCCCGCGTCGCCCGTCGGCCCACGACTGTCGGGTCGGTGTCGACGGGCGCGTCGAGCGTCGAACGCCGCTGTGACATGAGGTGTCATAGCATACGAAAGCGCATAAATCCCCCAGAACTGCGGGTGGGCCCTGTCGAACCGTTCGAGGACCGCCACCCGTTCGATTCCGGATGGTTTGGTGGCTACGCGGCGGTAGGCGTCGCCTGTCGAAGCTATTATCCCCGGGCGCACGAACGGAGTGGTATGAGCACTCCGCCGGGGGAGTATTACACCGAGGAACGCTGGCAGAACTGGCTCGACCGCATCGAAGAGGAGGGTGTCGACCCCGAAGACGAGGATTCGGCGCGCCTCCTGTTGAACCTGCAGGACGATGCCGCTATCGCCATCGCGAAGATACTCACCGACTACGAGGACGGCACGCTAGACGAAGAGACGACGCTGGACGAACTCGCCGGGGTCAGAGAGATCGTCCTCGACGACATCGAGATGGACGACGAAGAGACGCTGATGCTGATAGACGGCGTGCAAACGTCGCTGGTCTGTGTCTTCTACGCCGCCGAGGAGTACGTCGCAGAGGGTCCCGCCGAAGAGGCGACGGTCGCCGACTACGTCGGTGCCGCAGCGGACGCCGAGGCCGAAGAAGACCTCGACGCGGCGCTTGGCTACTGCGTGCAGGCCGGGACGCGCATCATCGACGGCGACGAACTCGCGATGGACGTCGCCGAGGACCTGGAGTACGGCCTCGTCTCCGAGTGGGTCAACGGCCTCGACAGCCTCCAGACGGCGATGAGCGACCCCGAAGTCGTCGAAGAGGAAGACGAGAGCTGAGTTACCGGACAGGTTTTTACCTACCACTCCGCAACTACCCTGCATGGATTTGGTCGGGGACCGGAGAGCACAGTCGGTCCAGGTGGGGGCCGTACTGTTGTTCGCCGTCCTCGTCGTCGCGTTTTCGAGCTATCAGGCCTTCGTGGTCCCACAGCAGAACGAGGAGATTGAGTTCAACCACAACCAGCGGGTCCACACCCAGATGCAGGACCTGCGAAACGCCATCGTCTCGCAGGTCGGCGGCGGGTCGTCGGCGTCGGTGTCGGTGACACTCGGGACGAACTACCCGAGTCGGGCCGTCGCGGTCAACCCGGGGCCGCCGTCCGGGTCGTTGCGGACGAACGGCACCGTCGACGCCTCGAAGGACCTGACGCTCAGTAACGCCGTCGCGAGCGGTGAGACCGGTGACCTCTGGGATGGGTCGCCCCGGCGGTACAACACCGGTACGCTGGTCTACGAACCGAACTACAACCTCTATGGCTCGGCTCCCACCACCTACTACGAGCACTCCGTCGCGTACAACCAGTTCAGGAGCGACGCGCTGCCGTTGTCGGGACAGACGCTCGTCGAGGGGCGCCGCATCTCGCTGGTCGCGCTGAACGGGTCGCTCGGCAGGTCTTCGAGCGGGACGACGACGGTAGACGTCGAACCGGTGAGCCAGTCGACCCGCACCGTCACCGTCACAGACGACGGAACGAACCCGGTATCCGTCTCGCTGCTGACGCGGCTCTCCCCCACGCAGGTCCAAGGTCTCCTCGACGAGGAGTACGATCCCGGTGGCACCGACCCCGACGCCTACGTCACCAGCGTGAGCAAGACCGGCGAGAACGGGCCGTTCAACAACGTCACGATTGCGTTCGAGTCGGGTGTTGACTACCGACTCCAGATGGCGAAAGTCGGCGTCGGGTCGCGCGTCACCGACGAGGATGACGCCTACGTCACGGTCGTCGACTCGGGTGACGCGACGGTCACACAGAGCGGCGAGACCGAGATCGTCCTTGAAGTGCGAGACGCGTACAACAACCCCGTCGAGGGGGTGACCGTCGAGGCCAGCGACAACAGTTCCAGTCCGGGGTCGTTCGCAGATACGACCCGCAGTACCGACCAAGATGGACGAGTCACGTTCACGTACAACACTGACGGGTCCACCGCGACGACGCCCCATCAACTCAACTTCACGACGACGGAGGCCATCACCGGCGACGCAGCGGTGACACCGAACCTCGGTTCGTTCGACGCCGGGGACCCGAAGAACGTCACGCGAACGGTGACCGTCGAGTCCGAGAGTACCGGTCTCCCAGCGGGGAGTGTCTCCCTCGTCTCGGCGCTGGCGAAAGACGACGACGACGCGGACGGCGACGGCGACGCCAACACCGTTCCCGGCGGCGTGGACCTCTCCTTCCAGAACACCTACAACAAAGAGATAACCGTCACCGACATCGACATCCGACCGGCTGATACGACTATCGACGCCCTCGCCGACGAGTCGGCGGGCATCGGACCGACGGACAACGAGTACTACGTGGACGGCGACGTGCAGGACGCGTACGTCGACTTCAGCCAGTTTTCCTCCGGATTCTCCGGCCGGGACGGCGTTTCGCTCCCGCGCGAGACCGACCTCGACATCGACGGGCGCATCAACGCCGACAACGCCCGCGTCTCCGCCGGGACGACGTTCACGGCGTACCTCTATGAGTTCTACCGCTACGACGAAGGGTCGGGGACCGCCTCGAACGTCGACATGCGGGGCGAACAACTCCTGGTGTCGCTGACGTACACCGTCGACAGCGTGGTCTACGAACGGACGTACACCGTCTCGCCCGCCGACACCAGCGGTTCGTTCAGTAGCACGCGGGCCACTGGACTGGTGCCCAACGCGAAGCAAGAACAAACGCTGACGTTTACGCCCTCGACGACGCTTCCGGCGGGGACGACGGTCACCATCAACCTCGACGACCCGCAGACGGTGAGTCCGTTGCAGGTCGACTACGGGTCGGCTTCCATCGCCTCGGCCGGCGGCGGGTCCGCCACCTGGGTCTCTCAGTCCGACGACGACCGGACCCGCATCGAGTACACCCCGTCGAGCGACGTCGCGGCGGGAACGCAAGTCTCCATCAGACTGACCGACGTCATCGCCGGCGACCAGAGCGACCAGTCGAACCCGTACTCGGTGCCGTTCACCCGGGCCGATACGGGTAACACCGTGACCGACGACTTCTCGGTCACTCGCGGGGCCGGTACCTCGGCCCTCGACAGCGTGAGCGTCGACGACCTAGACCCCAACACCGGGAGCCAGACCCAGCAAATATCGTTCTCACCGACGTCCGGGACTACGCTCCCGAACGGCGAGACGGTGTACGTCGACCTCTCGAACGCACAGGGTGCCGACGACGTGAACTACGGCAGTGCGAGCGCCACCGTCGCTGGCGGCGGTGGGTCCGTCCAGTTCCTCGAACAGGGCAGTGACGTCGTCCTGCAGTACACCTCTGACGGGGCGACAGACGGCGACATCATCACGCTCGAACTGACCGGCGTCAGCACGGGGTCGGGCGCGAACTCGCCGTACACCGTCGGCCTCAGTCGGAGCGACGCCGACACCGCCGGCACGACGTTCGCGGTCAGTTCCCCGAGCGTCCAGAACGGCATCCGGTACGAAGGCGGCCTCACGACCACCGGAAGTAACAGTGCGGTCCAATTCGAGATTAGCAACAGCGATTCGAACTTCGCACGGATTCAGGCCGTCTCTATCACTGCACGAAACGGCGTGTCCGGAGAGATATACAACGACGGGCCGCGCGAGATAGACATATCTGGCGGTGATTCAGACGGCTATCGAGACGTTGACGGCAACCCGACTTCCAGAGCGCTCTCGGCAGACGGTAGTCGTATCGACTTAGACCAGAACGCGGTCCTCAGTACCACAGGCGGCGGAAGTAGCGCGGTCGTGTTCGTCGGGCAGTTCGGGACGGCGAGCGGGAACACGTTCACCCAGTACGACTTTACCGGGCTAACGAAAGTGACGAGTTCGGACAACTGGGACGTTCGTGTCACCATCGAGTTACAAAACCGGGGAGACGTCGTCTATTACTTCCAGGAGACCTGATCGACGACATCGACCGTCGTTACCGTCTCCGAAATTCGACGGTCGTCGAATACACAGTCGACAAACACATATGCCGTCCCCGTAACTCTCAATCTATGACAGCAGTCGGTATCGACGCGATGGAGATCTGGACAGGGAAACTGAAGCTGGACCTCGCCGAGACGTTCGCGCCGGCCCAAGGTGACGACCCCGGGAAGTACACGAAGGGGCTGGGGCTGCACGCCTCCTCGTTCCCGGACGTCTACGAGGACATCGTGACGATGGCGGCCAACGCCGCCCACCGACTGATGGAGCGCAAGGGGCTCGAACCGGCGGACATCGGCCGCATCGACGTGGCGACGGAGTCCTCTTTCGACAACTCCAAGCCCGTCTCGACGTACGTCGCGGGCTGTCTCGAACAGGTCTACGACGGCGACTTCCACCACGCGAACAAGGGCGAGCGGAAGTTCGCCTGTATCGCGGGCACACAGAGCTTAGACGACGCTTACAACTGGATTCGAGCCGGTCGGAACCGCGGCCGGGCGGCCATCGTCATCGCCACGGACACGGCGCTGTACGCCCGCGACGACCCCGGCGAGGCCACGCAGGGGGCCGGCGCCGTCGCGATGCTCGTCGACGAGGACCCGAGCCTCGTGGAACTCTCCACCGAACAGGGCTTCGGTAGCGCCGACGAGACGGACTTCCTCAAGCCGAACCAGCAGTTCCCCTCCGTCGACGGGAAGCGCTCGGTGAACGTCTATCTGGCACGGATGCGCGAAGCGCTGGACGACTTCGCGTCGCAAGTCGGCGACATCCATCCCGACGACTACCCGCTGATTCCGTTCCACACGCCGTTCCCCGGCATGGTCCGGAAGGCCGCGGCGCTGGGCTACCGGCACATCATCCGCGGCACCGACGTCGAGGACCTCGTCGCCGAGGAAATCGGCCACCAACCGATGCGCGAGGACTTCGAGTCCGACGACGCGTTCCGCGACGCCATCCGGGAATACACCGACGCGCTAACCGAGACAGAGCGCTACCAGGACTGGTACGCCGACACTATCGACCCGACGCTGGAGATCTCACGCGAGGTCGGGAACTGGTACACCGGGTCGGTCCACATCGCCCGCGCCGCCGGTCTGAAACACGCCCGCGAACACGGCCGCGAGTTAGCCGGCAAACAGCTACTGGTCGCCTCCTACGGGTCGGGCGCACAGGCCGAGGTCCACGCCGAGACGGTCGTCCCCGGTTGGGAGGAGGAGATCGCCCAGTTGAACATCGACGAGCAGAATCGCAAGCGGTACAACCTCTCGTTCGAGGAGTACGAGCAGATTCACGACGTCCACAACCACGACACGAACGCCGACGTCGAGGAGTTCACTGCACCCGAATCGGAGTTCGTCTTCGATGGCTGGGGGCGGATGGGCGAACGGAAGTACCGGTACGTAGAGTAGACCGGACCCGGACGACGTGCGGTCCGCGTAAACGACGAGCGGGGAACGACGTCACTCGCGAGGCGTCTCACTCCGCTCGACGGGTCGTTCCGGCGCGGCGGCTTTTCGATCGGTGTTCCTGTCACCGAGAGACGTATCCACGCCGCAACATCGCTTTGAACCGCCAGACTGGCCCGTACTGCCGTCGTACACGCGCGATCTTACCATCGGCATACTTTTATTTTAGACGAATCTAATCTCGACTATGCAGAAGTCTAAAAACTGGAACGGCGTCGAGTTCTCTCGGCAGTCGAATCCCGATGGTGGTGCTGTCTGATGCCCGACGACGGGCCACGGTCGACCGGCGACCGCGAGGACGCGGCGGAACTCACCGAGTCGCTCTCTGACCGACTCGTCAGTGCCGTCAAAGACGACGCGGCGGTCAGTCGCCGTGCGGTACTGGGCGGGTTGGGGCTCGCAGGCGCGAGCGCCGTGGGGCTCTCCGGCGGTGCCACTGCGTCGGGCGACCACGATGGCGCCGAATCGCCACACGGTCGCGCCGGCGTCGTCGGCGAGTTCCAATCTGCGGATTTCGATCCACACGAGTTCCTCCGGACGTTCGAGACTGGAACGGTCAAGATGGAAGACGGGCAGCGCGTCCGAGAGTTCGAACTGGACGCGTCGCTCCGAGAGATCGAAATCGCGCCGGGCGTCACGTTCCCGGCGTGGACCTACGACGGGCAGGTCCCCGGGCCGACGTTGCGGGCCGTCGAGGGAGAACTCGTTCGCGTTCGGTTCAGCAACGGTCAGGACCACCCCCACACGATCCACCCGCATCTGAAGAACGTCGACCCGCAGATGGACGGCATCCCCCAGAACGGCCCGGGCGTCATCGAACAGGGCGAGCGGTTCGTCTACGAGTGGCAGGCCCGGCCGGCGGGGTGTCACTTCTATCACTGCCACTCCATGCCGCTGAAAGAACACATCCACCGCGGGCTCTACGGCGCGATGATCATCGACCCCGACCCGGAGCGCGTCCGGCAGAACCCGCGCGACTACGTCAACTACCACGGCCCGATGACCGACGACCTGCGCGCCGAGTTGGTCGAGGAAGCCGAACTGCGTAACCACGAGTACCGCGCCGACGAAGTCGACGAGATGGTGATGGTGATGAACGGCTTCGACACCAACTTCGACGGCGACAACGAGGTGTACGCCGCGAACACGCGGGCCTTCGCCTACGGCGTCGGGTCGACCGACGCCGAGAACGGCGAGTGGGAGGCCGGCGAGACGGTCAAGCCGATACAGATACGACGCGACCAGCGTCAGCGGGTGTACCTGATTAACGCCATCGAGTTCGACCTCGTCAACTCCTTTCACACCCACTCGCAGTTCTTCGACTACTACGACCACGGGACGACGCTGAAACCGACACACAAGACCATCGACACCATCATGCAGTGTCAGGCACAGCGCGGTATCGTCGAACTGGACTACTCGGACCATCAGCCGGGGCTGTATATGTTCCACGCCCACCAGTCGGAGTTCGCCGAACTCGGCTGGATGAGCTTCTTCGAGGTGCGAGCATGACCGACGAACGTACCGACGGTGGCGCGACCGTTGCTCGCGGCGGAATGCCCTTTGGCCTCCCGACGTGGGTCGGGGCCGTTGCACCGCTCGTCTTGCTCGCCGTCGTCGTCGCGGGGTTCGTCTTTCTGAACCCGTTCGCCGGACTGGTGACCGGTGGCGCGTTGCCCGACGTCACGGTCACGCACGCGTCGCTGCCGAACGACGAGACGGTGGTCCTCCACGTGACCAACAACGGGCCGGACCCCGTGACGATCAGTCAGGTGCTCGTCAACGACGCCTACTGGGACTTCACGCTGTATGCCGGCGGCGAGGCGACGAACACCCTCGCACCGATGGAGAGCGGGCGCGTCGTCGTCCCGTACCACTGGACGCCGGGGTGGGACCTTCACACCGGTCTCGTCCTCTCGGACGGGACGACGTTCACGCACACGATTCCGGCCCCGCAGGTGTCGCCGGGGCTCACCGGTGAGTTACTCGGCCTGCTGGCCGTCGTCGGTCTGTTCGTCGGCGTCATCCCCGTCGCACTCGGGATGCTGTGGTACCCCGTGATGCAAGGCATGAGCGACCGGTCGCTGCACGCTATCCTGCTGTTCGCCGTCGGCGTGCTGGCGTTTCTGGCGTTCGACGCCGGGTTCGAAGCGTTCGAGTTGGCGGCCGAGGTGCCCGGCGCCTTCGAGGGGAACCTCCTCGTCGTGCTGGGAATCCTCGGGGCCCTCTTGCTGGTGCAGGCCGTCTCGGCGTGGAACGCTTCGGGTGACGTGAATCCGCTGGGTATCGCCTACCTCGTCGCCCTCTCCATCGGCCTGCACAATCTCGCCGAAGGGCTGGCCATCGGGAGTTCGGTGGCGCTGGGGCGCGTCTCGCTTGGCGCGTTCCTCGTCGTCGGCTTTATGATTCACAACGTCACGGAAGGCCCGGCAGTGGTCGCCCCCGTCGCCGACGGCGAGCGCCCGGCCCTCTGGCACTTCGTCGCGCTGGGTGCCATCGCCGGCGCGCCGGTCATCCTCGGCGGGTGGATAGGCAGCATCGCCTTCTCGCCGACGCTGGGGGCGCTGTTTCTCGCCATCGGCGTGGGCGCTATCCTGCAGGTGAACTGGGAGATCGGGACGATGGTCCGGCGTCGCGGGTCGCTGGGCACGCCGACGAACGTCCTCGCGTTCCTCGTCGGCCTCGCCGTGATGTACGCGACGGACCTACTCGTCGCGCTCTGAGCGACGAGCAACCCGACGTTACGGGAGGCTCCGTAACCCGTCCAGCACGTCCTCTATATCCCGGTCCGTGACCGCGAGCGAGAAGTCGTCGATGCGAGCCAGATCGGCCGCCTTCTCCCACACGTCGTCGCTGTCGAGGCCGTGCAGGATGACGGCGTTCGGCGTCGGCGAGACGACGCGCAGCGCCACGAGCGGGGACTCCCCGCGGGTGACGTTCGTAAACACCAGCGCGCGGTTGGTCGACTGGCCGTACAGTTGATAGAACTCGTCGGAGGAGAGGCGCGTGATGGCGGCGATGGAGTTGATGACGGTGTGGCCGGCGACGGTGTCCTGCCCGCCGCGGTGGAGTTCCTCGGCGCCGATGGCGTCGTACACTCGCTCGACGGAGACGTTGGCCGAGTACTCCCGCAGGTCGTGGACCACGTCGCTGTCGAACCCCGAGGACAGCACGCGGGCGTGCTGTCGGATGTGGTCGCCGCCTCGCTCTTCGTCGATGTCTAAAAGCGCCCCGACGAGTCGCCGGACGACGGCGATACCCGGGTTGTCCCGACGCCCGCTCTCGTAGTCGGAGACGACCGACGGTGAGACGTCCAACCGGTCGGCCAACGCCGTCTGTGCAACGCCGAAGTCGGTACGCCACTTCCGCAGAGTCGCCCCCGGGTCGTCGCTGAGTGCGACTTCGCCGGCTATCTTCTCGGCGAGTTGGGCGCGCGCGCCGCGTGTCATTAGTTAGCAAGATTATCGGACTGGAACAAAAACGTACCGGAACGCCGGTCCCCATCAGGACGCCGTCACCGACTCTTCGACGAGGACGGCGCCCGTCGGCGTGTGGACGACCCGAACGGTGAAGCGGTCACCGGAGTCGAGGGGACACTCGCTCGTCGCCAGACGGAACTGGGCCGTCTCGCCGGCGCTCCACGTCCCGTCGTCGTCGACGTCGCCCGTCCCGATAGGCCCCTCGACGGCGTCGTAGGCGTTGTCGAAGACGTCGTCGCCGCGGACGTACGCCTCGGTCGGCCGGAGGTCGTCACCCTCCGCGGGGAGGTTCACCAACCGACCCGACTTCCCGCAGGCGTCGCTGGCGTCGACGACCAGTTCGAGGTCGGCGACGCGTAACGGGTCGCCGGCGAGGTGCGTGACGCGGACTATCTGGTCGGTGTAACGGCCACCGCCGGTCGCGTATCGCTCGAACTCGCCGCTGGACTGGGCGACGGTCGGGGCCGGGCCGCGTAGGTCACTCGCGTACCCCACGGTAGCGGCGGTCACCGAGGCGGCGAGGACGACGACGAGAGCGACGAGCAGTACCACTGCGACCACGGGCGTGACCGCTCGCTCGTCGCCTGTCTGACTCGGGTATCGACGTGCCACGGCCGTCCGTGGCCGCGCCTTCCCACGTAAACGCTTGGCCGCGTCAGTCGCCGCCGAGTGCCGTGCCGAGGACTGCCCCGAGCGTCCCGAAGACGACGGGGTAGAGGATGCCTGCGAGGACGACGGCGGTCAGGAGGTCGGGCGACCCACCGCTCCCCTCGCCGACGCTGACCGCGAACAGCAGTGCCCCGACGACTGCCAGCGGGAGGTAGCCCAGCGTGACCGCCGGGCCGACCCGGAGCGCACGCGCCGTCTCGACCGCGCCGTCGACACGGGCGGCCGCGAGACCGGCGGCGGTCAATAGAGCGGGCGGAATCACGTACAGCACGGGCGACAGCGAGTCGCTCTCGGCGACGAAGTTCACTGCGTCGGTACCGCCGAGCAAGGGCACGTCGACGGTGACGGTCGTCGTGACGAACTGGGCGTTGAAGAACACCCAGCCCACTATCTTCCACGCGGCGTTCTCGTCGCCGAACGCCTCGGCGATGCCGGTCAGTATCGAGTCCCTGACCACGGAGATGCTGAGGGCGTACACCAGTACGTACGCGAGGACGAACGCGACGGCACCGGCCGCCGCGGCGGCGACGTAGCTACGGCTGTCTTCGTTCATGACGGGTCAGACGCCGCCTGCCGGCGGTAAATGCCTTCGGGCCACGTTGTCTCCGCAACCCCTAAACGCCGGTCGCACCAACCACGGTCCAATGGACTGGACGGAGAAGTACCGCCCGAGTACGCTCTCGGAGGTACGGGGCAACAACAAGGCCCGCGACGCGCTGAAGGAGTGGGCTGATACGTGGGAGAGCCACCGCGAGGCGGTCGTCCTCCACGGCACGCCCGGCGTGGGCAAGACCTCCGCCGCTCACGCGCTGGCCAACGACATGGGCTGGCCGACCATCGAACTCAACGCCAGCGACTCACGCACCAAAGACGTCATCGAACAGGTCGCCGGCGAGGCGGCGAAGTCCGGCACCCTCACCGCCGGCGGGGCGGGGCGACGCCTCGTGGTGATGGACGAGGCCGACAACATCCACGGCAACGCCGACCGGGGCGGTGCCCGTGCCATCGCCTCGCTCGTGAAGGAGGCCAACCAGCCGATGATCCTCATCGCCAACGAGTACTACGAGATGTCCAACTCCCTGCGCAACAACTGTCAGGACATCGAGTTCTCGGCGGTGCAGAAGCGCTCTATCGTCCCCGTCCTCCGTGACATCTGCCGGAAGGAGGGCGTCGAGTACACCGACGCGGTCATCGAGGACATCGCCGAGCAGAACAGCGGCGACCTGCGCGGGGCCATCAAGGACCTGCAGGCGACCGCCGAGGGCCGCGACCGTATCGAGGCCGACGACTACGTCTCCGGCGAACGGGACACCTCCGAGGGCATCTTCGAGTACCTCGACGTCGTGCTGAAGGAGGGCACCGCCGAGGAGGCCCTGAAGGCCAGTTACGACGTCGACGAGACGCCCGACGACCTCATCAACTGGATAGAGGACAACATGCCCAAAGACTACGAGGGCGCGGAACTCGCGACGGCCTACGAGTTCCTCTCGAACGCCGACCGGTGGCTCGGCCGGGTGCGAGCGACGCAGAACTACTCGTTCTGGCGCTACGCGGGCGACAACATGACCGCCGGCGTCGCCGCCGCCCGCGACGGGAAGAAGGGTGGCTGGACCCGCTACGGGCCACCCTCGTACTGGTCGAAACTCGGCCGCTCGAAGGGGACCCGGAAGACCCGGGACTACGTCGCCCAGCAGATCGCTGCCGTCGACGGCGTCTCGATGCGGACCGCCCGCCGGGAGATTATGCCGTTCCTCGCGACGATGACCCACCACTGTACGAACCGCGAACTGACGGTGGCGATGGCCGCCACCTACGACATGGAGGCCGAACACGTCGCCTTCGTCACGGGGTCGGGCAAGGACACCAACAAGGTCCAGTCCATCGTCGAGGACGCCGAGCGACTGCAGGAGGAGGCCGCCGTCGAACACTCCGGCGGTGCGTTCGCTGGCGGGTCCGCGAGCGGTGCCGAGGCGAGCGAGGGCGACACCGCGGACGAAGACGGCGACGAGGACTCGCAGGCGACCCTCGGTGGAGCGGCCGACGACGGCGAGGAGGCCGAGACAGCGGACGAAGAGGAGGTGCCCGACAGCGACGCCGCCGAAGAGGACGACCAGCAGTCCGGGCTCTCGGACTTTATGTGACCCTCAGTCACACACATACGTCACTCATACTCCCCATCCGTCGCTTTCTATCACCCCGCACACCACCCTGCTATGACCGACGGCTACGCCATCGTCGACGCCGGCGAGGTGACGACGCCGCACACCCACGCGGGCCAAGAGGAGGTATTCGTGGCGCTGACTGATGGTCAGATAGCCATCGAGGGTGAGGTGCAGGACGTGCCGCAGGACGGCGTCGTCCGCGTCCACGAGGACACCGTCAGGAACCTCTGTAACCACACCGAGACGCGACACGTCTGGGTGGCGTTCGGGGGTCGGCACCGCCGAGGACTTCGGCGCGTACGTCGTCGAAGACGGGGGGTAGTCAGGCCTGTCGCTTCCCGCCGATACCGGGTATCGCGGTTCGATCCTCGACGAGATTCATCAGGAGCGACGCCGAGACGACCAGCGCGAGGTAGAACAGCGCCGCCAGCACGAACAGTTCCGTGTAGCGGAAGGTGTCGTTGGCGATGGACTCCGCCTGGAAGAACAACTCCCGGACCGTGATAAAGGCCGCCAGCGAGGAGTACTTGATGAGGTAGACGAGTTCGTTCGACCACCCGGGGATGGCGTAGCGAAGCCCCTGCGGGAGGACGACGTAGCGGATACCGTCCACCTTCGAGAGGCCGATAGACCGGGCGGCGGTCAACTGGCCGGCGTCGACCGACTCCAGCGCTGACCGGATGTACTCGGCCTGGTACGCCGCGCTGTTGAGGGTGAAGCCGATGATGGCGACCCACACGGCCGTCGCGGGGACGAACCCGACGCCGACGCCGGGCACCTCGCGGATGATCTGGGTCAGCGGCAGGCCGAAGTACAGCACGAATAGCTGGGCGAGTAGTGGCGTCCCGCGGATGAGTTCGGTGTAGGACAGCGAGAGCCACCGCAGGCCTCGGCCGCCGTAGACGCGAGCGACCGACAGCGGCACCGCCAGCACGAACCCGAAGGCGATGCCGGCGACGGTGAGGACGATGGTGAGCCACGCGCCGCGAGCGAGGGAGGGGAGCGAGGGGATGGCGCCGGCGACGAACCCGAGGAGACCGGCGACCACGTCCAGCGGCGCGCCGGCGACGCCCAGCGAGGCGGCGGTCGCACCGAGCGACTCGGCGGCGGTGGCGAACGGCGCCGCCGGAACGAACGACTGGTCGCTCGGGAACGCCAGCCCGTCTGGCAGGAGGAAGTCGTTCGTCCAGCGCAGGAGCAACCAGCCCCAGAACGCCACGAGGCCGGCGAGCGCCCACGGTCTGTCGGTGTCGACGGTGACGGTGGTGCGGACCTCGTCGGCGACGGACGGTTCTTCGGCGCTCATCAGTGGCCGTTCGACTGGAGCCCCGTCAGGAACTCGCTGGTTCGGTCGTGTTCCGGCCGCTGGAACAACTGTTCGGGCGGCCCCGACTCGACGATGCGACCGCTGTCGAGGAAGTGGATGTCGTCGGCCGCAGAGCGGGCAAAGCCCATCTCGTGGGAGACGACGAGCATCGTCATCCCGCGCTCTGCGAGGTCACGCATCACCTCGACCACCTCGCCGACGAGTTCGGGGTCCAGGGCGCTGGTCGGCTCGTCGAACAGCATCAGTTTCGGCTCCATCGCCAGCGCGCGGGCGATGCCGACCCGCTGTTGCTGGCCGCCCGAGAGTTCGGCGGGGTAGGAGTCCGCCTGTGCGGCCAATCCCACCTGTGCGAGGTGGTCGGCGGCCCGTTCCGTCGCCTCGGCTTCGGGCACGCCCAGCACCCGTTTCAGGCCGAGCGTGATGTTCTCCAGCGCGGTGAGGTGGGCAAAGAGGTTGAAGTCCTGAAACACCATGCCGACGTCCTGCCGGAGTTCGTTTACGTCAGTCTCCGGGTCGTAGACCGGCGTCCCGTCCAGCCAGATGCCGCCGCTGTCTATCTCGGTCAGGCGGTTGATACAGCGCAGCATCGTCGACTTCCCGCTGCCGCTGGGGCCCATGAGGACGTCGACGTCCCCGCGGTCCATCTCGAAACTGACACCCTTCAGTACCTCCTCGTCTCCGTAGGACTTGTGTACGTCCTCGACTCGTAGCAGTGTCATGAACTCTCTCCCGACGGAATCGCGTAGTACTCGCTCAGGCGGTCCAGCGCCCGGTTCGTCCCGAACGTCAGCACGAAGTAGACGGCGCTGATGGCGACGAACACCTCCAGCACGGCCGTCGACCGGCCGCTCTGGGTGAACAGGTCGTAGCCCCGGGTCAACAGCTCCGCGAGGCCGATGGCGAAGGCGATGCTCGTGTCCTTCAGGACGATGGTGAACTCGTTCTGGAAGCCGGGCATCGACCGCCGGAGCGCCTGCGGGACGACGACGTGGCGGATGGCCTCGAATCGACTCATCCCGACGGCGCGGGCCGCCTCCATCTGCCCCTCGTCGACGCTCTGGAGTGCCCCCCTGAATATCTGTGACTGGTAGGCCGCGCTCCGCAGTCCTAGCCCGACGGTGGCCGTCACGAACGCCGACTTCGAGATCGAGACGACGAAAAAGAGGACGAGCATGATGACGACGATGGGCGTCCCACGGAGGACGACGCCGCTGACGCTCACGATGCGCTGTGCGATGCCCTCGCCGTACACCTCGACAGCCCCGGCCGGGAACCCCAGCAGGAAGCCGAGCAACAAGCTGGTCAGCGTCAGGCCGACGGTGACGGCCGCGCCGGTCAGCAGGTAGTCGAAGTTGTCGAGGACGAACGCCCAGTCGCCTGCCTGCAACATCGATTTACTCGCCGAACCACTTTCGCGTCAGTTCCTCGTAGGTGCCGTCCTCGCGGACCGTCGAGAGTCCCGAATTGAGGGCCTCTTGGCGAGCGTCGTCGTCGGTGCGGACGCCGAAGCCGAACTTCTCGCCGGTCTCGTAGACGAACGCGACCTCGACGGACCGGTTCGCCGCGAACGTGTTGGCGACGGGCACGTCGATGACGACGGCGTCGACGTTGCCGTTCTGGAGGTCCTGAATGGCCAGCACGTAGTTGTCGTAGGCGTTGTACTGGTTCTCGGTGATCTCGTCGCCGACGAGTTCGTCCTGTACGACGCCTTCGCCGGTCGTCCCCTTCTGGGCGCCGACCGGGCGGTCGGCGAGGTCCGAGAGGCTCTCGGGGGCGAAGTCGCCGTCCGAGCGAACGACGATGGCCTGATCCGAGGAGTAGTATGGGTCGCTGAAGTCGATGGTTTGGTCGCGGTCGTCGTTGATGGTCATCCCGGCCGCGATGACGTCGATGTTGTTGTTCGTGAGTGCGGGGATGAGCGAGTCGAACTCGAATTCCTTCCAGCCGGAGAACTGGTACTCGGTCTCCGAGACCACGGCTTCGAGTAGGTCGATGTCGAATCCGACGAGGTCGCCGCCCTCTTTCATCTCGAACGGCGGGAACCCTGGCGCAGTGCCGGCCGTGATAGTCGGTCGCTCGGTGCCAGCGTCACCGCCGTCACCGCTGTCGCCATCACCGGAACATCCGGCTACCGAGAGCGTCACTGCCGTCCCGCCAACGGTGGTGAGGTACTGTCGTCGCGAGAGTCCTTTGTCTGACATGGACGGTACATGGTCGCATGCCCGGATTAGTGTTACGAACCGGTTACTACCGGTGTTGTACGTTCTTCGAAACGTTTGGACGGAATCGGGCGGTCAGTCGGAACTGGGACTGGCGTCGGCGTCCGCCGTCGACTCGCTCGCCGAGGTGTCCGACCGGGTTTCGGCGGGCGAACTGGCCCCGTCGAACGTCCACGCGGTCGCCGCGACCATCGCGGTCAGAATCGTCAGCGCGGCGGCGTGGTGGAGCACCTGTGCGGCCGCGCCGAAGTTGATGATGGTGTTTGCACCGAGCAGTATCTGGACGGGGAGGACCACGGTGGCGACGCCGGTCGCGTACTTGATGCGCGTCGAGTACCCGCCGCGCCACGCGGCGACGGTAGAGCCGAGGATAGCGAACCCGGTAATCATCGCGACCAGACGGTGGAACCACTCGACGAAACTCGCCCAGTTAGCCGGGAACAGTCCCATCCAGCCGTCACACAGTGGCCATCGGGCCCCGCACGTCAGTCCCGCACCGATGGCACCGGTGTACACCCCGAGCAGGATGAGGCCGAACGTCAGGGCTGTCGTCGCCGTGAGTAGCCGACGGAAGCGGTCGGTCATACTCGGACCTTGGTGCGCTCGTACTTAGCCCCTTCTTTGGGTGGCGGAGGCTGTAGACGCCACGCCGTCCGAGACACAAGCCACTGCCTTTCACACCGCATCGCTGTACGACGCCGTCGAACTCGTCACCGTCGCAGAGATGGGGCGGACGCGTCCTCGACGTGATATCGAGTGCCCGTCGACGCCGTCTCGTCCGTCAGTCGAGCGGTTGCAGACGCGAACGAGAGACGGGTGCGTACCGAGGCTCCGCCACGGACCAGCAGTCCGCGACGACCGAACTCGCGAATACCGTCGCCGGCACGCGGTGTCGAGACTGCCCGAAAGATTTCGACAGTCGTTGAGGTTGACTACGTCGCTTGACGGTAAACTTGCCTTTTTGATGGCCGGGAACGACGTCTCGGTATGGGACTTGACGAAGACGCACTCGACTATCACAGCCGGGACCCGCCCGGCAAGATAGAGATAGCGACGACGAAACCGACCAATACACAGCGGGACCTCTCACTGGCGTACTCACCCGGCGTCGCCGCACCCTGCGAAAAGATCGCGGAGAACCCAGAGCGGGCCTTTACTTACACAGCGAAGGGGAACATGGTCGCCGTCGTCTCGGATGGGTCCGCGGTGCTGGGGTTGGGCGACATCGGACCGGAGGCCTCAAAGCCAGTGATGGAGGGGAAAGGCGTCCTGTTCAAGCGCTTTGCCGACATCGACGTCTTCGACATCGAACTAGACACGGACGACGCCGACGCGATGGTCGAAACCGTCCGGGCGATGGAACCGACCTTCGGCGGCATCAATCTCGAAGACATCGCCGCTCCGGAGTGTTTCGAAGTCGAGCGCCGCCTCCGGGAGGAGATGGACATCCCGGTGTTCCACGACGACCAGCATGGTACTGCTATCATCTCCGGGGCCGCGCTGGTCAACGCCGCCGACATCGCCGGGAAGGACCTCGCCGACCTCGACATCGTCTTCTCCGGGGCCGGCGCGAGCGCCATCGCTACCGCCCGTTTCTACGTCTCGCTGGGCGCGACGAAAGCGAACATCACGATGTGTGACTCCTCGGGCATCATCACTGCAGACCGCGCCGAGCACGAGGACCTCAACGAGTTCAAACAGGAGTTCGCCCGGGACGTTCCGGAGGGCGACCTCGCGGACGCGATGGCCGGTGCCGACGTGTTCGTCGGCCTCTCTATTGGCGGCATCGTCGACGAGACGATGGTCCAGTCGATGGCGTCGGACCCCATCATCTTCGCGATGGCCAACCCCGATCCCGAAATCGACTACGAGGACGCCAAACACGCCCGCGACGACGCCGTCATCATGGCCACCGGGCGCTCTGACTACCCCAATCAGGTGAACAACGTGCTGGGGTTCCCGTTCATCTTCCGCGGCGCACTGGACGTGCGCGCCACCGAAATCAACGAGGAGATGAAGGTGGCCGCCGCCGAAGCGTTGGCCGACCTCGCCCGACAGGACGTGCCCGACGCCGTCGTCAAGGCCTACGGCGACCAACCGCTCCAGTTCGGGCCGGAATACATCATCCCCAAACCGCTGGACCCCCGCGTGCTCTTCGAGGTGACGCCAGCCGTCGCGAAGGCTGCGATGGACAGCGGCGCCGCGCGCAAGGAGTTAGACCTCGACGACTACGTCGAACGGCTGGAAGCGCGGTTGGGCAAGTCCCGCGAGATGATGCGCGTCGTCCTCAACAAGGCCAAGAGCGACCCCAAACGGGTGGTGCTGGCGGAGGGCGACGACGAGAAGATGATTCGAGCGGCCTACCAACTCGTCGAACAGGGCATCGCCCAACCGGTCCTGCTGGGCGACGCCGACGAGATAGAGGCGACGCGTCGCCGGTTCGGACTGGAGTTCGACCCCGTGGTGGTCGACCCGGAGACGGCCGACGTCGAGGCGTACGCCGACCGCCTGTACGAACTCCGCCAGCGCAAGGGCGTCACGCGGCGCGAGGCCGAGGAACTGGTCCGTGACGGCAACTACCTCGGCAGCGTGATGGTCGAGATGGGCGACGCCGACGCGATGCTGACCGGCCTGACTCACCACTACCCCTCGGCCCTGCGCCCGCCCCTGCAGGTCATCGGCACCGCCGAGGACGCCGACTACGCCGCCGGCGTCTACATGCTGACGTTCAAGAACCGCGTCATCTTCTGTGCGGACGCGACGGTCAATCAGGACCCCGACGCCGACGTGCTCGCAGAGGTAACTCGACACACTGCCGAGTTGGCCCGCAGTTTCAACGTCGAACCACGCGCGGCGATGCTGTCGTACTCGAACTTCGGCAGTGTCGACACCGACGGAACCCGAAAACCCCGCGAGGCCGTGGCGAAGTTACAGGCCGACGACCGGGTGGATTTCCCGGTCGACGGGGAAATGCAAGCCGACACCGCCGTCGTCGAGGACATCCTCAACAGTACCTACGAGTTCTCCGAACTCGACGACCCCGCGAACGTGCTCGTCTTCCCGAACCTCGAAGCGGGCAACATCGGCTACAAACTGCTCCAGCGACTCGGTGGCGCCGAGGCTATCGGTCCGATGCTCGTCGGGATGGACAAACCGGTCCACGTCATCCAGCGTGGTGACGAGGTCAAGGACATCGTCAATCTCGCGGGCGTGGCAGTCGTAGACGCCCAGCAGGAGTGATCACGGCGACGTCGTCGCTACGGCGGTCGTTTCACCTGCCTGTGGGCGGGTTGATGAAGAGGGCGTCGACGACGGCAGTCAGTGCCAGTACCGACCCGACGGCGAGCGCTTTCGGAACCGCAACGCCGACCAGTCCGGCGGCGACGACCGTCAGCAGGAACGTCGTGGGGATGAGCGCGAGTACGAAGTCGTATCGGGAGAGCGACGGTGTCGGTGCCGACCGATCCGTGTGCTGTCCGTCCGAACTGTGAGTCCTGCTGCTACTGGTACTCATCTGTCTGTCACCTCCCAGTGGTTACTATACATCCCCTCCCACTTAAAGTTTGAGCTGTGTGACGTTGGAGGAACGTTGTTGAAGTCATATTCAAACGCCTGTGTAACTTATGCAGTGCTAAACCGTGCCGTCACAATGGTCTGCAGCGGGACACTCGCCACGACGGTTTTGTCTTCGGCCCCTCACTGGCGACGTATGGGAACAGTCGCGGTCACCGGCGGCAACGGTCGGGTCGGACAGGCGGTCCTCGAACACCTCGGTGTGGAAGGGTATCGGACCGTCAACATCTCTCGGGGGAAACCCGACGAGTCACACTCGGACGCCTATCTCACGACCGACTTGCTCGACGCCGGCGAGGTGTACGGGTCGCTCGCGAAGAGCGACGCCGACGCCGTCGTCCACCTCGGGATGCTCCCGACGCCCGAACGAACGCCGGGGTATCGGACCTTCGAGAGCAACGCCATGTCCACCTATCACGTACTGGAGGCCGCCGGCGAACTCGGCGTCGAGACGGTGACGCTCGCGTCGAGTTTCAGCGCCATCGGTGGCGGCTTCGAACCGGGCCCCATCACCGTCGACTACCTCCCGGTCGACGAGTCTCATCGACTCACCCCGTCGACGTCCTACGGGTTGGGCAAGCAGACGCTTGAGACCATCGCGGACGGGTTCGCGCGACGGACCGCCGACCGGCCACGGACTATCACGTCACTTCGGTTCCCGTGGGTCGTCGACGACGAGATGGCCCGCGAGACGTTCGTCGAGGCCGACCGGACGCTCGACGGCCTCCGGGCGACGGATACCCTCCACACCCAGCGCAATACACTGTTCACCTACGCACACGTCTCAGACGTGGTCGACCTCGTCCGGCGGTCGGTCGAGGCGGCGTTTGACGGCCACGAGCGCGTCTGGGTGTCGGCCCCCGATACGAGCGCGGAGACGCTGACGGAGGCAGTGGTGGCCGACCTGTTCCCGGACGCGGCGGTCCGGGCGGACCTATCGGACCACACCGCACTGGTCGATACGTCGAAGGCAGCACGGCTGTTCGATTGGGCCCCGTCTTGGAGCTGGCGGACGCTCGAATGACCGGTTAGGTGGTGTATAATCCGCCGAGATGGGCGTACCGTCGTCGGCTATCCGCGCCGGGACGAGCGTCGGCCCGCCCTCCGGGTCAGTCTGAGGCCCCGCCACGCTCCGACCGAGAGGGCGGCGGCACACGCTTGTCGGTGGACGTGGTCTGTGGGAGGACACAGCGGTCCGGTTCGCCGTTGACGTGGGCGTACTGGTCCGGCGCGTTGGCGAGCGGATGGGCCGGGTTTCGGTCGCTTGAGATGCGGGCCGCCCGAACCTCGCCGAAACTGTTGACGCGGGCCTGAATCCCCCGCCAGTGGAGGCCCGTCGCTGGCGGTACCGAGACGCTGTGGGGCGGGTCGTAGGCCGACCCGTGTGTCGCCAGTACCTCGGCGTTGACGTTCTCGGCGAGTTGGTCGTGGTCGATGAGCAGTCCGACGCGGGCGTCAGCCGGTGCCCGCGTCGCGAGGACGTCCAGTCCGAGGTGGAGCGCCCGGTACTCGGCGACGTTGTTGTCCGGCGCGCTGTCCGGTACCGAGAGACGGACGACTCGCTCGCCGTCTAGTGTCTCGACGACGACTCCCAGACCACCTCGCTCCGTCGGGCGTCCATCACTGGCGACGGGGTCGATTCCGTGCTGTCGGAAGGACCCGTCTGTGGCGATGTAGAAATCCCGATGGTGGCTACGAGGGGGGTGTGCGATGTGCGGCGTCGGTGACTCGTCGAACAAATCTCGTAGGGTCGGCCGGCCGTAAGCGGCCATACCAGTTCTTAGACGACTGGGAATATAAATATGTGGCCCCGACCCGCCGAGACAAAGTCGGGGCTGGGGCCGACAGACGCCACTCCGTCTCTCACTCTCGCGCGTACGAGTGGCCGAGGAGCAATGCGACGGCGTTACAGGCGACCAGTGCGGCGAACGCCGTCCTGACGGCCGGGGTCTCGAGGCCCGACGCCAGCAGCGGCAGGTAGAGGAACGGGAGGGCAATAGCTGTCCAAAAGGCGATGCCACGGAGGGGTTCCAGGAGGGTTTGGGGAACGTTCGGGACCGTTTCGTCGAGGCGGGCGAACAGTTCGTGTGCTGACGAACTCGACATGGAGTGACCTGTTCCCTCGTAGAACGGATACCGGCTTATAACCGCGAGAGCGTTCGTCCTATTTCGTTTCGTTTCACGCCACGCCCCGAGACGACCCCGACGTTTCACGCCACGATTAAATCCGCGTAGACGTTTTAGAATCCCCTCTCGTGCTGTTTCAGCCGGTACTATAGCAGTACAGATCGGTACGTTCGACCCCGTTTTTCAGGGACCCAATAGAGAGATATTAACTTCGTGGTCGACGGCCGGCACCGTGGCCGTGTCGACGACGTGGTCGCACACCGTCTCTCGCCATTCGTCGACGCGCCGTTCGTGGTACGCCCGGTGGCGCTCGACGGTGTACGTCTCCGTCTCGTCCGCACGGAGTTCGTCTGCGGTGTCGTCGGGCGTCGGATAGGCCGGTGCCGTGTCCGTCAAGAGTCGCTCCGGCGCGACGTGGAGTGTCTCCTCGTCGTCTCTCTGTACCACGTGGAGTCGCGCTCGCATCCGACCGCTGTATGGCGGCGTCGCACGGAGGACCGTCCGCGGTCCGTCACGGGCGTTTGCCTCCAGTGCCGCGGTGAGGTCTTCGGCACTGACGGCTAGCGAGCGAACGACCGACGGGTCGGGTGACATCGGCGGGGGTACGACCGCCAGCGACAAAGCCCCGACGGGTCGCGTCACATCCGACTGCTGTAGTCCCACGAGTGCAGGCGGTCGGGGGTGATCGTGATCGTCACCTCGCGACGGTCGGGCGACAGGAGTCGCTCGGCCAGCGGCGAGTCGGTCCCACCGAGGTACCGGTGGATGAGCGCTCGCAGCGTCGCTTTTCCCTCGTCCGGCGAGACTGTCGCGGTCCCGTTTCCTCTGACACCCCGGTACGGTGGGTCGTTGGTCGACACCTCGAAACTGACGACGTCGTCGTGTTCCAGATACCCGACCACAGCGGCGTCGGCGGCGGTCGCACACTGTAGCGTATCGTCCTCGTAGCGATACCACAGCGAGAGCATCCACGGGTCGCCATCGGGGCGTCGACACCCTAGCCGGATCGGTACCGTCGTCGACTCGAGGAAGTCCGTGAGTTCCTCGTCGGACCACGGACCCGTGACAGTGGCCATCGAGTGCCGATAGGTGGGCCGGTGTAAACTGTTCTGGGGTCCCGCTCGTCTACGCAGAATCACCATTGATAATCCGAGAGGTGGGTTTATTATTGCCATCCGGTAAGAACGCAATCAGAACAGTCGGTGGGGACACGATGACGAAGAAACAAAGTGTGCAAGCGACGACTCACTCGGGGACGGCGACGGTACTCGTGGTCGACGACGAACACGACGTCGCCGAACTCTATACGGCCTGGCTTGGAACAGACCACGACGTCCGGAGTGCTAACGACGGCGAAACCGCACTCGAGAAGATGGACGACGCCGTCGACGTCGTGTTTCTGGACCGGCAGATGCCGGGGATGTCGGGGGACGACGTGCTCGACGCCATCGAGAACCGGGGTCTCGACTGTCGCGTCGTGATGGTCACGGCCGTCGACCCGGGATTCGACATCGTCGAGATGCCGTTCGACGACTATCTCACGAAACCCGTCGGCCGCGAGGACCTGTTAGCGGCCGTCGACGAGATGCTCGTCCGCGATACGTACGACGACCACCTCAAGCAGTACTTCGCCATGGCGTCGAAGAAGGCGACGCTCGAATCCGAGAAAAACCACGCCGAACTCGACGCCCACGAGGAGTACCACGAGGTCAGCAGGCGCGTCGAGGAACTCCGCCAACGGGCCGACGACGCGGTCAACGAGTTCGACGACTTCGAGGCCGCGTTCCGGGAGTTTAGCGGGTAGCAGTCACCAGTCAGCCACGCGTGACGACGTCTTCGTCCGTCGGCCCCTGTCCGTCGTATCTCGCGACGAACTCGTCTAGCCTGTCGCCGTCGTCCGCGCCGGGCAGGCGTCGAGTCGCCGTCTCGCAGTCGGCCTCGACGCCGAGTCGCTCGCAGACGAGGTCCGTCGTCGACGCTGCCATCTGCCGGTAGGTGGTCAACTTGCCGCCGACGACGCTGACCAGATTCTCGACGCCGTCGTCGGCGTGATCCAGCCTGAAGAACCCCCGCGAGATCCCCCTCCGGTCGCCGTCGCCCTCGTCGGGCGCGTACAGCGGTCTGACGCCCCACCACGTCCGGACGACGTCGGCGTCCGCCACCGGCGGCAGCATCGCCGCACACTCCTCGATGGACCGTTCGACCTCCCAGTCGGCCCTCTCGTAGTCGTCGGGGTCCGAGACGGGGACGCTGGTCGTGCCCAGTACCGCCTCGCTCTCGTGTGGGACGACGATGTCGCCGTCGTCGGGGTCGCGACACCGGTTCAGAACCGGCCCGAGCGAATCGTACTCGACGGAGACCATCACGCCCCGCGCCGGGGCCATCTCCACGTCGACGCCGGCCTTCGCCGCGACCTGCCCTGCCCACGCGCCGGCCGCGTTGACGACGTAGTCGGGATCGACCGTCTCGTCGGCGTCGCCGCCGAGCGTCGCGGCCGTCACCCGCCCGTCGGTGACAGTGAGCGATTCGAGGGGCGCGTGCGGGTGAATCGTCGCGCCGTTGGCCTCGGCGTCGGCCGCGTTCGCGGCGACGAGACGCGAGGGGTAGATGACGGCGTCCGGAACTCGCATCGCGCGTTCGACCTCGGGAGAGAGGTCCGGCACCAGTTCGCGGGCCGCGTCCGCGTCGAGTTCGTCAGTCTCGATGCCGACGGCCTCGCAGGCGTCACGCTTCGCTTCGAAGTACTCGGGGTCGTCCTCGGTCAACTGGACGAACAGGCCGCCGGTGTCGCGGATACACTCCCCGGCGACGTCTCTGAGGATCCGGTTCTCCTCGATACACTCCTCGGCGCCGGTCGCGTCGGCCTCCGCGTAGCGCGCACCGCTGTGTAAGAGCCCGTGCGAGCGACCCGACGTTCCGCTGGCGAGGCCACCGCGTTCGGCCAGCGTCACGTCGACGCCGCGGAGCGAGAGGTCACGGGCCACACCGACGCCGGTCGCACCGCCGCCGACGACCAGTACTGTCGTAGAGCGTGTCATCACCAGATATTGGTCTGGATACACATGGGCCTAGCGCTCGGGCCGGGCGCTCGACCCACCTACGGTTTGACGAGGACCTTGATGGCGTCGCGTTCGTCCATCGCGCGGTAGCCCTCCGGCACGCCGTCAAGGTCGACCGTCTTGGTGAAGATGGGCGACGGGTCGAGCGTCCCCTGCAACACGTCGGCCATCAGGTCCTCGGCGTAGGCCCGGACCGGCGCGACGCCGCCGCTGAGAGTGATGTTGTCGCCGAACATCCCGAAGAGGTCGAGGCCGTCCTCGTTCACGCCGTGGGGGACGCCGACGTAGCCGACGGTTCCGCCCGGCCGACACACCTCGATGGCGGTCTCCATCGCCGACGCGGCACCGACACACTCCATGACGTGGGTCGCACCGCCGTAGGTCGTCTCGATGGCTCGCTCGATGGCCTCCTCTCCGCGGGCGCTGATAGTCTCGGTGGCACCGAACTCCCGGGCCAGTTCCAGTCGGTCCTCGTGGTGTCCCATCGCGACGATGCGCTCGGCACCGAGTCGACGCGCGGCGAGGACCCCACACAGACCGACCGCGCCGTCGCCGACGACGATGCAGGTGTCGCCCTCGCCGACGCCCGCGCTCACGGCGGCGTGGTGGCCAGTCCCCATCACGTCGGTCAACGGCAGCAACGCTTCCAGCATGTCCTCGTCGTCGGCGTGCCGGTCGGGGACCCGGACGAGCGTCCCGTCGGCCGTCGGCACGCGGACGTACTCTCCCTGTCCGCCGCCGTTGTCGCCGCCCCACGAGTCGCCGTTGACACAGGAGGTGTGCAGTCCCTTGCGGCAGAACTCACAGTGCCCGCAACTGACGACGAAGGGCGCGAACACCCGGTCGCCGGGTTCGACCGAGCGCACGTCCTCGCCGACTGCCTCCACGATGCCCATGGGTTCGTGGCCCACGCGGGAGCCCTCCTCCCGGTCGCTCTGGCCCCGATAGAACCACAGGTCGGAGCCACAGACTGCCGTGTGTGTGATGCGGACGACGGCATCGGTCGGCGACTCGACTTCTGGCTTCGGAACCTCCTCGACGGTTATCTCGCCGGGGCCGCGATAGATGGCTGCGCGCATACCCGGCGTTCGGGCCGGGCGTGGAAAACCGTTCGCCCACAGTAGTAAGGTCCATCGCCGGCATGTCCCTGTATGGATGCCAGAGCGACCATCCACGACTACTACGACTCGCTGCGACACGGTGCGCCGTTGGACACCTTCTTCGCCGACGACCGGCCGGCCGACGACCCCATCGTGAAGTTCGGCCTTTCCGAGCGCCTCGTCGGCTCCGACACGATTCAGGAAGGCCTCCGCGACCAGACCGCGTCGACGAGCGACTGGACCGTCGAGAGCCACGACCTCCGGGTCACACAGCGCGACAGCGTGGCGTGGTTCAGCGACGTCGTGGCGCTCTCCTGGGACGAGGGCGACGCCCACCACGAGTTCTACACCCGCTGGAGCGGGACGCTCGAACACCGCGACGGCGACTGGCGGTTCGTCGGGATGCACGTCAGCGTCGCGACGGAGTTGTAAGCAGGCCGTCTCACAGTGCCGTGGGAGCGCACACTCTTCACTGACCCCATCGAGCGCGGTCGTGACTGGGCGATAGGCCCCGCGCGAACGACGTCCGACGCGACGCTCCGCGGCGAGTATCGCTGGAGCGGGACAGTATCACCGACGTCGACACACCGCGAGGTCGGACCATCGTTTGTGACGACGAGCGCTATGTGGCAGCGATAAATTAATGAAAGCTAGCCTGTATATTTATCCCGCTCCACGGCGATGGTAGTGACATGTCCCAGGTCCTCGCAAACGAACTCGCTGACAAGCGGGTACTAACGACAGACGGACAAGAGATCGGCACCCTGTACAGTATCACGGCAGATCTGGATTCTGGCGCGCTGGACACGCTCATCGTGGAAACGGACCGTCACGAGGTGTACGGCATCGAGAGCAACGCCAACGGACGCGTGTCGCTCCCGGCTGACACCCTCAAGGCCATCTCCGAGCACGTCGTGATCACGCCGCCGGAGTGACCACCACCGGCGTCGCAGAACACGACTCGTACTGTGACATCGGCGACGTCCGACGCCGTCGTCGAGGCCGCGGTCCGGTGACTCGCCGCACAGGAGTCCCAACGAGAGCGGCAGCGTCCTTGATCCGGTGGTGTAGCAGCCGCTCACTGAGGTTCGCAGTAGTCGAAAAGTGCCCGGGGAGGGCTCCGAACCCTCGATCTCCGCATAACCCAGGTCCGGGGTGTGACGAGCACCCCACGGGTCATGCCGGTTGGTACCGCATGAGTCGTCAGACCCTATGAGTGCGGCGCTATGTCCAGCTAAGCCACCCGGGCTCGGGTGCACTCGATCGTTGGCCGCTTTCCGTCTTGAAGGTTCTCATCTGCCGTGGGGCTGTGGGACTCTCTCACGGCGGCCGCCCGCTCGGGGGACCCACGGATTTAAGCCACCACGCTAGTATGCACCCTGCATGGAGATTCCCGACCTCGTCCGGCAGGAACTCGGGGACGAGGAGATCCAGGCCGGCGTCAACCTCGGCGACGAGGACGCTGTTTGTTTCACGCCGACCCGGACGCTCGTCTACCGCGGGGAGGGGTTGTTGAGCGACGAGAAGGTCACAGCCCACCCTCACGACTTCGAGCGCCTGACGATATCCGAAGGCCGACGAAAGACCAAGTTCACGCTGTATTACACCGACGAGAAGCGCGACTTCGGCGTGCCGAACGACCGCGCTGGGACCATCCTCGAACGGTTGCTAGAGGGCAAACTCCGCGTCTCGAACGGTATCGACGCCGACGAGAGCGTCACCGGCGTCTTCCGGTTCAGCGAACTCACGCTTGTGGTCACCGACACGCAACTGCTGAAGCATCTGGGCAACGTCACGTGGGACGCCGACTACGAGGCCTACCTGTTCGAGGACGTCACCGGCCTCGACTTCGAGGAGGGCAGTGTCGCGACGGCCATCGTCCTCTCGGTGAACGACCGCCCCGAACGCATCAAGGCCCCGGCCGAACAAGCTCCGATGGTCCGAAAGACGCTGCAGGAGGCGCTCTTTGCCTACCACGACGTCTCGTCGCTTGCCGACCTGAACGCGAAGGTCGGCACCGAACCGGAGGACGGGAGCGACGCCGGCGGCGGCCTCGGCCTCGAATCCGGTATCGACCCGCTCGTCGGCGACGACGAGGAGGCCGACGAGGACCAGTCCGAGCAGCGCTCCACGCAGTCCGCTGCGGCCGCGACACAGCACCAGTCGTCGACGGCCGACGCCGAACCGGCGACGAAGTCGACCGTCCAGCCGTCGTCGTCGACGGACCGCGGCGGTGACGTCGAAGCCCTCGAACGACAGGTCGCCGAACTCACGGCGGCCGTCGAACGCCAGACCGAGCGCATCGAACGCCAAGAGCAGACCATCAAGACGCTCATCAAAGAGCTTCGACAGGGGCGCTAGACCAACGGCGACGGTCCGGTTCTCGCTACACGTCGCCGAAACCGCTTCCGAGGTCACCCGCTCGCTGTTGCTCTGCGGCTCGCGTTGCTCACCGCGTCGTTCGAGGGACACGCCTTCCGGTCGTGTCCCTCGCTACTCCCGCCCCAGCACTTTCCTGATACACGTCGACCCGAACGGTCCCAACTCGCCGCCGTCGAACTGGACGAAGTGGCCCGTCGAGATGCTCGCGCCGCAGCGCTCACAGGAGAAGTCGCCCTCGCGGACCACCACGTCGCCCTCGAAACTGACGTAGGTGCCTCGCGTGCGGGGGCGAACGAGGCCCTCCTCGCGGTCGATGACGCCGCGCATCGCTGCGGTGTCGAGAATCTCCCGTTGGAGGCCGGGATTGGTGGTGACCGTCTCGATGCGGTCCATGGCCTCGGCTACCGATAGCTCCTCGTGTTCGAGGTGGGCGAGCAGTTCGACCCCGAGTTCGACGGGGTCGCGGTCGGCGTCGTCCACGCCGGCACGTCGTCCGCCACCGGATTAACGCTTACCACAAGAGGTTTGCCGCTCGCTGTCACTGTCTCGGGTAGATGGACCGTCTGGTGAAGCGGCAGGTGGTGGGGTCGGCCGCACTCCTCGCCGCCGTGGCCGTGGCCGCGCTGGTTCTCTCGCCGGCCCACATCATCCGGGAAGCGATGCATCTGGCCGACCACCCCGTGTATCTGGCGGGCCTCATCGTCGCCCTCTATCTCGTCCGGCCGCTGTTCGCGTGGCCGACGATGCCGCTGTCGGCGTTCGTCGGGTTCGTCCTCGGCGTCGAGTGGGGGTTCCCTGTCGCGCTGATGGGCGCGCTCGTCACCTGCCTCATCCCGTACCGGTTCGCACGGAAAGCCGGTGAACAGGGCGGGATGTTCGGCTGGCTGGGCGAGTCCGGCCAGCGAATCATGTCGGTGACCGGCGAGACGCGCGGGGTTCTCGCCGCTCGTCTCTCTCCCGTCCCGGCGGACCCGGTGTCCTACGGCGCTGGCTTCGCCGACGTCTCGACCCGGGCGTTCGTCGTCGGCACGTTCCTCGGCGAGATTCCGTGGGTCGCGGTCGAGGTGATAGCCGGCGCGTCGATGCGCTCGCTCACGCTGACTGGCCTGTCTATCGAGGCCCTGCCGCACCTCCTCTCCCTGTTCGGAGCCATGGCGGTGCTGGTGCTCGCTGGCCCGACCTACCGGCACTTCAGCGGTCGGCCGGAGTCGTCCTGAACTCGAAGCGTGCGCCGCCGGTCGCGCTCTCGGTGGCTTCGACCGACCACCCGTGTGCGGTGGCGATGTCTTCGACGATAGCGAGGCCGAACCCGGTCCCGTGGTTGCTTGAGGTATAGCCTCGCTCGAAGATTTTCTCATGCGTCGCCGGCGGGATGCCCCGGCCGTCGTCAGCGACGACGAAGCCAGCGGTCGACGCCCCGTCCGCCATCGTGTCGACGGTCACGGTGAGGTCAGCAGTCTCGGATCCGGTGTCCGCACCGTGTTCGACGCTGTTCCGGAACAGGTTCTCCAGCAGTTCTCGAAGCCGAGCGGGGTCGGCCTCGACGGTCGTCGTGGCGGCACAGTCGAGCGTCGCACCGCCGGTATCGACGTTGGCCCACGCCTGCTCTGCGGTGGTCCGGAGATCGACTTGCTCCGTGGTTCCGACGGTTTCGCCCTGTCTGGCCAGCGACAGCAGGTCTTCGATGAGTCGCTCCATCCGGTCGGCCGCGCCCGCCGCGTCGCCGAGGTGGTCGATGTCGCCTGTCTCTTCGGCCAGCGTGAGACGCCCCTGAACGACGTTGAGTGGGTTTCTGAGGTCGTGGCTGACGACGCTCGCGAACTCGGCGAGGCGCTCCTCGCGCTCTTTTCGCTCGGCGATGTCACGGATGACGCCGGCCGTTCCGGCGAACTCGCCGTCGGGCGCCGGGAGGAGCGCCATGTTGTTCTCCGACGGAATCCGTTCCCCGTCCCGCGTCACGATGTCCATCTCCAGCGTGCCGCTGTTGGCGTCGTCGTCGTCCAGCAGGTCCTGTATGATCTGCTCACCGCGTTCCAGTCCCTCGTCGGTCATGACGACCCCGATGTGTTCGCCGACGAGTTCTTCGGGGCTGTACCCGGTCATCGGTTCGATGGCCTCGTTGACGAACGTAAACACGCCATCGTCGTCGAGCGTGTAGACGGGGTCGTCCACGGCCTCGACGATAGTCTCGTAGCGTTCGAGTTCCCGTTCGCGTTCGGTGCGCTCGGTGATGTCACGGATGACGCCGACGGACCCGACGAACTCGCCGTCGTCGTCCACCAGCGGCGCGACCTTGTCCTCGTTCACCGTCCGGTTCCCGTCGGCGTCGATGGTGTGCATCTCGAACGTGGCCCACGTCCGGTCCGGGTCCGAAAGCAGTCGCTCGATGATATCGTTCCCCGTCTCGACGTCTTCTGGGGGCATGAACTTCGTGGGCTCTGTGCCGATTATCTCCTCGCGTTCGTACCCGAGATGGTCCACCATGGCGTCGTTGGCCATCCGTATCGTCCCGTCGGCATCGAGGACGTACATCGCGTCGCCGACGTTCTCGACGAGGGTCTCGTACTGTTCGAGTTTTCGTTTGCGGGTCTTGCTGTCGGTGACATCGCGGGCGATACCGGCGACGCCGAGAACCTCTCCGTACGGGTCCTCGATGCGCGACCCGCGGAACTCGTGGGGAATCAACTCGCCGTCTTTCGTCTGTATCGGTAGTTCGACCGTCGTGTGGCCCTCCGCGGCAGTCTCTTCGAGACGGTCCAGCAGCACGTCGTGGTACGCCTCGGGGAACAGGTCGAGGGCGTGCATCGAGGCTATCTCCTCCTCACTGTAGCCGGTCACGTCGAGGACGGTGTCGTTCCATCGGAGCAGCTCGCCGTCCGGGCTGACGAGGTAGAACACGTCGTCGATAGCGTCGACGAGCGTCTCGGTGAACTGTCGCGTCTGCTCTAGTTCGCGCTCGCGCTCCTTGCGGGCGGTGATGTCGGTGACGAAGCCTTCGAGCAGTTCGACGCCCTCGTCGTCGGTGCCGACGAGCCGGCCTCGTTCCCAGAGCCACCGCGTCTCGCCGTCGGCCGTCTCGACCTTATAGGTGACTTCGAACGGTTCGTCTGCGGCGAGACAGGTCTGAACCCGCTCCCAGAGGTGGTCCGTCTCCGTCTCTTCGATGAGGTCGCCCCACGTCACCTCGCCGGACTCTACGGTCTCCGGGGCGTACCCGACCAGTTCCTCGGCGCCGTCGCTGACGAACTCCATCGGCCACTCGGGTTCGTTCCGTGCGCGGTAGACCATCCCCGGGAGGTTCGAGATGAGCGTCGAGAGTTGCCGCTCCGACTCCTCTAGAGCGGCCTTCGCTCGGTTCTCGCCGACGGCGCGTCTGATTCTGTTGGCCAGTACGGCGTACTGGTCGGTGCCGACGTCCTTCTGGAGGTACTCGGTCACGCCGGCCGAGATGGCGTCGCTCGCTATCTCCTCGTTGCCCTTCCCGGTAAAGAGGATGAACGGCAGTTCCGGGAACTCCTCGCGGACCGCCTTCAGAAACTCCAGCCCGTTCATGTTCGGCATATCGTGGTCGCTCACCACGCAGTCGAACGGTTCGGACCGGAGCCGTCCGAGCGCAGCGCGGGCGTCCCGCTCAGAGACGACGTCGATGCCGCCGTCAACCCGTTCCAGATGCATCGCGGCGACATCCCCGAACTCCGATTCGTCGTCGACGTGGAGCACGCGAATTTCGCCATCGCTACCCATTGTACTACGTCTGCGGTTCCATCATAATAAAGCCGCCAGCAGCCGTCAGTAGAACGTATCAGCGCAGTCATATACGACGCCGTGTTCCGGGCAGACGTACTTACAGTGCCGATGGTACATCGCACGGTCGCACATCGGACAGGGCCGCCCGCCTGACTCGTCGCTCATACGCCGTGGGACGGACTCCTGACGCTTCGCTCTTTGGGGTCGAAATTGGAACAACGCCTTTTGTCGGGTAGCGCCTCGGAGCGAGTATGACCGACGACGTCCTCGACACGAGGGGTGGGCGGGTACTGGTCAGCGTCGCCGCCGGGGTGGCCGGTCTCGCGGGCTCCTACGCCGTGACGGGGAACGCGCCGGCGTTTCTGGCCTCGCCAGTCGAACGGACGCTCGCTCGCACTCTGCCCGGCGCGATAGTCTCGTTCGCGATTACGACGCTCGGGAGCCTCGGCCAGCAACTCAATCTGCTGACCGCCGTCGTCGTCGCGGGCCTCTTCGTCGCGCTGTCGGCACGGGCAGCCATCCTCGCCGGAGATGCGGCCAACAACCGCCTGCTCCCGAGCGTCGGGACGGCCGTCGTCACGTGGGCCGTCGCCGTCGCACTCACGGGTGAACCCGTCCTCTCGGCGGGCGCGGCACTGCCGGCGGCCGGCGTCGTCGTCCTCGCACAGGCACTCGACGCCGCCGGTGGCCACACCACACCTATCTCCTCGAAGCGTCGTCGGGCGCTCTCGACGGTCGGCGTCGCCCTCGGTGCGAGCGTCCTCGGCTACAGACTCGGCGGACAGCGGACGCCGACGGCGACGGCGGCGGACGCCCCGACGCTTGCGGCCCCCGGTGCGGACCTCGACGACGCACAGACGAAACTCGACGCCGCCAGCGACCGGTCGCTGGACGTCGACGACCTCGACTCGCTGGTCAGCGAGACGTTCTTCGAGGTGGACATCAACTCCATCGACCCGCAGGTCGACGCGGGCGAGTGGACGCTCTCGGTCACCGGCGCCGTCGAACAGGAAGTCACCCTCGACTACGACGAGTTGCAGGGAATGCCCGCCGAGAACCGCTTCTCGACGCTCCGCTGTGTCGGAGATTCCCTCAACGGCAAGAAGATGGACACGGCGCTGTGGACCGGCGTTCCGGTCGACCAGTTGCTCGACGAGGCGGGGATTCAGAGCGGGTGTGAGTGCGTGATGCTCCGCGCGACAGACGGCTACTACGAGGAGTTCCCCATCGAGGCGCTCCGCGGCGGTCTGCTGGTCTACGGCATGAACGGGAAGGTCCTCCCGCGGGGCCACGGCTACCCCGTCCGGGCACTCGTCCCGGGCCACTGGGGCGAGGTCAACGTCAAGTGGCTCACCGAAATCGAAGTGCTCGAACGCGAGGCCGAAGGCTACTGGGAGCAACGCGGCTGGCAGGGCACTGGGCCAGTCAAACCCGTCGCCAAGCTCCACCACGCCGAGCTGTTGGACGACGGCCGCCGGCGACTGGCGGGCCACGCCTACGCCGGTCTTCGCGGTATCTCCCGCGTCGAAGTCTCCACCGACGGCGGGGAGACGTGGGCCGACGCGACGCTCTCGGACCCGCTTCCGGCCGTCGACGGTGACGGGGCCGCCGAGGACGCGTGGCGGCAGTGGGTGTACGCCTACGACCCGCCCTCCGGCGGACACACTGCGGTCGTTCGCATGGTCGACGGTGAGGGAACCGTCCAGACTGCCGAGGAGACGAACCCCGTTCCGAGTGGTCCCTCCGGGTGGGTCAGTCGGGAGTTCGCCTGACTGCGGGCTACGGTGGTGGTACGGACCCGCCCGCCGACTGGCTACTCGGTGTCGATTTCGTACGCCAACTCGACGAGCCCGTTCGCGTACTCCGTCGTCTCGACGAGAGTCAGCGCCTGTCGCGGTCCGTCACCGAACAGGGAGATGCCGCCACCGAGAAGTATCGGGACGACGGCCAGCCGAAGCCGGTCGACGTGTCCCTCGCGGAGGAACGCCTGTGCGAGTTGCGCGCCGCCGACGAGCCAGATTCGGTCGCCCCGTCGTTCGAGACGTTCGGCGAGTTCGTCCACACCGCCGGAGACGAACTCGACGGTGTCCGCCGCGCGCGGCAGGTCCCTGCTAGTCACGACGTACGTCGGTCGGCCGTCGTACGGCCACTCGCCGAATCCCAGCACCTGCTCGTACGTCGTCGACCCCATCACCAGACAGTCCACGTCGTCGAAAAACGCGTCGTAGCCCTCGCTGACCTCGTCTGACTGGAACCCGTCTAGCCAGTCGACGCCGCCGTCCGCCGTCGCGACGTACCCGTCCACGCTGGTCGCGACGTACAGGACGGTAGTGCTCCTATCCATGACCGACGTTCGCTCCGCGTAGGCATATCGCTGTGCCCACGCCGATACTCACAGAGACAACACACATGCCCGTCGGCCACGAGACGCCGATATGACCGAGACGATTACGGGCGAGGTCATCCACGTCGTCCCGCCCGAGGACCTCGACGACTACGAGCTAGACCCCGACTTGCAGTCGCTTGCCGAGGCCCGGTACGTCCTCGTCTGTCGGAAGGGCGGCCGCCCCTCGTGGGTCGAACGGGCCGTCGCCTTCTTCCGGCGGACGCCCATCGAACCGGTGACGCTCGTCGCCGACACGGCCGCCGAGGAGGGCGAGGACGTGACCGCGAGCGTCGAGGAGACCGGCGTGACCGGGGTCTACGACGTGGTCGAGTTCCGATAGAAAACCGCTCCGCGCGGGTGAAAAACGGGCTCCGGTGTCACACGCTCCGTCTGGCCGCTATCGCAGGCCGGTCAGTTCAGCACTCGGACCAGCCACAGGACTCGCAGGTCTTACAGCCCTCCGAGTAGTACAGCGAGAGCGACCCGCAGTCGGGACACTCGGGGCTCTCGCCGGCGTCGATGAGTTCCTGCTGGTCGCCGGTCGTGCCGGCGTCGGCGTTCGGGCCGTCGGCGGTCTGGGTACCGCTTGGCTGGGCCGCCGGACCGCCATCAGACTGCGTCTGATGTGCTCCGGCGTCTACGGACGCCGGACCGCCGTCCGTCTGTGTGGCGGCGTCACGCTCGGCTTCCTCTTCCTCGGCCGTCTCCTCCAGCGTGACCTGCTGGGGGTAGGCCTTGTCGACGTCGCCGTCGAGGTAGCGGCGCAGGGCCGTGCCGATGGCGTCCGGGATGGACTGAATCTGTTCGCCCTTGTCCCAGGCGACCTTCGGCGACCGGATGCCCTGCAGTTCGTCGGCTATCTCCTCGGGGTCGACGCCCGAGCGCAGCGCCGTCGAGATGGTCTTCGCCAGCGCCTCGGTGAAGGAGGCGGTGAAGCCACCGGAGTTGCCGATGTTGGCGAACAGTTCGAACGGCCGCTCTGCCTCGGGGTCCTCGTTGATGTTGACGTACAGTTTCCCGTAGCCGGTGTCGATGCGCTGGGTGACGCCGTGGAGGACGTCGGGCCGCGAGCGCTTGCGGGCGAAGTCGGACTGCTCGCCGTCTGCGACCGAGAGCATACCCTCGACGGAGTCGTCCAGCGCCGCCTGCACGGCCTCGTCCTCGAGGAATCCCTCGATACCGCCGAACATCTCCTCCAGCTGGGCGACCAGTTCCTCGGTGTCCATGTCCGAGAACTCGGTGTTCTGGGCACGGGTCGTCAGCACCTGCTTCGAGCGGGTGCCGTCGCGGTAGTAGGTGACGCCCTTGCCGCCGTGTTCGTAGATGTACTCGAACACTTCGGCGGCGTCCTCGACGGTGGAGTCGTTCGGGGCGTTGACCGTCTTCGAGATGGCGGAGTCGACGCCCTCCTGACAGGCGACCTGCACGCCGGCGTGGTCCTGTGCGGAGAGGTCGCCGGTCGTGACGAACAGTTCGCCGATGGCATCGGGCACCGTCGAGAGGCCGTCGACGCCGTCGAACTCGTTGTTGGCCATCTGCTCTTGGGCCTCTTCCTTGACGGCCTCGACGTCGATGTCGTTGTCCTCCAGTGCGCGCAGGAAGTAGTCGTCGAACTCGACGAGCATCTCGTCGCCCTGGACGTCGTCGGAGACGTTCTTGTAGTAGGCGACGTTGTAGATGGGCTCACACCCGCCGGTGGTGTTGCCGATCATCGACGTGGTGCCGGTTGGCGCGATGGTCGTCGTGTTGTGGTTGCGGATGGGGAAGCCCTCGGCCCAGTCGTCGGCGTCCTCGCCGGTCTGCTTCTCGAACCACTCGCGGTACTCGGTGGGGTTCGCGTACTTGGAGTTGTCCCACTCCTCGAAGGTGCCGCGGTCCTCTGCGAGTTCGCGGCTGGCCTGCTTCGAGCCGTGGTTGATGTGGCGCATGACCTGCCGGGCGATCTCGTTCGCCTCGGGCGAGCCGTACTCGACGCCGAGCTGGATGTACAGCTGTGCCAGCCCCATGATGCCGAGGCCGATCTTGCGCATCTCCCGGACCTTCTGCTCGATTTTCTCGACCGGGAAGTCCGACATCGTGACGACGTTCTCGAGGAAGCGAGTGCCGAGTTCGATGCGCTCGTTCAGTTCGTCCACGTCCAGCGCCTCGTCTAAGAACGCCTCGATGGCGGCCTCCTGCGTGTCGTACTCGTCTGCGTGTTCCTCGGCCCAGACGCGGTAGTCCGGCGCGTCGAGCGCGGCGAGCGTCGAGAGGTTGATATGGCCGAGGTTACAGGCCTCGTACTCCTCTAGTGGCTGTTCGCCACAGGGGTTGGTCGCGAGAATCTGGTGCTCGGGGTGTTCCTCGACGTCGAAGGAGTGCTGTTTGTTGACGCGTTCGAGGTAGATGACGCCCGGTTCGCCGTTCTCGTGGGCGCCCTGCACGATGCGTTCGAACAGTTTCTCGGCGGGGATAGAGAGCTCCTCACCGACGTCGACGTACTCGCCGAGGTCGAACATCTCGTACAGTTCCTTGGTCTCGGCGGTGGCGACGTGTGGTTCCTCCGTGCGGGGGTTCGTGAAGGTGAACTCCTCGCCGTTCTGGAGAGCCTCCATGAAGTCGTCGGTGATGCCGACGGAGATGTTGAAGTTCGAGAGGTGGCCCTCGACGGCGTTCCGGAGGTGCTTCGGGACCTTCCCGTCGTCGTCGATGAGTTCGCGGGCCTCTTCGAGCGCTTCGGCGAAGGAGTTGTGCGTGAAGTCGTCGGGGTCGTTCAGACGCAGCGTCTCGGCCAGCGAGACGTCCTTGTTCTTCGCGTGGATGAACTGGATGACGTCGGGGTGGGAGACGCGCATGACGCCCATCTGGGCGCCACGACGGGCCCCACCTTGTGCGATGGTCTCGCACATCTGGTCGTACGTTCGCATGAACGTGATGGGGCCGGAGGCGATGCCGCCGGTCGACCCGACGGGGTCACCGTACGGGCGAAGCTTCCAGAACGCGTACCCCATGCCACCGCCGGACTGGAACACCTGCGCCGCTTCTTTGGCGGTCTGGTGGATGTCGTCGATGTCGTCGGCCGGCGAGTCGACGAAACAGGCCGAAAGCTGCTGCAGTTCGTCGCCGGCGTTCATCAGCGTCGGCGAGTTCGGCATGAAGGAGAGCTGTTCCATCTGCTCTTGGAACGCGTCGGCCGTCTCCTCGACGTGGTCGCGTACCTCGTCGGGGAGTTCCGGGACGACCGTTTCGTAGGCGAACTTGTTGACGTTGTACACCGAGAGCGTCGTCTCGACGTCGTCCTCGGCGGTGGTTCCCTTACCGAACACCTCGGCGGCGAGTTCGTCGCGTCGCGGGTGGTCGGGCTTGAGTTGGTCGGGCGTGACGGTGACCTCGACGTCGCGCTTCTCGGCCTCGAAGACGGCCTCGGCGAGTGCGATGTTCTTCGCGACGCGGTCGAAGAGGTCCTCGGGGTCCTCGACGAGGTCGCCGTCGGCGTCCTTCCGCAGATAGCGAGCAGGCAGAATGTTGTTGTAGGCGTTGCCCGTCAGTCGCTCCTCGATGGTGTCCCCGTCGGTACGTTTGATGGGGAGCGTGAGTTCGTCGGCGGAGAGTTCCGCGTCACTCATTCGGCGTCCCTCCTACCGACAGCGTCCGTCTGCCGGTCGATACCCCTCTCGACTGCTGGCCGAGTTCCTGTCATTTCTGGCGGCGAATACGTATTCATGGATGGCGTATAACCCTTGCTTTCTCCAACTTTTGTCAGATTCCGTAGCTATCAGAGAGTCGAGACTACGGTGGTTGTGGGTCGGTGCTGGCGACACGCACGGAATAGTCGTGTACGACCACTAGCAACGTCGGTTACTCCTTAATGGTGAGCAGACCGCAGTGAAAGTGAAAACGCCCCACCTACAACCACCGGACAGCGACCTGAGATCCAGTAGAAACGAGCGGGGGTTTCGAGTGGAGGTTTGGGCACACCCCCGCCATATTTCGGGCCGCATAGACTGCGTCAGACGTCCCGCAGTCTGGCGATTATTGCCGCGCTGGGTCGCCGTCTTGCGGTGCGGGCCAGTTACCAACTAGCCACGAAGTATATGTGTCCGTCTCGCGTGAATGACGATATGTTCTCGCTGTTGCAGCTAGGGTCGCTCGGGTCCCCGCCGTCGTTGCTCGTCGGCCTCGTCCTCGTCGCACTCGTGTTGCTCGTGGGGCGATTCGTGCTGAAAGTGGCGTGGCGCCTCGTCCTCCTCGCTATCGTCGCCATCACGGTACTGTGGATACTTGGAATGCTCGGGATTCAAACAATTTAGACGGTCGCGAGGAAGTTCCGGACGACGTCGTGACCCACGGCGGTCAGTACCGACTCCGGATGGAACTGTACCGCTTCGATAGGGTATTCGCGGTGTCGAACGCCCATCACGAGTTCGGTCCCGTCTGCTGTCGTCGTCGTGGCCGTCACGTCGAACGCTTCGGGCACTTCGGACGCGACCAGTGAGTGGTACCGGCCGCCCTGAAACCCCTGTTCGAGGCCGCGGAAGACGCCCTTCCCGTCGTGGTCGATGGGGAACGCCTTCCCGTGAATCGGTTCGGGGGCGCGGCCGACGGTGCCGCCGTAGGCGTACACCGCCGCTTCGAGGCCGAGACAGACGCCCAGAGTCGGAATTTCCGGACTTAGCTCCCGGAGGACGTCCATCGTCACGCCGACGTCCCGGTCGTTCTTCGGATGACCCGGACCGGGCGAGAGGAGTATCGCGTCGGGGTCGAACGCCCTCACTTCTTCGAGGGTCGCCGTGTTGCGGACGACCTCCGTCTCCGCGTGTTCGGAGACGTACTCCACGAGGTTGTAGGTAAAGGAGTCGAAGTTGTCGACGAACAGCACACGCAGGTCGTCGGTGGCCGGTTGCTGTGTGCTCATCGGTCCACCTCCGCGTCGACGACGGCACCGCCGGGCGTCTCGATGCGTTCGAGCGCTGCGAGCACCCCGTCCATCTTCTGTTCGGTCTCGACGTACTCGCTCTCCGGGTCCGAATCCGCGACGATACCGGCCCCGGCCTGCACCGTGACGCGGTTGGACCGCTCGCCGGCGTCCGGCGCGGCGTCCGGGAGCGAAACCCCGTCCTCGACGGTGGCCGAGCGGATGACGATGGCGAAGTCGGTGTCGCCGTCCCAGTCGAAGTAGCCGACGCCGCCGCCGTAGGGGCCCCGGGGAGACCGTTCGAGTTCGTCGATTATCTCCATCGCGCGAATCTTCGGCGCGCCCGAGAGCGTGCCGGCGGGGAACGTCGCCCGCGTGGCGTCGAAGGCGTCACAGTCCGCGGCCAGCGTCCCCGTGACCGTCGACTCAATGTGCTGGACGTGGCTGTACTTCAGGACGTTCATGAACTCTTCGACCCGGACCGACCCGGCCTCGGCGACCCGCCGGACGTCGTTTCGCGCGAGGTCGACGAGCATCGTGTGTTCGGCCCGCTCTTTCCCGTCGGCGAGCATCTCGCCGGCCAGCCGTCGGTCCTCGACGGGCGAGTTCCCGCGCGAGCAGGTGCCCGCGATGGGGTTCGAGACGACGCGGTCGCCGGCCACGGAGACGAGCGTCTCCGGACTCGCGCCGACGATGCTCAGGTCGTCGTAGCCGAGCAGGTACATGTACGGCGAGGGATTGACCTCGCGGAGCGCCTCGTAGAGACCCAGCGGGTCGACCTCGCCGTACAGTTCGCGGGTCCGGGAGACGACGCCCTGATAGATGTCCCCCGAGAGGACGTACTCTTTCGCGCGCTCGACGGCGTCCTCGTACTCGTCCTGCGGACCGGCCACCTCGGCCTCGCGGGTGAACCCGCCGGTCGAGAGGTCGTCGGCCCCGGTGAGTGCGGCTTCGATGCGTTCGGCCTCGGCGACGAGTTCGTCGTAGCGCGCGCCAGCGTCCTCGCCCACGCGGACGACGGGGGTAAAGACGAGTTCGACGCTCTCCTCGACGTGGTCGAACCGGAGCGTCGCCGTCGTCAGGACGAACTGGGCGTCCGGGAACCGGGAGTCCGGCCGGTCGAGTCCGACCTCGTCCAGCCAGAGGTCGTAGACGGCGTCGTACGAGAGGAAGCCGACGAGGCCGCCCTCGAGGTGCTGGCGGTCCATCTCGGGGAACCCGCGCAGTTCCACGTCCGGCATCGCCGCCCGCAGGTCGTCGACCACGTCGCCGCCGTCGGTCGTCACGAGGTCGGCGTAGCGGTCGTCGAACACCTCGACGTCGCTCTCCTCGCCGGTCACCGTCACGACCGCTCGCGGGTCGTAGCCGACGAACGAGAAGCGGGCGTGCCGGTCGTCGGTCTCCGGGGCGAACGCGCCGTCGGGGTCGCTGGAGGCGACCTTCTCGGCGCTCTCTAGGAGGAAGGTGTAGTCGTTCGACTCGACGTCGCTGGTGCGACCCGACAGGGCCGCGTACGCCGCCAGCGGTTCGATGTCGACGTCGAGTTCGGCCGCGGCCCGCACGACGACCGGCCGGTCGGCCTCGGCGTGTTCGAGGAACGTCTCGCGGGAGACGTCGAGGGTCACGCCGACACCTCCGCGTCGGCGGCCGCGACGGCCGCGACGAACCGCTCGACGGCGTCGTGGTCTTTGACCCCGCCGCTGGACTCGACTCCACTGGCAGTGTCGACGGCGAACGGCTGTACTGTCTCGACGGCCTCGGCGACGTTCGCTGGCGTGAGACCGCCCGCGAGAATCACGGGCACGTCGACAGTCTCGACGAGTTCGCGGGTCCGCTCCCAGTCGTGTGTCTCGCCGGTGCCGCCCGCACCCTCGTCGTCGACCGAGTCCACGAGGAGGGCGTCGGCGTGGGCGGCGTAGTCGGCGAGGTCGTCGGCCTCGGCGTCGACGACCGCGATAATCTGCTGTGTGACCCGCCGGGAGAGCGCGCCCAGTTCCGGCGGCGTGAGGCCGTCGTGGACCTGCACGGCGTCGGGGTCGACCGCGTCGACGCGGACGACGGCCTCCTGGACCGTCCTCGGCATCGTCACGAGGACGCTGGTCACCAGCGGCGGGACCCCTTCGACGAGGTCGGCGGCGGTGTCCTCGTCGACTTCACGCGGGGTGTCGACGGGGACGCCGTGGATGACGCCGACGGCGTCGGCCCCCGCCGCCACGACGGCGTCGCGGTCCTCGGGGGTGGTTACGCCACAGATCTTCACTCGCGTCATGCGCCGACGAGGTCCTCTAGCTTCTCGGCGGCCGCGCCCGAGTCGATGGCCTCTCGGGCGAGTTCGACGCCCTCCGTGTGCGTCTCGGCGACGCCGGCGACGTAGATGGCGGCACCGGCGTTCGCGAGGATGATGTCGCGTTTCGCGCCGGTGACCTCGCCGGAGACGATGCCGCGCAGGTCCTCGGCGTTCTCCTCGGGAGACCCGCCGGCGACGGCCTCGATGTCGTGGGTCTCCAGTCCGATGTCCTCGGGCGTGATGCTGTACTCCGAGATGGAGTCGCCGGTCACCTCGGCGACGGTGGTCTCGCCGTGGATGCCTATCTCGTCGAGGCCGCTCCCGTGGACGACGAGTGCCCGTTCGACGTCCAGACGGGCCAGCGCTTCGGCCATGATCGGGACGAGGTCCGGGTCGTAGACGCCCAGCACCTGCGCGTCGGCGTCGGCGGGGTTCGTCAGCGGGCCGAGGATGTTGAAGACGGTCCGCATCCCGAGTTCCTTTCGCGGGCCGATGACGGCCTTCATCGCCGGGTGGAAGACGGGTGCGAGCATGAAGCCGATGCCGTCGCGCTCGATTCGGTCCTTGACGGCCGGCGGTTCCGCGTCCACGTCGACGCCGGCCACTTCCAGCACGTCGGCGCTGCCCGAGGACGAGGACACGGAGTAGTTCCCGTGCTTCGCGATCGGGACGCCCGCACCCGCCGCGACGATAGCACTCGTCGTCGAGACGTTGATCGTGTCGTAGTCGTCCCCACCGGTCCCGCAGGTGTCGACGAGGCCCGCACGGTCCGGTTCGATGGTCCGGGCGGCGTCGCGCATCCCCTGTGCGAACCCGGCTATCTCGCCCTCCGTCTCTCCTTTCGCCCGGAGCGCGGTCAACAGGGCGCCGATTTGGGCCTCTGTCGCTTCTTCGAAGACGAGCGTCGCGACGTCCCGTGCCTCGTCCTGTGTCAAGTCCTCACCGTCTGTGACGCGTTCGATGTACTCCTGCATGACATTCACCAATGAGCTATTTCGTGTTGTGATGTACAAATCCGTACACTGACTTAAGGCTATCGGGGAACCACCAGACGGGCGCATGCGGACAATCAACAGACGACGTGCGGGTCCGGAATTCGAAACCTTCAATTATACCCCCCGGCAACAAAGAGATGCACGAGGCAGCGAGGGTTCGTGGTCTAGGTCGGTTATGACACCTCCTTGACATGGAGGAGGCCGGCGGTTCAAATCCGCCCGAACCCATTACTTCTGTTCCGAACGTCGCTCTGAGCGACCGTCTCGTTCGTGGAGAGCGAGCCACACAGTACGTCCTGTCGGTCGGGCCAGTCGACCGGCGGTGTCTCCACACGAGTAGAAACGTTCCAGTAGTTTCTTAGACGAGCCAACGTAGCGACACGTATGGAGGAGACACTCCGTTCTGCGCGGTCGTTCGAACAGTTCGTGCTGTTGTCGGTCGTGGAACTGTCGGTAGCGGACGAGACGCCGGCCCATTCCTACGACGTGACGCAGGCGGCGAAGGCCCATCTCGACGACCTGAGTCGGGACACCTTCGGCGGCGTCGAGCGACAGGAAGTCATCTCGGCGTTGCGGTCGCTGGCCGACGACGAGCTACTGGCCAAAGACCAGACTACGTCGGCCACCGGGAAGGGGCGTCCCGCCTACGGACTGGCGGTCGACGCCGACGCGGTACTGGACGAACTGGCCGACGCCGAGACCGTCAGCCCGTACGTCGAGACGCTCAGAACGGAGGCGTAATCTCAGACGAGACTCACGTCGGCGGCACTCTGTTCGAGCGCCGGCGGTTCACCGTTTTCGAGGCGTTCCAGCCGGTCGATGATCGTGTGGACGACGTCGCCGTCCGTGCAGGGTGCAACGTGTGCGAGTTCGCCGTCGTGGTACTCGGCCAGTCCCATGATCGGGAGGACCATCGCCTCGTATGCCTCGCCGGTGACCTCCGATTCGATCTCGCTGGTCTGATAGAACGACTCCAGCGAGACGTTGTTCGCGAGCGCCCACTGTCGGAACTCGGCGACGCGGTTGAGGATGTACCGCCCCTCTTCGGTGTTGGCAGCCGCCGACTCGGGTGCGACCTGCTTGCCCCAGACGACGACGTTGTAGCCAGCGATTTCGTCGTCTCGGTCGAGTCGTTCGAGGTGGTCGATGACGGCGTCCTGTCGCTCGTGGGCCCCGTCCGGGAGAAGCGACCGGACGTACAGTTCGATTTGGGGTGCCGGCGTGTCTCGACTCATGTCTGAGTAAAATCATGAAGACGAAGGTACATATACGTTCCGTGGGGAGTATATGCACATCTCGGGACAATATATATTCCTACGTATCGCTAGACGGCGACCGGTTCGAGCGTCTCCGGTTACCATCGTTGTCGCAGATCTCGGACGCGGTTAACAGTCGATGACGAAATATTTGTATTATGATACGTTGTCACGACGCGTCGCGGCGACGGAGCGTCTCGTGGATGCCCAACACGAGTGCGGGAACCACGACGATGAAGACGTGTTCCTCGATGGGGATGCCCAGCAGATCGACGCCGGTTCGCAGACGGATAGCGAACACGCCCACTTCGAGCGTATACCAGTCCCAGACGTACGCAACTGGGTAGAGAACGACGATCGTCCGGCCGGCGAGACGGAGTGCGTCGGCCCGCCACAGAAGCACCAGTGCGACGGTTCCCCAGACCACCTCTGTCACCAGATACGTGTAGGGGCCAAACACACCGATGTCGGGAAGCATATGTGACGGACGGCCCGGGGTTCCTAAAGTTTGGCCCACCTCTCGTAGTACGGGAACTAAACCAACCTTGATAACCCTTCACGTAGAACCTGCGAACGTGAAGCACGATGGACATTGCTGACATCGCCACCAGAGAGTTTGTCGAGGTCGACGCCAACAAGCGCCTCGGGAAGGTCCGTTCTATCTTCGAACGGGAGAACCCGAAGGGCATCATCGTCACCGAGGACGGTGCGTACGCGGGCGTCATCACGCAGAAGCAGTTGGTTCAGTCCCACGTCGAGGACGACGCGAAGGCGGGGGCGATGACTCGCTCGGCGCCGAAAGTCGGGCGAACCGACGACGTCCGAGAGGTCGCGCGCGTCCTGGTCGAGGGCGGGACCAAGATTGCCCCGGTGTTCCAGGGCGAGGACCTCTGGGGCATCGTCACCGAGGACGACATCCTCGCGGCGGTCCTCGAAAATCTGGACGCCCTCACTATCGACCAGATATACACCGAGGACGTCATCACCATTCGAGAGGACACCAACGTCGGGCAGGTCGTCAATCTCCTGCGAAAACACGGGATCTCCCGGCTTCCCGTCCTCGACGACGCCGAGTCGCTCACGGGGATGGTCACCCGACACGACATCGTCGACGTCGTCGTCCGGGACATGAACAAAGCCACTCGGGGCGACCGCGCGGGCGAGATCGAGCGAGTCCTCGACCTGCCGGTCTACGACGTGATGAACAGCCCCGTCGAGACGGCGAACCTCGACGACTCCGTCCGTGACGCTGTCGAGCGGATGCTGGAGAACGACTTCGCCGGGTTGGCGGTGACGGCGGACGACGACGACAGCCACGTCGTCGGCATCGTCACGAAGACGGACGTGCTCCGAGCGCTGACCTACACGGAGGAAGACCACATGGACGTCCAGATCACCAACATCTCCCTGCTGGATACCATCAGCCGCGAGGACATCCGCGCCGACATCAGCGACGTCGCGGACAAGTACCAGGCGATGCAGGTCCAACACGCCCACGTCCGCTTCCACGAACACAAGGAGAAACTCCGCGGCACGCCGCTCATCCAGTGTCAGATTCGCCTGCGGACCAACAAGGGGCAGGCCGCCGGCTCCGGTGAGGGCTACGGCGCAGCGACGGCGTTCAACGTCGCACTCGACAAACTCGAACGGAACGTCCTCGAACTGAAAGGCGTGCAGGCCGACGAGGAGTACCGCGGCCAGCTCCTCCGGAAACTCGGCGAACTGTAGCGGCCCTCGCCAGTCCGCCTTTTTCGTAGCCGACGGCTCGATAGCGACTGCTCCCGCGACCCCCCGCCGTGTCACTCACGGCTGAAGCCGTCGCTGGCATCTCTCTGCTGTACCGACGACCGACACGGTTGGGCGACCGCGCGTCCCTGTCGCTGTCAGCGCGTCCCGCTGGTGAGCGAGTGCTGTTGCTCGTGAATGTTAGAGAGACGGGTTAGGACAGACAGCGGTAACCGCACGTGGAATCCACGCGGGTTGAAAGGTAGCCGTCCGACCGTGCCGTCTACTCCTACCTCTCTCGGTACCGCGTAAAACCCCTCCGGTACGCCGGTCGACTGGTACTCGTCCGGAACTAAAACCGAGGTCGCTACTGGAAGCCGATGCGGCCGCCGCTGCCGGCCTGTCGCTGCGGGCTGGACCCGCCTTTGAATTCCTCTTGCATCTGCTCGTAGTACTCGCGGATGTCGTCGGTAATCGTCGGGCGGACGCTGTCCATTGCCTGCCGGAAGTGGCGCATCTCCACCTCGTCGGCGTCGTCGGCCTCGCGCAGGGCCTCGATGGCGGCCTCGCGGGCGATGGACTCGAGGTCCGAGCCGACGAACCCGTCGGAGCGTTCGGCGAGTTCACGCAGGCTGACGTCGGGGGCCAGCGGCGTGTCGTCGGTGTGAATCTTCAGTATCTGCTCGCGGCCCTCGACGTCGGGTTCGCCGATCATGACGAGGCGGTCGAAGCGACCCGAGCGGATGAGCGCCGGGTCGATCATGTCCGGGCGATTGGTCGCGCCGATGACCATCACGTCCTCCATCTCTTCGAGGCCGTCGAGTTCGGTCAGCAGCTGGTTGACGACGCGCTCTGAGACGTTCGAGCCCATGTCGCCGCCCCGCCCCGGCGCGAGCGAGTCGAGTTCGTCGAAGAAGATGACCGTCGGGGCCACCTGTCGGGCCTTCCGGAACGTCTGGCGGATGGCCTTCTCCGATTCACCGACCCACTTACTGAGCAGTTGCGGACCGCGGACGCTGATGAAGTTCGCGTCGGTCTCGTTGGCGACGGCCTTCGCCATCAGCGTCTTCCCGGTGCCGGGTGGGCCGTACAGCAACACGCCCGAGGGCGGGGTGACGCCCATGCGCTCGAACTTCTCGGGGGAGTTCATCGGCCACTCGACGGCCTCCTGTACCTGCTCTTTGGCGGATTCGAGGCCGCCGACGCTGTCCCAGGAGACCTTGGGCAATTCGACGAGGACCTCCCGCATCGCGCTGGGACTGACCTCGTTGAGCGCCCCTTTGAAGTCCTCGCGCTTGATTATCATCCGGTCGATGAGGCTCGGCGGGATGTCCTCCTCGTCTAAGTCGATCTCGGGGAGGTACCGGCGCAGGGCCTTCATCGCGGCCTCTTTCGTGAGGCTCTCGATGTCGGCGCCGACGAAGCCGTGGGTGTCGGTCGCCATCTTCGCGAGGTTGACGTCGTCAGAGAGGGGCATCCCGCGGGTGTGAATCTGGAGAATCTCCTCGCGGCCCACCTCGTCGGGGACGCCGATTTCGATTTCGCGGTCGAAGCGGCCCGGGCGGCGGAGCGCCGGGTCGACCGAGTCGACGCGGTTGGTCGCGGCGATGACGATGACCTGGCCCCGGGATTCGAGGCCGTCCATCATCGTCAGCAGCTGGGCGACGACCCGGCGCTCGACCTCGCCGGTGACGTCCTCGCGCTTGGGCGCGATAGAGTCCAGTTCGTCGATAAAGATGATAGCGGGCGACTCTTCGCTGGCGTCCTCGAATATCTCCCTGAGTTGCTGTTCGGACTCGCCGTAGTACTTCGAGATGATCTCCGGCCCGGCGATAGAGAAGAAACTGGCAGAGGTCTCGTTGGCGACGGCTTTCGCGAGCAGGGTCTTCCCCGTGCCCGGCGGGCCGTGGAGCAGGACCCCCTGCGGTGGCTCGATGCCCAGTTTCTTGAATATCTGGGGGTGTTTCATCGGCAGCTCGACCATCTCGCGGACCCGCTGAATCTCGTTCTGGAGGCCGCCGATGTCCTCGTAGGTGATGCCGCCACCGGTCTTCTCGAAGCCCGAGATGGGCTCCTCGCGGAGTTCGACCTCGGTGTCCTCGGTGATGAGACAGACGCCTTCGGGTTCCGTCTCGACGGCGATGAGCGGGATGGCCTGCCCCGGCGAGCGCATGAACGGGTGGTTCGTCGAGGACATCACGGGGACGATGTCGCGCTCGACGACCGGGCGCTTCAGAATCTGGCGCTTGACCATGCCGGCGGCGTCGGACCCGAACTGCACGGACGCCTCCTCCGGCGGCGCGAGTACCAGTTTGTCGGCCTTCTCGGCCTCGGCCTTGCGGATGGTCACGCGCTCGCCGATGCCCACGTCAGCGTTCTGCCGCGTGAACCCGTCGATGCGCACCGTGTCGGTGTTCCAGTCCTGCCGGTCGGCACGCCACACCTTCGCGGCCGTCGTGTCGCTACCCTCGATTTCGATGATGTCTCCGGGCGAGAGTTTGAGATGCAGCAACGTGTCGGGGTCGAGGCGGGCGATACCGCGTCCCGAGTCGTTCGGGTACGCCTTCGCCACTTCCAGTTGCACTTCGTTCATAGTAGAGTCGAGCTACAGAGAACTCGGGTAGCACGAGAGATATGCTTTATGCTACCGGCGGGCAGGACGCGGCAGCGACGGGTTTATATGTGAACTGCTACCACACGTCAGTCGACGCGCAACGGCGCGGCGTTCTCGACGCGTTCGACCGTCACGTCGCCCTGCCGGAGAACCGTCGCTTCGGCGGCGTCCCCGGCCGCGAGCGAGAGGATGGTCGACGCTCGCGTGGTGCCGTCCGGTTCGCCGCCGAGGACGTAGTCCGCCCCGTCACCGACGTGGGCGACGGCCGTCTCGACGTCGACCAGCTCGTCGTCCGGAACGGTCCCGGACCGGTTGGCCGAGGTCATCGCGACGGGACCGCCCACTGCGTCGGCGAACGACCGCCACACCGGGTTCGACAGGCAGCCGACACTGACGGTGCCGTTCATCCGGAGGCGCTCGTGGAGCGAATCGTCGGCTACCTCGAGGACGAGGTTCAGCGGTCCCGGCCAGAACGCGTCGACGAGTGCGTCGACGACGGCGGGGTCGTCGTGGCGGCCGAACCGCCGCCAGTCGCCGGGGTCACGGACGAACAGCGTCAGCGGCTTGTGAGCCGGCCGGTCTTTGAGTTCGTAGACGCGCTCGATAGCGGCGTCGTGGTCCGGCGCGACGGTCAGCGCCATGTTCGTATCGCTCGGCGCGACGACGACGCCGCCGTTGCGGACACAGTCGGCCGCCGTCGCGACGTTCTCTGCGGACGGTTCGAGGACCGACACAGTCATAGCTTCCGTTGCTTTCGGTGTGGAAAAAGCGCTGCGGTCGCGCGACCGACGTCGAGATTCCCGCAGTCGGCAGAGACGCCGCACCGACTGCCGCCACCGCCGCGTTTGATAAGGCTGGGCGCGATAGCGCCGGTATGGTATTTCTCGTTCCCTTCGACGGATCGTCGCTCGCCGAGGCCGCACTCGACCGTGCGGTCACGTACGCCGCCGCGATGGACGTCGACGTCGTCGCCGTCAGTCTCGTCCCGACCGGGTCGGACTACGCCCAGCGCCGTCGCCGCGTCGACCCACACGAGGACTTCGCCGCCGAGACGGCCGCCGCCGACCTCCGACGGAAGATAGAGGAAGCGACCGACGACGCCGAACTCAACTACGAGGACGTCAGCGCGTACTCGGCGAACAGCCTCTCGGAGACGGTCCGGCAGGTGGCCCGAGACGTCGACGCGACGGTCGTCTTCCTCGGGAGCGCCGACACTGAGGACGTCGTCGTTCCCATCGCGGAACTGAACGAGGAGGACGCCTACGACGTACACATCGTCCGGCGCTCGTGAGACCGTTGTAGTAGGCTTTTATTCGACGGGTACGAGGGTCCGACCATGCGAACACTCGCCTTCGACGGTCGGATGGGCGCCGCCGGCGACATGGTGCTCGGTGCGTTGATCGCCGCTGGTGCCGACCGGTCCGTCCTACACCCCGTCGAAGACGCGCTCGCCGTCGACTACGCCGTCTCGACGGTCGACCGCAACGGCATCAGTGCCACGCGCGTCGAGGTACTGCTGGCCGGGGCGGACGACGACGGACACTCCGACGGTCACGACGCACACCACAGCGATGACGACGCACACGACAGTTCTGACGAACATAGCCACGACCACGGCCACACGCACGACCACGACGGCCACACGCACGACCACGACGGCCACACGCACGCCGAAGGCCACGGCCCCACCCGAAGCTACGCCCAAGTCGTCGACGTCGTCGAGGCGATGGACCTCCCGGCGGCCGTCGAGACGGACGCGCTCGCCATCGTCGAGATTCTCGGCGCGGCCGAGGCGTCGGTCCACGGCACCGACATCGACGACACGCACTTCCACGAGGTCGGGGCCGACGACGCCATCGCGGACGTCGTCGGCGCGGCGCTGCTGCTGGACGACCTCGACGTCGACCGCGTGGTGACGACGCCGCTGGCGACCGGTGGCGGGACCGTCGAGATGAGCCACGGGACCTACCCGGTTCCGACGCCGGCCGTCGTCGAAATCGCCGAACGGGCCGACTGGTCGCTGCAGGGCGGCCCGGTCGACGCCGAACTCCTCACCCCGACCGGCGCGGCCATCCTCGCCCACGTCGCCGAGGGCGTGGACCGACTGCCGACGCTGACCGTCGACAGTGCGGGATACGGTGCGGGTGGCTGGGCGTTCGAGGACCGACCGAACGTCCTCCGGGCGATGGTCGGGCAAAGCGAAGGCCCGCTCCGTCGGGACGACATCACCGTGCTGGAGACGAACCTCGACGACGCGCCGCCCGAACTCCTCGGCGACCTCCAGCGCTCGCTCGCGGCCGTGGGCGCACGCGACGTCTCTGTGCTACCGGCGACGATGAAGAAGTCCCGACCGGGCCACCTCGTGAAGGTCGTCTGCAAGCCGGAAGACGCCGACCGTGTCGCCCGCCGACTCGCCGAGGAGACCGGGACACTCGGGGTGCGCGAACACGGCGCGGGCCACCGCTGGGTCGCAGACCGGACCTTCGAGACGGCCACGCTGACCGTCGACGGCGAGGCGTACGAGGTGACGGTGAAAGTCGCGAGCGACAGCGACGGCGAGGTGTACGACGTGAGTGCGGAGTTCGACGACGCGGCGGCCGTCGCCGACGCCACGGACCGGCCGGTCCGCGAGATACTCCGGCGGGCAGAACAGCGGGTCCAGCAGGCCGAAGACTAGCGCTCTGTCGGGTCCGGTCCGTCGCGGTCGGTGTCCTCGCCCCGGTGTTCGGCCAGCGCGTCCTCGATAGTGAGGTCGCCGTCCGCGACCCGGCGGGCGAGTTCGGCGTCGATCGCGCGGTTGGTGTCGCTCGCCTCGCGCGAGCGGTCCTTGATGCGCTGGAGTTCCCCGGGCGTCGGTTCGACGTCGCGACTGACGATTTCTTCACCCTCCAGCCGAGCGATGTTGACCGCCGCGAGGACGTCGCCCATCCCGCGGACGCCGCTACCCAGATACGGCGTCGTCCCCGTCTCGTCGACCAGTTCGACGGTCACGTCCTCGATGTCGTCGATGACGCGCGACCCGACCAACCGCGCGCCGTCGCCGATGCGGACGAGGGGATTCACGGCGTCCTCGACCTCTCGGCGGACCACCTCGGCGGCGTCCGCGGCCGGCACCTGAAAGGCGGCGACGACCATCTCGCCGTGCAACACCGCGATGCCGGGCCTCTCGCCGGGGTCGATGCCCACGACGGTCCGTCCCGTCTCGCCGCGGAGCGTCGCGATAGCGGCCTCGACGGCCCGTCTCGGTCGGTCGGGGTCGGCCTGCACCACGTCCACGTCCTCCGGGACGTCGATGGCTTCGCCGGCGGCGACGATGGCGAGGGTCGTGTCTTCGGGCCAGTCGTCGCCGGGTTCGATGGTGGTGAACGTCACGCCGCGGTCCCGTAGCTCCGTGACCACGCCGTGGTACACCTCGAAGTCACCCGTCGCGACGACTATCACGCACCGGACTTGGGTGGGTATCCACTTACGATTGCTGGGTCGTCGTCTCGCCGGGGCCGGTGGTGTCCGGTCGTGCTTCGAGGGCCACCTTTCGGAGAATCGCCACGACGCCGACGAGGTCCGCGATCGTGCACACCGCGTTCAGTACGCCTGCCAGCACCCGCGGGCCGAGGCCGTAGACCAGAGGGCGTATCGGTCCCGGCCCGACGTCCGCGCCGAGGAGGACGGCCCCGAGGAGGACGACGCCGTACAGTCGGAGAAACGTCGACCCCGTCGCGTACGATAGCAGGCTTCGCAGTTCGCTGGAGCACAGATCTGCCGGCTTCGATCAGTACTCGAAAAACATGTCTGCCGGCAACTACGGTCGTCGAGTGTCAATCGTTTTCAGTCCCCTCTGTGAAGCGCCAGCGATGTCACCCTCCACAGACAGCGACGCACCTCGGCGAGACGCCGACCCGCTGTTCGGCGTGGTTTCCGGGGCGTACCTCGCGCTCCTCTGCGTCCCGCCCGTCGTTCTCGTGGTCTCCCGTCTGGTCACCGGGTCGCCCGCCGCGCTGTACGGGACGGCCCTCGTCACGTTCGCCGCGGTGACCGGTGCGGGATGGTTGGGTATCGCCCGCTGGGACGGCCTCGCCGTCCGACTCGGCCGGACCGCCGTCCGATGGCTCCCGGCGGTGGTTCCCGTCGGCTACGCGCTCGGCGGGTTCGCCTCGCTCGGACAGACCGGCGTCGTCGGCGTCCTCGCCTTCTTCTTCGGCCTAGTGGCGATGCTGTTCGGCTTCGCGCTGGGCGTGATGGCTCGGACGCGGTACGCCGACGCAGTCACGGCCGACGCGACGACGGACTGTGAGTTCACCGCTGGATGGCCCGAACGGGCACGCCGGCGACTGCTCGTGGTCGCCGGGTCGCTGGTCACCGTCACCGCCGTCGGCTTCGTCGCCGGTCTACTCACGGACCGCTTCTGGCTCCAACTCGCCTCGCAGGTGCTGTTCCCGGTCGGTCTCGTCCTCGTCACCGGCAGTGAAGAGCGAACGTACACCGTCTCCGAGGCCGGCCTCGAACACCGCCTTCCCGTGGCGCGCCGCCTGTTCCCGTGGTCGGCTTTCGACGGCTACACCAGAACCGATGACGCGCTCGTCCTCCACCGTTCGTGGCGCGTCGACACCAGAATCGCACTCGCGGACCTGTCGGACCCGGACGCCGTCGACGCCGCGTTCGCTCGTTATCTCGGCTGAACCGCAGGTGCGAGCGTTTTTATCCGGACACGTCTAACCCGTTGCCGTGAGCGACCACGTCTCGACCGGCTGTGACCCGCTGGACGAGTTGTTGGGAGGGGGACTGGAGCGCGGGGCCGTCACGCAGGTCTACGGGCCGCCGGCGGCCGGCAAGACGAACCTCGCCCTCTCGGCGGCGCTCGACGTCGCCGCGGGTGGCGACGCCGCCCTCTACATCGATACCGAGGGCCTCTCGCCCGACCGGATGGAGCAGATAGCCCGCGGCCGCGCCGGGCCGAACCAGACGGTCGACGACCTCGCGGGCCGCCTCATCGTCTCGGAGGCGTTCGACTACGACGAGCAGACCGAGGCCGTCCAGGACACTGCGGAGTTCGCGGCCGAAATAGAACTCGTCGTGCTGGACAGCGCGACGGGTTTCTATCGACTCCGACGCGACGACGACGACGGCGGCGAGACGCTTCGCGACGTGGCCCGACAGATCACGCACCTCCTCTCGCTGGCCCGCAAACACGACCTCGCGGTCCTCTTTACGAATCAGGTGTTCACCGACCCGGACAGCGACCGGTCGACGGCGCTGGGCGGCCACACGCTGAACCACTGGTCGGGCGCTATCCTCAGACTCGACCGCTTTCGCGGGGGCAACCGACGGGCGACGCTGGAGAAACACCGCGCGAAGCCCGCCGGCGACACCGTCCAGTTCAGCATCACCGACGACGGACTCGTCGGTGACGACGGGCAGCAACCGCCGCGGCGCGACTGAGTTTCGGTGTGCGGTGGACGCGTCCTCGCGCTGTGAACCGCGAGAGACGAGTAGCACAACGCGAGCAACGCGGTCGGTTGGGGAGTGCTGTCGACCGTTGCTGTGCGGGAGTGCGTACCGCTCGCCGCTGGCGAGCGGTTTCACCGGACGCGCGCCGAAGATACGTCTTCGGCCGTTTCAGCGTGGATTTTTGCACGTAGGGATGCCCGCAGGGTCGGCGGCCCGAGGACACCCCCGCCGCAAAAAGGACTCTCAGTAGATGAGGTCGTCGTCGTTCTCGACCATGTACAGCGTCCGGGCGGCGATGTTGACGGCGTGGTCGCCGACTCGCTCGATGTCCCGAATCGTCAGCAGCAGGCGCGAAACGTCGGCCATCAGTTGCTCTATCTCCGCGTCGCTGGAGTCGGCGTCTATCTCGCGCTCGATGAGGTCACGGACGACCGTCTCGGAGGCCGTCTCACAGCGACTGTCGACCTCGTCGTCGGTCTCGGCGATAGTGTAACAGAGGTCCGGGTCCTCGCGGTCGTAGGCGTCCATCGCGTTCTCGATCATCTCGATGACGACTTCGGCGACGTCCTGAATGTCGACTTCCGGATAGACGTCGCGTTCGGCCTCCAGCGAGTACTCGCCGAGATTGGTCGCGAGGTCACCGATGCGTTCGAGGTCGGTGATGATCTTGAACGACGCGGCGATAAAGCGGAGGTCCGATGCGACGGGTTGTTGGAGCGCCAGCAGGTCGATACAGTCTTGTTCGAGGTCGAGATACAGCTGATTGACCTCGTCGTCGCCGTCGATGACCTGCCAGGCCATCTCTTCGTCTTTCTGTTCGAGGGCGGAAAGCCCCAGTCGCAACCGATCGAGGACGACTTCGGACATATAGAGGACGTCCTCGCGGAGCGATTCGAGAAGCTCCTGATACGATTCGCGTGGCATGGTCGGGACTCCCCCGGCCGGGCGTATCAGCCTTTCCCTTCTCCCAATATACACCGCTCTCGGTCCCTCTCACCGTAGCCGAGAGCGGCGCTCCGCGGTCAGTAGATGAGGTCGTCGCTGCTCTCGACCATGTACAGCGTGCGGGCGGCGACGTTGACGGCGTGGTCGCCCACCCGTTCGAGGTCACGTACCGTCAGGAGATACCGCTTCGTATCGGCCAACAGTGCCTCTGTGTCGTCTTCGGCGGGCGAGTGGTTCACCAGCGTCCGGACCAGGTCGTCGGTGGCGGCGCCACAGCGCTGGTCTACGTCGGTGTCGGCGGCGGCCACCTCGCGACACCGGTCGGCGTCGGCGTCCTCGTAGGCGGCCATCGCGCCGTCGAGTTGAGCCAGCACCATGTCGGCGATATCGGCGATGGGGACGTTCGGGATGGTGTCTGACTCCATCGCGTCGACGTACCCGCCGAGGTTGGCCGCGAGGTCGGCGATGCGTTCGAGGTCCGTGAGTATCTTGAACGAGGCGGCGATGAAACGGAGGTCCGAGGCCACCGGCTGCTGAAGCGCGATGAGGTCGATGCAGTCCTGCTCTAAGTCGAGGTACGACTGGTTTATCTCGTCGTCGGCCTCGGCGACGGCGCGGCCCATCCCCGGGTCGCGCCGCTCGTAGGCGGTGACCGCGCGGTCGAGGCGGTCGGTGACGTCTGCCCCCATCGCGCAGACGTCGGCCCGCAGGGCGTCGAGTTCCGACTCGAAAGTGTCACGCGTCATCCGTTCGAAGTGTGTGTCCGTTGATGTATGAGTGTGGCGGCCGCGTCAGTGGTCGTGCTCGAACGCCCGGTCGGTGGGTGTCTCAGGTATCGCTGGTGAGTCGGCTGTCTATCGGGATCGGTTCCGCACCGACGCACCGGGCGACGTCAGCGACGGATTTCGTCTCGAAGACGAAGTAGTCGGCGGGGACGGCTTCGACGACCGGTTCGTAGTCGGTCAGCGGTTCGTGCAGGTCCGCCGTTCCGTCGTTGTCGTGGAGGTGGCAGACTCGGATGCGGTCGCCGAAGCGTTCGACGAACGCGCCCCAGTCGCAGTCGTTGACCGTCGCGTGGCCGACGTCCAGCGTGACGCCGAAGTACTCCGGGGTCACGTCTACCTCGGCGAGCACCGCTTCGAGGTCGGACGGCGTCGTCGTGTAGCGGCACTCCGACTCGTCTCTCGGCTGGTTCTCCAGGCAGAGCGGGACGCCGACGAGGTGGGCGTACTCGGCGCATTCGGCGAGCGAGTGACGCGCGTTCTCGCGGGCGGTCGAGCGGACCCACTCGGGGTAGCGGCGAGGGACGGATCCGCCGTGGACGACGACGGCCCCGGCCCCGGCGGTAGCGGCGTCGTCGATGGTCCGCTTGACCTGTCGGACCGACGCCCGCCGGGATTCCTCGTTGAAACTGCCGAGGTTCCAGTCGCGGAACGGCGCGTGATAGGTGACCGAGACGCCGTAGCGGTCGGCCAGTTCCCGTACGTCCTCGGGCGTCGGCGCGTCGGGGTGGCCGTGGAGGTACTCCCGCTTGAACTCGACGTGGTCCAATCCGAGGTCCGTGAGGTAGTCGAGGAACGCCTCGGCGGTCGCGCCGAAGCGGACGTCCATCGCCGCGCCCAGACGCGCGTCGGTCGTCGTCGTCATCGTCGCCCCTCCGCGGTCCCGTCGGCGCGATACACCCGTCTGCCGCCGACGAGCGCTCGCGTGACGGTCGGCGTCGGGTCGCGCTCTACGACGACGAGGTCGGCGCGCTTGCCCGCTTCCAGTCGGCCCCGGTCGTCGAAGCCGACGGCCTCGGCCGGGTTCGCGGTGACGCGCCGGACGCGGTCGGGCAGGGGTTCGCCGGTGTCGACGAACGCGCCGGCCAGCAGCGACGGCGGGTGGTAGTCGGCGACCAGCGTATCGACGACGCCGGCCTCGATGGCGTCGGCCGTCGAGAGGTTCCCCCACTGGCTCTCGCCCCGAACGAGGTTCGGCGCGCCCATCGCGGTAGTCATCCCGCGCTCTGTGGCGCGTTCGGCCGTTTCGAGCGTGATGGGGTACTCGGTGATGTCGACCCCGGCCGCGGCGAGGCGGTCGACTTCCGCGGGGTCCTCGTCGTCGTGGGAGGCCGTCGTCGCGCCCACCTCGTGTGCCGCCTCGACGACGCGGCCGACCCGTTCGCGGATAGTCGCCATGGAGACGCCGCTTCGCTGCTCTATCATCGCTTCGGCCTCCTCGACGGAGTGGTTCTCCGACTCCTCGTAGAACTCCAGGAACGCCTCGACGTCCTGGAACTGCCCCTTGCCGGGGACGTGATTCATCACCGAGACGAGGTCGGCGTCGCCGTTCTCGACGACCGTCGAGACGGCATCGACGCAGGCCTCCTGCGTGACCTCACACCGGGCGTGAAGTCGGTGGTCGACGAGCAGTCGGTCGGCGTCGGTGATGGCGTCGGTGAGGTCGGTCGCCAGTTCCGGCGAGCGGTTCGCCGAGCTGTCCCGTTCGAAGGAGACGGCGTGGAACTTCGTCGTGATGCCGGCGGCGACGTTGCTCCGGTCGGCCGAGGACAGCGCCATCGAGATGTCCATCCGCGCGCCCGACCGGGGGAAGAGGTGGCTCTCGATGTCGTCGCCGTGGAGGTCGACGAGGCCCGGCAGGACGTACCGCCCGGCGGCGTCGACCACGCTCTCGGCGGCGTCGGCGTCCACGTCGCCGACGGCGGCGATGCGGTCGCCTTCGACGCGGACGCCACCTTCGATCACCGCCTCGGGCGTGACGACGCGGCCGTTCACGACCGCGACGCTCCCGTTGGCGGCCGTCTCGTCGGGCACTGCGGTCGTCATCCGACCACCTCCCCTTCGAAATCGGCGACCGGGACGACGCGCTGGAGCTTCCCGTCGTCCAGCACCACCACGCGGTCGGCGACGGCTTCGATGACCGCGGTGTTGTGGAAGACGCCGACGACGGTGGTGTCTTCCCCGACGTACTCCCGCAGGAGGTCGATGGCGGCCTGCCGCGTCTCCGGGTCGAGCGCGCTGGTCGGTTCGTCCAGCAGGAGGAGGGCCGGTCTCGGCGAGAGCGCCTGCGCGAGATTGACGCGCTGGCGCTCCCCGCCGGAGAACGTCGCCGGGTACGCCTCCCAGAGTGCTTCGGGAAGGTCGAGTCGGGAGAGCAATTCGCGGGCCTCCCCGCGTGCGTCCTCGGCCGGAACGCCCTGCTCGCGGAGCGGGCGAGCGACCACGTCGACGGCCGGGACGCGCGGAATCTCGTCTAGAAACTGCGACGTGTAGCCGATGGTCGCATCGCGCAGGGCGATGACCTCGCGGTCGTCGCAGGCGGCGAGGTCGATGCCGTCGCCGGCGTCGCCGTCAGCGAGTTCGTCCGCCCCGTGGTAGACGATGCGGCCGCCGGTCGGGTCGTAGGTCCGGTAGAGGCACTTCAACAGCGAGGACTTGCCGCTGCCGGATTCTCCGACGACCGCGAGGAACTCTCCCTCGCGGACGTCGAACGAGACGTCGTCGAGTCCGACGACCTGCGTGTCGCCGAGGACGTGCATGTCGAAGGTCTTCGAGAGCCCTTCGACGGACAGTACTGTCATATTACTGAATTGATGAGGGTCTGCGTGTACTCGTGGTGCGGGTCTTCCATTACGCGGTCGGTGAGGCCCGATTCGACGACGCGGCCGTGACGCATCACCAGCGTCCGGTCGGCGAGCAGCCGGACGACGCCGAGGTCGTGAGAGACGACGACGGCGGCCACGCCCTTCTCTCGCTGGACGCGCCGGAACATGTCGAGGACGCGGGCCTGCACGCTCACGTCGAGCCCAGTCGTCGGTTCGTCCAGCACGACGAGTTCGGGGTCGTTCGCCAGCGCGCGGGCAATCTGGACGCGGCGCTGCATCCCACCGGAGTAGGTGCTGGTCGGATCGTCCATCCGGTCGACCGGAATCTCCGTGGCTTCGAACAGCTCTCGTACGCGAGCGCGAACGTCCTCGAAGGAACGCCACCCGGCCGAGAGCAGTTTCTCGGCGACGTTGCCGCCGCCCGTGAATTCGGGGTTGAGGCCGTCGCGGATGTGCTGGTGGACCAAGGCGATGTCGCCGGTCCGCAGGTCGTGGCGCGTCTCGTAGTCAACGTCCAGTAAGTTCCCCTCGTGGCCGGCGTAGCGGACTACACCGTCCGTCTCCGCGTCGGGGTCGCGCTCTAGAGCCAGTTGCTCGGCGAGGCTGGACTTGCCGGACCCGGACTCGCCGACGATTCCCAGCACCTCGCCCGCCCGCACCGTCAGGTCGGCCTCGGCGCAGGCGACGACGCTCCCGCAGTGGGGACACTGGTTCGTCCCCGCCCGGTCGCCCGTCGCGTCGAGACACCGGTCGCAGCCATCGCCGTAGACGGTCCGGAGGCCCTCGGCGTCGAGCAGCGTCATTCGCCGGCACCCCCCGAACTGGCTTCCTCGTTGTCCGGCGTCCCCGGTCCCCAGTCCACGCCCTCGCGGTCGAGGTGGTGATCTTTCGGGATATCGGAGTCCTCACGGCGCTTCTCACAGAAACTCGAATCGTTACAGGCGTAGCGCGTCTCGAAGGAGCTATCGGCGGCTTCGCCGCCCCCTTCCTCCCGCGTCGTCTGGGGTGACTCGCTCTCCTCCGAGACCTCCACGAGGTAGGTGTCGGTGGACCCGCAGGCGTGGCAGGCCGCGTCGGGAAACCGCTCGACGGTGAACTCGCGGTCCTCGAAGGCCAGCGGTTCGACGTCGGTGTGTGGCGGGACCGCGTAGATGCGGGCCTCGCGACCGGCCGCGAAGACGTACAGATTCTCGGCGTCGTCGAGTTTGGGCACGTCCCAGCGCGGGATTGGCGAGGGGTCCATCAGGTAGCGCTCGGCGACCATCGTCGGGTACCGGGAGGCGATGTTAATCTCGCCCCACTCGACGACGTTCTCGTAGAGGTGGACCCACATCTTCCCGTAGTTCTTGTGGGCGTGGCGGCGGCGGTTAGCGGCGTCCGAGGAATCGACCTTCCGAAGCGGGTCCGTGATGGGCACCTGCAACACCAGAATCTGCTCGTCGGTCAGCACCTCCTCTGGAATGCGGTGGCGAGTCTGGACGACGCCGGCCTCGGTGGTGTCCGTCGTCGTCTCGACGTCGGCGGTGTTCTCGGCCAGTCGGCGGATGTTGGCCGCGTTGACGCTCTCGTCGGCCCCCTGGTCGACGACCTTGAACGTCTCGTCGGGGCCGAGTAAGGACAGTGAAGCCTGTATCCCACCGGTCCCCCACCCGCGGGCCAGCGGCATCGGCCGGGAGGCGTAGGGCACCTGATGGCCCGGGACGGCGACGGCTTTCAGCGTCGCCCGGCGCACCTCGCGCTTGGTGTGTTCGTCGAGGTACGCGTAGTTGTACCCCGACAGCCCGTCGCCGTCCAAGGAATCGAGGACGGCGTCGACGGAGTCGGTCGGGACGGTGGTACCGCCGTCGGTCGATGCAACCGGGTCGTCGGCTGTGCGTTCGTCAGTCATCGTCGCTCACCTCCGCGACCGGCGGCTCAGCCGCCGGGGTCCGGTCGTCGCTATCGCCTTCGCTGTCCTCGTCGTCGGCCTCCGTGGACACGCGCCCGTCCTCGTTCAGCCCCTTCCGCTCGCGGATGGCGCGGATGCGGTCGAGGATGGACTGGAAGGTGACGTAGTGGGGCAGTTTGAGGTGTTCGATGAAGCCGAAGGAGTCCATCCCGTCGACGGTGTCCAGCACGAACTCGGGGTTCTCGGCGGGTTCGTCCTCGCCGTCGAGTTGGATGGATGCGTCCAAGATGGTCATCCCGATGGCCTTGCGCTCGTTGCGCCCGAAGGTCAGGCCGTAGCCGAAGGCGAACTGCGGGTCCTCGCGCTTGGCGTAGACGGGGACGACGGCCTCGGACTCGCTGACTTCCGCGTGAGCGACCGTCACCTCGTCGCCGGTGTAGGGATGCTCGATTCGCACGGGGAGTTCGCCGATGCGGACCTCCGCCAGCGTCGGGTGGACCTGTCCGTAGCCCCGGAGCGCGGAGTAAGCGAGCGCCGTGACCGCGCCCGTCTCGCCGCGGGCGAGTTCCTGCAGGACCGCGTCACGCTCCGGCGGATGCGTCACCGGCTCTCGCGTGGTGTCGGTCGGCTCCTCGACGCCGGCCTCGTCGGGTTCGGCGACCAGTCCCTCCTCGCGGAGGAGTTCCATCACGTTGGTCAGGTCCTCGGGGTCGCCCGCGTCCTCGATGTCCCACTCCTCGGTGGGGTCCTCGGCGTCGCCCTCCAGGAGGTCGAAGTCGAGCAGTCGCTGGGTGTAGTCCTTCGTCGGCCCGAGAATCTGCCCGCCGGGGACGTCCTTGAACGCCGGGGAGACGCGCCGACTGGCGACCATCTCGCTGGGCGCTATCGGCTCGGTCTCGTCGTACCGCTCCAGCGTCGAGCGGTAGGCCCGAAGCAGGAACGCCGCCTCGACGGTGTCGCCCTGCGCCTGCTTGACCGCGAGCGCCGCGAGTCGGGGGGCGTACAATCCCGCCTCGCTCATCGCCTGCGAGGTGAGTCGGCCCAACTGCTCGTCTATCTGTTCGACGGCGACGTCCTCGCCATCGCCCGCCGTTCGCTGTTTCTCGAACAGTTCTTCGGCGCGCTCGATTAGCTCCTCGCCCGCGGTGACGGCGACGTACCCCATCAGGCCACCTCCTCGGCGGCCGTCTCGTCGGCAGTCGTCTCGTCGCTCACGGTCAGCGTCACCGAGCGGGGAATCGCCGCGACGCGGTCGCCCGCCGCGAAGACGGCGTCGACGCCGCGCGGATACTCGGATTGGGCGGTTGCGAGGGCGTCGAGTTCGCTCGGCGGCACTCCGACGGAGAGCGTCGCCGTCCCGTCTACGCCCGGGCCGAAGAGCGTCACCGGTGTCAGGTCCTCGCTCCGACCGCTCGCACACTCGGCCTCGTACACGACGGTCGCGCCGCCGCTGGGTTCGACGAGCGTGCCGCGTGTACACTCTCTGACGTCGAACGCGTGGGACTCGCGTGCGTGGACGACGTCCGCCTCCTCGGGCGGGGCCGCGTCGAGGCGGCCCTGACTCGACAGCGCCTCGCGTAGCGTCTCGTCGTCGGTGGCGACGGTCACCTCGTGGTCTACGAGCGTCGCCACGACGGCGTAGTCGGCCGGTTCGGGGACCGACTCGACCGTTCCCGGACGACTCATCGCGTCCAGCAGCGCCCGGAACGTCTCGCGCGTCTCGTGGACCGGGTCGATGCCGAGCGCCCTCATTCCTCGTCCTCCATCGTCTCGAAGTCGACGGTCGTGTGCTTGCTCTCGGCCCACGCCCGTGCGCGCTCTCGCTCGTGCCGGTCGGCGACGCGGCGGAGTTCCGCGACGATGTCCTCGGTCAGCGGGTGGCCCCCGGCGACGGCGGCGTCTACGATGGCCCCCGAGAGCGCGGCGCGTTCGGCTTTCCCGGGAACCATCGCAAAGCCGCGGTGGCCGTCGAGCGTCACTTCCGCCGGCGTGACGACGACTTCGCCGAGGTTGAACGGGCGGCGCTCGACCGGTTCGACCACCCGTTGCATCAGCAGTTGCGGCTTCGGGTCCTGTCGCACCGACAGCGGCGGGTCGTCTTCCAGAACGTCGTCGGCGAACCGGGCGAGCGTCGCGCCCTCGCAGGCGGCTACCAACTCGAATCGGTCCGAACGGTCGTGTGGGTCAACCATGCACTCGGTCGAAAGCAAGCGACAACCGCCGCATAAGGGTTCGCTGGGTACTCTCTATCGTTCGTGTTCTCCCCGTGCTCGAACCCGCCCTCGTCGTTTTCGGTACGGACTAGTCTGTACTCGGTAGCGTCTGCTGCCTCTCAGTGCGTGGTCCAGACGCGAAATACGGACCGCCCGGACTCTACGCAGGCAACTGTTATTCGACCCCTTTGCTACGCACCGAGTGATGACAGACAGCGTGTCAGCGACGGGCGGTACGGGGTCGAAAACGAGCCGACGCGGGTTCCTCGTGAAATCCGGGGTCGCCGCTGGGGCCCTGACCGGCCTCGCCGGGTGTTCGAGCGTGATGGGGTCCTCCGACGGAGCCGAGACGGTGACGATGCTCCTCACGCCGGACAACCCGTCCGACGTCCGTCGGCGTTACGAGCCGATGCACAACCTCATCGAGGGCGAGGTGGACGGCGTCGAAGTCGAGACGCAGGTCCCGCAGGACTACTCCGCGATTCGCCCGGCGCTGAAGAGCGAGCAGGCCGAAATCGGGATGGACGACATCACGCTCATCTCGAACCCGGACCTCATGGACGTCTACGGCACGGCCGTCACGGGCGGGTCCGCGTTCTACTTCTCGGTGATGCTGACCAACCCCGACTCGAACATCCAGCAGCGAACCGACGTCGAGGGCGAGACGATGGCCTTCGCCGACCGCCTCTCGACGAGCGGGTCCATCTTCGCCGTCTACGCGCTCAAGCAGGCCGGACTGGACGTCGGCGAGGCCCCCGACGGCGACCCGGTCGACTTCGAGGGTAGCTGGTCGAACCACGAGGTCGCGCTGGAGAAACTCGGCAACGGCGAGGCCGACGCCGCGACCACTTGGGGCGGCAACGGCATCGCGCACATCCCGAGCGGAACGGAAGTTCCCGACCGCGTCGACCAGAAGAGCTCGTTCCTCGACACCATGGGCTCCGAGTCGCCGAAGTTCCGCCCCTTCTGGTGGTCCTTCCCCATCCCGAAACAGCCGGTCTACGCCCGGAAAACGTGGAAATCCGACAAGAAAGACGAGATCGGGACCGTGCTGCGCAACTCCGATAAGGGACTCATCCAGCAGTACTACCCCGAGGACTACGACGAGGAGGAACTGCCCTTCACGACGCTGGCTCAGACCTCGATGAAGGAGTACCAACCCGTCATCAAGCGCCTCGATGCCCTCGGCATCGAACTGGGCGAGTAACCACGCGAAGATTTCAGTCCCATGAGCACACTCACAGTCGAGAACCTCACCAAGGAGTACGGCGACGTGACCGCCGTCGAGGACGTCTCCTTCGAGATAGAGGACGAGTTCGTCGTCCTACTGGGCGAGTCCGGGGCCGGGAAGTCGACGATGCTTCGCTGCATCAACGGCCTGACCGAACCGACCAGCGGCGGCGTCTACCTCGACGGGGACCCCCTCGTCGGATCACAGCCCGAAGTGGGAATGATATTCCAGCAGCACAACCTCGTCGAGGGCGTCTCGGCGTACCTGAACGCGCTCAACGGCTCGCTGGAGCGGACCGGACTACTGGAGAGCCTCTTCCAGTGGCAACACCGCGAGGACAAGGAACGGGCGCTCGACGCCCTCCAGACGGTCGGGCTACTGGACGAGGCCCACCAGCGCGTCTCCCAGATGAGCGGGGGGCAGCAACAGCGCGTCGGCATCGCCCGCGCGCTCGTTCAGGACCCCTCGCTCCTGCTGGCCGACGAACCAGTCGCCAGCCTCGACCCGGCTAGCGCCGAGACGGTGATGGGCTACTTGAAGAAAGCCGCCGGCGTCCACGAGGTGACGGCGCTGGTGAGCCTCCACCAAGTCAACATCGCGGCCCACTTCGGCGAGCGGTTCATTGGCCTGCGGGACGGCCACCTCCTGTTCGACGTCGAACCGGACGAGTTGACCCCGGCGCTCATCGACGACCTCTACGGCAGCGTCGAGACGGTCGGCCTGGCCGAACAGCGCGACGGCGCGGAGAAGAGCGACGAGAACGATACCCCCGGTCAGAGGGTCGAAGCGTGAGTTCGAAGTCCGCTGACGGCGGCGGCCTCAGGGAGTATCTGGGTTTCGCCTCGCTGGGCGAGTCCCCGACGGAGCAGAAGCTCCGGGACATGAAACGCCGGACGACGCTCCGGCGACTCTACACGCTCGTCGGCCTCGTCTTCGGCGTGCTGTTCTTCTTCCTCAGCCTCTACATGGTCGGCTTCTCGATAGTCGAACTGGTCACGCAGATTCCCCAGTTCCTCGAAGCCCTGACCGAGTACTTCCCGCCGACCACGTACTACGGGATTCCGTTCGTCGACGTCGGGCAGTACTGGCAGTTCATCGTCGCCGAGAACCTCTTTCGGGCCTCGCTCGTCACCGTCTCCATCGCCTTCGCCGGGTCCGTCCTCGGGTTGCCGGGCGCGCTCTTCTTCGGCGTGATGGCGAGCGAGCGGGTCGTTCCCTACCCCTTCAACTTCCTCTTTCGCGCGACGATGAGCTTCATCCGCGCCATCCCGGCGCTGGTGTGGGTACTCATCCTCATCCCGCTGGGCGGCGTCAGTCCGTTCACGGCGACGCTGGCCATTATGATAGACACCACCGGCTACCTCGGTCGCCTGTTCACCGACGAACTCGAAGAGATAGCCGACGGCCCCATCGAGGGTATCCGCTCGACCGGCGCGAACAAACCGCAGGTCATCTCCTTCGGAATGCTGAGTCAGGTGTTCCGCCAGTTCATCGCGTGGATAGCGTTCGACTTAGAACACAACGTCCGGGTCGCCATCAGCCTCGGCCTCATCGGGGCTGGCGGCCTCGGTCTGGAACTGGACATCCAGCGCAAGACGTTCAACTACACGGAGATGATGGCCTGCATCATCCTCATCCTCCTGCTCGCCGGGTCCGTCGAACTGCTGAGCCAGCGGATTCGGTCGTACCTCCGCGACGACGAGGCAGTCGAACAGAGCGGCGTGCTGGAGGCGTTCCTGAACGCGCCGAAGAAGATACTCGAATCCACCGCGGGGCGGCGGTAGGATGGTCTACGTCGAAGACCACGGTCCCGACCGCATCCGCGAGTTGGGCCCCGAACCCACGCTGCACGACCCCGTCACCATCTCCGAGAGCGAACTCGGCGAGTGGACCGAAGTGAGGCGGGGCACGCGCATGCACGCCTCGGCCATCGGCGACTACACCTACTTGATGGAGCGGGTGCAACTGGACTACGCGACGGTCGGGAAGTTCGGCAACGTCGCCGCCAGCGCCCGTCTCGGCCCGACCAACCACCCCATCGACCGCCCGACGGCCCATCACTTCACCTACCGCGCCGGGATGTACGACATGGGCGAGGACGACGACTCTATCTTCGAGTGGCGGGCCGGCCAAGAAGTGGCGGTCGGTCACGACGTGTGGATAGGCCACGGCGCTATCGTCCTGCCCGGCGTCACCGTCGGCAACGGGGCCGTCGTCGCTGCCGGCGCGGTCGTCGCTCACGACGTGCCCGCCTACACCGTCGTCGCGGGCGTGCCAGCCGAACCCATCCGCAGGCGGTTCCCCGAGGACGTGGCTCGGCGCGTCGAGGCGACAGAGTGGTGGGAGTGGGACCACGAGACGCTCGCCGACCGACTGCCAGCGTTCCGTGACCTCGACCGGTTTCTCGACACCTACGCGCCCGAGTCAGTCGAAGCGGCGGACTGACGGCGCGGCCTTTCACCACGTCCGCGAGAACGCCGAACAGTCACTCCTCGTTCAGCGTGAGCGTGTGCTCTCTGACGGCACCGCACGACGGGCACTCGTGTTCGTAGTGAATCTCGTGGCCGTCCGTCTCGCTGGACCACCTCCCGCTCTCGCTCCGGTGTTCTCGCCGGATACGTTCCCCGAGCAGTTGGTCGAAGCGTTCGAACACGGCGAGATAGAGCCCTGAGGCCGCGGCGCTATATCATTACGTGGTCGGGCTCGACGCCGGAGTGGAGCGTCACCGCCAGTTCGGCGGCGTCCACCCAGTAGTAGATGGCCCGCTCCAGCGCTCGGGTCACCGTCACGAGGTAGCCGTACAGTTCCATGTCGTAGGCCGTGACGAGTTCGAACAGTTCGTCTAAGTCCCGGTGGACCGCCTCCTCGGCCACTCGCAGGTCCTCGTGGGCCGTGAGGTCACAGTCGAAGAGGATGGCCGAGAGGTGGTCGTTGATTCGGTCCCCCGCCTCGAAGATGTCCGCGAGTCGCTCCCCGACGACGCCCGTCGCGGGCGGCGACCGGTCGCCCACCACGTCGGCGACGAAGCAGGCGCGGTCCCCGACGATCTCGAGGTTGGTGGCGATGGTTGCGAGGTCCGCAGCCACTCGGTTTCCCGGCCAGTCCGTCGTCAGGGTGTACGACTTCAGTTCCGCGATGACGGCGAAGTACCGCTCGTTGGTCAGCGATTCCAGGGTGTCGGCCGAGCGCTCCGGCTCCTCGCCTTCGAAGGCCGCGCGGGCGGCTTCGTACTGCGTGGTCGTGACGTCTTCGAGGCGTTCGAGTAGGTCGAGGACCGCCGGCCCGCGGTCGTTGGGCGGCGTCTCACCGTTCTCTCGCTCGGCGTCGGTGTCGCCGTGGAGACGGGAGATGCCCGTCGCGTCGGCGTACACCGCGGCGTCGTCGACGACGTACCCCTTCTGGACGACGCCTTCGCTCTTCAGTTCCTGTAGAATCTCGGAGAGATACTGTTCGGAGATTCCCACCGTCGCCGCGAGATCGGCCTTCGTCTCCGGCGCGGTTCGGTCTATCGCTTCGACGACTTGCACGCGCGTCGCGTCGCGTCCTTGCTGGGTCGCGGCCAGCGGTCGCTGCCACGGTTGGCGGGACATACTCGGCGATTCGAGAGGCGGCCAATAGGGGTATCCCACAGACTGTCTGGACGGCTATATAGCAGTCCGGCTTCCCGGACGAGAGTTTACCCGAACCCGTCACTGTTCGGGGCCGTACCGATATATGCCGATCAACACCGGAACGTACCACTCATATAAAACCTAACACGGGATGTGTGGAGAGTGACTCCCATGGAGACGCGAAAGGTCCAGCTCTCGGGGGGGACGACCTACACCGTTTCGCTGCCGAAGACGTGGGCGAACGAACACGGGATAGAGTCCGGGTCGGTACTCACGCTACATCCGAACGGCGACGGCTCGCTGCTGGTCGAGGCGAGCAGGGACCGCTCGGCCACGGAGCGTTCGACCACTGTCGACGTGGCGACCGACTCGGAGAACGCCCTCCGGCAGCGCATCCGCGCACTGCACGCCGTCGGCTTCGATTCGGTGACGCTGCTGGACACCTCCGGTCACGGGAAAGCCCGGCGCGCCCTCGTCGAAGAGACCGTCGCGGAACTGTCCGGCTTCGAACTGCTGGAGGCCGGCGACACCCGCATCCGCCTGACGAACCTCATCGACGCCCAGAACGTCGACGTCCGGAAGTCGGCCCTGCGTCTCCGATTGGTGATGCTCTCGATGCACCGGGACGCCGTCGACTCCGTTATCGACGCCGACGAGAGCCTCGCTCGGCGCGTCGTCGACCGGGACGGCGAGGCGGACAAACTGTTCGCCATGGTGACCCGGCACTTCCGCCGGGCGCTGACCGACCTCCACGAAGTGGAGAAACTCGACCACGGCCGGGACGAACTGTTCGAGTACTACTACGCCAGTCGGCAGTTCGAACGCGTCGCCGACCACGCGGTGAAGATGGCGAAGTTCGTCATCGACCCCGAGGCCGCCGTCCCCGCGGCGTTCGCCGACCGCCTCTCGACGCTCGCGGCCAGTTCCCGGCAGGTGGTGGACGACGCCGCCGACGTCATCCTCGCCGACGCCGGTATCGACGCCGCCCACTCGGCCCTCGCCGAGCGGGACCGACTGGCCGACGGCCTCACGGAACTGGACCGCGAGTTGTACAGCCACGACGACCCGGCCGAAGCGTACGTCGTCGGCCTCCTGCTGGACAGCATCCGACGAACAGCCGAGTACGGGATGAACATCGCCGGGGTCGCCATCCAGCAGACGGTTCGTGAGGGGATGGACGACTGATACGGACTGCTGTAGCTATCTTCCAAGTCGACCGCACGGCGCGTGCGCTCGGTCCGGTAACGAACTAGGTGCCCGTATGACCGGTTCCGACGACGACACACCGGGAGTCGAGACACCGATCCCATCGGGCACTCGAGTCTGACGGTTTTAATACCGTCGCCCCGCCAGCCAACGGTAGCAAGGATGCCCGGACACCGCTACGCCGACGTCCTCGCGGGCTACCCGGTGGAATCGGCGGCCCCGAGTGACGCGGTGAGAAGACGTATCGCTGCCCGAAAGACGACAGCATGAACACCGTCGTCGACTGGCGCAAGAGCGTCGCGCTCACCGGGACTGTCGTGAAGTTCCTCTCGGTGGCGATGCTCGTTCCCCTCGTCGTCGCGCTGGTCTACGGCGAGGACGTCGGCGTCTTCGGCGTCTCCATCGTCGGCACCGTCCTCCTCGGACTGGCCGTCGAGCAACTGGACCCCGGAACGGAACTCCGCGAGCGCGAAGCCCTCCTCTTCGTCGCACTCACGTGGTTCGTCGTCGCCGTCGTCGGGGCGGTGCCGTACGTGCTGGCCGGGTGGGGAACCGCTTCGACGCTCGCCGACCCCGTCAACGCCCTGTTCGAGTCCATGTCCGGCTTCTCGACGACGGGGGCGACCGTGATGGGCGAGATAGGGACCGACCGGCACTCACACGCCATCATGATGTGGCGGCAGGTGACCCAGTGGCTGGGCGGGATGGGTATCATCGTCCTGATGGTCGCCATCCTTCCCGAACTGGCGGTCAACGGCGCCCAACTCATCAGCGAGGAGGCACCCGGGCCGACGCTGGAGAAACTCACGCCACGCATCAGCGAAACGGCCCGAATCCTCTGGCAGGCGTACTTCGCGTTCACCGTCCTGCTGGCAGTCCTCCTCTACGGCCTCCATCTGGCCGGCTACGCGCCGAACATGGACCTGTACAACTCGGTCGCGCACGCGTTCTCGACGCTCCCCACCGGTGGCTTCTCGACGAAGCCGGCGAGCATCGCCGCGTTCTCGGCGGCGGTGCAGTGGGTCATCATCCCGTTCATGGTCGTCGCCGGCACCAACTTCGCGCTGTTCTGGTACCTGTTCGACGGCGAGGTACGCACCGTCTTCGAGGACACCGAGTTCCGCGCGTACGCCGGTGCGACGGCCGTCTTCACCGCCGTCCTGTTCGGCCTCCTGTTCTCGGGCGCGGCCCCGGCGCTCGCAAACGGTGGCACCACGGAGGGCGCGTTCGCCAACGCCCTGCGGCAGGCGGCGTTTCAGGTCGGGTCGCTGATGAACTCGACCGGGTACGCTACCAGCGACTTCGCTCAGTGGGAAGTCCACAGCCAACTCGTCCTGCTACTCGTGATGTTCGTGGGTGGCTCTGCGGGGTCCACGGGCGGGGGCATCAAGGTGGTCCGTTGGCTCATCGTCCTGAAGACGCTCCGTCGGGAACTGTTCCACGCGAGCCACCCCGACGCGGTCCGGCCGGTCAGACTCGGCGACGTCGTCGTCGACGAGGAGGCGATTCGGGGCGTCGTCGGGTTCACGCTCCTCTATCTGCTGGTGTTCGGCTTTGCGGCGGTGTTCATCGCGCTGGACGCCACTCGCGTCGGCATCCCGCTCACGCCGATGGAGGCAGTCGGTGCGAGTCTGGCTGCCATCGGCAACATCGGACCGGCCTTCGGCCGACTGGGGCCGTTCGGGTCGTACCTGATGTTGCCCGATACGACGAAAGTAGTGATGATTCTCCTGATGTGGGCCGGGCGACTCGAAATCATCACGGTACTGGTCGTGTTCACGCGGTCGTTCTGGCAGCGCTGATCCGCTCAGACCAGGTCGCCGGGGACGCACTCTTCGTTCTCGGCGAGGAGGCAGATCATGGGTCGTATCTGTTCGAACTCCGGCCCTCGCGAGACGACGCCGGCGTCACGGTCCCACTCTATGAGTCCTGCTTGTGCCAGTTTCGGGAGGTGGGTGTGATACAGTTCGATGGTCACTGTCGAGTCCGCCGTCGTTCCACTGGTGGCCATCGCGGGTGATTGGCCGTGACGGGCTCCCCGCATCAATATCGCATCAGGGACCTCGATGTGCTCCGAATCACAGAGGGTGACGAGTATCTGTCGCCGGTAATCCGCGGCTAACAGTTCGAAGACCGACGATGCCCCGAGCACAACGTCATGATTAAACTACATTCCTAATAAGTATTGTCTAGGAATCAGGAACGCCAGTAGGCCCGAGTCAGGAGGACGAACACGGGGAGAATCTCCAGGCGACCGGCCCACATCAGGAATATCATGTACGCCTTACTGGTCCACGCGAAGTCCGTGTACCCGTTCATCGGGCCGACGGCACCGAACCCGGGACCGACGTTGCCGAGCGTCGCGGCGACGGCGGACATCACTTCGAGGACGGACAGCGAGTAGCCGACCCGGGCGCAGTCGAAGAAGACGACTGCGACGCTGACGAAGAAGAGGACCAGATACAGCAGCGTGAAGGCGTAGATGCCACGGACCGCGCGCTCGTCGATTACGCGACCGCCCAACCGGACCGGCGAGACGGCCTCGGGGTGAATCGTCGTGAATAGCTCCCGACGGAGCGACTTCAGGATGACGAGCCAGCGGATCATCTTGACCGCCCCGCCCGTCGACCCGGCGGACCCGCCGACGAACATCCCGAACAGGAGGAGGTACTTGGTGGCGTCACTCCACGTGTTGAAGTCCATCGAGGCGTACCCCGTCGTCGTGACGATGGAGGTGACCTGAAACGTCGCGTGCCGGAGCGAGCGCTCAGCACTCCCGTCGATGGGGAGGACCTGCTCCGGAATCGATGCGAGGCCCGGACCGAGACCAGCGAACAGCAGGCCCGCGATGACGGCCGATAGCGTGGCCATCACGCCCGCGTAGAACCTGAACTCGCTGTCCTCGTGGAACACGTCGAGGTTCCCCTGCGTGGCCCGCCAGATGAGCGCGAAGTTGGTACCGGCGACGACCATGAACGGGATGACGACCCACTGCACCGCCGCAGAGAACGCCTCGATGGACCGGGCGGCCGGCGAGAACCCGCCGGTCGGCATCGTCGTCAGCGGGTGGGCGACGGCGTTGTACAGCCCCATGTTCGGGGCGAACCCGGCCAGATGGAGGCCGTAGAGGAGCACGAACTCGAGGACGGTGAACCCGAGGTACGCCAGCCACAGCGCTCGCGCCGTCTCGGCGATACGGGGCGTGAGCTTTTCGATGCCGGGACCGGGCGCCTCGGCGTCCATCAACTGCGCGCCCCCGACGGAGAGTTCCGGGAGGATGGCGACAGCGAGGACGACGATACCCATGCCGCCCAGCCACTGGGTCAACTGCCGCCAGAGCAACAGCGCGTGCGAGTGCCGTTCGAACCCGATACTGCCCATGACCGTCGCTCCCGTCGTCGTGAAGCCAGACATGGACTCGAACAGGGCGTTGACGGGGTTCGCGAGCGTCGACTCGGTGCCCATCCCCGCCAGCACGTACGGCACCGCCCCGACGACGGTCACGGCGAGCCACGTCAGCGACACCATCAGGAACGCCTCGCGAGCCCCGAGGTCGGGGTCGGTATCGAGACGTTCGAGAGCGATGCCCGCGAAAACCGTCAGCACGATAGTGATGCCGAAGACCCCGACGTCCTCGCCGTAGTACAGCGCCAGCAGCATCGGTGCGAGCATCGCCACCGAGAGGTACTTCACGACGCTCCCGACCAGCGAGACCGCCGCTCGCCAGTCGACGCGGAGGGAGCGGGACTGCGCCGTCGCCCCGAGCATGGTCAGAGGACGGTGCTGGCGGCGTCGAGTGACTCGGCGTCGACGAACAGGACGACGTGGTCGCCCTGCTGGATGACAGTGTCACCGCGCGGGATGACGAGTTCGCCGTCTCTGGTGATGGCGCCGATGACGACGCCCTCGGGGAGGTCGTCGACGGACTCTCGGATGGGGCGGTCCGCGAGGACGCTCTCTGGTCCTACTTCTATCTCCAGTACTTCGGCGCGGTCGGACTCGATGATGGCGACGTTCTCGGCCTGATGCTCGCGGGTGAACCGCGTTATCTCCTCTGCGGTCGCCTCGCGCGGGTTGACCGCTACGTCGACGCCGACCGCCTCGAACAGCGGGACGTACGCCCCGGAGTCGACGACGGCGACGGCACGGTTCGCTCCGAGGCGCTTCGCCAGCAAACTCGCGAGCAGGTTCTTCTCGTCGTTGTCCAGCGCTGCGACGACGATGTCTACGTCCGCGACGTGTTCGCGCTCGAGGAACTCCCGGTCGGTCGCGTCGCTCTCTAAGACCGTGGTCCCCTCCAGTTCCTCCGCGAGTTCGCGGGCGCGCTCGTGGTTCTGTTCGACGAGTCGGGGTTTCAGGCCGCGGTCCTGTAGTAGTCGGGCGGTGTGGTATCCGACGTCGCTCCCGCCGACGACGAGGACGTTCCGGGCGCCGTCGACGTCGGGGGCTATCTCGTGGGCGAAGGTGTGGACGCTCTCCTGACTGCCGATGACGATGACGTCGTCGCCGGGTTCGAGTACGGTCTCTCCTCGCGGGATGACGACGTCGTCGTCGCGCAGAATCGCCGCGAACGTCAGCGACTCGTAGCGGTCGGCCTCCTCTACGGTCTGGTCGGCGACGGGGCTCGTCTCGGCTATCTCGAACTCGGCCATCTGGACGAGGCCGTCGGCGAACGTCTCCACGTCCTGTGCGGCAGGCAGTCCGACGACTCGCGTAATCGCCTCTGCGGTCAGCAGGTTCGTCGCGACCATGTGGTCGACGCCGAAGGCGCGCTCCGATTGCTCCCACGTCCGGAGGAACTTCGCGCTCTTGACCCGGGAGATGGTGAACGTGTCCGTCACCGTCATGGCGGTGCCACAGGTGACGATGTTCGTCTCGTCGTCGTCCGTGCTGGCGATGAGGATGTCGGCCCGTTCGATGTTCGCGTCCGCCAGCGTCTCGAGGTCTGCGCCGTCCCCCTCGACGCCCAGTACGTCGACGTCGTAGACGAGTTCCTCGACCCGGTCGCCGTCGATGTCGACGACTGCGACGTCGTGCGTGTCGGCCAGACTCCCGGCGATGGCGGACCCGACCTCACCGGCGCCGACGATTACGACGTACATCTGCGACCCTCCGCGTCGTGCATACCCGACCCGTTCAGCCGGCCGCGTGAAGTGTATTTCTATCTCTCGAACTGCCGGCAGACGTGAGGGTTAAGGGTTGTGCGCGACTGTAACCGGATATGTATTGGCCAGCCACGGTTACGTCGTCAGACCGCCGACAGCACGGGGGAGCCACGGGGGGACGGTGCCATGGCTGACCTGCTCGAACGGGTCGTCGTCCCCGTCGCGAGCGAGGACGACGCCGAGACGTCCGCTCGCGCGCTCGCCCGACAGTCCTACGGCGAGGCCGTCTTCGTCCACGTCGTCGAGAAGGCCGGCGGCGCGCCGGACAAGGCAGGGGTCGAACAGCGAGAGCTAGAGGCCGAGGAGATGTTCGAGGCGGCACGGGCTGTCCTCGGCGACGTCGAGACGGACATCTACTACGGCACCGACGTCGTCGAGACGATATTCGACGCCGCCGAGGACGTCGACGCCTCCGCCGTCGTCGTCGTCCCGCGCGGTGGGAACCGACTCGTCCAGATGGTGACGGGCGACGTCGCACTGCGGCTGGTGACGAGGAACGACCGACCGGTCGTCGTCCTCCCGGCCGACGAAGACGGCGAGGACAGCGAGGACGTGACATGAGCGACGAGGAACTCGCGAAGGACCTCGGACCACTGGCCGCGCTGACCATCGGCGTGGGGACGATGATCGGAGCGGGCATCTTCGTCCTCCCCGGCGACGCCATCATCAAGGCCGGGTCGATGGCCTCCGTCGCGTTCGTGCTGGGTGGCGTCATCGCGATGTTTACGGCGTTGTCGGCCAGCGAACTCGGAACTGCGATGCCGAAGTCGGGCGGGGCGTACTACTACGTCAACCACGCGCTCGGGCCGCTCTTTGGCTCGGTCGCCGGGTGGGCCAACTGGCTGGGACTGGCCTTCGCGAGCGCGTTCTACATGGTCGGGTTCGGCCGCTACATCGCCCGTATCTTCGGCCTCTCCGGGACCGTCGGCGTCGGTCCGGTGTCCATGTCCGCCGTCAAACTCGTAGCGCTGGCCGGCGCGGCGCTGTTCGTCTTCATCAACTACGTCGGCGCCAAGGAGACGGGGCGCCTGCAGAACGCCATCGTCGTCCTGCTGGTGGCCATCCTCGCCGTGTTCACGTTGCTCGGCACGCTTCGGGCCGCCCCCGAGAACCTCCCGGAGGCTCGGAGCGTCGTGACGACGCTGGAGACGACGGGACTCATCTTCGTCTCCTATCTGGGCTTCGTCCAGATCACGAGCGTCGCCGAGGAGATACAGGACCCCGGAAAGAACCTCCCGCGGGCCGTCATCGGGAGCGTCGTCCTCGTGACGGTCATCTACGCGCTGGTGCTTGTCATCATGAGCGCCGCCGTCCCGCAGGGGTTCATCGCGGGGCTCTACGAGAACCTCGCACCCGGCGAGACGGCCCCCATCGCCGTCGTCGAGGTGGGTCAGTACCTACAGGGGGCCGCCATGGGCGGCGCGCTCCTGTTCGGCGGTCTCCTCGCCACGGCCTCCTCGGCGAACGCCTCCATCCTCGCGTCCTCGCGCATCAACTTCGCGATGGGCCGTGACCGCATCGTCACGCCGGCACTCAACGAGATTCATCCCCGGTTCGGCACACCTTACCGGGCTATCGGCATCACGGGCGGCCTCATCCTGCTGTTCATCGTCGTCGGCGACATCACGTTGCTCTCCGGGGCTGCCTCGGGCCTCCACCTCATCATCTACGGCCTGCTCAACGGGGCGCTCCTCGTGATGCGCTACGTCAACCCAAAGGAGTACGCCCCCGACTTCACCGTCCCGCTGTTCCCGCTGCTCCCGATTCTCGGCGGCCTGCTCTCGTTCGCCCTGCTGGCGTTCGTCGCCACGGACGCGCTGTTGCTCTCGTTCGGTATCGCTGGCGCGGCGATACTGTGGTACGTCCTGTACGCCCGCACCCGCACCGAGAAACAGGGCATCCTCTCGGAACACGTCCTCTCGCGCTCGGAGGAACTGCCCGACGCGGCCGTCAGCGCCGCCGCCGGCGTCCAACCGGACGGCGGGCAGTACCGCGTGATGGTGCCGCTGGCCAACCCCGAACACGAGAAGGACCTCATCACGCTGGCCAGCGCGCTGGCCAAACAGCGCGGCGGCACCGTCGTTGCCACGCACATCGTCACCGTGCCCGACCAGACGGCGCTGGCCGGCGCCGCCGAACGGGCCGACGAGATAGACGAGACCTCCGAGCAGCTCTTAGACCGCGCCCGCGAGGACGCGGAGACGTTCGGCGTCGACGTCGAGACGCACACCATCATCTCGCACAAGTCCTTCGAGGCCATCTTCGACGCGGCCCGGACCCACACGGCAAACCTCGTCGTGATGGGGTGGGGGCCCGACGCGCACGGGTCGCCCGGCCGCGCCGAGTCCGCGATGGACGAACTCACCGAGGCGGTCCCCTGTGACTTCCTCGTCCTGCGTGACCGCGGGTTCGACCCCTCGCGCATCCTCCTCCCGACCGCCGGGGGCCCGGACTCGGACCTCTCGGCGTCGGTGGCACAGATGCTCCAAGCCGAGTACGACTCCGAGGTGACCGTGCTCAACGTCACCGACGACGGCCGCGAGGAGGCCGAGGCGTTCCTCGAAGAGTGGACGGCGGACCACGGCCTCGCCGACGCCGAGATACGCGTAGAGGAGGGCGACGTCGAGTCGGCTATCGCGGCGGCCGCCGAGGACGCCACGCTGTTGCTCGTCGGGGCGACCGAGGAAGGCCTGTTACGCCGCCTCGTCTCCGGGTCGGTGGTCATGGACCTCGTCGACGACGTGGACTGTTCCGTGTTGATGGCGGAGAAACACCGCAAACGTGGCCTGCTGGAACGGCTGTTCTAACGACCGTTCTCCCACATCTCGAGTATCTCTGCCAGCGTCTCGTCGTCCATCTTCTCCCCGTTCGTCCGGGGGACGTAGGCGTCCTGCTCGTTCCAGTGGACGGCCCGCTGGACGTCGGCGAGTTCGATGTCGCCGTCGCGGGCGACGACCCGGGGGACCGATAGCGGTTCGATTTCGGTCACCGGCGGGTCGAGCAACTCCGTCAGCAGCGTCGACGGTTTGATGACGTCGAGCCCTCGTTCGGCGATGCCGTTCATCGTCTCCCGGAAGGCCGACTCCGATATCCAGCCGCCCGCCCCGACCTGATGGTAGGCCAGTACGACCGTCTGCCCGTACTTCTCGGCGAGGTCCAACGTCGTCTCGACCCGGTCGCGGTTCTCGCCGAACACGCGACCCACGGTGAGCGGCCCGGTCAACCGGGCGCCGTGTGGCATACTGCCGTCGGTGAACGCCAGATAGTGGTGGTCGCTGACGATGCTACGGATTCGCGGCGAGGTGCCGCTCCACGGGTACGTGAATATCGCCGACCCGACCTCGAATCCGCGGTCGAGGAGCCACTGCTTGGCGTCGGCGACCTGTCGCCTCGCTTCGTCGTTCGAGAGTTCCGGGAGGTCTCGGTGGTCGACGGTGTGGCTCCCGATTTCCCAGCCAGCGGCCCGCATCTCGCGCATCTCGGACTCGCCGAGGTAGTCGTCTCTGTCGACTCGCCCCGTGTTGACACACGTGACTGCGGGGAACCCGAACGACTCCAGAACCGGGAGCGCACGCGTATACTGTGTGATGCCACCGTCGTCGAACGTGAGGACGACACGGCCGCCGTCGACCCGCGGCGTCGTCCCGAGGTCGTCCAGCCAGACGAGCATCGGGTCGTCGGAGTCCCGGTTGAAGCGAATCCGTATCTCCTCGACCGAGGAGAGGTCCGGGTCGCCGGTCTCGTCGGTGACGCCGAGGTCGATGCGGAACCAGCCGTACGTCGGTGAGATGGTCCGGCGGTTCATCTCGACGTAGTCGCCCTCGTCGTCTTCCACCTCGACGACGAGTTGCTCGGTGTCCGGGTCCCCGAGACGGAGCGCGAGAGAGAGGTCGCGGTCCGAGAGGTCCAACTCGTCGAACTCTCTGCTGATGGCGAGCGCGTCCGCGTCGCTGTTCGCGGGCGTCGAGAGCCTCGCGGACTGTGACCCGCGGTACACTTCGTTCGTGTCCGCGCTCAGCGACCCCTCGTCCTCGCTCCACGCGTCTACGTCCTCGAAGTCGTCGAGGCGTTCGTCGGGGTCGGCATAGCGGCTCGGACTCTCGAAGTCGGTCGTGAGCAACGGGTGGCGCTGCTGGGCGCGTGCCCGCCCGAGGGCGCGACCACCGGTCGCGAGCGCGAGGGCCACGGCCCCGTGTTTTAGTACTGCTCGGCGAGAAACCGGCGGGATGTCGGTCATTCGCATCCGACTAGTGGCGAGTCAGCTATTGTTATAGCGAGCTTTGTCGGCCGCCCGATAATACAAGGTGTATACAACGGAAACGGGAAAGCGGGCCTTACCGACACAACGCGGCCATAACAAACCACTGGGGGGCCCCGACTACGGACATCGATGGTTCCGTCCCGCCTTGCAGCCGTTTTCACCGTGTCGACGCGCTACCGCTCCGTGAGCTTTGACAGGGAGGTGTGACGTAGATGTCACGACGACACGTCGTCGCGGCCTGTCTCGCGCTCCTCGCCGTCGTCGCCGTTCCAACGGCGGTCGCTGCACCCGACGGCACCGTCGTCGTGGCGCAGTCACTCGACACCGACAGCGTCGCACCGGGTGGGTCGGTGGACGTCACTGTGACCGTCGAGGTAACGGACGCCGACGCGCCCGGAATCGACGTCTCGGTGCCGGCGAACTGGACTGTCACGGTCGAGGACGACGGCGATAGTGCCGCGAGTTACGACGACCGGGCGTGGGTCTGGCGTGGCGGAGACGAACACACCGTCGTGTTGACGCTCGGGGCCCCAGAGACTGCCGAGCGGGGCGCATACGACCTCGTCGCGACCGGGTCGGCCATCTATCGGGACACCGGCGAACGTGTCACCGACCGAACGGTCGACGAGGTCGACGTGAGCGGGGAGTTGCCGCTGACGGCCGACGCGGGCGAGAACCGGACGGTCACGCCAGGGGCCAGCGTCGAACTCGACGGCAGCGAGTCCGCCGACCCCGTCGGTGACGGACTTACGTACCGCTGGACGCAAGTGAGTGGGCCGACCGCCACGCTGGCAGCCAACGAGACGGCGACGCCGACGTTCGAGGCACCCGACGTGACCGACGCGGCGACGCTCGCCTTCGAGTTGACCGTCACCGACGCGAACGGGACCACGGACACCGACAGCGTCGCCGTGACCGTCGAGCGACCGAACCGACCGCCGACTGCGAGGGCCGGTGGGGACCGCTCAGTCACGCCGGAGACGACCGTCGAACTCGACGCGACCGGATCCTCTGACCCCGACGGCGACGACCTCGGGTACGCGTGGACGCAGGTCGAGGGCCCATCCGTCGACCTCGACGACGACGAGACGGCGACGCCCGAGTTCGAATCGCCCGACGTGAACGAGCCACAGCGACTGGTCTTCGAGGTCGCCGTCACGGACGGCGAGCGAACGAGTACAGATACGGTCGTCGTCACCGCGGCCGAGACCCCGCCTCCCGTCGCTACTGTCGGCGAGAACCAGTCGGTGACCGAAGGTGACACCGTGACCCTCGACGGCCGGGCCTCGGAGGCCGCCGGAAACGCGTCGTACGCGTGGACGCAGGTCGAGGGGCCATCCGTCGACCTCGACGACGCGTCCGGTCCCGCTCCCTCGTTCGACGTCCCGTCGATGAACGGCCAGACGACGATGGTGTTCCGACTCACCGTCACCGATCGGTTGGGACGAGAAGCCACGGACGCCACGACGGTGATGGTCCGACCCCGGTCCGGCGGCGGTGATTCGGGCGGTGGCGGCGGTGGTGGCGGTGGTGGCGGTGGCGGCGGCGGTCCGGTCGCGTCCGAACCGAGCGGACCGATCATCGCAATCGACCGGCCGGACGGTCGGAGCGCCATCGTCAACGTCGCCGCACCGTCTGCCGACGGCCCCGTCGGCGTTACGCCCGACGTCGCCGACGGCGTGCTGACCTACGACCGACTCAGCCTCTCTCCGAGTGCGACGCCCGCTATCCTCCGCGTAGCCGGGCCGACCAATACGACGCGGGACGTCACTGGGGTCAGGTCGGTCGGCACGCTGGCGACCGATACGGCCGCGAACGCCACGGTGACGACGACGTTCAGCGTCGCCGGAGCCCACCTCGCGGGCGTCGACCCCGACGCAGTGACGGCCTACCGCGTCGATGACGGGTCGGTGACCGCGCTGAACACGACGTTCGTCGACACCGCTGGCGGGCGGCACGTCTACAACGTCACGACCGCGGCACCGCTCGAACTCACGGTCGGCGTGCCGGTCCCCGCGCTCTCGGTGACGGACGTACGCTCCAACGTCTCCGAGACGACGGTCGGTGACCCGGTCGAAGTCACAGTCACCGTGACTAACGAGGGCCGACGGGCGGGCACCGAGACGATCAGTCTCGCCGGGGCCGGCACCCCGACGAACCGGACTGTCTCGGTGCCGGCCGGCGACACCGCGACGACGACGTTCGTCCGCCGCTTCGACTCGGCCGGTGCCCACATGGTCCGCGTCGGTGAGGCGAACACCACGGTCAGCGCCGTCGCGGCATCGACGCCGTCGGACGGCGGGTCCGGCGCGCCGTCGTCGGGCACCGAGACGGACGCCGTGAGTGGCACGACCGAACGGACGACCGGGCTGGCGGGGCCCGGATTCGGCGTCGCGATCACGCTCGTGGCCGTCCTCGTCGCCGCCCTGCTGGCCCGTCGCCGCTGACTCCCCAAAGCTATTCGTCCGGTGGCACCTACCGCAGATAGTGTCAATGTAAATGAAATTGTCACCAACTACCACGGCCACGTACGTAGTCGTCGTCACCGCCGCCGTCGTGACGGCGGTCGTTCTGGGGCCGGTCGTCTGGGACGTGACCGCCAGCGCGGGCGGCGACCGCCAGAGCGTCGCCGTCGTCACGCTTCGCGGCGGCACCACCGACGCCAACGTGGCCGCCGTCACGCAGCGACTCAGACAGATACGGGACAACGACTCCATTGGTGCGGTCGTCCTCCGCGTCGACAGTCCCGGTGGTCCCGTCGACGCGAGCGAGGAGTTGTATCTGGCGGTCAACCGGACCGCAAGCGAGATGCCGGTGGTCGCCTACGTCGAGGGGACCGCCGCGTCCGGCGGGTACTTCGGTATCTCGCCGGCCGACGAGATCGTCGTCAAGCCGAGTTCGAACGTCGGCAGCATCGGCGTCATCGTGCAGGTACCCCGAAGCGTCATCGAGGACACCGCACGACAGCAAGAGCAGTTCGTCCGCTCGGGCCCCGACAAGGCCCAGATAAGCCTCGACAGTCTCCGGCGGGACATCGAGACGCTCCAACGAGCGTTCGTCGGCACGGTGATGCGCCACCGCGGCGACGAACTCACGCTGGGCCGGGACGACGTCGCCAACGGCCGAACCTATCTCGGTACCCGCGCGGTCCAGAACGGCTTTGCCGACCGCATCGGTGACATCGGGGTGGCCATCGAACGGGCCGCCGCGCTCTCCCCGGACATCGAAGACGACCAGTACGACGTGGTCTACGCAGATACCCAGCGCCCCGTGCAGGTCCTCGTTCTAGACGGGACCGTCGAACGGGTCGAGGGCGACGTCGTCTACGTCGACCGGCCCGAGGACACGCCGGAGCAGGCGTTCCAGCAGCCAGTCGAGTACTACGCCGTCTGGGGCGTCCCGGCGGGGAACGCCACCGACAGAGAGGTGTACGTCTATGACTGAGGGGCGCGTCGTCACGCTGGTCGCGACGTACATCGTGGTCGCCGTCCTGCTCGTCGGCGGGACCGCGCTACTGGGTCTCGTCGTCGGCGGGACGGTCGGGACGCCGGACGGCGTCGGCATCGAGGGGCAGTCCCCGGCGCAGTTCCAACCTGACCGGGTCAACCCCGAGGTCGACCCCGAGACGGGGCGGATAGCCGTCGAGCGCGGGGACGCTCGCATCCTCGTCGACGCCGACCACAGCAACCAGTTTGAGGAGTCGGACCTCGAACCGGCCGTCGAAGCCGCGTTCCGGGCCGGCCACACGGTGACGTTCTCCGACGCCGTCGACAGCGACCAGCCGTACAACCGGACGCTCGCGGGCCGGTCGGGCCTGCTGGTCGTCCAACCGACGGAGGGATTCTCCGCCGGCGAACGGGCGGTAATCCGCAACTTCACGGCCGCGGGCGGTCACGTGGTCGTCCTCGCCGAACCGACCCAGTCGCGCGTCTCGACGGGCCTGTTCGGCGGGGGAGCCACCACCGTCTCCTTCGGTGCGAACAACTTGACCGAGTCCTACGGCGTCCGCATCGGCGCCGAACCGCTGTTCAACGTCGACGATACGGCCACCGACAACAATTTCAAGAGCATCTACAGTTCGCCGCGGGGCGACGACCCGCTGACCGACGGCGCCGAGACGGTCACGTTCGACGCCGGCGGCTACGTCGCCGTCCGCCGAACCAGCGACGCCGAGGTGGTGTACCAGTCCGTCCCGGGGACGCGGACGCTCGACTCCCGTCGGGCCGGCCAGTACCCCACCGTCGCCCGCACGGAGAACCTCGTGTTCGTCGCCGACACGACCCTGCTCGAACGGTCGGAGGTGTACGACGCCGACAACGAGGCGTTCGTCGGCAACCTCCTCTCGTTTCTCGCGGCGGGAGACGCGCCCGAACACCTCCCCGGGCCACCCGTGACTGACGGCGAGTCTGACGAGGACGACGAACCGACTAACGAGACGGCCACGCCCACCAACGAGACGCCGACGCCGTCGACCTGAGCGGGCCGGGTCGAGAGCGGCCCCCGCGCCCGTCCCGTGGAACCCCGTCACTCCAGCAGCGACTGCACTCGTCGTTCGACGACCTCCGGCGGCCACGACGGTGTGACCGTCTCGCGTGTGACACCGAACGTTTCGATGGTCGGCCGGACAGCGCCACTCGACCCGTTTTCCCGTTCGAAGAGGTACGCGTACGCCGACACCTGCAGGTCGTATCGCCGTCGCGTCTCCGCTGTCGGCTCCGCGAGCGCGATCTTCACGTCGGTCACGTACCGCTCGCCCGAGGGCAGGTCGACCACGAAGTCCGGTTTGCCGTGGACCTCGACCTCGACGTCGGCGACGCTAACGAGCCCGTCGACGGGGTGCTCTACGCGAACGCTCTCGGCACGCTGGAGTCTCTCCCAGAGGCTCGACGCGAGGAGGTCCTCGACCACGTCGCCGAAGAACGTCCACAGTGCGGCCAGTTCGTCCTCGCCGATTCCCGACGCGGTGTCGTGAACGACCTCGTCGAACACTCGACGGACGCCGGCGTCCATCGCCCGGAGGTCGGCTTCCGGAACACCGCGGGTGACGAGCCGCGTCACGACTTCGTGTAGGCACGTCCCGACCGACTCTGGCCCCAGTGCGTCGAAGTGAAGGGGTAGGTCGTCGGGTACCTCGTTCGCCGCGGTGTGGAGCGGGTCCCCGAGTAGGTGGGCGAGGACGTGCGCGTCGGGGTCCGCCGTGAGCGGGTACATCGTGCTGGGGTTGCAGAACCGTGGGACCCACGGGTCGAGGCACGAACGGCGGGGCGGCGTCACGGCGACGTCTGGATCCGGCGGCGACCCCGAGTCACGCTCCCGGGTCGCGAGCGCGTCCACGTCGTTGACGCCGACTGCCACCTCCCCACTCGGCGTCGAGAGCGTGTACGAGTCGATGCCACCGTCGAAGCCGAGTCCGTCCCGGAGCGTCTCTATCCACCGGTCGCGAGGGCAATCGCCGGGCAGCGACCGCGGGAGCGGGACGACGAGGTGGTCCCGTGGCCGAGTCAGCGCGACGTACAGCAGGCGCCACGCCTCGGCCAGTTCGTTCTCGACCACTCGCTGCAACCGGTCGGGGCCGACGAGTCCGCCGCTGTCTGCCGCCCCCGTCACCGTATTGCGCCACCGGGCCGTCGCCCACCGGAGCCCGACGTCCCGCGTCCGGCCGCTGTCGGGTGTGTACAGGCCGCCGACGAACGGCGGAACGTCGATATCGGTCGGCACCTCGGTGTTCGTCGGGGGCGCGAGTCCAGCGACCGGTCCCTGTGTGACGAACCGCCGATGAACCGGCCCCTGCGACCAGATGTCGAACCCGGGGTCGGCGACGGCGACGACGTCGGCTTCGTCGCCCTTCGCCCGGTGTATCGTTCGAAACGCCACGTCGTACGTCGACCCGGACACGCTCGGCTGTGCGGGCCCGTCGCTCGGCGTCTCTCGGAACGGCGCCACGAGGTCGGTGAGTTCCTGCGGGCCGTAGTACTCGTCTGTCTCCCACTCCGCGACCGTCTCGACGAGCGCGTCGAGAGCCGCGATACGCTGCCGCGTGTCGGTGTCGGGGAGACACTCGTTCGAATCGGAGCGGAGCGCGAGCCGTTCGGCGACGTCTTCGAGGTAGGCCGACGCCGGCCGCATCTCGGCGGCGTCACGACGGTCACGGAGTTGCTGCAACCCGGTGAGCGTCCGCTCCTGTGACGCTTCGAGTTCATCGGCGGCGTCGAGCACCGCATCGACGTCCCAGCCGTGCGTCTCGAAGACGTCGGCGAGCGAGGCCAGTCCGAGGCCGGAACCGGTCACGAGTTCTCGGGTCCGCTCCGGTGATCCGGGCCCTGCGAGCCAGTCGCACACGTCGAGGACGGCCTCGACCGCGGGATGGTCGAACAGGGGCTCGCTGGCGTTGCGGACCCGCAGTCCGGCCGCCTCGAACGCGGCCTCGTAGTCGCCCATCCGCGTCCCCCGGCGAAACAGGACGGTGATGTCCAGCGGGTCGCCGCCGTCGTCGGTGAACGTGCCGTCGGCGAGCCCCTTCGCGAGGTGGGTCGCCAGCACGTCCGCCTCGCCACCCCCGTCCTCGGGGTGGACCCACTCGGCGGAGCCCGGACGGTGGTTGCTCGAGAACGATGCGACGTGGACCGCTGTCTCGTCCGTCCCGTCCCGCGCCGGGTCGAGCGACGGGAACGCCGTTTCGAGGTCGCCGACGTCGCCGCGTGACTCGTCACCGAACATCGGGGCCGCGACGGCGTCGACGGCGGCGGCGACGTCCGGGACACACCGGTACGTCGTCGTCGCGGTCTCGTTGCGATGGGTGGACCAGTCGACGCCGAGGTACTCGCCGTCTCTCGCCGCCGACTGGAACAGCGTCGGGTCGGCGTGTCGCCACCGGTAGATAGACTGGCGCACGTCGCCACAGGCGAAGACGCGCATCTCCGGGCCGACGAGATGTGACAGTGCCGCGTGCTGAATCGCCGAGACGTCCTGTGCCTCGTCGATGATCACGCTCCGCAACCGACCGCGATAGCGCTTGCGCACGCGCTGTCTGTGGGCGTCGTCGACGCGACCCACGCAATCGGCGTCGGCGATGGTCTCGTCGAAGTACGACGCGACGAGATAGGCCACGTCCGTGTGCGACACCACGCCGTACTCGCGGGTCAGTTCTCGATACGCCGCCCGGTAGGCCGAGAAGAGCGCGGTGAAGTCCTCGATACGCACACCCCACTCGTCGTAGAGGTGCTGGTCAGCGGCGACGAGTCTGTCCCGGTCCGTCCCGTCGACGGCCGCTCTCACGCTTTCGCCGACGTCGCCCGCTCCGACGACCCGCTCTACGGCCGCGACGATGTCCTCGAAGGACTCGGGTCGACCGTCGTAGACGGACGCCCGGGTCCGTTCGAGTTCCCGCTCGAACGCCGCCGTCGAGAGCCGGCGGTCGCGGCAGTACGTCACGGCGCGTTCCAGCATATCCGCGATACCGTCTACGTATTCACCCGACTCGTAGGCCGCATCGAGCGCTTCGAGGCGGGCCGCGTGTGACGGGTCGGTCGCGAGGCGCTCGTAGCAGTCCGCGTGCACCCGCTTCAGCAGTGCCTCGTTGCCCACGGACGGCATCCCATCGAAGCCGACGGCGTAGACGAACTCCTGTAGCACTCCCCGGAGGAGACTGTCGATAGTCCCGACGAACGGGGCGCGCTGGACGCGCTGGACCAGCGACTCCACCTCGGCCCCAGACACCTCGGACGCGACCGGCGTGAGGTCGTGTTCGACGATGGTTCGAAGCTGTTTACAGACCTCCGGGACGATGTCTGCCGCCTCGTCGCGGTTGAACGAGACGACGGCGATGTGCTGTTCGGGCGTGGGGTCGCCAGCGACGTATCGCCGGAGGATGTCGTCCGGCGCGATGCGATACGCGACCGTCGACTTGCCGGCCCCGGGCACGCAGGAGAGCGTGAAGAGCCCGCTCTCGTGGTCGAAGTATGCGTCCCGGATATCCGCCTGTGCGTTCTGCAGGCGGATCGGGCTGTCCGTCTCGCCCGTTCGCTTCTCAGTCATCCGTCTCGCCCCCCGCCTCGGACAGCATCGCCCGAATCGGCGCCGGGAGCGCTCGGTCGGCGCTCCGCAGCCGCTCCATCTCGCCAGCCGAAACGGAGTCCGTATCGAGGGCCGTCAGGAACGGTGATGGGTGGACGGTGTCACCGCCGCCGGTCTCGGTGTGTCGTGTCAGGACCACGCCGCTCGCTGCCGCACAGAGCGTGTCCGCGAAGTGATCTCTGTCTCGCCCGTCGGTCCACGCGGGACTCGGCGCGAGCGTCGATGCCGACCCGGCGCCTCGTAGCACTGCCTCCTGAAACTCCGGCGGTAGCGTCGACTCGGTCTCCTGTGGCCACTCGGTGGCCGTCAGGCCGACGGCGACGACGTAGGGGACGTCGAGTGCCCACACGTCGTTCGCCTCCAGAACGTCCACGGCACGGGCGTTCGAGTGTTCGCGGCGCCCCGGTCGCTGTGTCGCGATGACGGACGACAGTTCGGCGACGTCGGCCCACGACCGCTCGAGGCTCCCGTCGTCTACCCTCTCCGCGAACTTGTGCCGGAGTTGCTGGACGAGGGTCCGGACGCGAACGACTGCCCGAGCGTCCGTTTCGGTCGCCAGCAGTGCCGGTGCGTCGGCGGCTTTGGTCTCCGGGAGCCCGTAGTCGGCGTACGCCTCTACGACCGCCCCGAGGACGGAGGCGACAGTCTCCGGGCGCGGTTCCGGTACGTCGCTGAGCCACTGGACGAACGCCCCGATCCGAGCGTCGACGTCGTCGGTCGTCGCCACTACCTCGACCCACTCCTCGACTGGCCGAGCGCCGTCGGGCAGACCGGCTATCGCTCGCTGAACGACCCCCGGTTCCACGGGCCACGAGTGACCTGCCGCCGAAGCCGGTGCCCAGCGGTGTTCCAGCGGTCGGAGCAGCGTCCGTGTGTCGACCCGCTCGCCAGCGAGCGCATCGCAAACCGACTCGACGAGTGCGTACGGACGCGTTCGCGTCACTCGGAGCTGTGTCCAGAACACGGGCGTGACGCCGTACTGCATCGCCGCTCTGAACAGCGGTTCCTCGTACGCGTCTAGGTCGCGGACGACGAGAGCGATATCACGGACCGGGACGCCCCCCGATCTGAGCGCGGCGACCAGTGCCATCACACTCCGCGCTTCCGCACGCCGCGTCGTCGACACCATCTCCACGGCTGGGACGTCGGGTGGCTCAAGCGGACGCGCGAGCGCGAGTCGGTTCGGCGGCGTCACCCGAACACCTCCACACCGGGCTCTGCGATGTCGAACAGCGACGGGAACCGCTGTTCGAGATATTCGCCCGTGACTTCTCGGAAGTAGACGTGTACGTCCAGCGTCGTCGCCGCGACCAGCGCGTGGAGGAAGTCGGCGACGGTCGCGGAGATACTGCTCAGCCCCATCAGCGAGAGTCGTTCCGTCTCGGGGTAGGCGCCCGTCCACGCGGTCCCGTCTGTTGCCGTAAGCTCCCGCGTCGCCCGGCGCACGAGTTCGGTCTCGGAGACGGCCTTCGCCGTCTGCGCTCTGAGGGCGCGTTCGACGTCGAGCGCCGTATCGAGCAGTGCCGCTGTGTCGGCGTCGATCGGCGCGTACAGGTCCCCGGCCGCGTCCTCCCACGCAGCGATGCGCTCGGGGTGGTAGTTGGTTATCGTCTCTACCTCCGTCCGAATCTGCTCTACGTGCTGTGGGTCGTGCGCCCCCGTCCCCACGGGCAGCGAGACGGACGGCGCGGACGCCGACTCGCCGAGTATCTCCCGAACGAGCGTGAGTCGGTCGATACGGTCGATAGCCGTCGTCGACGCGTCGCTCGCACGGAGAACGCTGCGGCTCACCCCGACGACGTCGTCGAACTCGAACGCGTCTTTCGGCTCCCTCGCCTCGCGGAGCCGTCGCTGTACGTTTCGCTGGTGCAGTTCGACCGGTGCGACGACGAGTTCGGTCGGCCGTGGTGTGTGACGGGCTCGGTCTAGCAGCTCCAGTTCCGCTCCGACGTGGAGCGTCACCTGCGCTGGGAGCGTGTCCGCACGTGTGTGTTCGCGTTGCATTGTCCCGTCCCCGAAAATCCGGCTCTCTCGGTTTCAGTTCGTACACGCCTCGCCGTTGAAGAACTGTCGGTCACTGTCGCACGCTGTCCGCTGTCATCTCGACGTGTCACCGACGCTGGTGACTGGCTGTCGTCGCTGTTAGCGAACCGTGACAGTAGCGACGCCTCTCACCGAGTACTGCCGTGACAGCATGCGAGTAGAGAATCGGGCCGGGCGACGCCCGGCCGCCGTTCGTTCGACGTCAGCCGAACATCTGGCGCATCATACGTTAAGTAGCAACAATTTCACAACAATACGGAAATAATTACCGGCTATTTCTAATAAAGTTGAATCAAAATACGGGGATTCATGTTAGGAACTTCGTTATATTTGTATGGAGTTTGAAACCCCCCCGACCGTACTGGACGTATTCTGTGGAGCAGGCGGCTTCTCCACAGGCTTTGAACAGGCTGGTTTTGATGTCCTCGCTGGCATCGACGCCGACAACGACGCGCTGGCGACGTTTTACGCCAATCACGACTCGGATGCGTACAATCTGAACGTGGGCGAGTTGTCCCCGGCAGAGGTTTGCGACGCAGTGGGTATCTCCCCGGGCGACGTTGATGCGGTCATCGGCGGCCCGCCGTGTCAGGGCCACAGTGGATTGGGCGAGTCGGACCCCGACGACCCGCGTAACACGCTGATGTGGGATTATCTGGACTTAGTTGATTACCTCAACCCGCGAGCGGTCATCATCGAAAACGTCCCCGACATCAAAGCCACTGCTGACGGCGCGTTTCTTACCAACGTGTTGGAGCGGGTGGATAACATCGGATACGACATCGCCTACAACGTGCTGACTGCAAGCGACTTTGAGGTTCCGCAGATGCGGTCTCGTCTCTTCGTCGTCGGACTCCGCGATGGGGTGCCGCGCCTGCCTGACCTGCCCCCTCTCTCCCCGCCGCCTGTCTACGAGGTCCTGAACCGTGTCCAGCTTCGCGACGAATTGCCGAACAACGACTGGCGGGCGCAGTTGGGGCGTCACGGGGACGGATTGCCTGACGACTTCTATCCGACTCCTCTGGGGAAAGACCCTTACGCTAACTCAGACCATCAGGTGCGCGCACCGCTCCGTGGCCCGATACGAACCATCATCGCTGAAAACCTCCACTTCCACACGCATCAGCCTCGTTATCTGACGGTGAGAGAGGCGGCGGCTCTCCAGTCATTCCCTGACGATTATCGCTTCTTCGGCGGTGTCGGGGCTCAGCGCGAGCAGGTTGGCAACGCTGTCCCGCCGTTGCTGGCTCAGCACATCGCCCGGACGGTCCGCGAATCCCTCGAACTGGCCACCCTGCGCGGGCAGACGACCCTCTCCGACCACGGGGTCTCTCCGGCGGACGACTGACCGCGCATATCGGGCACTGGTGTGACCGTCGAAGAGGTGTACGCCGCGTACCCCGGGGGGGGGGACACCTCATTCAGAGCGCCCGGAGCGGTTGACGCGAGAGAAAACATATGCGCACTCGTTTTGGTATCTCAGTCAGACCACGTTGGTCAGTCGCCTTCGAAGTCGAACCCATAGGCCGCAAGCATCCCCATCACCTCGTTGGGATGGGCGGCGGCGACCCGGACGATGGCGTCGCGGACGTATGATTTGTTGATACTTTCCTCGAATTCGTCTTGAGCCATTCGCTCCAACTCGACGACTGCCCTAGCGCACTCTGGGGCCAACCGGAAGTTAATCTGGTCTGTGCCATCGAGAACATTCGGTCGGCTAATCAATAGGCGACGCACTGGAGGACTTACATCAAGGCCGGGAGCATCTACTCCTGTCGCAACCGCCTCTGTGTGTTCCGCGAGGTCATCAGAGCCGAGAAAATCAGCCCAATCAATCCCCATCAAACTGTTTTGTCTTTCAGGCATCGTTAGCGCATATACAATAAAGAACAATAAGCAATATGTCGTATAATCCCACTAAACGACAATATAGTAGGATTTATGCCGTAGAAATGTACGCTGGCAAGTACGGACATTCCCGTACAGACAGGTAGTCTATAACGCGGATGAGTTCCCGGGGCCCTGACGTGGAACAAGTGTGATGTCAAGATGACCGTCAACGCGGAGTCCGTCTGGATGGAATGCGACTGCGGCCACGCGTGGCATGTTATTTGTACACCCGCCAAATGATTGACGAGCTTCAAAAAGGTCGCTGAGGGCTACTGCAACGTCTACCGCTGGTCGAGGAGGATTTTGTTCCCGTCGTCATCCTCGACCTGCTCCAGTTCGTCCATGTGCTTGTTGACGGTCTGGTACGCTTCCTCAATCCCGTATCGCTCCTCCATTATCTCCTGCACAGCCTGACGGTCTGCACCGTCACCATCATCGAGTTCTTCCATAGCTCGCCAGAGTGAGTTAATCTCACTTCGTTCTTCGACCTCCTCGTGGAACGCATCAACGCTGAACGACCCTGTATTGTCGGTCATAAGCATCGACATCCACGTATCCATGATGTCCGTCGCACGTTTTGCATCCTCCAGTTCTGCATCCTCGGACAGCCGCACCCGGGCAGATGCCTCCGCAATCCGAACCATCCCCTCGAATTGACGAGTTCCAACTGCAACACGGTCTCCAACCGAGTTATCTCGCATCTCGTGGTACGTCTCTTTCAGATGTTCCCGGGCTTCATCTGTCACCATCGGGTCAATCCGACGAGCGTATGAGACGTATTTAGTGATGAAATCCTCATCAAGGGAGTCCGCTTCGTCTTCTTGTGCGCGGTTAAGGATGCCTTCAACAATTGCTTCATCCTTCTCCCGGTCAACTTGGTCAACGAACGGGACGATGATGTCTAGGCGACTCCAGATTGCAGGTTTGATGTCAATCTGTTTGTCGAGCGGACGAGAAATGTCGAAACGTCCATTATTCGGATTAGCAACTAACATCACACTACACCTCGCCGGGAGCGTAGCGTCGATGCTGGCCTTCGACACCGAAACCTGCTGTTCAGACATCGTTTCTTGCAACGAGTCTTGCACCTCGTCGCCAGCCTTGTCCAATTCGTCGATGACCGCGTGACCACCATCTGCCCTGACAAGTGCGCCCCCAGTCAAGGTCCATTTCGACGTATCGAATCTGTCCTCGTGAGTAGCCGCCGCCGTAAGGCCTGCCACCGTACAGTTGTCTGCACTCTTGTACTGACTCGTGGGGGTCACGTCAACAGTCCCACGGGCGAGTTTCGTCTTACCCGTCCCGCTGTCACCGACAAACGCCACGTGGATGTCTCCCCGGTCTCACTACGCGGTACTCCACCGAACATCTGATACAGGAGCGCACGACGAGCAAGCCCGTAATCACCCTTAATTTGGTCTGCTACGCTCTCGGAGATGATGTCATAGACCTCCGGGTCTTCGGCCAGTTGCTCAAACTCTTCAATTTCGTCATCCGATACAACAACTTCAGCGTACTCTCGGTCGGTATGCTCGACACCCACAACCTGCAGGTACATGTCGGTCTGCTTTTGCTCCGTTTCTTCAACGCGCACTAAACAGTTCACCGAAAGCGTGTCCCCAGATTCTACCTCACCGACAAAGTGTTCGTGGCAGTCGGCCTTGATGTCGTGCGGACTCGCCGTCTTAGCGAGGGAGTGCATGTCCTGCAAGATGACCTGCTGGGAGTCAAGAAACCAATCGTGAGAGAGGTTCTGCTTGAATTCCTGCGAACGGATGCCACTGTCACACGCAGGACACTTCGTCTTGTCTACCTTCTGGTCCTGACCGCTTGACCGGGACTGGTCGCGGACGTACATTTTCCCACACTGGCGGCACTGGAACTTCGCACGCCGCACGACCTCGAACACCTCGGTACGGTCATTACACCGAACTTCGAGGGACACAATCGACCCGATGTCGTCAGAACGGAGGTCCTCCACGCGCTTGGAGTTGAGGATGTCTCCCTCCAAGGTGACGTTCTCGTAGCCGTTTGCACGTGCCCACTCCGTCAGGTAGTGGAGGAGTTCGCCACCTCCACCGCCACTAATCAGGTCCTCTGCAACGTCGTCTCCGATGTCTTGCCAATCTTCGAGACTTGTCACGAGTATGTCATCGCCATCAGACGACTCAAAATGCTCGTCGAGGACACTCATCGTTGCCGGGTCCACTCCATATGGCCCGTCGAACAACAGACACTCGTTGAATTCGTCTTCTTGTTCGTCACTCTGTACCGCTTCTCCGGTCTCGTCGGACTGTGGCTGGGATGCCATATCATTCTATTGTTACTACCATATTATTAATTAATCGGGAAATTGACATTAAGTGTATATAAAACTTTCAATAGAGGGCGGGTGGGGGGTACCCCCCCTGACCCCCCTCCAAAACAGAAGGAATCCTCAGATACAGCCTTAGGGATTGGCCGCAACAGCGTTTTAGCATTATCACGGGAGGGGGGGAGGGGTCGAAACGGTGTTTATTCGTATAAATAGATTTGTTACTTGTTAACAAGATTCATGAAGAAAAATCGTCCAGAAATAGTACAAAGACACTCTCAATTTACCCCTCCCCCCCCCCTCTGCAAGTCCCAATCATCGTCGTAGCTATGCTGAAACTGTTGACAACATCGTTTTAGAGGGGGTCTTGGAGGGGGGTCGGAGGGGTATCATTCTGGCCGTCGTCATATCAGTTGCGCAAAAGTATAAGACCCTAGAAATGTCATATATATCTGTCCAACGTGGGTCGTTTACGACCCCTTGGCATCGGTTCCACGCGAGGGCTGTGGCTGGGAACTCATCCCTCGTCTTTTCAATTATCTTTGAGATATATCTGTATTCACAGTTGGCCAAGCACTCAGAAAATTGAGACCGCTTGCTCAGTCAGCAGATTCAACGAGGTAATCGCTGAGCTCGATGCCTTGGTCGTTTAGAGCTCGTCGAATTGCTCGAAGGTACGTCTCCGCCGACTCGTGCCACTCGTAGATGTATTCCTCAAGTTCAGCGAGGTCCTCTTGTACATCATCAACGTTCTCGGCCTCATCCAAACGCTCCCGGAACTCATCAAACCGCTGGGAGACATCGCTATGTTCCGCCGTGTTGACTTTCCCCTCTACGCGGGCGACCCATTCCTTCAGTTCGTCAATCTCCTGCTCGGCGAGCTTTGCGTCGGTCTGGTTGAGTTGAATGACTTTACCGGGTACGCCGCGCTCAACCACGCGGCGACCGTCTCCCGTCAACTCGAACAATTTGGGGTCACTTCCCGGGCCGCGCGATGCGGCGTCGTACTCGCCGTACCATTCGACCAACCCCATATCCTCGGTTTGATTGTATGCTTCGTTTACTTGCCAAGTCTCCAGCCCAGAGCGTTTTGCGATGTCTCGGGTATTCGCTCTCCCGCCTAATTCGTGGAGGCTCTGGAGGAAGATGGCGGTTGGGTGCTTGATGTCTACTCGGGTGCCGCTCACATCGACTATCATATCTATATCTACGATGCCGAATCCTATTGGTGTTAGTTAGAAATAGTTAAGAATAAGTTAGTATGACCTGTGCTTCTACTCCACTTTTTCTAACTTATTCTAGCACTCCCGACCTCTTGGAAGAGGCCATACCCTCGAATGAATACGTGGTAACGATTTCTGCGGGCCAATTGGTGAGCAAGTGTCCCACGAGGGGACGCGACCCGTCCGAAGTATATCTTGGATTGGGTTTCTCGAACTCATTACAGCCCACGCGATGGCTAGTCCCATGAGGGGGACACACCTCATTCAGACCGCCCCGGGGACACACCTCATTCAGACCGCCCCGGGAACACACCTCATTCAGACCGCCCCGGGAACACTACCTATCATCCCCGGGCTATCGCGGCGGAAAGCTCGTCGTATTTATTTCTCCCCACACAGATACAACGAAGGTCGAGTGCAAAGGTGTCGGCCCGTTTCGGGCGTCTCGGGAGAATTATATCCTCCCGGAGAAATGTTTGGCGGAAGGACACGTATGGAGCAGGAACATCTCGTCAGCGAGGACTTTAGCCCTGTTTACTTCTACCACCGCGAGATTCAGGGCTCGAAACTTGACAAATGGACACTGCGAGGCGAGAGCGAGGTACGGAACGTGCTGGAGGTCATCGATGGTCTCGACCGACAGGCAGGAACGATGTCCATCGATGACCTTGACCTCAACGCAAATCCCGAGATGTTCGTTGAAGCCCTTCTTGACGGGTACCCTGACCACCGGGAGGAGTTCTGCTCGTCGCTCTTGAACGACTTCAGCGACAGTATGCACACTCGTGCCCGCGAGGAAGGAAAGTACGCGATTCTTATCCTGACGGAAGGCTCCGTACTTATTTGCCACACCGACTCGGAGGAGTTGACCATCACTAAGGACGCCGACGTTATTGAGCGCCTGCTGGACGCGGACAACGTGGACAAGTACGCACGATTCCGCCGAGCCGATGGTGGTATCGAGGTTCTCAACTTCGAGCGGAATCGTCGTTCAAAGTCCTTTTCGGACTGGCTCGGGCTCCAACCAGAGGAAGTTGTCTATGAGGACGCGGGCGACATCAAGGTATTCACCGAAGTGGATGGTTCGACCTGTGTATTCGAGTTCGAACGCGAGGAATTCGCGAAGAAGTTCCTCATCGACGGGACGTGCGAACTCCTGCCCGGCACCCTCCGCATGCCGGGGGAACGCTATCCCGTTCATCATATCAAGATTGGCCGCCGCAAATTCGATACTGTGGACGAGTTTCTACAGGAGTTTTTCAGCCTCTACTACGACCTCAAGCACTATGACGCGGAGTACGCGACGCTGGTGAACTCGATGGAGCCCTACACAACGACCATCGTGGACCACAACGACAAGGTGACCATCGGCGGCCCACGTGGGGAGACCCGGTTAGTCAAGCGGAACGGTGAGTTCAACATTCTCTTCGCGGACCGCGATATTGACCTCTCTGCGAAGTGGCGGCTCAAGCTGAGCAAGCGGTTCAGTAACGGGACGCAGACGCGCATCTACCATCCCGGCTTGGACTTCTCGGAGGAGCCAGTTCGAATCGGGCCGTTCGAGATTCACAATCGTCTCGACGTGGATGCCGAGCGACTCCACCAGTTACACGGGGTCACGCAGAAGGCCGAAACCGGGGAGTACTTCTCCAACGTCCTCCACTGCGTGACGTTCGACCTGCTGTCAAACCAGTGCTCCGACTCCCTACAGGGCTTTTTCAAGCAGATGCGGGATACATACCAAGACAACCTCCACGCCGACGGCCTCGTGCTTCGCGACGAGGACAACGTACTAGAGTACAAGTCTCGTGACTGGGTGGTCGGGAAGGACGAGGACGAGACGGCGGAGGCCATCACCCGGGAGATTCAAGCCGAGACTCGGCTATTGTTCATCGGAATCGAAGAAGAGGAGCAACGCATCCGACCACTCAGCCGGAACAAGTTCCACTCCGACCGCAACCAGCGGGTGCTGAAGAAGATACGCCAGCAGAACGGCCACCACAAATCGGTCGAGATGTCGTCGCTTCAGCTTGGAAACGGAGACATCCTCCTCTACGTGTACGCCGCTCGTGAAGACGACGATGTTGAGTTCGTCCTCCCGTAGAGCGGTCTATTCTCTTTGAGTTTTCTGGGCATACTGGTACGCTTACCCACTACGCGGCTGGGTATTGTCGATGTGGATGTCCTCCACCTGCCTTATCTTCCCGATGACGTGAGAATAAACGCAAGGTCACGGTGGGGCCGAATCACGACTTTGCGCCCGCTTCCACCTCGGGCAGGTCGTAGCCGTGTTCATCGGCCATGTCGAGGTAGTAGTCAAGACGGTTCTTGATTCCCGTAATCGAGCCCTTGCCGACCCCAGTCTCATCCACGATGGTCGAGTACGGCACCTCGGCTTGGAGGCGGGCGACGACTTCGAGGACTCCGGGGAACGTCTCCTTGTCGGGGACGTGCGCCGTGGCGTCGTCGTTGTACCGCATACCGCGCGGCGGGCGACCGTCGGGGAGACCTTCCTCCTCACGACGTGCTTTCGCCTTCGCGGACTGGGTGAACTCTCGCCGCTTGACACCCGCCTCAACTACTTGAGTGACCGTGAACGAGTAGTCGTCCACGTCGTCGGGGATTTTCTCGTCGAGGAATACGAACTCGGCATCCCCGAGGATGGCCGCACGCCGCACCTCGAACCAGTACTCGTCCCGGGCGATGCGCGACGGATTGTATGCGACCACGTAGTCGTACTCACCCGCGTGCAAGTCCTCAACGAACTGGAGGTGTTCCTCGTGGTTGTCGATGCGTGACTCGGAGTTGGGCTTTACGAGGGACGAGAAGCCGGTCGTGATTCCCAAGTCGAGTGCGGCCACGTCGTCCGCGAGTCTCTCGGCCTGCTCCTTGCACTCCTCCCTCTGCATCGTCAGGCTTAGCTTGTCGGCGGAGCCTTGCGACGACCGGGCGACCCAGATAGCCCGGGTCATCGGTCAACACCAGAGTCACCCCCTCGGATGATTTCGAGTTCGATTTTGTTGCTGGACGAGCCCATTCCCCAGTCGAACTCGTCGCCCTGTTTGAGGCCGAAGAATTCGCGGATGTCTTTCGGGACGGTTGTCCGAGCTTGCTCAACGGTACGCGCGTCACCATCGTCGGTTTCGACCTCATTTGAGGTCACAGAAACTGTCGTTCTGGGCATATTGCGTTTAGTACTATCTTATAGGATACAAAATATGTTATCTCAGTGGGTAGTAGATGTGGTCACTTCTCGAACGCGTTCCGCCTATCGAGAAATTTGAAACAGACATTTTTCATTCATTCACACCTGTCAAATATCTGTTGACAACAGCAACTATGCTTTGTTTTCACAGGGCCACTACATTTGGGAACTCTTATGAACCTCATCCAGAAAAGGTTAATCGCATCAAGGCACGGTGCCCGGATGGTGTAGTGGCCCATCATACAACCCTGTCACGGTTGTGACGCGGGTTCAAATCCCGCTCCGGGCGTCTTCTGCTACTCGTCTGTGTCAAGCGCGGGTGTATGTTCTTTCGACATCGAGGTTTGAGCGTTCAGAATAAATCGTTCTGCTCCACAAATATGAGCAGATTCCATCTTGTGCTTGACTGTCCGCTTTCGAGTAGTACGCTGGTCAAGTACGGCAGAGAGGGCTATCTCACTGCAATAGATGCCTCATATTTGCGAAAGTCTTACCACCATCTCATGTTTGGTCCAGTCTATGGACAATTACTTTGACCGGAAGATTATTTCAATCCACGATGAAGACGAATTAACAGAGGCCGAGTTGATTTTGAAGCAGACCCTCCACACCACCGTTCGCAAGCTCCCGCTGGCGACGTTCCGACAACACGAAAAGCAGGGCGGCGAGGATGACGACGACGAAGCAACCGACCAGTTGACGAATCAGAGTGTCGGCGGGGTCCAGCGAGCGCGGCAACTAGCTGAACAGAATAGCGATGACACCCTCCCAGCAGTGTATGGAGGTCTGTTCACGGTCGCGGAGTATTTCACCCGGTCATTTGACGCAATCAAGGGCAAGTTCTTTGAGAAGGTCATCGCGGCTGAAGACCCGTCACATCGCCTTGACGTGGACCGAAATCTCGGGAAGCTCCCCCAATATCTTCTAGAACCCGAACTCTGCTGGAAGAGTCTCAGCTACACCCGCGAGACGCTAACGGATGAGGAAGAAGCTCGCCTCGAAGGCCTCTCCTCACTGACGCTTGACCTCGCACAAAACAACAAGCAGGCGAACGCTGACGCAACTTTGTTCAGAGGAGATACACTCGTATTCGGAGAACACCGAACGAGCGTCGTCTCCGGCGGGACGACCGCACGTCCCTCGTTGATGAGGAAGCCCCGGGCGCTGGTCAAGGAATTGGCAAAATCGAACGATGTGGTTACCATCGAGCGAGATGTGGCCGACGAATACGGACTCGAAGCGCGTTCGTACAGCCTCTCCTCGCTTCTGAAAGACATCGGCGTTGATAACATCCACATCCACATCGGGATTCTCTTCGACGAGGAGCGCCGTCCCGCAACTTGGGAGAATGACCCGCAACAGAGTACCAGTCATCGACTCATCGAGGAATTTGAAGACGACTTTCTCGGACAAGAGACGGGACATGTTCAAAACGTCAATCTCGACTCTGACAACCTTCGTCTGGAGTTCGACGTTCCGGTTGAGTCTGGGAGCGAGGAGAGCATCCATATCCACCTCTCGTTCCTCTATGGCGACAACTACCTGAATACCCTATATACGGGTTCACTGGACGCCGTTGGGAGGAACGGTTCTCCCGACGCGTTTGAGGACGCGACTGGCCTCAGAGAGATAATCAGTGACAACGAAGCGGACGACCTCTGGCTCGGGTTCAGTGTGGCCGAGCGCGAGAATAAAGCGTTCGAGATGAGTGCCGACGGGAGTAACAACGCGATGGAAATTGCGGACATGATATTAGATGATGAGGACCTTTCTCATCGACTCATCCGATTCCGTAAGATGTGTCGCAACGGGCCACGTGAGGCCATCGACAACGAACTCATCTCATTCGCAACCGACCTCGCCGAACGGTACTACAAAGAGCGTGACAATCAGTGGGCTGAGTGGGTGTACGGTGCCGACGCCGAACACTATCTTCGAGACGTGGCGCTACAAGTCCTCGTATATGATAATATCTCACTCCCAATCTTCCTCCGCCGCTTCCCCGAGGCGTCACCTCCAGAGCCTGTCGAAGACGAGGAAGACGAGACTGACCCGACACTCTCCGATGCCCGTTACACGTTCGAACAGTACCTATTCGACATCGATACTGACACGACAAAGAAGAAGAATATCTACCGTGTTGTGCGAAACAAAACGATGTATCACGGTAGTGGTACGAACATCCCCAGCAATACTGACGACGAGATTGACTGGGCGAATGCGCCAACGAAATCTGAAATCGGAAATATACTTGACATACGCACACCGACGCGAACCCTGAGGTCCATGTCTGAAGGCGTTTCGAGTACGAAGGGGGGAGTTCTCGTACAACGGGGCGATAAGTTTGCTGTGCCTGTCTCGGTCGCTCACACGATGGGTGAGTTCATGCGCGAACTACCTGAACACGCTCAGCCTGACTAATCCGGTGAAAATAGCCTCCTCATATTCTGAGCAGTGAAGAGCGCCTATTTCCATACTTTAAAACGGGATGGCGGGCCTATCATCGGGTAGATGAGCAACGAGGAACCATCAGGGCTATCTAGTTCCCAATATACCCAGCATGGCGACGTAGAAATGAAACGAGAAGGAGAAATTATGTATCCTGACTTCAGATTTGAGGAGAACCCGGGGATGAACGGGATACCCGATGAGGACATCGGCTACCCACTTGGCCCTGTTCCAAAAGGGGAAGGGGTTGAGTACTCTTTCCCGGGCGAACCGGAAGAGTATCCAGAGATGGATTTCCGGCAACTCGCCAACGAATTAGGGGATGGACGTACGATTCCGAACACAACGTATCTTACGCATGCGATTCATAAGCATCCTGCAATCTTTATCCCCCATATTCCGAGCTACATTATTCGCCAGTTCACGACGGCAGAGAATGAAGACGGAGACCGGCCTCTTATACTGGACCCATTCTCTGGGAGTGGCACATCGGGTCTAGAAGCTAAAATCAACGGTCGGGATTACCTCGGTGTCGAAATCAATCCCCTGTCACGACTCGTCTCGGAGGTTTCGACATCACCTATCCCGCCGACGACGCTTGATAACGCAGAGGAGCAGTATGTACGATTCCTCGAAGACACCGAGGACGAACTATACGAGGAGTACGACGCGGAATTCCTCGACCGGACCGGCAAGGAGCACTGGTTCGAGCCGGTAGCGATTCGCGGTCTTACCCGCGTGCGCAAGGCACTCGCAGAGTTCAAGACCAGCGATTTCAACCCGTTAGATGGCCTCTCGGATGGAGAGCGGGCGGCGGTAGAAGACCTCGAACTCGACGAGAACGAACTTCGTAACCGGGTGAATCGATGGCTCACGCTCCTCATCGCGAACACCGTGTTCGAGGTCTCGAATGCGGACCCCGGCGTCTCGAAGGCGTACAAGTCAAAGAAGATGCGGCGGAAAATAGAAGAGGGCGAACACCCGCCGGACGTACCCGAGACTCACAGTGAGCAGATAGCAGAGACGAAGGGGATGCTCGTAGAACTCTGGAATGACATCTACGGAACGAGCTACAGCGGTGGCACGGTTCAGCGCACACTGGGAGGGTACGCGGGCAACGACCACTCACAAGGGGAGGAAATCGACGGGAACAACGCTCACGCCGCACAGGTGGACATCCGACTTGGTGATGCCCGGACGTTCAGCTTCGACGAATACGAGGAGCAGGTGGACCTCGCAGTCACGTCGCCGCCGTACATCAACGCGATGAACTACTATCGAGGGTCGAAGCTCCGTCTGTTCTGGCTGTACGACTTCCTCGAAGATGACGAGAAGTTCGACGCAACCGAGCTACGGAAGTCCATCGTTGGGACGAACTCCGTCTCGATGAGCAAAGTTGACCGCGACCTTCCGGCGACACTCCGTAGTATCTGGACCGGAACAGACGAGGAGTTCGATGAGACGCGTCTGCCCCATCTCGACGAGGACATCGAGGAGATACACGAACTGGACCACAACGAGGCCGAGCGGAAGGCATACGTCACGTGGTCGTTCTTCGGACAAGATATGCTTCAGAACCTGTCCCGGGTGTATGAACATCTGAAGCCCGGTGGATACTACTTCTTCGTTATCGGAGAGAACACCATCGGTGAACGACTCATTCACTCGCATAAGTACGTGGCCGACATCGCGCAGAATCTTGGAAAGTTCGAGGGAACCGGTGGCGACTTTGACGAGGATGAGGGATTCCGGCTCGTTGGGTCTGCATGGGACAAGATTACGAATCGCGACCTGTTCAAGGGCCGCAAACACGAGGGAGGAGTCATCGAGTGCGAATGGGTGACCGTTCTACAGAAGCCGCGCGAGTGAGCATCGCATCGAAACCATAGCTTCGTTTCGCATCGCCCTTGTTCCGACGCGTTGATGTACTCAGACCGGCAGGTTGTCTTCCCGAACAGCTTTCTCGTATCGAGCGCGGGCCACGTCCCAGTCAGACATCACATAATCGAGGGTCGTGTCAAACTTAGCATGGCCAGCAGTCATTCTCAGCGCGTTCAAATCCATCCCTTCTCCGTTGAACGCGTAGTTGGCCAACCACGTGATTCTCGAATGACGTAATCGATGACTGGTGTATAGCCACTGCCTGACAGTGCCATCTGCATCCTTAACCAGAGGCTCTTGGATACCTGCATTATGTGCGGCGTCCTTGACTATACGGGAGATGGTACCCGGGTCCATCTGTGGGCCGTGTGTCGTGACGAAAAGATAGGAGCTATCATCGTCATCGTATTCTTCAGACTCGTCGTCCTCTTCTATGCTGTTTTCACCCGCATATTTCGAGAATCGGCTCCGATGCGATTCGTACCACCGGCGCATCAACAGGTCAAGAGATGGCTCCCACCAGATGCGCCGATGATATAGGTCAGGATGGTCTTCGAGGTTCAGCTTCGACGACCGGATTCTGATTTCTCGATTCTTCCAGTCGATATTTGAGTGGTGAATTCGACTTAGCTCATCTGCCCTGCACGCCGTCTGCCAGAGCAGTCGCACGATTAGCTCATTCCTCGTCCGGGTTTCGGGCCGGTCACCGGGCACAAAATCAACCAGTTTCGCGACCGACTCGGGTTGGACCGCCATGATGTCCTGTCGCTCTTCACGGTGGAGTACGGTGACGTACTCCGAGGTGTTCTTGATTTTGTAGTCCTTTCTGAGGTCGATGCCCGCAGTCGGATTTCGGTCGAGGTTCCATTCGGCATCGGGGTCGTTCTTAAGATGATGATAGTACTTCGAGACGCTAGCCACCCGGCGCGTAATCGTCGTCGGTGCGAAATTGTTGACGCGATTCCACTTTATATACCGACGTACATCGTTTTCAGATGCCGTGAGTGGGTCTACATCGTTGTTCTCGCACCAGTAGAGCCATAGACGTACTCCCGCCTGAAGCCGGTCGATGGTCGTCGTCTTCTCTGTGTTGAGAAGGACCCATTCGGAGTACAACTCGTACAGGTCTTCGTGCTTCTCAAGGTCGTATTTTCCCTGATACTGCCCCTTCTCATTACGATTCATTCGCTTGTTCCTCTTCATCAACCTCCTTGGCAGTCTTGAACGCTGTGTCGTAGTCCTCACCGCTGTGGTCTGGTCGCTGGACGTACCATCGTCGCTCACCATCGTCGATAATGCTGTGGACGTTCCGTTCCTCAGCTTCTAAAAATATCGCCGCCTCGCGTACGTGATACGGATGGCGTTCAAGACGCAGGACAAGGTCCTCAACTTTCCCTGTGATTTTGGACCTTTCTCGGTCAGTAGGTTGTGTATGTGCCTTCAAATCCGATAGCTCCATATCTCCCGCAATAACTGGGAGAGCGTCTTTTATTAAATTCGAGAGACTGAGTAGCTCGTCCCGATTGAGTTCGCGTATGCCACCGCCCGCATCCTCGCCTACAACCATCCCATCTAGTTTGCCGAGGATTGTACTCGTCTGGGATTTTAAATCGGCGATGTCTTCGTTAACCGACGAGAGGTCTACATCGATTGTCCCCGTCTCGGCATCGTCATTCTCTTCTCGGAATACCCAATCGCCGGAGATTGTTTTGTCCACCGCGTCAACGACGAGAGTGGAGAGGTTTCCCCGGTGGTGTTTCTGGGCGTATTTTAACCACTTACTCTTCTTCCCTTTTCCAATCTTCACGTGGACGTGTGGTGAGACCTCATCTTCCACCTCATCCTCGTCAGTGGCCATACACCACGTATCTGGTGCGTGGTAATGAGTATTGTTTGAGTGTTACCTGTCATCTGGCATATCTGCACAGATTCGGGTAATAGGGTCGAGAACGATGAAAGAAAGGTGTGTTATCGGATGTTGAAGACTTGTTGTTACTTATCCGAACATCTGGCGCATCATCGGGTGCATCTCCATGAGCTGCTCCTCTGCGATCTCCTCGTACAGTTTGTACGTGATGGAGACCGTCAGCAGCAGCCCCGTCCCGGAGACACCACCGATAGTGCCGAGCATGTTGGCCATGACGGCCAGCAACCCGACGAGGGCACCGCCGATGACAGTGACCTGCGGGATGTAGCGTTCGAGCACCTTCTCGATGACGCCGACGTTCTGTCGGAAGCCGGGAATCTGCATCCCGGAGTTGTGGATCTGCTTTGCGGTCGCTTCCGGCCCCATGTCGGTCGTCTCGACCCAGAAGACGGCGAAGATGGCGCCGCCGACCAGCATGAAGGTCAGGTCGATACCGACACGAATGAGTATCTGCCAGGCCGGCTGGCCCGTCGTCTCCAGCCACCACATCCAGTCACCGGGTGACTGGATGGGTGCCAGATAGTAGAACAGGCCACCAGTGGCCTGCCCGCTGTCGTAGGTCCCCAGCCACGCCGGGAGCGAGCCCAGCTGGGACTGGAGGATGCGCCCGAGGAACTGGATGTTCGCCTGCAGCGCCCGGACGAGGATCATCGGCAGGACGCTCGCGTAGATGAGCTTCACGGGGAAGCGACCACGAGCACCCTTGACCCGCGCGTTCGAGAGCGGAATCTCGACGCGCACGGACTCGGCGTAGACGACGACCGAGAAGATGAGGATGGTCGTGACGAGCGCCAGCAGTCGACCCTGTCCCATGAAGATGGTCTGGAGACCGGACGCACCGAGCACCTGTCCGATGGGCTCCTGTCCAACGGCAAACAGGTACCAGGTGTGCAGGATACCGCTCTGGCCACCGATGAAGGGCGTCGAGAGCAGGCCACCCAGCAGTCGCTGGCTCACGCCGGCGACGATGAACAGCCCGATACCGGAGCCGACGCCCCACTTCGAGATGACCTCGTCCATGAACAGGATGAGGACACCGCCGACGAATATCTGCGCGAAGATGAGCCACTGGACACCGGTCGTGCCGATACCCAGCGACTGCGCGACGGCCGTATCAGCCGGCAAGAAGCCGCCCGCAAAGACCATCGGGAGGCCCGTCAGACAGATCATCACCAGGACCAGCAGCTTCTGGAGGCCCTGATAGAGGATCTGATCGCGCGGGTCGTCCTGCGTGTTCAGCCCGAGCAGGTTCGCCCCACCGAGTAACTGCAACACGATGGACGCCGTGACGATAGGCCCGATACCCAACTGCAGGATGCTCCCCTGTCCCGATGCGAGAATCGACCCGAATCGGCCGAAGACGTCCTGACTGGCGTCGATGTCGAGGCCGAACAGCTTGACGTTCGTCAGGAAGAAGTACAGCATCAACACGCCGCCGGTCCACAGCAGCTTGCGCTTGAACGGGACGTGGCCCTCCGGACGCTGCACTGCCGGCATCCGGACGAGCAGCGGTTCGGCGGTGTCCTTCCAGCTCATTGGTCGTTATTCCTCGTCGTCCGCGTCGTCCTCGGCGGCTTCTTCGGCGGCTTCCTGCCGCTCTTCGCCGAGCTCGGTCAGTTCCGTCTCGCCACCGGCGTCCTCGATCTTCTCGACGGCACCGTCCGAGAAGTCGTCGGCGACGACGGTGAGTTCGTTCCGGACCTGTCCGGCGCCGAGCACCTTCACGACGTCGGCGTCGTCGGCGTCCTCGACGACCTCTCGGGCGTCGATGTGGTAGCCGTCGCCGTCCTCCTCCGCGAGGCCGTCGGCGACCAGCAGCGGCGCGTCCTCGTCGAGTTCGCGGACGTCGACCGTCGCGACCTCTTCCTGGACCTTCTGCGGGCGCTTGAAGCCGCTCTTGCCGAGCGGCTCGTAGTTGTGCATCTCGTGCTTGGCACGCCCGGCGGCCCCGCGGCCACCGCGGTGCCCGGCACCGCGTCGGTTCTTGTGCGAGCCGCCACCGTGCGTGCGCGAACCGCGCTGTCGTCGTTTCTTGCTCGTCATTATCGCATCGCCTCCAGAAGCGAATCGATGCCCTCGGTATCGTGTCGCCCGAGTTCACCGCCTTCCTTGGTGGGGTGCTTGATGCCGTCGTGGCCGCCACGCGGCGGGTGCAGACGGAGCGTCGGGGAGAGGCCCTGCTTTTGCAGCGTCGTCTCCTCGGAGACCAGCGCCCACGCCAGCCCCTCGATGTCGTCGTAGTCGGTGTGCTCGGCGACCCACTCGTCGTCGACGTCGGCGTCGCCCTCGGCGGGCTCTGCGCGCGTCTCCAGGAGCAGTTCGACCGTCTCCTGGCTGGGTTCGCCGAAGGCCACGAAGTCGTTGACCTTCGAGACCATCCCGTTGTACGTGTCCGTATCGGGGACGAACGTACAGTGGTTGACGTGATGGATGTTCAGCATCTTCAGCGTGTCGTGGATGTCCGTATCCATGTTCACGTCGCCGCGGATCTGAACGAGCGCTCGCATCACTCGATCACCTCACGCTTTTCGAAGGTGCGTTCGGGGACGCGCGCCTCGGCGGTGTTCTTGAGGGCGTTGAACGTCGCCTTCGCGAAGTTGACCGTGGTGCGCGTGTTGCCCGACGAGCGGGTCCAGATGTCCTCGATGCCGGCCAGTTCGAGCACCTTGCGGACGGTCTCTCCGCCCGCGAGGCCCAGCCCGCGCGGGGCGGGCTGGAGCTCGACCTCGACGCTCCCGGCCTTGCCCTCGGTGCGCAGCGCGACCGTGTGGGGACGGCCACAGCCACACTCCCAGGACCCACAGCCACGGGAGACGTCGATGAGGTTCAGTTTGGCCACGTCGATGGCCTTCTGGATGGCACCGCCGACCTGGTCGTCACGCCCTTCGGCGTAGCCGACGAGGCCGTCGCGGTTGCCGACTGCGACGACACAGCGGAACTTCACCCGCCGGCCGGAGTCGGTCATCCGCTGGACCATGTTGATGTCCAGCACTTCGTCTTCCAGATCGGGAACGAGCTGGTCGACGACTTCCGATTCTTTCAGGGGAAGCCCCGAGTTCAGCGCCTCCTGCATGGAGTCGATGTCGCCCTCGGCAACCTGCTTGCCGAGGCGTGTCCGGGGTTCCCAGCCGTTGTCAGCACTCATAGTTCGATGTCACCTTCCAGTAGGGTCTCCCGGATTTCGTCGAAGTGTTCCGGGAGGTCTTCGGCGTCGAAGTCCCCGCTGTACAGCGGGTCGTCCAGCTGCTCGGCGTACTCGGCGATGTGGGCACCGCGCGTGCGCTGCCAGTCGGCGAGGACGTCGTCGTTGTGGGGGACGTCGAGCCCGGCGTCGATAGCGCCTTCCTGTATTGCGAATACTTTGCTTCCGGGGGTCGGGGAGTTGAGGCCGATGTCGAGCACCGCTTCCTCGACGCCCGCTTCCTGTGCGCGAAGGCCGGCCAGCAGGCCGGTGAGGTACGCCGAGGGCATGTTGCCCGTCGGGGCCTCCCAGCCGTAGTCGGCCAGGTCGCTAGAGTGAGCGGACGCCAGCGTACGGTCGCCGTCGGGGCCGAGCGTCACCAGCTGCGCCCTGACGTGCTTGTTGCTCTTTCGAGCGACGAGGCGGGGCTTGCCGGATTTCAGCAGGCGCAACCGCTGATGGTAATCGGTACGGGCCTCGCGGCGTCGCCGCATCGGCACGTTGTATCGTGGTCCTGTCGCCATTATGCGTCACCGTGGTTTGCGTCGATGTATCGTTCGAGATCGGCGACACTGTCGAACTCGCCACCGCCTGCCTTGTCGTACAGGTCGCGGTACTGCGAACTCGAGAGTGTGCCGTCGTCGCGCAGTTCGCGCAGCTTCTTGCGCTGTGCGCGGATGCGCGACTCCCAATCCTTCTTGGGGTCCTGTCGCGCCCCGGCCTTGCCCTTCCGGGAACCGGCTCCCTTCTGGTGACCGTAGGCGCGCTTCTTCTGGCGTTCCCGGGCGCGGCCGCGGGAGTTGCCTTTCTTGTCTTTCGCCTGAATGGCGCCCTCATCTACCAGTTCGCGCACGTCCTCGCGGGTGATGGCGTCCGCGATGTCGCCCTGCCGGTCGGGGTTGAACCAGACGCGGTTCTTCCCGACGTCGAGGACGTCCGCTGCGAGTCGCTTCTGTGCGGAGAGGTCCGTCATTACTCGTTCACCTCGACTTCTTCGTAGGTGGGGTTGAGCACGCGGATGCCCGCGTCCTCGGCCTCCTCTTCGATACGCTCGCGCTTGCGAGCGCCGACCTTGGAGGCGATGCGGACCGCTTCGACGTCCCCGTCGACGCCTTCGAGGTCGTCCACGTTGTGGACGCGGACTTCCTCGAAGCCGGAGGGGTGCTTGCCACGGACCGCGGTCGGCGAGCGAAAGCCCGCCTCGACCGTGTCGCCCTTGCCCTTGATGCCGCGGCGCTGCTTCGAGAGCTGGCCGCGCGGGCGGCGCCACGACGTCGAGACGCGCTTTTTCTTGTGGTGGTCCTGCCGGTTGAACTGCGGCTTGCCGACGCGGTGTCGCTGTGCCAGCAGTCGAGCCTCCTCGTCGTCGAGGTCGGGCGTCTTATCGGCGAGCCCGCGAGGCTGGAGTTCCGTCTCCACGTCCTCGTCGGCCGCTTCCTCGGCGCCTTCCTCTTCGACTTCGGCCTCGGTCTCGGTGTCGACTTCGAGCCCACCGACGTCGGCCTTGATCCGGGCCGCGAGCGCGTTCCCGACGCCGCTGACCTCCGCGAGTGCGGACTGGTCTGCGGCGCGGACGTCGTCGACCGTCTCGAAGCCGGCCTCGCGGAGCGAGTCGGCCTTCGCGTCGCCGACGCCGCTGATGTCGGTCAGCTCCATCTCTTCGGCCTCGGAGTCGGCCTCTTCGGCTCGCTGGTCGGCGTCCTCGGCGGGTTCGCCGTCGAGTGGCTGCTCCGACTCGACGTCGTCCTCGGGGGCGCCGCCCTGCGTGAGTGCCTCTTCGTTGGCGTCGGCGTCGCTGCTCTTGTTGTCGGGGTTGTCTGCCATTAGGCGTCACCTCGGTTCGGTTTCTGGGTGATGTACACCCCGTCCTGAAACACGCGCACGTCCTTGTCGTTGATGCGCGTGAGCTGTTCGATGTCCGCGGCGGTCTGGCCGACGGCTTCGATGTCGGGACCAGACAGCGTCAGTTCCTCGCCGTCGACCTGCACGTCGGTCTCACCGTGGACGGTGGTGCGACGGGCGGCCTTCTCGCCGAGGAAGTTCTCGATGACGACTTCGTCACCTTCGACGCCGACCTGCATCGGGAAGTGAGAGTAGAAGACTTCCATCTCGTACTCCCAGCCCTCGGTCACGCCGTGGAACATGTTCTCGATGTGGCTCTCGAAGGTACCGATAGTCGACATCGTCTTTGCGTCGTCTTCCTCGGACTCGATGACGACGGTGTCGTCCTCGACCGAGACGTCGATGTCGGGGTACCAGAGCCGACGTGTGACGCTGCCGTTGGGCCCCTCGACGGTGATGTCGAGATGGTCCTGTTCGGCGGTCACGTCTTCCGGAATTTCCAGTTCTACTCGTGGCATTGTCAGTATACGTACGCGATGACCTGACCACCGACGCCCGCCTCGCGGGCGTCGTAGTGGCTCATGATGCCGTGGCTGGTCGAGACGACGAGTGTCCCGTAGTCTCGGGCGGGGAGGAACCGCTTCTCCCACTTCTCGAACTCGTCGGCACCCGCAGAGTAGCGGGGCTTGACCGGGCCACACTCGTTGATGGCACCTTTCAGTTCGACCTCGAACTCACCGGCTTTGCCGTCGTCGACGAAGGTGAACCCGTCTATGTACCCGCGGTCGTAGAAGACCTCGAGGACGGAGCCGATTTCGTTCGAAGCGGGCGATACCGTCTGCTCCAGATGCCCGACGCTCTCGGCGTTATCGATGGCCGACAGCGCGTTGGCGAATGGGTCGTTTCCTGTCATGGTTAGCTGTACTTCTTGAAGCCCATTCCCCGCGAGATCTCGCGGAAGCACTGGCGACACAGCCAGATGTCGTACTTGCCGACGAGTCCCTGTTCGCGACCGCAGCGCTGACAGGACTCGAGCTGGCCGGTCCGCTCTGCCTCGGCGGCGTCGGGCTCGTCTGTGGTTTCACTTTCGCTCATTCACTGACCTCCACGTCGAATGTCGACTCGACGAACGCGGTCGCGTCTTCCGGGTTGAGTCGGTGGTTCGACGGAATCGAGCGCGACGCCTTGTCGCGCTTGGCGACGCGGTACCCCGGGCGGACGAGGTTGACGGTGACGTCCAGCCCGTAGATTCCGATGCTCGGGTCGTACTCCTGGCTCGGGAACTCCGTGTGTTCCTCGACGCCGAAGCTGAAGTTGCCGGTGTCGTCGAACTGAGTGGCCGACAGGTCGGCAAGCGGCAGCGCCGTCTCGAGGAACGACTCGGCGACCTCGTCGCGAAGGGTGACCTTCGCACCGATGGGGTCGCCCTCGCGGATGTCGAACTCGCCGACGGTCCGCTTTGCCTTCGTCCGGACTGGGCTCTGGCCGGTGATCTCGCCGAGGATGTCCTCGGCGTTGGCCAGGTCACGGCCACCGTGGCCGATGCCCATGTGGACGACGACTTTCTCGACGCTCGGCTCCCGCATCTCGTGGAAGTCGGCGGATTCGCTCTCCGAGCTCATTCGTCATCACCCTCGCTCGCGTTTTCCGATGCCGTTCCGGCATCGCCAGTGAAGTTCTCGTCGATGACGACGACGTACTCTTCGACCGTCTCGAAGCCAGCGTCGTCGTCCTGTGAGACGATGACGTTGTTCTGGGCCGAGCCGGGGGTGACCTGAATCTCGTCGATGGTGCCGATTTCGCCGGCGTGTGCGCCGTCGACGGCCGTGACGAGTGCGCCCTCTTCGTACTCGAAGTGGGCGATGACCTCGCTCGACTCGTTGTCGACGACGATGGAGTCACCGCCGTCGTAGGTCTGGTCGTCCTCGACGATGAGCGTCTCGCCGTCGTGGAGGCCCAACTGGACGCGGCCACCGTCGACGTGAGTCTTGGTGACGATCTTGCCCAGTTTGGACTCCGCGGCGTCCGCTTCGATGGCGGTCAGCGCGAGCCGACCACCCTCGCCGGGGAACACGCGGTAGTACTCTTCGCGCTCGGTGAACGCGAGGATGTCGAACATCCCGACAGGGCGCTCCTCGTCGGAGACGGCCTTGCCGTTGATGAGGACGTTGTCCTCGTTGAGCGCGTAGCGTGCTTCTTTGCGGTTGTCGGCGTAGCCCAGCACGTCCCGCAGAACGATGAGCAGGGGGACCCCCGACTCACCGTGCGGGCCGGCGCCGGCCTTCACCGTGAACGTTGCCGTCTTGCGCTCTACGGGCCAACTGTTCGGGACCGAGAGACGCTTCTGGTGGTTACTCATGCGGAATCATCCTCCGATTCGAGACGCGACTCCCGCTTTTCGTCCTCGAGGTTCAGGTCCGTGACCCGAACGTTCGAGGCTTTCAGCGGGCGGGGGACCTCTTCGCCGTCCGTCTTCTCGAGGGTGACGTCCTCGACGTGGATGACGGCGTCTTTGAGGTCGACGTTGACGACTTCGCCTTCTTCGCCGGCGAAGTCACCGCGGAGCACCTCGACGGTGTCTCCGTTGTTGACGCGGACGTTGCGCTGGCCGTACTCCTCGCGGAGGTCGGCCGACAGCGTCGCCCGAACCTGCTTGTGTCGCTCGTGGAGCGGGGCGCGTCGTTGACTCGTTCGCTGTTTGTCTGGTTGCTCACTCATGGTTCTATACGATCATCGTCGCTGCGGAGGCGACACTCCCGAACCGCTCTGCGACTTCCCGCGAGATGGGGCCTTTCAGCTCGGTCCCGCGCGGGTCCTCGTTCTCGTCCACGATGACGGCCGCGTTGTCTTCGAACTTGACGCGGGTGCCGTCGGGACGGCGGATGGGTTTTCGCTGCCGAACGACCACGGCCTCGAGCACCTGACGACGCATCTCCGGCGTCCCCTTGGTGACCGAGACGGTGATCTTGTCGCCCAGACCGGCTTTCGGGTGTCGGCTCTTCGTCCCCGAGTAGCCGTGGACCGAGATGACCTTCAGCTCGCGTGCGCCCGTGTTGTCGGCACACGTGATGAGCGAGCCCTTCTCGAGTCCCTGGGTGACGTCTGCGTTCAGCGCCTCCATTATTGCTCACCGTCCTCGATTGCCACGACGACGTGGCTCTTCGTTTTCGAGAGCGGTCGACACTCTGCTATCGTGACCGTGTCACCGACCGCGAGGTCGAGACAGTCCGGTGCGTGAGCCGGAACGCGGCTCCGCCGCTTCATGAAGCGGTCGTATTTGGGCACCTTCACGTCGTACTCGCGCTCGACGACGACGGTCTTCTCCATGTCGGTGGAGGCGACCTCACCGTCCAGTGTCTGACCGCGCACGGAGAGCTCTCCGTGGAACGGGCAGTTCTGGTCGGTACAGGTCGTCTCCGGTTCCTGTACGTTCAGTCCTAGCGCCATTTGGAATCACCTGATTTCTCTGTGCGGCGAGCGGGACGGGCGACGAGTTTCGAACCGTCCACCCGGACTCGCTGTCCGGACGGCAGGTCGAAGGCGAACGTCGCGCTGTCCTTCGGCACGTGCCACACCCGGTCGGCTCCTTCGACGGCCAGCATCTGGGTCGTCTCCACGACGACCGTCCCGCTGATACCGACGGCGTCCGGGTTGGACGCGGCGACGACCTCTACGTCGAGGCCGACGAGTTCGTGACGTGGGAGCGTCTCGGGTGTCAGTGGCATTATTCGTCCTCCGGCTGGAGGTCGCCTTCTTCGCCCTGAATCGTCTTGATCCGGGCGATGGCCTTCTTCAGTTCTTTGATGCGACCCGGGTTCTCCGGGGCGCCACCCGCGGCCTGCACGGCCCGGGCGTTGAGCAGTTCCGTCTTCAGGTCGTCGAGTTCCGCCTCTCGCTCGGCGGGCGTCATGTCACGGATTTCTTGCACGTGGAGGACGGTCATTCTTCGTCAGCCTCCTCGTCGTCCATCTCGTCCATGAGTTCCTCCGCTTCGGCTTCGACGTCCTCGTCGAGTTCCTCGTCGACTGCGTCTTCGAGTTCGTCGACGTCGACGTCCTCGACGTCGTCGTCGGTCGGGACTTCGACGTCCTCTTCGACGATCTCCTCTTCGACGACCTCTTCGTCGACCTCGACGTCCTCAGGCTCGTCGTGGCCGACTTCGGTCGTCTCGGCTTCGCTCTCGTCTTCGGGTTCGCCTTCGAGGAGTTCCTCGACAGACTCGCCGTCGGTCTCGGCGACGTACTCCTCGACCTCGACGTCCTCGTAGATCTCGAAGTCGTCGGGGAGTTCGGCGTTCGGCGGGATGATCTTCACGCGCACGCCGATGGTACCGAGTTTCATCACTGCGACGCCGACGCCGCTGTCGACGATGTCCTCGGCGGGTTCGCCGTTGTGCTTGATGTAGCCGCGGTTGAACTTCTCGACGCGCGAGCGTGCACCGGTGACCTTCCCGGAGAGGACGATCTCGGCGCCCTTCGCGCCGGCTTCCATGATGCGGTCGATCGTCGTGTGACCGGCCTTGCGGAAGTACCAACCGCGTTCGAGGGCGTTCCCCAGACGGTCTGCGACGATGCGGGCGTTGAGGTCCGGTTCCTCGACTTCCTGCACGTCGATCTGCGGGTCGTCGAGGTCGAATCGGTCCTCGAGTTCCGTCGTGATCTTCCGGATGTTCTTCCCGCCCTTGCCGATGACCATCCCTGGCTTCTCGGCTTTCAGGACGATCTGGGTCCCCATCGGGGTCTTAGCGACGTCCATGCCGCCGTAGCCCGCTCGACCGAGCTCTTCTGCGAAGAACTCGTCGATCTGGGTCCGCTGGAGGCCGTCCTCGATGAACTGCTGTTCGTCAGCCATTATTCGCTGACCTCCTCGAGGATGAGTTCGACGTCGACCTGCGGTGTGTTCCAGGCGGAGGCACGCCCCATCGCGCGGGGCTTGCGACCCTGCTGTTCGCCGACCTTGTGGGCGGCGACGTGCATGATCTCCATGGCTTCACCGTCGAAGCCCTGGTGGTCGGCGTTGCCGATGGCGTTCTCCAGCAGGTCGATGAAGGCCTCCGAGGCCTTCTCGGGGTAGCGACCGGCGTCCCAGCCGTCGACCTTGCTCTTGTGGCCGACGCCCGAGTTGTGCTGCTTGAACGCGACAGGCTGGTCGCCCTCGATAACTGCTTCGAGGAACTCGACGGCGTCGCCCGCCGTCTTGCCCTTGATCTCTCGGGCGATGGCTTTGCTGTGCTTGTGGCTCATCTGCCGCTCACGGAGCATCGCTTTCGCGGTCGTGTCCGGATCGGCGTCGACTGAGTAGCTGATTCCCATGATTACTTGAGCGGTACGAACTTCGAGGAGCGTGTCGCTCCGATACCGGCCTGACCGTGTTCGACCGAGGTACGGGTGAGCTGGAACTCACCGAGGTAGTGCCCGAGCATCTCGGGCTCGACCTTCACGCGCTCGAAGCTCTGGCCGTTGTGGACAGCGAAGGTGATGTCGACCATCTCCGGAAGCACCGGCATGTCGCGCAGGTGCGTCCGGATGGGGTCGTTCGCCGTCGCCTCCTCTTCGGCCTCGCGGGCCTTCTCGAGGAGTTTCTGCTTTTCCTCGGTCAGACCGCGCTTGATACTTCGCCGCTGGCGTGCGGGGAGCAGTTCCGCGACTTCCTCGAGCTCCAGATCCTGCAGCTCGTCGAGCGTGTGGCCTCGGAAGGAGAACTCTCCTTCGTGGCCGATTTGATATTCCGAACTCATTCGTCACCACCCCGGCCGGTTCGTTTCGAGGCGATGTCCCCGACTTTCCGGCCTGGCGGAGCGTTGCGGGAGATCGATTTGGGCTTGCCGGGGTGCTGTCGGCCGCCACCACCGAACGGGTGGTCGACGGCGTTCATCGCGACACCACGGACGTTTGGCCACTTCGTCCCGCGGGCTTTCATCTTGTGATACTTGTTGCCGGCCTTGACCATCGGCTTGTCAGTGCGGCCGCCACCGGCGACGACGCCGATGGTGGCACGACACTGCGGGTCGAGGCGCTTCATCTCCCCGGAGGGGAGCTTCACGACCGCGACGTTGCGGTCGTGGGTCAGCAGCGTCGCGTTGACACCCGACGAGCGGGCGAAGCGCCCACCGTCGCCGGGGCTGGACTCGACGTTACAGACCGGGACACCCTCGGGAATCTCCGCGAGTGGGAGCGTGTTCCCGGGGGCGATCTCGGCGCTGACGCCGACCTGCAGTTCGTCGCCCACGCCGACGCCTTCCGGCGCCAGCACGAGGCGGTGGTCGCCGTCCTCGAACTCGACGGCCGCGACGGGCGCCGAGCGAGCGGGGTCGTGTTCGATGTCCACGACGGTCCCGGCGACGAGGTCGCCGTCTTCGACTTTCCGGTGCTGAAGATCGGCCTTGTAGCGGTGCGAGGGCGCCCGGAACGTGGACGTCCCGCGACCGCGTCGTTGTCCCTGAATTCGTCGTCCCATCGTTAGAACACCCCGATTCTGGAGGCGACTTCCTGGGCGTCGTCGTCCTCGGAGAGGCGAACGACGGCCTTCTTCTCGCCGTCCATCGTGTTCTGTGTGTTCACGTCGACGACGGTGACGTCGTACTGGGACTCGACGGCCTCGGCGACCTCGGGTTTCCCAGCGGCGTCGTCGACGACGAACTGGAGCTTGTTGTCGAAGTCCATGTCGTTCATGGCCTTCTCGGTGACGTGCGGGTACTTGATGACGTCCCAGCTCATCGGTCACCAACCTCCTCGAGTGCGGACTCGGTGAAGACGGTGAGTCGACCGGGCTGTGCGCCGGGTGCGAGGTCCTCTGCGTTGACCTCCCGGGCCGTAGCCACGTCGACGCCCGCGAGGTTGCGGGCGGCCTTCGACGGCTCGTCACTGGTCACGAACAGGATAGAAGACGGGCGGCGGTACTTCCGGCCGCGTGCCTTCCCCTGTCCGGCCTTGATCTTCGTGTCGTCGGCGCGCTCGATGTCGGCGTGAACGTCCAGCGCTTCCAGGAGGGAGACGACCTCCTGGGTCTTGACGAGGTCCTCGAAGTCGTCGGAGACGACGACGGGCACCTCGTCGCGGTCGAACTCGTGACCGCGTTCGGCGACGAGTTCGGCGTCCGTGGTGGCGGCGAGCGCCGAACGGACGGCGAGCTGGCGTTCCTTGTCGTTCAGGTCGAGCGACCGGTCCGTCTCGGCTTTCGGCGGGTGGGCGCGTCGCCCCTTGACCGCCTGCGGGACGCGGCGGGCACGACCGTCCTGTTTCGGGACGTGTGCCTGACCGCGACCGCTACCGAACGACTCGGCCGGCGTACGGAGGCCGGCGTAGTCGTCGGACCCGTAGTCCTGCTTCCGGTTTGCCTGGGCGGCGCGAACGGCCTTTCCGATGAGGTCGGGTCGCACGGGCGTCTCGAAGACGTCCGGCAGGTCGACCTCGCCGTCGGCCTCGCCGTCCAGAGTGTAGATAGTTGCCTGCATAGGTTATCCCTGGTTCGATTCTGTGGAGACGTAGCGCACCTCGGGGTCGAGGCGCGGCTGGTCGTTCGGACGCACCGCGGGCCGGAAGCGAACCAGACGCTTGTCCGGACCGGGCACCGACCCCTTCACGAGCGTGTAGGGGCCGTCGACCTCGCCGTAGTTGACGAAGCCACCGTCGACGGTCGCGTCGTCGCCCTCGCCGATGTCGATGAGGCGCTTGTTCAGTTCCGTGCGCTGGTGGTAGCCGGTCTGCCCCTGCTGGGGGACCGTCGAGCGCACGCGGGAGGGGTTCCACGGGCCGAGGTTACCGATTCGGCGCCGCCAACCCTGCCGGGCGTGCTTGCCCTTCCGCTTCTGGACGCCCCAGCGCTTGACGGGACCCTGGGTCCCTTTACCCTTCGTGACGCCAGCCACGTCGGCGTACTCGCCGGCGCGGAAGACGTCGTTCATCGAGTGCTCGCCGCCGTCTGCGACGAGTTCGAGGGCGTGACTGAGGCGGTCCTCGAGGGAACCACCGCCGACGCGAGTCTCCATCACGTCGGGCTTTTTCTTCGGGACGCTCGGGACGGCGTCGGGGACGGTGTGCGTGATGAGACGCACGTCCCCGAGGGTTCCGGCCTCGAGTGCGTCGCGTACCTGTTCCTCTGCAGCGTCCGGGTCGTGGTCCTCCGGCAGGTTCAGTGTCCGGTCGAGTTCCCCGTGGAACTCGTCCGTCCAGACCTCCGTCAGCGGACGCTTGCCGTACGGCGTATCTTCGTACGCTCGCAGGGCGACGGCGCGCATCGGCGGCGTCTCGACGACCGTCACCGGGACGGTCTCTTCCATCCCCTCGCGTGGGGAGTTGGGTTCGTCGTTGACGAGCACGACGTGAGTCATGCCCGCCTTGTAGCCGGCGAACCCTTGAACGCCGGGCTGGCCGTCGTCGGACGGCCAGCTGTTGAAGCGCGGCGTCTCGCTCGTCGAGCGCTTGCGCGGGCCGAAGCCCAGCGAGCCTTTGCGTGGTCTGCTTGATTGTGGCATACGTTTACTCCGTGAGGGTTAGACAGGCGAGGGAGGCGAACAGTGCTTCTTCCGTTCGCACGACCTCGCTGCCCTGGTTCGGAACCGTATTCAGCCAGAGGTCGAACCCTGTGGGGTCGTCGTCTGTCTGGTCTCGTCCGACGGAGCCCGGGTCCACGTCGAGTATCGACGGTAACCCACGCTCGGGGGCTCCGAAGGCGACTGTCATGCCGCCCTCGGCGTCCCGTCGCTCGGCCAGACGGCCGAGACGGTGTGTCGTTGCCGGCTCTCCGTACCTCGAAGAGGCGATGGTGAGCCCGGCGTCGTCACGCGAGAGTGCTGCATCGAGGTCCGCGGAAACGACGTCGAACCCCGGCGTGGGGTGGTCGACGAGTTTCGCCCGGACCGGCCGTCGCGAAGAGACCCTGACGGTCACGCGCTCCCCCTGACCCACGTCCAGACCGTCTGGAACGGGGAGGGAGATCGGGTGTTGCATGCCGCAATTGACCCGGACGCGCCCATCAGCTCCGACCTCGGTCACGATTCCCTGTCTTAACGACCCCGAACCCTCAGATCCGGAGCCGGTCTGTGAACGCACGCGGAGCGGCGGCAGGACGCCGACGTACTCTAGTTCGTCCCGCTTGCCCCACATCTCCTTTCGGAGGTGCGGGGGCGTCGCGGCGTACCGCAGGACGGTTTCGACGAACCCGTCTTCCCACTTTCCCGCCCCGTCTGGGTCGGGGAACACTGTCAGCCGGTCGACCCGGAACACCGTGGCCGCGCGGGCCACGTATCCGAGTTTGCGAGTCGCCTCGCGGCGGTCTTCGGCTTCCCGTGTGAGGGAAGACGGCACGAGTACGCTGGTCGTCATGCCGTGACGCTTCCACGTCACGCCACTAGACTGTGCCGATACTTCTCCGCCCCTACCGTAAAAAGACCCCGCTTCGGGCACGCGTTGAGACGCGTTCACACGGCCCGTCACAGCCCCTCGCCCGTGAACCGCCTGCACGGGCCTTGCCGGTTCCGAAAGGTCGTGGCGTGCTATTCACTCCCGGGAAATGTATGCGCCGAATGCCCTCACGTCCCACGATTGGGCTCGGAAAACGGAAGGCTTTTTACTATCACCCCCACCAGATTAGAATGCAGAGAGGCGCGGTGCGCCACGCTGGGCGCTGGTAGTGTAGTTGGTATCACGTGACCTTGCCATGGTCACAACCTGGGTTCAAATCCCAGCCAGCGCATTTCTTCGACGAACTATCTCGGTGAGCACCGCGTGGCGTGTGCTCGTCATCCGGTGAGCCGTGAAATCGCACTGGTTTGAAGCCTATCAGTCGCGCGCAGCGAAGCGAGCACGTCTGATTTCGGTTCAAATCCCAGCCAGCGTATCTCTCCAAATTCCAACCGATGAGCGGTCGCGCTACGTGCCATCACGCGAGCGCCGGTCCCGCGTGCCTACTGTTCTAGTTCGCGTTCTACGTCCGCACACTTGTCGGCTATCTCTTCGAGTTGGGCTTCTAAACGCTCGATGTCCGCCTGCAGGCGGCGGAACTCCTCGCTTTCGCCGAGTTCCGGCGGTGCTTTCTCCTGTTCGAGGACGTTGCGTTTCACGCGCTTCTGACTCAGCTCCCTGTAGGTCTCGTCGTATTCGGCCAGCGACAGCAGTCGTTCGACGGCGTCTCGAATCGCATCGGTGGTCACCGGTTTGACGAGGTAGTCGTCGACGCCCATGTCGATGATCTCGAAATCGGGCTCGACGGCGGTGACCATCGCGACGTAGCAGTGGTAGTTTCGGGCCTGAACCTCTCGGAGGACGTCTTCGCCGTCGGCGTCGGGGAGTGCGCGGTCGAGGAGGAGGATGTCGGTCCCGTCTCCGAGACGGTCGATAGCCATCGCTGCAGTCGCGGCGGTCGACACGTCGTAGGACTGTGAGAGGACGCGGGCGTAGGTCTCACGGAGAGGGGTGTCGTCCTCGACGACGAGGACAGTTGGGCGGGTATCGCTCACGACAGTGGTTTTTTCTGTCGGCTGTATAATAAATCTAGGTGCGAGGTCGCGAACGCCACTGTTAGGGTGTCCCCTACTTGATTGTCACGTATGACCTGTATCGGGTTCCTGTCCGTCGCACCGGTCGTCGAAGAGAGCATGGCTCCCTACGTCGCCGACGCCGTCGCGGCCTTAGAGGCGTTCGACGTCGAGTACGAGACGACGCCGATGGGGACAATCATCGAGGCCGAGGACAGCGAGGAACTGTTCGCGGCGGCCCACGCCGCACACGAGGCCGTCGGCGCGCAGTCCGACCGCGTCGAGACGTTCCTGAAGATAGACGACAAGCGCGGCGTCGACCAGCGTGCGAGCGAGAAGGTCGACGCCGTCGAATCGCAACTGGGGCGGGCGGCGCGAAGCGAGCGGTCCGAAGGTGGAGATTAAAAGGCAGGCTGCCAAAGGCGGCGTATGGACAGCCTCAATCGGATGGCCACGGAACTCGTCGACGAGGCCATCGACTTCGCCGACGAACTCACGATAGACGTACACGCACTCTCTGGCGACGCCGCGGTGCTCGACTTCGGCGTCGACGTCCCCGGTGCCGTCGAGGCGGGGATGGTGCTCGCAGAGATACAGACCGCTGGGCTGGCGACGGTCCAGTCGACGATGGACACCGTCGCCGGCGCGCCGCTGACACACGTCGAACTCTCGACTGACCACCCGGCGCTGGCCCTGCTGTGTTCGCAGAAGGGTGGCTGGGAGCTCTCGGCCGACGGCTTCGAGGGCCTCGGAAGCGGCCCGGCCCGCGCGCTGGTCGCCGAGGAGGAGGCGTTCCAACGTATCGGGTATCGAGAGGAGGCCGACTTCGCGGTCCTCGCCGTCGAGACGGACCAACTGCCCGACGAAGCCGTCGCTGCACAGGTCGCAGAGCGTACCGGCGTCCCCGAGACGGGTGTGTTCCTCCCGGCGTTCTCGACGGCGAGTGTCACCGGGAGCGTCGCCGCCGCCGCCCGCGCGGCCGAACTGGCCGTCTTCCGGCTGGCCGAACTTGGCTTCGATCCCGTCTCGGTGCTCTCGGCGAACGCACGCGCCCCCGTGGCACCCGTCGCCGGCGACGAGGCGACGGCGATGGCCCGGACGACGGACGCACTGGCCTACGGCGGCGAAGTCCACCTCACCGTCGACGAGTCGTTCGACCGGTTCGAGGAGGTGGCCTCCGTGGCAGGGGCCGAGTACGGTGAACCGCTGGCGGCCGTCTTCGAGGACGCCGACTGGGACTTCGCCGACCTCCCCGTGGGGCTGTTCGGGCCGGCACAGGTCACGATCGACGTCGTCGGCGGCGAGACACACGTCGTCGGTGAGACCCGCGAGGACGTGTTGGCCGAGAGCTTCGGGCTCTGATGCGGTACAAGGTGGCCCCGCCGGCGCGGTCGCTATCGTTTCTCGCGGACGCGCGGGCGGCGATTCCGCTTGTCCCGGACGACGAGGCGGACTGCTGTCGGGCTATCCAGCGGACGACAGACGTCCCGGACCGCGAGACGGCCCGCGAGTACCTGACGTTTCTGCGAGCGCTGGGCCTCGTCGAAGAGAGCGACAGAGGGTACTACCGGACGCGGACTGCTCTGGAGCGAGACACGCTGGCGGCGGCGTTCCGAGAGAACGTCTTCGGCGCCGCCGAGGTACTGGACGTACTCGGCACCGACCCACGAACGGCCGACGACGTCTTCGAAGCCGTCCGGAACATCGTCCCCCGATGGGAGCGCGAACGCCGCGCCAACTGGGAACCCGTCTGGCGCACGCGGGTCGAACACCTGCTGGCGTGGGCGGCAGTGTTCGGGGTGGCACGGCACACGGACGCAGGCTTCGAGGCACCGTAGTGTCCCGTCGGGCATCTGGGGCGGACAGACCAGCGTCCGCTCGCGCCGACGACGTGCATATCCACGCCACGGCGAAAACGACCGACGGATAACGGCGTCGTACCTAACGGAGTCAGTCTGTGACGATATCGGTGACGGTGCCGACGCCTTTCGACCGCCCTTCGCGGAAGACGAACTTCTGGCCCTCCTCGACGAGGTACGACCGGAACTTGAACTCGACGGTGGTCTCGCCGGCGTCGCCGGGGAGGAGTTGGCCGTCTTCAGGGTGGAACGCCGCCGCTTCACTGACCGTTTCGAGGTGGACGACCGGTTCGTAGCCGTCGCCGATGCGTGTCGGGTGGTTCAGCACCATCACTTCGGCCTCGAACTCGCGGACGGGCGTCGGGTCGGCGTCCCGCGGGAGTAAAACCATCCCGCGTTCGATGTCCGCCTCGCGGACGCCTTTGAGTGCGATACCGACGATGCGGCCCGCTTTGGCCTCGTCGACCCGGTAGTAGTGCATCTCGATGGATCGGACTTCTACCTCGCGGAAGGTCCCGTCCTGCATCGGTCCTAACAGGAGTTCGTCGCCGGCTTCGACCTCGCCGGACTTGATCGTGCCCGACGCGACGGCGCCGACGCCCTGTACGTTGTACGTGCGGTCGACGTACATCCGGAACTCACCGACTTCGCCGGCCGTCTTCGGGAGCGCCTCGAACATCGCGTCGAGGGCGTCGAGGCCCGCCTGTGTGACGGCACTCGTCGTCACGACTGGGACGACGGTCTCGGATATCTCCTCGATAGCGGCCTCGATGCCGTGGCGCTCGACCCGGAGTGGCGTCTTGTCGACATCGCGGAGCGCTCGCTCGACGCTTCGCTCGACCTCGGTCACTCGTTCGTCGGGGACGAGGTCGACCTTGGTGATGGCGACGATAGTCGGGAGGTCAGTCGCCAGCAAGATGCCTAGGTGCTCCCGGGTCGTGTCGGTCACGCCGTCGTCTGCCGCGACGGTAAGCAGGCCATAATCGAGTTTCTGGCCGACCAGTCCGCGGATCGTCGTCCGGAGCCACGGTTCGTGGCCGACCGTGTCGACGAACGACACCAGTCGGTCGGACTCCTCTACGACGCGTGCGCGGTCACTTTTCCGATGTGGGTTGTCCATCCGGACCGGTCCGTCCTCGTCGAAGCCGTAGACGCCATAGGAGAGGTCCGCCGAGAGGCCGCGTTCGACCTCGTGGGGCTGGACGTCGAGGAAGCCGCGCGTGTTACCCTCGCCGTCGTCGGCCTCGCCGGTGACGAGCGACCCGACGAGCGTGGACTTGCCGTGGTCGACGTGACCGGCGGTCCCGACGACGATGTGGTCGTCGTCTTCGAGAACGGCGCCCTCTCTGACGGTGGCGACCCCGACGATGCCTTCTGGCCCGTCACCACCGCCTGCCGAGTTCGTCTCCGGGACGCCGTCTGTGCCCCACGTCTGGACGTCTTCGATGTGGGCACCGGCCTCCTCGGCCAGTAGGCTCAACACGTCCATCGACTCAGAGAACTCCTCGGGAGCGATCCCGGCGAGGCCGCCGTCGTCGGTGACGCCGACGACGTAGGTCGCTTCACCGTCGCCCGAGAGGACGCGGTGGCGAAGTTGCGCAGTCAGGGATTCGAGCCGGCCCTCCGAGAGGTGCAGATCCTCTGTGAGCCGTTCTTTGAACTCGACGCTGCCGCCCTCCTGTTCGCCGCGCTCCAGCGCGCGCCGGAGGACAGCCCGGTCGGGGCTCATGCGAGTCCGTAACGGAGGACGAGATAAAAGCCTTCCCCGGGTTTGGGGCCGCTTACCGGTGTTTTGGCGGGTGAATGGGTCTGTCTCTCACAATAGTTTCGCCCGAGGATTTATGTACGTGTACGGAACGATGCCCGGGCCGTGCCCAGACTCGCCGCACGGAACTCGCGGGCGCGCGACACCCACTCGTGCGGACGGTAGCGGGGGACTCCCGTGACGACTCCGACGATTTCCGGGTGTCGCCAGTTCGCCCCTGAAGGCCGCTACGGGCGGTACGGAGCGACGGCTTCGAGAAACCCGTCGGCGTACCGGGCTTCGGTCACCCGGTCGGCTCGCGCCTTCGCCGTCTCGTCAGCGTTGGCCACGGCGATGGCCTCCCCGGCCACGTCGAACGCCTCGGCGTCGTTCTCGGAGTCGCCGACGGCGAGGAACGACGACGGGTCCATCTCCAGTTCCGCACAGATGGCCGCCAGTCCCGTCCCCTTGTCCACGCTCGGGTCGGTGACGTGATACGCGAATCCGGTGTCGAGGACGACGAGGCCGAACTCCTCGGCCACCCGCTCCAGTGGCTCGAGCGGTTGGTTCAGACTGACGACGATCTCCGTCTCGCGCCAGCGGTTCGCCAGATCGACGGCCCCGAAGCCGAGTTCGTGTCCCAGTTCGCGGTAGGCTTCCGCGACGGCGAGACTCGCCTCGTGGTCGCCGCGCAACTGGAGTTCGTCGGTCGCCTCGACGAACACCACGCCGCCGTTCTCCGCGACGACGGTGCGTTCGATGCCGAGGAACTCACAGAGCGCGATGGGGAACGGCATCGCCTTCCCGGTGGCGATAACGACGGTTTCGGGCCACTCGCGTAACACGGGGAACACGCGCGGGTCGATGGCGCGTGACTCGTCGGTGAGCGTCCCGTCGATGTCGACGAGCAACGGCGGCGTCTCGGACATACGCCAACTGACGCCCGAGGCGGTTTGGCCGTTGCGATTACACGGGTTGGCGTCGGTCACGACCGGGGGGGTCTCCCGACCGGTTCGGCGAACCGCCGGGACACAGTTACAACCACCCGTATCAGTCGTCGGTCAGCCTCTCGTAGGCGGCTTTGACCCGTTTAAACTCGGCCTCGCTCCCGGTGTCTGTGTCGGGATGGACCTCTTTGACACGTTCTCGGTAGGCCTGCTTGACCGCTTGCTCGTCCGCGCTGGGGTCTAGTCCGAGGCGGTCGTAGGCCTCCGACGGACTGGGGCCGCTCGACTGGCGGACGCGACGGTGCTGGCGTTGCTGGGTCCGCTGTCGACGCTGCTGCTGTCGGGCCTGCTGAGCGCGTCGACCGAACCCGTCTGCACGTCGGCCGTCCCTCGGCGGGGTCCACTCCTCGCGCGGCCCGGCACCGAACCCGCCTCGACGACTCCCGCGGGACTGTGTGGCAGCGCGCCGTTCGACTCGTTCGTAGAGGTTAGCGGCCATCTTGCCGCTTAGATGGTAGTACATGACGTACGTGGAGACAGCGAACATCAGGGCCAGAAAGAGCACGGCCGGGTTCACCAGTATCCCCACCACCGTCAGCACCGCTGTCAGTACCGCGAACACCGCGGCGACGCCCGTGATGAGCCGGTCGTACTGCACGAATCGTGGTTCGGTCCACAGGACTGTAAGCGTCTCGCCTGTCGCCCCCAAGCGTTCAAGACTCCGAGCGTGCTAGAGTGTAGCATGAGCGTCTCCGGGCTCTGTGACCTGTGTGACCGGCCCGACGTCGACCACGGCTGTGACCGTTGTGGCCGACTCGTCTGTGACCGCCACTGGGACGAGACTACAGGACTGTGCGTCGAGTGTAGCGTCGAGGCCGGAAAACCGGGCGAGCGAACCGACCCCGAGAACCTGCCGGACGGCGTCGACACCTACCGGTTCTGAGCTACCGGTACTGGTTGAGTTGGGCCTTGAGTCGCTTCGCCGACTGGCCAGCCGCTTCGAAGAACTGCTCGGGCGACCCGCGGCCGGCGGCGTCTCCCGGCCCCGTCGCTCGACTGTCCGAGGCGCGTCGCGCCTCGCTATCTTCGCCGGCGAAGATGATACCCCGCGAGGAGTTCACGAGGCCGACGCCGTCGGCCAGTCCGTACTCCACGGCGGCCTCGGCGTCGCCGCCCTGCGCGCCGACACCGGGGACGAGAAACGGGATGTCGGGGACGAGTTCACGTATCTCCTCGAGTTCTTCCGGTGCGGTAGCGCCGACGACGAGGCCGACGTTCCCGTTGTCGTTCCAGCGGTCCGCGAGGTGGACGACGCGCTCGTACAGTTTCTCGCCGGAGGCCAGTTCGAGGTCCTGCAGGTCGGCGCCGCCGGGGTTCGAAGTGCGTCCGAGGACGAACACGCCCTTGTCCTCGTGCTGGAGGAACGGTTCCAGCGAGTCCCGGCCGAGGAACGGGTTGACCGTGATGGCGTCGGCGGCGGGACCGTGGTCCTCGTCCAGAATCGTCGCGTACTGCCGGGCCGTGTTCCCGATGTCGCCCCGTTTGGCGTCCAGCAGGACCGGGACGTCCTTGCCGTGGGCGTACGCGATGGTCTCCCGAAGCGCCCGCCAGCCGTCGGGGTCCTCGTAGAACGCCGCGTTGGGTTTGTAGCAGGCGGCGTGTTCGTGGGTCGCGTCGATGATTCGGCGGTTGAACTGCCAGCGCGGCAGGTCGGCGTCCTGTACCGCCTCGGGCAGGCGGTCCGGGTCCGGGTCCAGTCCCACCGAGACGACGCTATCCGCGGCCACGATGCGGTCGTGGAGGCGGTCGAAGAAGTGCATAGGTACCGCGCCGACGGCGACGGATACAAGCGTTTCCCTCTGCCGCCGCGACCGGCGTCTTCTAAAATCAACGTTGAGAATCAGACCCCGCGTCTATTTCATACCGGACGTGGAACGGTAGCTATGGATCGATCCCTCGATGTCGGGCACGTCGCGGAGACGCTCCCGGACCTGTGGCAGGCACTCGAGGACCCCCGGTTACGGCCGTTCGGACTCGTCGGCGGCGTCGGACTGCTCGCCGTCGGTGCGGTGCTCTCTCTGGCACCGACCTCTGGTACGTCTGCGTTCTGGTCGAACGCGGTCGCTGCCACGCTCGTCTTCGTCGGGGTCCCGCTCTTCTGCCTCGGCCTCGCAGCACGGGAACCCGCGTCGGACTCGTGGTTTCACATCGGTGTCGACCTCTCGACTAAACAACGCCAAGCCGTCGCTATCGGCACGTTCTGTATCACGCTCGCTCCGATAGTGATGGTTCTTGGCTCGCCACTCGGACTCAAGACCGTGGTGCTCGCGACGGCGGCGACGATGACCTTCGTCGGGTCGGCGCTGATACTCACCGGGTTCGTCGCATGGACGGCCGAAACGCTGGCGGAACCGGGGTCGAACTGACTACCCGAGTCGGTCGGCGAGGACGTCGACGAGCGCTTTGACTGCGGCGCCGCTGTGTGCGACGACGACGGCCCCGTCGTCCGCTGCTTCGACCGTGACGTCCTCGCGGCCTACGTCGACGGTCACTGGTTCGGTCAGCGTCAGGCGTGCCGTCTCGGGCGTGACGTGGACCTCGCCGAGGCGAGTTCCGTCGGCCTCGATCCCGAAGGCGAAGGCGCCACCCGGTGTCGGGTCCACGTCCGGGTCGGCGTCGACCACCGACAGCGTCCCGAGCGCACCCCGTTCCAGTCCGGTCACCTCCGAGGCGAGCAACTGGCCGATGCGTTTCCCGTCGGTGATGCGATCGTCGACCATCAGATTTCCTCCCGCGCCTCTGCGGCGATGCTCTCTACGGTGACGCCCTCGCTGCGGGCGTAGACGACCGCCGCGGCCTCCAGCGTCACGCCGAGGGTCGACTGCAGCGAGTTGATCCCGGCGACGGCCGTCTGCTTTTCGACGCCGCTCTCGACGACGGCGTCTAACACTCGTTCGAACGTCGAGCGTGACTGGAGGACCGCTTCCCCCGGGGCGAAGCCGTCCGGAATCTCGACGTTGCCGGCGTCGAACGTGACGACGAGGGCGTCGTCCTCGCGTTCGACGAGGCCCTCGCTCGCCGCGACGTCGACCAGCGACTTCGCCTGATCCGGCGAGAACCAGTTCCGGTCGAGCGACAGGGCGACGACGAACTCACTCTCGGCCATCCGGTCGGTCCCCCGCTGACGGAACGGCGCGGCCACGGCCGTCTTCAGACTCATCGTTCGGGTAACCGTCTCGCCCCCGGGTAACGATTACGATCACTGCTCTCTCACCCTATAGTAACAATTGAAACGATTCACACACCGACCGCACCGCCGTCGTGCGGTCGGGTGTGCATTGATTTTCAATGGCTACTATAGACGGCCGTTGGCCCAGCGCCGATGCGGACTCAGAACGCCCGTCATATAGCTACACACCCCGGCCGGTCATCGAACGGTTCAAGTAGCCGCTGGTTTATGAATCGGGTATGAAAGACCAGGGACGCTCCCCTCGCAAGCGCACAGGCGGTCGACGACGCCCGAACCACAAGAAGAAAAAGCACGAACTCGGCCGTGAGCCGACCGAGACGCAGGTCGGCGACCAGAAACTGAAGGTCGTCGACTCCCGCGGCAACACGCAGAAGGTCCGTGCGGTCACGACCGACGTCGCGAGCGTCGCCGACGGCGCCGAGACCATCGAGGCGACCATCGAGAACGTCGTCGAGAACCCGTCGAACCCGAACTACGCCCGCCGAAACATCATCACGAAGGGCGCTATCGTCGAGACCTCCGAAGGCGAGGCCCGCGTCACCTCCCGCCCCGGGCAGGACGGACAGGTCAACGCTGTTCTCGTCGAGTAACCACTCTCCGAGCATTCTCCCGCATCCGACGGCCCGATACCGACTGGTACGTCAGGAGAGTCCTCGCGCTGCGAACCGTTGACGGCGGCTGGTGCAGGGCCGCCGTCGAGGTGACGTGCTCGAATCGACTGACGAAGTAGTGGCTGGTTGGGTGCCAACAGCACGTCACCGAGAACTACACAATCGGTCATGATAAAGAGCTAGGGCGGGTACCACGCGGTCACAGCGAGTGCTGCCGTGGACACGGTAGTGGTACGTACCGATATATACGGCTATTATAAAGCATCTAACTGGGATCCACCGTCCTGACTGGTAAGGCCAACCCAAGCGGTGGCTACTCGCACATGGTACTGCAACCGACACTGAACCCGACCATCGACGCCTCGCACCGACGCATCGACAGCGGCCAGTGGGACGACATCTACGTCGTCGGCGACGTTCACGGCTGTCGAGGAACGCTGGAGCAGTTGCTCGACGAACTCGACCCGGATCTCGACGACCTCGTCGTCTTCGTCGGTGACCTCGTCAGGAAGGGACCGGACAGCAAGGGCGTCCTCGATATCGTCCGCGACCGTCCGAACCTCGTCAGCGTTCGGGGCAACAACGAGCAGAAACTCGTCGACGGTCGCAAGACCATCGACGCGCTCACCGACGACGACGTGGCGTACGTCGAGTCGATGCCTGCGGCCGTCTCGTGGGACGACACACTCGTGGTCCACGGCGGCGTCGACCACCGGAAACCGCTGGTCGAACACTCCCTAACCGAACTGCTGAACAACCGCTCGCTCGTTCCCGACGCGAGTTACGAGCGACCGTACTGGTTCGAGACGCGGCGGGAGACCCCGCGCGTGTTCTTCGGCCACACCGTCCTCGCCGATCCGTTCGTCAGCGACTACGCCGTCGGACTCGACACCGGGTGCGTCTACGGCGGGCAGTTGACCGCATACGACTACCGCGCCGACGAACTGATCTCGGTCGACCCGCCGGAGACGTACGTCTCGCGCTCGTCTGACAGCATCGTGGAGCCACGACTTGCGTCGCCGACAGATCAATGACAGCGGAGGAAACTCTCGACATCTCGCCGTACGAGCCAGCTAGCGTCGATCTCTCGGACCCGGACCTGTACCTCAATCGCGAACTGAGCGAACTCGCCTTCCAGCGCCGGGTGCTCCACGAGGCCCTCGACGACCGGAACCCGCTCTTAGAGCGAGTTCGGTTTCTCTCTATCGTCACCCGGAATCTGGACGAGTTCGTCATGAAGCGCATCGGCGGCCTGAAACAACAGGTGGAGGCGGGCGTCACCGAGCGAACGGCCGACGGACGGACTCCGAAAGAACAGTGGGCGGAAGCCCACGAAACGCTCGGGCCGATGCTCACCAAACAGGCCAACTGCTACAGCGAGATGCTCCGCCCGGCGCTCGCCGAGGCGGGTATCGACGTCCTCGACTACGACGACCTGAACGCGGCCGAACGCACGGAGATGCGTGAGTACTTCGAGGAGTCCGTCCTGCCGACGCTGACGCCGCTCTCGTTCGACCCTGCCCACCCGTTCCCGTTCATCTCGAACCGGTCGCTCTCGCTCGCGGTGTTGACCCGACGACCCGACAGCGACGACCCGACGTTCACTCGCATCAAGATCCCGCCGAACCGGCCCCGACTCGTCCAGCTCGGCGACGACTCGCGGTACGTTCTCGTCGAGGACGTGGTTCGGCACAATCTCGACCTCCTCCTCCCGAACGTCGATATCGTGGACACGGCGCTGTTCCGCCTGACCCGTAACGCCGAGGTCCGGCGCAACGAGGAGGTCGCAGAGGACCTCATCGACATGATAGAGGAGGTGCTCGAACAGCGCCGCTTCGCCAGCGTCGTCAGGATGGAGATAGAGAGCGACGCGCACCCGCGTATCCGCGCGACCCTACGGAACCAACTCGACCTCGACGAGCGCGAGATATACGACCTCGACGGACCGCTCGACTACCGGGAGTTCGCGTCGCTGACGGACCTCGAACGACCGGATCTCAAACTGGAGTCGTGGACGCCACAGCCACACCCACGGCTTCGGGACCGCCGACCCGCGGCCTTCGAACGCGACGAACACGACCACCACCAGAGCGTCTTCGACGACATCGACGAGGGCGACATCCTGTTGCACCACCCGTACCACGACTTCGGGGACACCGTCCAGCGGTTCCTGAGCGAAGCCGCCAACGACCCCGACGTCCTCGCGGTGAAGGCGGCGATCTACCGGACCGCGAGCGACTCGCAGATCATCCAGTCGCTCATCGAGGCCGCCAAGAACGGCAAGCAGGTGGCCGTGATGGTCGAACTGAAGGCCCGCTTCGACGAGCAGAACAACCTCGAATGGGTCCGTAGACTAGAGGAAAACGGTATCCACGTGGCCTACGGCACCATCGGGCTGAAGACCCACACGAAGACGGCGCTGGTGGTCCGCGACGCCGAGGACGGCGTCAACCTCTACTCCCACGTCGGGACCGGCAACTACCACTCCGAGACGGCAAAGGGGTACGTAGACCTCGGCCTGTTGACGGCCGACCGCGACGTCGGGCAGGACCTCGTCACGCTGTTCAACTTCTTCACCGGGCCGGGACTGGACGAGGAGTTCAGGAAACTACTCATCGCGCCGGTGACGATGCGACCCGAGTTCACTCGGTGCATCCGACGGGAGGCCCAACACGCACAGGCCGGTCGGCCCGCCCGCATCGTGGCGAAGGTTAACGGACTGGAAGACCCCGACATCGTCGCAGAACTGTACCGGGCGTCGATGGCGGGGGTCGACATCGACCTCATCGTCCGCGACATCTGCCGACTTCGGCCGGGACTGGAAGACGTCAGCGAGAACATCACGGTCCACTCGGTCGTGGGACGGTTCCTCGAACACTCTCGCGTCTTCTACTTCGAGAACGGCGCACGCGCCACGGACTGTGAGACGACCGGCCCGGAGTACTACATCGGGAGCGCCGACTGGATGACTCGGAACCTCGACTATCGCGTCGAGGCGGTCACGCCGGTCGAAGACCCCGCTATTCGTCGGCAGTTGCGCTTCGTACTGGCGCTCATGCTGGCGGACAACCGCAAACGCTGGACGATGAACGCCGACGGAAGCTACGACCAGCAGTATCCGAAAGACGGCGAGGCCGTCGTCAACACGCAGGAGATTCTGATGCGTGAGACGCTGAAAGCGAGTCGCCGGGAGGACGCCGAGACGGGGATACTCGCGGACTACCCGGTCGACAGCGACCTCCTCGTCCAAGCGAGTCGTGGCGAGAGCGAAAGCGCGGGGACGGCGTCCGCTGACCGGACGGACGCGCCGGTCCAGAGTTTCGATGGCGGACAGTTGCTCTCGGACCCGCTCGACCGCTATCCTGAGAAGTGGTACCGACCAGACAGCGACGTCTACGACTACGCCGTCCGGACACCGGACGGTGAGCGGCGATACCTGAAAACGAGAGACGGCGTGGCGTCGCTGCTGGAACGACTCTACGACTAGGGGCGCGGGGCTGCTTTCTGGAGCGCGCTCTCGGCGATGTTACCGCCGTAGTCGGCCGTCCGGGAGAGGGAGTCGACGACGCGGCCGAGAATCTGGGCGCTCTGTGGGTCCTGTTCTCGGACGTCGGTATCGACTTCCCGGGCCGTCTCGTCGACGCTGGGTATCTGGCTGCGTGCCTCGTTCGCCAGTTCGACGGCGTCGTCGGAACTCTCAGCGAGGAGTGCGTCCATCGCCGTCTCCGAGACGGAGGTCGCTTCCTGCTCTAGCTGTCGGAGCAACTCGGCCGTCTCGCCGGTGATCTCGCCGATCTCCTGGGACAGGCCGGCTATCTTCGTCGCGTGGTCGGCGATGCGTTCCAGTTGCCGGGCGCTGGACTGGTAGTCGAACACCGTCTCGCGGGGGAACCCGATCTCGTTGGCCGCCGTCGGGTTCCGGAGGACCGTCCGAAACACCCGAGAGACCATGTACCAGAGGCGGTCGACGTCGTCGTCGCGTTGCATCACGTCCGCTGCGAGGTCGTCGTCGTCCTCGATGAGCGCCTCGACGGCGTCCGAGAGCATCGTCAGCGAGACCAACCGCATCCGAGTGATGGCGTTGTGGACCGACAGTTCCGAGGAGTCGAGGAGGTCCTGTAACACGACGCGGTCGGACGTCTCCTCGATGACTTCCAGCCCCACGAGCCCCTGTGTCGCGTCCCGGATGATACGCCGCTGTTCGGCGGTGATACGTGGTGCTTCGAGGCGGATGACGTCGAATCCACTGACGTACATCGTCATCACCGCACGCGTGAGTTCGTGTTTGTTGTCCAGACCGCCCACGTCAAGCGTCCCCTCGACTCTGTCGTCGTCTCGCTTCGGTGCGAGCAACAACAGGTCCTCTTCGGCGTGGAACTCGACGACGCTGCCAGCGCTCACGTCGTTCTCTGTCGCCCAGTCTTTCGGGAGCGAGACGGTGTACGTCGAACCACCAGTCACCTGCACCTTGCGGGTCTCCATGTACGTCCGTATCAGCCCCCCTTTGACATAAATCCACCCCCATCTATATATCCGGAAAATATTTCACCTTCAACGGGACGAATGCCATCCTGAAGGGCTCTATAGTCGTTTTCTACCTCCGAGCGCGTTCCCACAACTGGTTTCAGAACGCCCGTCGAGAGTCGCGCGCTACCGGCAGAATTCCGCTGTTAGACGTATATTCGGCACTAATTTCGATACCCTTGACACACACTCCCAACATTTGACTATATAGATAACGTAGCAATCTATACACGTCATAGTAGAGTACTTATTTATCACTGGCCTCGATTGGGGCGATGACAGACTCACCGAACGGCGGCGTCTCGCGTCGTAGTTTTCTGGCAAGTACCGGTGCAGTCGGAGCACTCGCTCTCGCAGGCTGTACGGAAGGGCCCTCCAACGGTGGCTCCGGTGATGGTAGCGGTTCCAGCGGTGACAGCGGTTCGAGTCAGCTCTCCGGCGAGATAAACATCACGGGGAGCAGTACGGTCTACCCCATCGCGTTCGCCGTCGCGAAGAAGTTCCAGAGCGCCCACTCGGGCGTCGATATCAGCGTGAGTCCGACCGGGTCCGGTGGCGGGTTCAGCAACCACTTCTGTGTCGGCAACGCCGCGTTCAACAACGCGTCCCGGCCCATCACGAAAGAGGAAGAGCAACTCTGTAGCGACAACGGCGTCGAGTACCACGAGATTAACATCGCCACGGACGCGCTGACGGTCATCGTCAACTCGGAGAACGACTGGGTCGACTGCATGACCCCCGATCAACTGAAACAGATCTGGCGCGCCGACGGGGCTTCGACGTGGGCCGAGGTCAACAGCGATTGGCCCGACGAACCCATCAGCCGCTTCGGGGCCGCCGAGACGTCCGGGACGTTCGACTACTTCAACGAGACTATCCTCGGCGAAGAGACGAGCCACACCACGAAGTACGAGGCCACCGAGAAGGACAACCTCATCCTCCAGGGCGTCCAGAAAGACCAGTACGGCATCGGCTACTTCGGCTTCGCCTACTATCAGGGCAACAAGGACGCCGTCAAAGCGCTGGGCATCGACAACGGCGACGGCTGCGTCAAGCCGTCGCTGGAGACGGCCAAGTCTGGCAAGTACAAGCCCCTCTCGCGCTCGCTGTTCACGTATCCGAAGAAGAGCGCCCTCGCGGAGGAACACGTCGCCGAGTTCGCCCGCTACTACGTCGAGCAGAGCGCCAACTCCTCGCTCATCGCCGACGAAATCGGTTTCGTCCCGAAGACGGAGGAGGACATGCAGGCCGAACTGGACGCGCTGAACGCGGTCATCGACGAGGTCCAGTAACCGTCACATAGGCGAGTATTGAGAGACAATAGAACTATAGATACAATCCGGGTACTTTTTCCCGAGATACAGTATATGACACAACGACCACGATGAGCAACGAGGGACAGACTCCCGACCTCACAGGGGACCGGGGGTTCAGGACGGTTCGGGAGTCGACGTACAGATACGCCCTTGCCGGGTGTGCCGTGTTGTCCGTCCTGACGACCGTCAGTATCATCGCGGTGCTGGTTCTCGACGCGGCCGACTTCTTCTCGGTCGTTCCCATCGCGGAGTTCCTGACCGCGACGGAGTTCAGCGCCAGCGAACCGACGACGTTCGGGGTCCTGCCGCTGGCGCTCGGGACGATGCTCATCACCATCGGTGCGGCCGTCATCGCGCTCCCGGTCGGACTGCTGACGGCCATCTATCTCAGTGAGTACGCGACCGAACGGACGCGCTCGGTGCTGAAGCCGATGCTCGAAGTGCTGGCAGGCGTCCCGACGGTCGTCTACGGCTACTTCGCTATCGTCTACATCACGCCCGCGCTCAACGTCGTTATCGGCTGGCTGAACGGGGCACTGGGCCTCGGCTTTCCGAATCTGGGCCTGTTCAACGGGCTCTCGGCCTCGCTGGTCGTCGGTATCATGATCATCCCGATGGTCTCCTCTATCAGCGAAGACGCGATGAGTTCGGTGCCGGACTCGCTGCGACAGGCCGGCTACGGGCTCGGTGCGACGAAGTTCAACGTCTCGCTCCGCATCGTCGTCCCGGCCGCCATCTCCGGCATCGCCTCGTCGTTCATCCTCGCTATCTCGCGGGCCATCGGCGAGACCATGGCCGTGGTGCTCGCCGCCGGGTCACAGCCACCGGACATCCCGGCGGTCCAGTCGGCCTTCGGCATCCCCTACGTCGCACCGGGTGACCTCATCGGACTCTACACCGAGAGTTCCGCGACGATGACCGTCGCGATGATTAACATCGCCAGCGGGGACATCTCCGGGGGGTCGACCGCCTACAAGTCACTGTTCGCCATCGGCCTCACGCTGTTCGTCATCACGCTGGCGATGAACGTCGTGAGCGACGTCGTGGCGAGCCGCTACCGGGAGGAGTACGAGTAAATGGCGACACAAACACCGACACAGACGGAGTTCGGCGAGGTCAGCCGGCTCAAGGGCATCGCGTTCAAATACATCTCGTTCGGGGCGTCCATCGTCGGTATCCTCGCGCTGGGTGTCCTGCTCGCGTACGTGTTCTGGGACGCCTTCGGGCTGGAATCGGCTGGCACGACGTGGTACCTCTCTTACACCGCGACGCTGCTGGTGCCACTCCTCGCGTTCTTCGTGTACGCACGCACGAAACCCGACATCGTCGCTGGCGCCTTCGAACTGTTCAGTATGACGCTGGGCGGGGTGATGCTCACCGTCGCGACGGTCATCATCCTCTCTGTCATCGCCAGCCCGCCGGTCTGGTTCGCCTACTTCCTGACCGTCGTCGGCCCGACGCTCGGCCTGTTCGTCTACGGGCAGTACAACCGCGAGGCGACGTGGGTCGGGCTGGGGATGCTCGCCGCCGTCGTCCTCGGCCCCGTGGCCGGGACGCTCGGGTTGGGCGTCCTCAGTTCGCTCGGCGGGATGCTGGGCGCACCGGGCGTCTACTTCCTGTCGCTCGTCCTCCCCGCCGCGGGACTGGCTGCCTTCCTCGCGCACGACCGACTGGAACTCTCGAAACGACAGAGCATCGGCATCGGCGTCGGCCTCCCGGTGCTGGCTATCGTCGGCGTGCCGGTCGTCGACATGGTTCCCCAGATAGCTCGCTCGGTGTGGCTCATCGGCCTCGTGATGTTCGGCCTCCCGGTCGGGTTCGCCGCCATCGACACGGCGCGCCACCGCGAGCGCTGGGCCGCCTTCGCGTTGCCGGCCATCGCCGTTCTCGGCTTCCTGCTCGGTGAGTTCATCGTCGGCGCGCTCGGTGCGACCGAACCGACGCCGTGGCTCACGTGGCAGTACGTCACCAGCCCGCCAGCGATTCAGGCCTCGAACGCGCGAGAAGCGGGGCTGTACCCGGCCATCATCGGGTCGGTGTTCCTCATCGTGCTGGTCAGCGTGTTCACCTTCGTCTTCGGCGTCGGCACGGCCATCTATCTCGAAGAGTACGCGCCGACGAGCGGCCCGTTCTCTAGCGTCTCCCGAATCATCAAGGTCAACATCTCGAACCTCGCTGGCGTCCCGTCGGTGGTCTACGGACTGCTGGGCCTGGGTATCTTCGTCAACGTCGAAGCCAGTCTCGGTCCGGTTACCTACGGCGGGTTCGGGGTCGGGACGGTGCTCACGGCAGCGCTGACGCTCTCTCTGCTCATTCTCCCGATCGTCATCATCTCCGCGCAGGAGGCGATTCGGTCCGTGCCGGACTCGCTCCGGCAGGCCTCCTACGGAATGGGTGCGACCCGCTGGCAGACCATCCGGAACGTCGTCCTCCCTCGGTCGATTCCGGGCATCCTGACGGGGACGATTCTGGCGCTCGGCCGCGCCATCGGCGAGGCGGCACCGCTCATCATGATCGGCGTGGCGACGACGAAGTTCTCGCCGCCGTCGGGGCTGTTCAGCCAGTTGACCGCGATGCCGTTGCAGATCTACGCGTGGGCGTTCCAGCCCTCGCCTGACTTCCGGTACGGCGTCGTCGCTGCGGGCGTGGTGACCCTGCTCATCGTGATGCTGACGATGAACAGCGTGGCGATTCTCGTGCGGAACAAATACCAACAGGAGGCTCATTAATGACCACAGAGGACATGGCGACAGAGACCGAGGCACAGGACGAGGTGGCAGACGAGGAGTCGCTCATCAGCACCGACCCCGGCAAGGGCGGGTTAGACGAGAACGCCGAACGCGGCGGCGTCACGTCGGGTAAGACCGTCATCCGCTCGCGGGACCTCGACGTGTTCTACGGGGAGACGCAGGCGCTCCAGCACATCGACCTCGAAATCCCCGAAAATCAGGTGACCGCGATGATCGGCCCCTCCGGGTGTGGGAAGTCGACGTTCCTGCGGTGTATCAACCGCATGAACGACCTCATCGATATCGCCCGCGTCGAGGGAGAACTGACCTTCAAGGGCAAGAACGTCTACGACGACGACGTCGACCCGGTGGCGCTCCGCCGGCGCATCGGGATGGTGTTCCAGCACCCCAACCCCTTCCCGAAGAGCATCTACGACAACGTCGCCTACGGCCTGCGCACGCAGGACAAGACCGAAAATATGGACGAGGTCATCGAGGAGTCCCTGAAGAAGGCGGCCCTGTGGGACGAGGTCAAAGATCGCCTCGACGAATCCGCACTCGACCTCTCGGGTGGCCAGCAACAGCGACTCTGCATCGCGCGGGCCATCGCCGTCGACCCCGAAGTCGTGCTGATGGACGAACCGGCCTCGGCGCTAGACCCCATCGCCACCTCCCAAATCGAGGACCTAATCGAGGAACTCTCCGAGGAGTACACCGTCGTCATCGTCACGCACAACATGCAGCAGGCGGCCCGCATCTCCGATAAGACGGCCGTCTTCCTCACCGGCGGCGAACTCGTCGAGTTCGACGACACGGACAAGATATTCGAGAACCCCGAGAGTCAGCGCGTCGAGGACTACATCACCGGGAAGTTCGGATAACGTCCCAACCGCTTCGTTCTGTCCTCACTCGGTGAGCGTCGCTTCGGTGTCGATACCGTACACCGCACGCGGCGTCTCGACGTGTGCGGTCCGCACCGCCTCCTCGTGCCCCGCTTCTAACAGCCACCGGACGCGCCGTGGCACCGTTTTCGGCCCCAGTACTGCGCCGGGTCGGTCCGGATCGTCGATGTAGTCCGTCTCCATGAGGAACGGGTCGCCCTCTTCGATAGCGATCTCCAGTTCGTCCTTGTCCGCGAGGACGGACTTCGTGGGGCCCTGCAACCGGCCGCCGGAGTAGTGCTTGACGACCTGTCGGCGGTCCATGCCACGTTCCTCGGCCCACTGTGCCACCTGCTCGAAGTCCTCGCCGCCTTCGGTGTGCAGCTGGACCGCGAAGTCCCCGTCGGCGGCCAGTTCGAAGGCGTGACACATCACGGCGTTCGAGGCGTCCCACACGTCCTCGTCGACGTCGTAGTGGGGTCGCCCCGACTTGATGGCCAGCGCCGGGCCGTCTCTGACGTACTCCGCGGCCACGTCCAGCCCCGTCTGCATGATGTCGCGGGCCGCCGCGGGCGTGTAGCCGTCTTCGACCAACTTCGAGACGAGTGCCGGGTGGACCCCCAGCACCGGCCACGCCCGGCCGGGCAGTACCTCCGTCGCGGACTCGACGGCGCCGACAGTCAGGTCGAACGCCTCGCGGAACGTCGACTCGTCGGTCGCGGCCTCGACGAGGTGCCACGACGGTTTGTTGAGGACGAGCAGGTGGGTGCCGCCCTGTTCGGCGAACTCCTCTACGGCCTCGACGTTCCGGCCCTGCACCGGGTCCAGATGCATGTGGTTGTCGAGTACCGGCGTCTCCTCGATGTCCATATCCGGTGGTCCGGTGCCCGCACAAAAAGGCGTTCGCTATTCGACGTCGGCTTCCAGCGAGAGGGCGTCCTGGGCGGCGTTCTGGAGTGCATCGGACTTCCCGTGTTCGCCGGGTGCAAGCGCGACGGTCCGGACGTCGTTCCGGGCAGCGACCTCCAGTGCTGGTTTGAAGTCCGTATCGCGCGAGGCGACGACGAGCACGTCGATACGGTCGGCCGCGACGGCCGCCGTCGCGTCGACGGCCAGACGCACGTCCACGTCGCCGCTCGTGGTGACGACTTCGAAACCGCGGGCTTCGCCGGCCTGAATCAGCCCCGGCGAGGCGTTCTCGTCGAGGTACAGTCTGGTCGTTGCTAACGGCCCGTACGATTCTGCGATAGTCCGAACCTCGTCTAAGTCGACGTCGAACTCCGAGCGCAACACGTTCGGGCCGTCGACGTACAACCCGACGCGCGTCCGGTCGTCGGCGTCGTCACCGACGAGGCGACGAAACAAGTTCATGCGCCCTCTCGCCCGCCGCTGGGCTTATGTGTGGCGTTTCGGGTCTCGGAGGTCGTTCGAGTAATAAATCAAATACCGCTATATCGAATCGAGTACTTGGCCCGCTGCCCAAAGGGATTTTCCTCCGGACCGCAGAGTGGCTCTATGGTCCTCCCGCTGGAGATGGGATGGCGGCACCTTCTGTTCGAGAACTGGCCGGTCGACCCGGCGGTGATGGACGCACACCTCCCCGACCGGTTGGTGCCCGACGTGTTCGACGGGTCGGCGTGGCTCTCGATCGTGCCGTTCACCAACGTCGCCGTCCGGCCGAAGGGCCTTCCCGAAGCGTTCGGTATCCGGTTACCCGAACTCAACGTGCGGACGTACGTCACACGCGAAGACGTCCCGAGCGTCTACTTCTTCAGCCTCGACGCGCAGGGTATCTCGAGCGTCGTCGGCGCGCGCCTGTTTCATCACCTCCCGTACTACTACGCGCGCATCTCGCTGTGCTGGGACGACGGCCGAGTGCGGTTCAGCGGCCGCCGTCGACATCCGGGCTCCCGCCCCGCGCAGTACGCGGGGACCTACTGGCCGACCGGCGCGCCGTTCTCGGCATCCGACGACCCGTTCGGCGAATTCCTCGTCGAGCGCTATCGGTTCTACACCGAAGCACAGGACGGGTCGCTCAGATACACCGACGTCGAACACGACCCGTGGACGCTGTACCCCGCCGCCGCCGCCGTCGAGACGAACACCTACCTCTCGGCACACGGGTTCGTACGACCCGACGGCGACCCAGTCTACTACTACAGCCCCGGCCTCGACGTGGTCGCATCACGGAGCAAGCACGTTCGCGACGACTAGGTCTCGTCGGTAGGGTATCGAAGGTAGCGACGCGAGGCGGAACAGTCTGCGGCCGACGAACCTCGCGGCGACGAGCCAACCACCGGTCCGCGGCCCCGTGTGTCGCTTCATCGCCGCCCCGAGGAACGTCATCTCGCGCCCACACGAGAAGAGACGGGTCCACGGCTCCGTAGACGCCGTCTACCGCTACGACTCTCCGTCTGGTGTCGTCACCGCCGTATACCGAACCGCCGTTCTATCGCTCCGCTCCGCAGGCCGCCCGTGACGCCACGAACGTGATTTGATATCGCGATATATGATTTATGAGTTCTGTCGAAACCGTCCCAGACCGCGACCAGAGGCCAAGTAGTAAGGTGACCGGGGGCGATTTCTCGGCTATGTCACTGCGGACACCCCCGCTCTCGGGGGTCCACGAGGAGGCCGGTGCCAGCATGACGGACTTCGGCGGGTGGGAGATGCCCGTCGAGTTCGAGTCGATTCGCGAGGAACACGCCACCGTTCGGTCCGCCGTCGGGAAGTTCGACGTCTCGCACATGGGCGAGGTAACCGTCGACGGGCCCGAGGCAGAACGCCTCACCCAGCGGTTGACGACCAACGACGTGGCGGCGCTGGACCCCGGAGAGGCACAGTACGCCGCGATAACGGACGGCGACGGCGTCATGCTCGACGACACCGTCGTCTACCGATTACCGGCGGAAGCAGACGACGAGTTCCTGTTCGTTCCCAACGCGGGCCACGACGAGGAGATGGCCGAGCGGTGGACGAGCCACCGAGAGCAGTGGGGCCTGGACGCGACAGTCACGAACCGGACCACGGAGTACGCCATGATCGCACTTCAAGGGCCGGACGCGCCGGATCTGCTGGCCGAGCGAACCGATATTCGCCTCGCCGAGATGGACCGGTTCGGCGTCGAACGCGGACCGGTCGCTGGCGTCGACTCGCTGGTCGCGCGAACGGGCTATACGGGCGAGCGCGGGTTCGAGATACTGTGTCCGTGGGACGCGGCCGAGACGGTGTGGACAGCACTGGAGTGTCCGCCCTGTGGCCTCGGTGCGCGGGACACCCTTCGTCTGGAGATGGGGTTTCTCCTCTCGGGACAGGACTTCGACCCCGAGGACGAACCGCGGACGCCATACGAGGCCGGCATCGGCTGGACGGTCAAACTCGACACCGAGTTCGTCGGCCGCGACGCGCTCGAACAGCAGGACGCCGAGGGCATCACGGAGAAACTGGTCGGCATCGAACTGGTCGACCGAGGGATTCCGCGCCACGGCTACGAGGTGCAGACTCCGGACGGCGAGTCGATAGGCCACGTGACGAGTGGGACGATGAGTCCGACGCTCGGCGAGGCTATCGCGCTGGCGTATCTCCCCGTCGAGTACCGCGACCCCGGCACGTCGCTGCGCGTCGTCGTTCGCGGCGAACCGAAGAAGGCACGTACCCGGGCCCCCCCATTCATCGACAGATGAGCTTCGACGTTCCCGACGACCTGCGATATCTGGAGTCCCACGAGTGGGTGCGCGTAGACGACGCGACCGCTCGTGTCGGCATCACCGACTTCGCTCAGGACGAACTGGGTGACGTGGTCTTCGTCGAACTGCCCGACGACGGCGAGGAACTGACCGCCGGCGAGGAGTTCGGCGTCGTCGAGTCGATAAAGGCCGTCTCTGACGTGTACGCCCCGGTTTCGGGGACGGTGACCGCCGTCAACGACGCCCTGTTCGACGAACCGGAACTGGTCAACGAGGACCCCTTCGGCGAGGGCTGGATGCTCGAAGTCGAACTGGCCGACGCGGGCGAACTCGACGACCTGCTCTCGCCCGAGGAGTACGGCGACCAGATCGCGTAGTCGAGCGTTCGACCGCGTGGGACTCTCTCGCGCGGACCGGGGGAAGGAGTAGGCTAATGTACAGTCGGTTGCTAGCATCAGCCATCATGTCCACCCGTGCGGATGGGCGTTCCTACCAATGAGCGAGAGTGACGTATCCACGACTGGCAGTCCGTACGCACCGCACACGCCGGCCGAGACGGCGGCGATGCTGGAGGCGCTGGGAGTCGACGACGTCGAGGCACTGTTCGACGTGCCCGACGCCGTCGCCTTCGACGGCGACTTTGGCATCGACGCCCGGGGCGAGCGTGAGACACGCCGGGAGGCGGCCCGTCTCCTCCGGCGCAACGACGACCTGACGGAATTTCTCGGTCGGGGCCACTACGACCACTACGTGCCGAGCGTCGTCGACGACCTCTCGAAACGGTCCGAGTTCCTGACCTCCTACACGCAGTATCAACCCGAAATCGCACAGGGGTTCCTGCAGACGCTGTTCGAGTACCAGTCGATGCTGGTCGAGTTGACTGGACTGGGGGTCGCCAACTGCTCGATGTACGACGCCGCGACGGCGCTGGGCGAGGCGGCGACGCTCTCCCAGCGGGTCCGCTCGGTGTCGGGCGACCGGATTCTGGTCCCCGAACACCTGCGTGACGGCAAGCACGCGGTGCTGGAGAACTACGCGGATGGCCCCGGCCTCTCTGTCGAGTCGTATCCGATGGACGACGGGCAAGCCGACGTCGCCGCCCTCGCCGAGATGGCCGACGAGGACGTGGCGATGGTGTACGCCGAGACGCCCAGCGTGCGGGGCGTCGTCGCGGAGAATCTCGCGGGCGTGGGCGACGTGACCGACGACCACGACGCCTTGTTCTGTCTCGGGTCGGACCCGGTCGCACTGGCCCTGCTGGAGCGCCCGGCCGACGTGGGCGCCGACGTGGTGGTCGGCGACGCCGCCTCGCTGGGTATCGGCACCGCATACGGCTTCGGTCTCGGGATGTTCGTCACCCGCGAGGAGTACCTCCGGCAGGTCCCCGGCCGTCTCGTCGGCGCCAGCGAGGACGCCAACGACCGCCGGGCCTACACGCTGACGCTCCAGACGCGCGAACAACACATCCGCAAGGAGCGTGCCACCTCGAACATCTGTACGAATCAGGCGTGGGTCGCGCTCCGCACCGCGATGCACGCCGCGTGGCTGGGTCCGCAAGGACTGGTCGACCTCGCCGAAGAGTGCGTGACGCGCGCCGAGGGTCTCGCCACCCGACTCGACGAAGTCGTGGGCTTGCAGGCGCCGGTCCACGACGGCCACCACTTCCGAGAGTTCGTCGTCCGCACCGACCAACCGGCGCGGGCGGTCGTCGAGGACCTCGCCGCGCGCGGCTACGCCGTCCACGCCGTCGACGAACACCTGTTACAGGTGTGTACCACCGAGGTGACCGCCGACGAAGAGGCGGCGTTCGTCGAGGCGATGGCGGAGGTGGCCCGATGAAGTACGATCAGGCCCGGTGGACGGACGACGACGACGAGCGCTACGAACCGCTCCTCTCGGAGAAGGCAAACCGCGAGGTCGCCGTCGAAGATTCGCCCCTGCCGGACGACCTGACGCGGGACTCGCTGGAACTGCCCGACCCGGCCGAACCGGAACTCGCCCGACACTACACGCGCCTCTCGCAGATGAACTACGGCGTCGAGAGCGGGCCGTTCCCGCTGGGGTCCTGTACGATGAAGTACAACCCGTCGTTCACCGAGGACATCTCGCGCCGTGCCGACGCCGCCGTCCATCCGGACCGACCGGACAGTACTGTACAGGGGACGCTCGCGCTCTGTCACCGCCTCCAGGACTATCTCGGTCGCATCGGCGGGATGGACGCCGTGACGCTCCAGCCACCGGCCGGGGCGGCGGGTGAGTTCACCGGCATCCAGATAGCGAAGGCTTACCACCAGCACAACGACGACGAGCGCTCGGAGGTCGTCATCCCCGACTCGGCCCACGGCACGAACTTCGCCACGGCGGCGATGGCAGGGTACGACGTGGTCGAACTCCCGAGCGGCGAGGACGGCCGGGTCGACATCGAGGCGCTCGAAGCGGCCGTCGGCGAGGAGACGGCGGCGCTGATGCTCACCAACCCCAACACGCTGGGCCTGTTCGAGCGCGACATCGAGGCGATCGCCGACGTCGTCCACGACGCCGGCGGTCTGCTGTACTACGACGGCGCGAACCTCAACGCCCTGCTGGGGAGGGCGCGCCCGGGCGACATGGGCTTTGACGTGATGCACTACAACGTCCACAAGACGTTCGCGACGCCCCACGGCGGCGGTGGGCCGGGTGCCGGCCCCGTCGGCGTGACCGAGGACCTAGCCGGGTTCCTGCCGGACCCGCACGTCCGCTCGAAGGACGGCGGGTTCGAGTACTACACGCCCGACCACTCCGTCGGGAAGGTCCACGGCTACTACGGCAACTGGCCGGTCCTCCTGAAGACGTTCGCCTACGTCACCCGTCTGGGCGATGCGGGACTGATCGACGCCAGCGCCAAAGCGGTGCTGAACGCCAACTACCTCGCCGAACAGATTCCCTACGAGGTGCCCTTCGGGCCGTTCCACCACGAGTTCGTCGCCAGCGCTAGCCCGCAGGACGCCGCCGACGCGGCCAAGCGGATGCTCGACCACGGCGTCCACCCGCCGACGACGAAGTGGCCCGAAATCGTCGACGAGGCGCTGATGACCGAACCGACGGAAGGCGAGAGCAAGCGCTCGCTGGACCAACTGGCGGCCGCCTTCGAGGCCGTCCACGGCGAGGACGACGAGACGCTAGCGTCGGCCCCGGAGCGCACGGCGGCGGGGCGCATCGATCAGGTCGGCGCGGCGCGGAACCCGCGGCTCTCGTGGCAGGCGCTCGATTCTGAAACCTGATAATCTGGGCCGAGTTTATTAGTTCCCGGCCCCCGGTTACGACGTACCACCAGCATGTCCGAGCAGTCCGTCGTTTTGCACGTCCGTCCCGCCACCGTGGCCGACGGTGTCACCTCGCTCTCACTCTCAGGGGGCACCGCCGTCGAGGTGACGTCGGTCACGTCTCGCGATGCAGCCCTCGACACTGCGGCCGCCATCGACCCCGACGTCGTCGTCTGCGACCACGTCCCCGGCGCCGGCCTCGACGGCCTCGCCGTTCTCGACGCACTCAGCGACCGGCACCCCGACGTTCCGGTGTTGCTGTGTACCCCCGACCCCGACGGCAGCGTGGCCGCCGAGGCGACGCGCCGCGGCGCCACCGAGTACGTTCCCCGGAGCGAGACGGACCCCGCAGAGCGGGTCCGGGCGGTGCGAACGGGAGGGGATGGCCCCGAGAGGGCGACGGACGACACCGGGCAAAAAGAGCGGGAACGCGAACTCCGGACGAACAACGAGGCCCTGCGGGACCTGACACGGCTGGCGACCCGGGACGACCTCACGAACGCGGAGACCATCGACGCGGTGCTCGAACTCGGCGCAGAACGGTTGAACCTGTCGCTGGGGTACATGAGCCGCATCGAGGGACAGGACTACGAGGTGGTACAGGTCGTCGGTGACAGCGAGGTCATCCAGCAGGGCGCGACCACGGACCTCGCGAACACGTACTGCAAACGTATCGTCGAAACGGGGGAGACCCTCGACGTCCTCGACGCGCCGGCAGAGGGGTGGGCCGACGAACCCGCCTACCAGACGACCGGGTTCGCCTGTTACTTCGGCGGCGCGATTCACGTCGACGGTGACCTGTACGGGACGCTGTGTTTCGCCGACGCGGAGTCCCGGACCGAACCGTTCAGCGAGGCCCAGCAGACGTTCGTCGAACTGCTCGTCGAGTGGGTCAGCCGGGAACTCGAACGCCGTCAACGAGAGAGCGAACTCGAACGCTACGAGGGCATCATCGAGGCGGTCGACGACGGCGTCTACGCCCTCGACGACGAGGGTCACTTCGAGTTCGTCAACAGCGCGATGACGGCCCTCACGGGGTACGACGAGGACAGCCTGTTGGGTGCGTACACCGGGGCCGTCAAAGACGATGCGAGCGTCACGCGCGCGGAGTCGGTCATCCGGGAGATGCTGTTCGGTGACCGCGACGACGAGGCCACCTTCGACCTCGAAATCCAGCGGGCCGACGGCACGGCGTTCCCCGCCGAGGACCACATGACGCTGCTGTACGGCGACGACGGGGAGTTCGTCGGCAGTGCAGGCGTCGTCCGGGACGTCACCGAGCGAAAAGCGCGCGAACGGGAACTCCGCGAGGCGCGCCGGCGTATCCAACAGATACTCGACCGCATCGGTGCGGCCTTCTTCGCCGTCGACGACACGTGGCAACTCACCTACTGGAACCACCGTGCCGAGGAGGTGCTAGAGCGGGACGCCGAGGACGTACTCGGCGAGAACCTCTGGGAGATGTTCCCCGAGGCCGTCGGGAAGACGTTCCACGAGGCCTACCGCGAGGCGATGGCGACGCAAGAACCGGTCTCGTTCGAGGAGTACTACCCGCCCGTAGAGAAGTGGTTCCGGGTCAACGCCTACCCCTCCGAGAACGGCCTCTCGGTGTACTTTCACGACGTCACCGACCAGAAGGAACGCGACGAGAAACTCTCTGGACTCCTCGAAACCACGCGGTCGCTGATGCAAGCCCACACCGCCTCCGAGGTGGCCGAGACGGTCGTGGCGGCCGCGGAGGCTCAACTCGAGTTCGACCTCAACCTCGTCAGACTCCACGACCCGGAGACGGACGTCCTGCGGCCGGTGGCCGGGTCCAGTTCACTGCCTGACCGGCCGCTGTACGACGCCGACGAGGCGTTCCCCGGCGAGGCGTTCCAGCGCGGCGAGACCATCCGTGTCGACGACTTCGACGACGTCGAGCGGTACGACAACCGCGACGCCAACGCCGCGATGTACGTCCCCCTCGGCGACCACGGCGTGCTGAGCGTCGCCGCCGTGGAGACGCCCGAGTTCGACGACGCCGACGTCTCCGTGGCCGAGATTCTCGCCTCGAACGCCGCTGCCGCGCTGGACCGCGTCGAGCGCGAGGAGGACCTCCTGCGCTACGAGACGGCCGTCGAGAACGTCCGTGACATGGTGTACGTCCTAGACGAGGACGGCACCTTCCAGCTCGTCACCGAACCGCTCGCCGAATGGCTCGGCTTCGAGCGCGAGGAGATGCTCGGCGAACACCCGCGGTCGGTGCTCGACGACCGCTCTGTCGCTGCCTTCGAGCAGCGCATCCGTGACCTCCGAGCGCAGACCGACGACGCGTCGATGCAACTGGAGACGTCGCTGGTCACCGCTGCGGGCGTCGAACGTCCCGCCGAAATCGAGGTGTCGCTCATCGACGACGACGTGTTCCGCGGGACCGTCGGCGTGGTCCGGGACCTGACCGAACTCAAACAGGCCCGCGAAGAGCTCCGCGACGAGCGCGACCGCTTCTCGTATCTCTTCAACAACCTCCCGGACGCGGTCGTCGAGACGGAGTTCGTCGACGACCAGCAGGCGGTGCGTTCGGTCAACCCCGCGTTCACCGAGGTGTTCGGGTACGACCACGCGACGGTCCTCGACCGGGAACTGACGGACCTCATCGCCCCGCCGGACGAGGCGGCCCGGGCAGAGGCCGACCGTCTCGCCGCTGTCAACGCGACCGGGGAGTCCGTACAGGCCGAGATTCGACGCCGGACCGACCAGGGGTTCCGTGACTTCCTCTATCGGGGCGTTCCCTACCGGCGCGACGACGGACGGATGTGGGGCTTTAACATCTACACGGACATCACCGACCAGAAAGAACGCGAGCGTCGACTGGAGGTGCTCAACCGCGTGTTGCGCCACAACCTCCGGAACGACCTCACCGTGGTGATGGGGCTTGCCGACGAACTGGCCGAGCGACTGGACGATACCGACCGACTCTCGCTGGTCGAGCGACTCCAGCAGAAGGCCGCCGACGTGGCCTCGGTCAGTGACCGGGCCCGCGACATCGAGCGTGCCGTCCGCCGGGACGACGCCGGGACGAAACCGGTCGACGTCCCCGACGCCGTGGCCTCGCTGGTCGACACCTACGACGAGGCCGACGGCGCTATCGAGACTGCCATCCCGCCGGTCGACGCGGCGGCCGCCGACGGGCGGTTCACGCGCGTCGTCGCCGAGTTACTGGAAAACAGCCTCGACTACGCCGGCCCGGACCCGTCCATCACCGTCGACGTCAGCGTGGCCGACGAACGCGTCTCGGTGACGGTAGCCGACGACGGGACGGGAATCCCCGAGTACGAACTGGACGTCCTGACTGGTGACGAGCCCATCACGCAGTTGAGTCACGGCAGCGGCCTCGGCCTGTGGCTCGTCATCTGGGTGACGGAGTCCTACGGCGGGATGGTGACGTTCGAAGAATCGGACGCCGGCGGTGCGTCGGTCACGCTCACTCTCCCACGGACGGACGTCTAGACCGCGTCCCGGATGCGGTCGGCGAGGACGCTGTACTGTTCGGTCCCGGTCCCTTTCTGGACGAACGCGGTCACGCCGGCGTCCGCAGCCGCCGGCTGGACGTCCTCGGGTTCCCGGGCACTGAACAGGAAAAACGGGAGCGACTCGTCGTGTTCTCGAATCGCCGTACAGAGCTCTACCCCGTCGAGTTTCGGCATCTTGAGGTCGCTGACGACGGCGTCGTAGTCGCCAGTCAACGCCATCTCCAGCGCCGCTTCCGGGTCAGGCTCGCTCGTCACGGAGAGATCGTCTTCTTGGCCGAGGAACGTCGCTACGATTTCGAGTACGTCATGGTCTTCGTCAACCAGTAGGACCTCCACACTCATCATATAATGCTTTCGGCCCGAGGTGGTAAAACTCCCGGTCACCGCATCTCGTCCAGCGCGACGAACGCCGACCGGTCGGCAGTGAGCCACGTCGACATCCGCGGCACGCCGGACAAACCGGGCGGATAAATCGTACACCGGTCGGGGCCGTCGGAGTACTGCACGACCGTCAAGGACAGTTCGACGTCGGGGTCGCCGGGACCGCTCCGAGTCTCGGCGGTCTCCCAGTCCGGGTCGAGGCTCATTGCGTCTACGTGACGTTCCACTGACCACCGATAAAACGGCTGCTAAGAACACTCTATACGGCTATTGAGGCGTCTATGCCGTCTGTCCGGTGTCGACTTCGCCGTCGATACGGACGAACCCGTACTCACACTCGGGGCAGTGCCACTTGACTTTCGTCCCGAGGTGCATCGTGGTGCTTGCGACCTTCCAGAAGTTCCGGTACTCTTCGCACTCCGGGCAGTAGTGCTCCAATTCGAGGCTCATACACCCCGATTCTTCACGGGCCCAATTGAAGGTCCCGGTTTCCGCCGGTTCGCGGTCGTCTCGCCGGTCCCGAACACGCAAACCGCTCGCGCCCCTGTCGTCCGTATGGGACTATCGGACCGAGAGTCGACGCGACCGACGGCACTGGGCGTAGACGCCGAGGCGCTCCCGCCCGAGGAGACGGCGACGGCGACGTTCGGAATGGGCTGTTTCTGGGGACCCGACGCCCGCTTTGGCGCGATGCCGGGCGTGGTCCGTACGCGTGTCGGCTACGCGGGCGGGAGCGACCCGGACCCGAGTTACTACGCGCTCGGCGACCACACCGAAGTGATACAGGTCGAGTACGACCCCGCGGAGCGCGCTTACGAGGACCTACTGGGCGTGTTCTGGGCGAACCACAGTCCGTTCTCCGCGCCGCACAAGCGCCAGTACCGCGGCGTCGTCCTCGCACACGACGACGCCCAACGGGAGGCGGCAGCGGCCTCGAAGACGGCCCTCGAGGAGCGAACCGGCAAGACGGTTCAGACGCCCGTCGAGACGCTAGCGCGGTTTCACCGGGCGGAAGAGTACCACCAGAAGTACGAACTCCGGTCGACGCCGGTCGTCGCCGACGAACTCGAAGACGTCTACGGGCCGGCGTTCGTCGAGTCGACGGTCGCCGCCCGCCTCAACGGCTTCGTCGCCGGCCACGGCGACGCGGACCAGCGACGGGAACTGCTCGCCGAGTTGGACCTCTCGCCGGCGGCCCTCTCGGAGGTCCGGCGACGACTCTGACGCCACGGTCGTCCGGTCGGTTCGCCGCGCCCCAAACGGTTCGCCCACGGCTATAAGAGCGTGGCAGACCCACCTCCTGTATGACCATCTACACCGGCCGCGGCGACCAGGGGCAGACGGACCTCCGGACGATGGAACGAGTCTCGAAGGACTCCCGCCGCATCGAGGCCTACGGCACCGTCGACGAGGTGAACGCCCTCGTCGGCGTCGTCCGACCGACGGGCTACGACGACTTAGACGACCACCTCCGGGCGGTGCAGAACCACCTCCACATCGTGCAGGCCGACTTCGCGAATCCCCAACCCGACGAGGACGACCCGCAGATAACCGAGGGACACGTCGAGGAGATAGAGGCCATTATCGACGAGGCCAACGAGGAACTGGACCCGTTGGAGTCGTTCATCCTCCCGTCGGGGTCCGAACCCGGCGCGAAACTCCACCACGCGCGAGCGGTCTGTCGCCGGGCGGAGCGACGGTCCGTCTCACTGGCCGCCGAGGAGGCCGGCGTCAACGAGACGGCGATCGTCTATCTGAACCGCCTCTCGGACGCCCTGTTCACCCTCGCGCGACTGGTCAACAAGCGCGAGGGCGTCCGCGAGGAGAGCCCCGAGTACTGAGCGAGTGCCCCACGTTTTTCGACGTCCAGCCCGGTAGGTCAGCGTAGATGTCCCAGATAGAGTCCCCCGAAGTGACGGTGCGTGGCCCGGACGGCGACCCGGCGGTGACGGTCATCGCGGGGGTTCACGGCGACGAACCCAGCGGCGTGCGAGCTATCCAGCGGGTCCTCGACGCCGACCACGAGTTTGAGCGCCCGGTGCAGTTCGTCTACGCGAACCCCGCCGCGCTGGCGGCCGACCGTCGGTACGTCGACGTCGACATGAACCGGGCCTTCCCCGGCGACGCGGAGAGCGACGAACTGGAGGAGCGCCTCGCGGCCGAACTGCTCGACGTCGTCGGCGAGACGCCGACGCTCTCGTTGCACGCGACGCACTCCCAGCCGGAACCGATGGCGCTGGTCTCCCGGGAGTATCCGACGGCGCTCGAAACGTCCGCGGCCCTCCCCACGCCGTCAGTCGTCGACACGAGTCAGACCGTCGATGGGACGCTGAACCGATGCGCGCCGGTCGTCACTGTCGAGTCCGGCCGACAGCGGACCGAGGACGCGACGGACACGGCCACGATGGTCATCGAGACGTTCCTTCGGCTCCACGACGCGCTCCCCGGCACCGTCGCAACCGGCGACCCGAGGTTCTACGAACTCGACGACGTCGTCGAGAAACCCGAGGACGCCCCGCCGGGGACCGCCTCCAGCGAACTGTACGACCTCGAGGCCGAGAACTTCGAACTGGTCTCCGAGGGGGCGGTCTGGGCGACGATAGAGGGTGAGGAGGTGACTGCCGACGAACCGTTCGTCCCTATCCTGATGTCCGAGTGTGGCTATCAGGACATCTTCGGCTACAAGGGCGTCCCCGTCGGCGAATCGCTCGCTGACGCACGCGAGTACTGGGGGATGGGCTGACGCCTCTCGGCGTCGACGGTGCCCGCAGTGCCCCGTCGTCTCGGTTGGCCCACACTTTCTTGCCCGTCGGTTACGTGTTCGGTGGTAGTCATGGCAGCGACCTTCGAACTGTACACCGACAAGTCCGACCAGTGGCGGTGGCGGCTTCGCCACTCGAACGGGAACATCATCGCAGACAGCGGCGAGGGATACGCCAGCAAGGCGAAGGCGAAGCAGGGCATCGAGAGCGTGAAGTCGAACGCGCCGGACGCCGACGTCGAAGAGCAGTGACGACCGGCGCGGGTTCGCAATAGCAAAGTGACCGGCCCGGAAGGGTGAGGTATGAAAGCGACCGCGAAGGCCCACCCGATTCAGGGCTTGGTCAAGTATCACGGGATGCGCGACGAGGAGCTTCGGCTCCCCTACCACGACAGCATCTCGGTCTGTACGGCGCCGAGTCACTCGAAGACGACCGCCGAGTTCGACCCGGCCCGCGAGGACGACACCTACGTCATCGACGGCGAGGCAGTCGAGGGTCGCGGGGCCGAGCGCATCGACGCCGTCGTCGACCACGTCCGCGAGTTGGCGGGCATCGACCACGGCGTCCGCTTCGAGTCGACGAACAACTTCCCGACCAACATCGGCTTTGGCTCTTCCTCGTCGGGCTTTGCCGCCGCGGCGATGGCGCTCGTCGAGGCGGCCGGACTGGACATGACTCGCCCGGAGATTTCGACGGTCGCCCGCCGTGGCTCCTCGTCGGCGGCCCGCGCCGTCACCGGCGCGTTCTCGCACCTCCGGACCGGGATGAACGACGAGGACTGCCGGAGCGAGCGCATCGAGACCGACCTCGAAGACGACCTGCGAATCGTCGCCGGGATGGTCCCCTCCTACAAGGAGACGGAGGCCGCCCACGAGGAGGCCGCCGACAGCCACATGTTCGAGGCCCGGATGGCCCACATGCACGGCCAGATCTCCGACATGCGTGATGCCCTGTACGACGCCGACTTCGACCGGGCGTTCGAACTCGCCGAGCACGACTCCCTCTCGCTCGCGGCGACGACGATGACCGGCCCCGCAGGGTGGGTGTACTGGCAACCGCGCACCATCGAGATTTTCAACGCCGTGCGGGACCTCCGCTCCGAACACGACGTGCCGGTGTACTTCTCGGTCGACACCGGTGCCAGCGTCTACATCAACACCACCGAGCAGTACGTCGACCGCGTCGAGGAGACGGTCGCCGACTGCGGCGTCGACACCCGCGTCTGGGAGGTCGGCGGCCCCGCCCGCGTCCTCGACGAGGACGCCGCGCTGTTCTGACCCGACTTCTGACCGACGGGCTGGAACAGGATTATCCCGCTCCGGACCCAACCAGCGGCCATGCGCGTCGCCGTTCTCGGTGCCGGATACGCCGGCCTGACACTCGCACGGTCGCTCGAACGGACACTCCCCGAGGCCGTGGACCTCGTCGTCGTCGACGAGCAACGTGATCACCTCGTCCAGCACGAACTCCATCGAGTCGTCCGACGGCCGTCGCTCGCCGACGACATCACCGTCCCGCTGACCGACGTGCTCGACTGTGAGGTTCGGCGGGCCGAAGTCACGGGCCTCGACGCCGACGACGGGCGCACGACGCTCCGGGCGGCCGACGGGGAGGAGACGCTGGACTACGACGTCGGCGCGGTGTGTCTGGGTGCCGAGACGGCCTACTACGACCTCGACGGGGTCCGGGAATACGCGACGCCGCTGAAGCGCCTCGACCACGCCGAGACAATTCGCGCGGACTTTCTCGAACTCGGCGACGGTGACAGGGTAGTCGTCGGCGGGGCGGGCCTCTCCGGCGTGCAGGTCGCCGGCGAACTCGCGGCGCTGGCCGACGAGGAAGCCGTCGACGTGGCGGTCGTCCTCGTAGAACAGGCGGCCCACGTCGCGCCGACGTTCCCCGAGTCGTTCCAGCGAGCGGTCCACGACTCGCTACTCGACGCCGGCGTCACCGTCCACACGGGCACCGGTGTCTCGGGGGCCGACGCCGACGCCATCGCGCTCGAATCCGGCGCGGACCTCGCCTACGACCAGTTCGTCTGGACGGGCGGGATTCAGGGGCCGGAGGCGCTGCACGACGAGCGACCGGTCGTGCGGGCGGACCTCCGTCTGGGCGAGTCGACGTTCGCCGTCGGGGACGCCGCCCGTGTCGTCGACAGCGACGGTGAAGCGGTGCCAGCGAGCGCCTCGGCCGCAATCCGTGAGGCCCGCGTCGCGGCGGACAACGTCGCGGCACTCGTCGACCACCGTCGCGACGGCGACGACGGGTTCGAACCGCGCCTGACGCAGTACAACTTCGACATGCCGGGGTGGCTCGTCTCCGTGGGGAACGACGCCGTCGCGAAAGTCGGTCCGACGGTGTTGACCGGCCGGGCGGCGCTCGCGCTGAAGACGACGGTCGGTGCGGGCTATCTCGGTAGCGTGGGTGCCATCCAGAACGCGACGGACCTCGTCCGGGAGGAACTGAACGTGGCCGTCGACGAGGCCGACGTCGACGCGGACGTGCCGGACGTCGTGGACGTCTCGGAGAAGTAGGCCGCTTCAGTCCTCGCCGGTCGCCGATTCGAGGGCGTCGTCCGGTTCGACCCAGATGACGAACTGGTCGTGGTCTTCCCGGTCGACGACGCCGCGGACGTACTCGGCGTCGACCGGCGGGTCGTTGACCTCGGATTCGGCGACGGGGACGACCTGCCGAACGTTGTCGACGACCCATCCGACCGCGCCCTGTTCTTCGAACATATCGGGGTCGAAGACGACGATGAGGTCCTGACTGCCGTCCGCGTCGATGTCCATCATCTCTTTCGGTTCGAGGATGGTCGTAATCTGCCCGCGCAGGTCGACGACGCCCTCGACGTAGTCGGGGGTGTTCGGGACTCTGGTCACCGCGTCCCGTTTGACGATCTCCTCGACGTACTCGATGTCGAGACAGTAGTACTCCTCGCCGAGTGCGAACTCGAGGACCCGGACGAGTTCCTCCGTCTGTGTCGATTCCTCTTCCAGTGCGGCGGCGCGGGCCCCGCCCTCGGTTCGGCCGACGTCGCCGGTCGCCATCGCCTCCTCTAGAAGTTGCTGGTCCGGGAGTTCGACGCCGGTCGGCCCCTGCATCGGCGACGCCGTCGCGGAGACGTCGCCGGTCTGTGTCGCGGGCGTGGCGTCGGCGTCGCCACCCGTAATCTCTTCGGCGGCGGCCGCCGCTCGCTGGGCGACTTCGGCCGGGTCGACCTCGGCGTCCGACTCGTCGGTCACCGCCGCCTCGGTGCCGGTTCCGTCGACCGATTCGTCGGCAGGTTCGGCCGCCGTGTCCTCGGCCGTCTCCGTCGTCGGTTCCTCGGACGCCGACTCGCCGTCCGACTCGGCCTCGGCCGCTCCGTCGCTCGCGGCGTCGGCCTGTTCGTCCGTCGGCGCTGCCGATTCGTCGTCGTCCCTGTTCCCCGCGCGCATCTTGCTGATGCGCTCTGCTCGGTCCATGCGGTCGTCGTCACTCATGCTGTTACCTCTGTGTAGCCGAACTGCTCGTCGAACGTCGCGGCGACGTCGCTGAAGACCTCGGCCATGTCACAGCGCTCGTCGGTCGCGAAGATGGATTTGCCCTCGGTGTAGGCCCGCTGGAGCGCGACGCGCTTGCGGACCTCCCACACGGGACTGTCCGGGAACGCGGCGTCGAACCACTCCAGCATCATCTCGTCCTCGGACGTCGTCTCGATACGGTTCGCGACGACACCCAGCGTCCCGACGGTGGTCCCGGTCTGGCGCTCCATGGCGGCCATCTGGTCCATCAGGAGTTCGATGGCTCGCTCGGAGGTGGCTTCGGCCAGCGCCGGGATGAGGATGTGTCCCGCGGCGAACACCCCGGTGTCGGTCAGTTTGCCGTAGAACGGCGGCGAGTCGATGATGACGTAGTCGTACCCCGACACCGTCGAGAGCGCACGGTCCAGCGTGTCCAGCGCGTGGTCGCCGGTCACCGTCTCCGGCGTGACGTTGAGGGCGAACCCGGCCAGCGCCGCCGGGTCGACGCCGTGATCCTGCGTTCGGACCCGGGCGATGAGGTCGGCGATGGTCAGTTCGTGTTCCGCCTGGAGCATGTCGATGCTGGAGGGAATCACGTCCATCTCCTCGTGTTCGACTACGAGGTCGCCCAGCAGCGAGGGGTCCCGCGTCAGCGCGTCGAACAGTGTCGGTGGCTGGGCGTCGTAGGCGTCGGTCAGCCCCAGTCCTTCCGTAGCGTTGCCTTGCGGATCGAGGTCTACGAAGAGGACGTCCCGACCTCGGTCGTTCAACGCACCGGCTACGTTGATGGCTACCGTCGTCTTACCGGTCCCGCCCTTCGCGTTGGTCACGCAGATACGGGCCGGGTCGGTCGTTGCGTGCCGACTCATCGTCGAAGTGGCTCCACCTCGGTCGTGGGTCCCTATAAAAATACGCCCCCGATTATCAACCGCGTAATTCGGGTATCAGCGACGGAATCGACTGGCAAGGGGCGTGAGCGAGTGTCTGACGGCCGTCAGACGGGTGCAAGATTTAACTTGACGTAGGTGAAACAGTTGTGCCATGACTATCAACCCGCGCGACTACGATCTAGACGAGTTGCGCAAGATGGCCCGCAAGCGCGGCGATCGTAACGGCGGGCTGGGTGAGGACGAGGAGGTGCCCGACCCATCAAATCTCGAAATGGGACTCGAAGACGCCGACGAAGAGGTACTGGCCGGCAGTTCCTTCCGGTCGGGGCTGTACCGCGAACTGCTCCCGTTCCTCGCGGGTGACAGTCAGGAGAAACCGTATCTCGCCTCGCTCCCGGAGACGTACGCCGCCGAGTTCGTCGTTTTCGAGTGGCTCGAGTTCCTGTTGATGCACTCGGGGTATCAGGGCGCAGACGAGGCACTGGCCTACTACGAGTCCATCGATTGGATAACCGAGACGGTCGAGTCGGACCTCTCCGATTACCTGCTGGGCATCGATGAGTCCGCCACCAACGACGGCAACGACCTCAGCGTCGACGACCACATGCTGAGTCTGGTGTACATCGCGAAACTCACCGCGATGACGTAGGGCCGGGTCGCTATCAGCGCTGATTCTTGACGTGAGGTTATATACCGAGGCGGCGACAACACGCCATCGTACATGAGTGACGACGACGCGGAGGCAGGCGGTGGGAGCGGCCGTTCGGTGCCGATCGGTGTGAAACTGGGTAGCACGCGGACGGTCATCGCCCTCCCCGACGAACACGGGACCGAGAACCGCATCATCAAGACCCTGACCTGCATGGCCACCTACGAAGACGCGCTGACCGGCGAGGAGAAGATCCTCTACGGCGAGGAGGCGGCCCGCGAGTACCCCGACCGAGTGCAGTACATGCTCCGGTCGGGCCTCCCGGAGGACGAAGACCGCGCGGCGATGACCAAGACGTTCTTCGAGGCGCTCATCGAGGAGAACGACATCCCGGCCGACAGCGGCGTCGTCTACGCCATCCCGACCATCGACAACCCCGCTGGATTGGACAACCTCAAAGACGTCATCGAGGGGTCCTCTATCGGTCTGAGTATGGTCGAGAGCTATCCCGAGTCGCTGTGTGGCTCGATTCCCGCCTTCGGCGACGACCTAGAGGCCATCGACGAGATATTCATCTCGGTCAACATGGGGTCGACCAACCTCGAAGCCTCCGCGTACCGCCGGGGCGAGCAACTCGCTCCCTTCACGACGGGCGCGGTCACCGGCAACGAAGTCGACCGGATGATAGCGAACTACGTCGAAGAAGAGACGCAGGGCCGGGTCAACATCGACACCCAGACCGCCCGCGAGTACAAGGAGGCCCACGCCGACTTCGTGGAGTTCGAGCCGTTTACGGACATCATCCAGCAACCCGGTGGCGGCACCCACGAGTTCACCATCGAGCGCTCGGTGATGGACGCCGTCGACGAGTATCTGGACGACGCCGTCGACGAACTCGCCAACACGTTCCTGCCGGAGCTAGCAAACGACTACATGAAGGTGTACCAGTTGGCACTGGACCGTCCCGTCGTCCTCACGGGCGGGATGGCCTGCATCCCCGGCATCGTCGAGGAGTTCGAGCGGCGACTCAGCGAGGAACTGAACCGAGAAATCGAGGCGACGGCCGCGGACGAACCGGACGTCGCACCGACCGTCGGCGCACAACGTATCGCCGCACGACTCGTCGAGAACAGCTAATCAGCCGCTCCAGCAGTCGAGCCACTGCTCGATGACCGGTCGCATCGCTCGGTCGCGCCGTGGGCGCTTCCCCGAGAGAATATCGAACACGTCGGTGTCGATTCGGACGGCGAGTCGCCCCTCGACACGGTTCTGTCCCCCGCTGTGGTCCGTGGTATTCAGCCGTACCCGTGGCATGGAACTGGCTATGGTACCCTGAGTTGTAAACCTCAGTCAGACGCCCGTCTGCCGTCTCGGCGACGAGCGGACGACACGAAATTGTGAGACGGGCCCGGCTCTCGCGACCGAACTGTCAGGTCACTGATTAATCCGAAAAATTCCACCTAGTATTATCGGATTAGATGAGTGAGTATCATAGTCACCGACGCTGTAGGCCGTATCGATGGGTCAGGTTATCAAGGTAGATAATCGAGGGGGTACGCTGCCAGACGTACTCACTCGGACCGGACAGGGTGGGTTCCTGTCCACGGGCTATCTCCGCGACCAACCGGCAGCGGCGGTACTCGACGACGACGAGACACCACAGTTCGTCCTCACGAACCGCAAGAACGGCGTCACTATCGAGTCGCCGGATTCGACCGACCACGTCACGCCCGGAAGCGGGTATCGGACGGTCGCCGTGCTGACCGACCGCCGCGTCGTCGTCTTGGTGGGCGACGCGGACGGCGACACGCAGTTCGTGGTGCCGCTGGTCGAAATCGAACAGGTCGAACACACCACGAGTATCCGGCGTGGTCGACTCACCTTCCGCCGCGAGGGCGGGTCGACGTGGCACGTCCACACCGGGACCGACGGACTGGCCGAGGTTGCCGACTACCTCGCCGCCGCGTCACAGGCGTGGATACGCGTCGAGAACGAATGCAACAGGGTCACACAGACGCTCGTCACCGCCACGGACTACAGAGACGACGGCGAGTACGACGAGGCGCTTTCGACCGCTGAGAGTGCCGAGGACCACCTCGAAACTGCGCGGGCGACGGCGCTCCGGTTCTCGACGGCCCGGCCCGGCGATGCACTCCGGAAGCGACTGGACCCCGTCGAATCGCGCTGTGTGAACACTGTCGCAGAGATCCGGGTCGGCCGCGCCAGACAGGCCACGGACGAGGGCGAATCCCTCTGGCGCGAAGACGACTACGAGGCCGCCTACGAGGCCTACGAGCGGGCCCGTGAGGAGTACGAAGCGGCGCTGGCACTCGATCAGACCCGTCTCGACGACGTCGACGGGATACGCGAGGAACGGGAGCGCCTCGACCGCATCGTCGGCCACCTCGAACAGTCCCCGCTCCGCCACGCCGTCAGGGCCGACAACGCGGCCGTCGACGCGGACGACCCGGCGGTCGCGGCCGACCGCTGGACAGAGGCGATGGCTCACTACCGGCGCGTGCTGGAACTGGACTGGGGTAGCGGTGACCGGCGCTTCGCGGGTGACCCCGAGAAGGTGCGCGAGCGACTCGGGACCGTCGCGGAGCAACTGACCGGGGCCCAGCGAGCGATCGCCGTCGACGCGATGCGGGCCGGCGACTGGTACAGCGACGCCGAGCAGTACGATGCGGCCCTCACGGAGTTCGAGGCCGCTGCAGAGGCTTTCGAGACGGCGCTGGCGACCGCCCGAGACTGCTACCCGGACGCGGTCGACCACCTCGAAACCGAACGGGACGCGGTCACACAGCGTATCGAGCGAACCGAGGCGATACTGGCCGGGGACGAGGTCACGGACCACATCGAGGGCGGCGTGGAACCGGCCGATTCGGTGACAGCGACCATCGGTGATCCGGTTCCCGACGACGACGGTCCCACGGCCATCGAGGCGGCTATCGAGGCCGCGGAGTCGGAGTTCGGGCCGTCGCTCACCGGACAGGGTGCGCCCGAGTCGACGACGGAGCGCCTTCGATCGCTCGACCGGCAGGAACTGACGGCGGTGGTCGCCGACGCACTCGACGAGACGGTGTGGTCGACCCAGCGCGGGGCCGGCGAGTCGCCGTTTGACCTTCTGGTCCGGCGGGACGACGGCGACGTGATGGGTGTCGTCGTCGAGGACCCCGAGGCGGACTCGGTCGGCGCGGCCACACTCGACCGCTGTGCCGACCTCGCGTCCTCGGACGACGCCGACGCGGTGTTGCTCGCGGCGGCGGTCCCCTTAGAACAGGAACACTCCTCGCTCGCGGGCGACCGGGAGGTTCGAGTCCTCGATGGCGACTCGCTCTCGGCCATCGTCGACGCGCAGGACGTCGCCTTACCCGAGTCGACGCGGCGCATCCTCGAAGAGTGACTGGCGGGTACTCCCCGAATCCGCGCGAGCGGGTGGCCAGACCAGAGACCAGACAGACGAGTCGACCGCCCGCTGTCCCGTCGAAGTCCCGGGATTCGGACTGCGCAGGACCGCGATCCGGCGTATAGGCCCGACCCAGCCCGGTTTGCCGATATGGGGGCGTTAAATTAAACGGAATTTGCATGGGGGAAGCAACGCTTAATACCGCCCAAAGACCATCATCAACTATAATGTACTGTTCGAACTGCGGTACACGGATGACGTACAACGACGAGACGACGAAACTGACAGAGTTCGTCTGCCCGAACTGTCACGACACGCTCATCGACTGGAAGGCCGAGGCTCGGAACGCGCGTATCGACTGACGGGACGGCACCGTCTTCGCCGGTAGGACGGTGCTTCCGCCGACCCACTCACGATCGGTCAGTAACAGACACGAACGATTGCCGAATGTTTTTATATTTGAGAGGGTGAGTACCTCCAATGGTAGAGTCGCGACGCGTCGGCTGCCTGTTCGTCGACTCCTGTTCCGACGAACAAACGGCAGCGTACGAATGGTGCGAGGAGGCGTTCGACGACGTCGAGCGGTGTTCTCTCGCAACTGTCGACCCGACCGACTACGACGTGCTCTGGTGGCACCGTGACGACCCCTTCGACGGGGCGGCCGTTGCGGGCCCCCAAGGGGAGGCACTCGCCGCCTACGTCCGGTCCGGTGGGTCGCTCCTGCTGACTCTCGGCGCGATGGCCGCCGTCGAACCGCTCGGCTTCGACGCGGTCGGTCCCGACGCGGTGGGCTGGGAGGAGATTCCGGAACCCACGGGTCCGCTCTGGAAGACCCTCTATGCCGACCACCCGGTCGCAGAGGGGTTCGACACGCTCAGAGTCCACACCCGCGGCCCCGGGATAACGGTGCCCTACGCGCGCTATGAACACGTCGCGCCGATGGAGGGTGACGTTCTCGCCAGCACGGTGCGGGGCGACACCGACGTGGTGAAAGGAATGGCCACTGTCGTCTGGGAACCCGGCGACGGCCACGTCCTCGGCATCGGTTCGGCCGTCTCCTTTCGCCAACCGACCCACGACATCTGTCACCGTAACCGCGAGACGCTGGTGTCGAACGCGCTGGGGTACCTCGCCGACGGCGACGGTGTTCGGTTCACCGGTCGTCCGAAAGACGTCGAGACGCTTACCGCGATGCGCGAGGGGCTGGCCGACGACCCGCTCCGGCCGACGTTCCACGTCACCCCGCCGGCCAACTGGCTCAACGACCCGAACGGACTCATCCACTGGAACGGGCGCTATCACCTGTTCTATCAGTACAACCCGACCGGGCCGTTCCACAACACGATTCACTGGGGCCACGCGGTCAGCGACGACCTGATACACTGGGAGGACCGGCCGGTGGCGCTCTCGCCGTCGCCGGACGGTCCGGACCGCGACGGCTGTTGGTCCGGGTGTGCGGTGGACGACGACGGCACCGCGACCATCCTCTACACCGGCGGCCGGGACAAGAAACAGTTGCCGTGTATCGCGACGGCGGCCGACGAGACGCTCTCGTCGTGGGTCAAGGACCCCGCGAACCCCGTCATCGAGGAGACGCCCGCCGAACCCGAGGTCCTGCGGACCGAGGACTGGGAAGGCGAGTTCCGCGACCACTGCGTCTGGCGCGAGGACGGCGTCTGGCACCAGCTCATCGGCGCCGGCATGGAGGGCGGCGGCGGCGCGGCCCTGCTGTACGTCTCCGAGAACCTCCGGGACTGGGAGTACCGCGGTCCCATCCTCAGCGGCGACCGCGACACCGCCGGCACCGTCTGGGAGTGTCCCGAACTGCTGGACTTCGGGGACCGACACCTCCTGCACGTCTCGAACTACGAGGACGTGGTGTACTTCCTCGGTACCTACGACGACGGCGAGTTCACCGCCGAGCGCCGGGACAAACTCGATCACGGCGACTTCTATGCACCCCAGTCGATGTGGACGGACGACGGCCGCATCCTCACGTGGGGCTGGATTCCCGAGGCGCGTGACGTAAGCGCCCAGTGGGACGCGGGCTGGTCCGGGACGATGTCGCTCCCGCGCGAACTGACGCTGGCCGACGACGGCGGCCTCTGTCAGCGGCCCGCGCCGGAGCTGACGGCCCTCCGCGGGGCGAACACCCACCACGACGAACTCCGCCTGTCGAGCGGCGACCGACAGCGCGTAGACGTCGAGAGCCGGGCGTTCGAACTGCGCGCGACTGTCCGACTGGAGGACGCCGAGGCCGTCGAGCTCTCCGTGCTGGAGACACCGAACCGGGCCGAGCGAACGCCGATTCGCTACACGCGCGACAGCGAGATGTACGTCGACCGCACGGAGTCGAGCCACGACCCGGAGGCGACCACCGCCACCCAGCGGATGCGGGTCACGCCGTACGATTCGCCGCTCTCGCTGCGCGTGTTCGTAGACGGCAGCGTCGTCGAGGTGTTCGCCAACGAGCGCCACTGCCTGACCAGTCGCGTCTACCCGACCAGCGAGGACGCCACGGGCATCTCGCTTGCGGCCGACGGCGGGCGTGCGACCGTGGCGTCGCTCGACGTCTGGGAGATGCAGAGCGCGTGGGACGCAGAACGCGAGCCGAGTGTCCGCGAAAAACCGTCGACCCGTCCCTGAGTCAGTCCTCGGAGACGTAGCCGCCGCGGCCGTCCTCGTCGGTCCGCGCTCGACGAATCAGTTCTCGCTCGGTCGGCGGTAGTTCCTCACCGGCCATCGGGACGTGCCAGTGACCGAGCTTCCCGATGATACGCGTCTCCGTTCCCTGCACGTCCAGTCGGAGCGTCGGCCCGAGCGTCCCGCCGAACCGGCGCATCTGTTCGGACTCCGGGAGGTGAGCGATCTCGTCGAGCGTCTCGCCCGCGAAGTCGAAGTAGTTGAAGAAGCTCTGTACGAGCACCTCGTCGTCGTGAGGGAACGCCATCCACGAGTACGACTGGAACGGTGCGTTCTCGGGGTTAGTGACGACGAGGCCCGACTCGTTCAGCGGGACGTAGTCGCCGCGCAGTTCCTCGGCGACGAAACCATAGAGCGCGTCGTACCCCTCGAGTCCCGGCGCGAACGTATGGAGGTGACTGGAGACGAAGAGGTAGTACAGGTCGTCCTTGTAGACGATGTGGGGGCGTTCGAGTTCCTGATTGACGCCGACGGCGTCCAACAGCGGGTCTTCGAGTTCCCACGAGAGCGGGTCGCCCGTCGGCGAGCGTGCGATGCCGACGCTGCCGTTGTACCCCTGCTGGGCGGCGTCGCCGTCACAGACGTCGCTCCCTTCGGGCACGGGGGAGTTGGCCTCGAAGAGGAGCCACGTCTCGCCCGTCTGGGGGTCCTCGAAGAACCACGGGTCGCGGAACGTGTAGATCATCGCGCGCGATTGATCTTCGCGCTCGTACCGGTCGCCGTCCGGACGGAGCAGTTCGTGGTGGGTCCACGGGCCGCGAAGGGCGAACCCCTCGCTCGTGTCGACGGTGCCACCGCCGGCCCCGACGATGCGCTGGGAGTACGTCAGGTCCTCGGCCCCTTCCTCACCAGCGGCGGTGTAGAACAGGTAGACCGACCCGTCGTCGTACAGCGCGGAGCCGGCCCACTGGCGCTGGCCCAGTGCGTCCTCGAAGACGGGGCCGCCGTCGTGCCAGTTGCGGCCGTCAGCAGAGTAGAAACAGCGGACGCTCGCCACGTCGTGGCGCTTACCCGGCAGGAGGTCCGATGGCGCGGTCAGCGAGAAACAGACGCGGTAGCCGTCGACCTCGGCGAGGGTGCCGTCCCGGTTCCGGAGGAACCACGTATCCCAGATGTGGAGATGGGGTATCTGGTCGCTCTCGGGCGGGTAGACGATGGGCCCCACCGTCTCGTCGGTCCGTTCGATGCGTGCCGCTTGCTCACGTGTCCAGCCGGCGCGGGCTCTGAAACCGGGTACCCCGTCGCCGAGCGAGTGGTCGTCCATGCATCCGTGTGCGTCCACGACCGGGATAAGGGTTTCTGGATGACTACAACTGCTGTTGTATACGCGTTTCTGATCGGTTCTCCGTGTGCCTACTCACGGGCCTCGCCGAACTCCTCGGCCTCGACTCGCGAGAGACGCATCGCGTTGCCGGTGACTCCGACGGTCATCCCCGCGTCGCCCAGCAACACCGCCAGCGCGACGCCGACGTATCCGGTGACCGCACCGACCGCCAGCAGGAGTTTCAGGCCCAGACTGGACCAGACGTTCTGCCGGATGACGCCGGTGGCCTTCTTCGAGAGGGTGGCGAGATAGGGCAGTCGCCCGATGTCGTCGCCCAGCAGGGCGATGTCGGCCGTCTCGATGGCCGCGTCGCTGCCGGCCGCGCCCATCGCGATACCCACCGTCGCCGTCGCCAGCGCCGGCGCGTCGTTGACACCGTCGCCGACCATCGCCACGCTGTCGTACTCGCCTAGCAGTTCCTCGACGGCGGCCACTTTTTCGTCGGGCATGAGTCCTGCCCGGTAGTCGGTGATACCGACCTGTTCGGCGATAGCGCGGGCCGTGCGCTCGTTGTCGCCGGTGAGCATCACCGGTTCGATACCGAGGTCGCGTAGACGCGCGACCGTCTCGGCGGCGCCCGGGCGCAGTTCGTCGGCGACGGCGACGATACCCTCTAGCGAGTCCTCCGTCCCCACCAGCACGACGGTCTTGCCCTCGTCCTGCAGTCGGGGGATGGTGTCCTCGACGAGGTTGAGACAGCCCTGTCGGTCACACATCTCCCGGACCTCGCCGGCCAACTCGCCGGAGGGGTCGACGACGTGGGCGTGGTCGAGTTCGAAGCCGAGGTCGTCGAACAGGCCGGGCTTGCCGGCGTAGTGGCGCGTCCCGTCGAGCGTCGCCTGCACGCCCTCGCCGGTCAGGCTCTCGAAGCTCGTCGGTTCGGTGACTTCGACGGCCGCCGCCTCGGCATGGGCGACGATGGCCTCGCCGATGGGGTGTTCCGACCGGGCTTCGAGGCCCCGCGCACAGCGCAGGACGTCCGTCTCGGTCCGGTCGCCGACGGGGACGACGTCGGTGACGGAGAGTTCGCCCTTCGTGAGCGTCCCCGTCTTGTCCAGCGCTATCGCGTCGACGCCGCCCATCGCTTCGAGGTGGGTCCCGCCCTTCACGAGGACGCCGTGGCGGGCGGCGCTGGTGATGCCCGCGACGACGGTGACAGGCGTCGAGATGACGAACGCACAGGGGCAGGCGAGCACCAGCAGGGTGATACCGGTGACGAACCACTCCAGCCACGGTGCGCCCAGCAAGAGGGGCGGGCCGACGGTGACGGCGATGGCCAGCGACACCATCAACGGCGTGTAGTAGTTCGAGAACCGCTCGACGAACTGCTCGCGGTCGGTCTTCTTCGCCTCGGCGTCCTCCACGAGGCGGATGACCTGCGAGAGGGTGTCCTCGCCCGGCGGCGCGGTCACTTGCAGTTCGAGGTAGCCCCCCTCGTTCATCGTCCCGGCGTAGACGGCGTCCCCCGGTTGCTTGTCGACGGGGACGGACTCGCCGGTGACGGGCGATTCGTCGACGGCGGACTCGCCTTCCAGAACGTCGCCGTCGGTCGGTATCTTCTCGCCCGGCCGGACGACGACACGGTCGCCGACGGTCACCTCGTCGACGGGGACCGTCACTTCCTCGCCGTCCCGCACGACAGTCGCCTCGTCGGGTGCGAGGTCGACCAGTTCCCGGAGGGAGTTGCGTGCCCGGTCCATCGCGTACCCCTCCAGCAACTCGGCGATGCTGAAAAGCACTGCGAGCGTCGCCGCCTCGACGTACAGGGTCTCGTCGCCGACCAGCGAGGCGGTGATGGCGCCGACGATGGCCGCCGACATCAGGAAGTCGATGCCGAGGTTGCGCTGCCGGGCGGCGACCACTCCCCCGCGCAGGATCTCCTGTCCGGCCGCGGCGACCGCTCCCAGAAAGAGGAGGTCCGCGAGGACGAACTCGACGAGGCCGACCGGTCCGACCGGACCGACGGTGGCGACCGGTATCGGGGCCAGACCGAACTCGGCGACGAGGCCGACGGCGAGCAACACGCCGCCGACGGCCGTCTTCTTCGCGCGGGCCGACCGCCAGACCGAGGCGCGGGCCTCGCTTCTGGGCACGTCCGCCTCGTCGTCGTCGCTCGCGCCCTCGACGGCGTAGCCCGCCCGTTCGACGGCCGAGACGAGCGTCTCTCGCTCGACGGCGCCGGGGTCGTAGGTCACTACCGCGATACCGCTCCCCGGCCGCGTGTCCACGGATTCGACGCCCGGCAGGTCGGTCATCGCCGAACCGACCGTCGTCGCACAGGACGAACAGTCCATCTCCGGGACACGGAGGCGGAGCGTGCGCGTATCCTCGCTGCTCATATGCGAGGGTAGACGACGGTGTCTTATTAATCCAACTGCTACAAAACGGGGTACAGTTGGTCGAAATTATTAAAAAATCCGCGATGAGTTATTATCGATCTTCGACGGCGTCCTCGTCCTCGGGCAGGCCCACGCCCTCGGGGGCGCTGATGTCGAGCGGCCGGATCCACTCGTACCAGATGTACACGACCCCGAGGCCGTAGCCCAGCGCCCAGACGGCGCTGCCGACCCACGGATACCCCATCTGGCTCAGGAACCCGTTCGCGAGGCCGGGGACGATTACCACGGCGGCGATGGTCACGGCGAGCGCTATCGTGTCGTCGCGGTTCATCGACCCTTCACCACCGCACGGAGGACAGTCATGGGTTATCGTACGTACTTGCTCGGCTTAGGCGTGGCGTTTGCCGCCACGCCGGTGACTACCGGACCGTCTCTCGGCCGCAACATAGCCGCCCCATTTTTATCACAGTACGCCCTACGCCGGGTGACGGGAATGTCTCAGAACCACACTGGCCGGTCGTCACAAGAAGATATTGAGTGGTGCTACGACGCCGTCCACCGGGTCTCGCGGACGTTTAGTTTGACAATTGCGGAACTCGACGAGCCGATGGCACGCGACATCTGTGTCGGCTATCTCCTCTGCCGCGTCGCCGACACTATCGAGGACGCCGGGCACATCCCTCCGGGGGTACAGGCGGACCTCCTCCGACTGTACAGTCGGACGCTCGATCCCTCTGCCGACGCCTCGGTTCGCGCGTTCGACGAGGCGGCGTCGGAGTGGCTCCCCGCCACGATGACCGACGACTGGGAGGTCGTCGACAACGCCGGTCGTGCGGTCGGTGTCTTCCGTTCGCTCGACAGTCACTCGCTCGACGCGATTCGCGGCCCGGTCCGCGAACTCGTCGACGGGATGGCGATGTTCGTCGACCGCTACGCCGACGAGGGTGGCCTGCGCATCAAGAGCCTCGAAGAACTCGAAGAGTACTGCTGGTACGCCGCCGGTACCGTCGGGACGCTGGTGACGGGGCTCGTCTCCCACGAAGCCACCGACGAGCAGGTCCAGCGGATGGAGGAGAACGCACGCTCCTTTGCCCTCCTGCTCCAGTTGGTCAACGTCGCGAAAGACGCCGCGACCGACATGGAGGAAGAGAACAACGTCTACCTCCCGCTGGAACTGCTCCGCGAGGAGGGCCTCGACCACGGCGACGTGGGCGACCCGAGCAACGTCGACTCGCTGGTCCCGGTCATCGAGCAGGTGACCGCTCGGGCCGAGAGCTACCTCGACGGGGCCCAGACGTGGCTTGACGCCATGCCCGAGACGCGGGGCAACTCGCTGTCGGCGTGGGCCATCCCCTTCCTGCTCGCCGTCGGCACCATCCGCGAACTCCGCACTCGCCCGGCCGACGTCATCGAGCAAGGCAACGTGAAGATAACTCGCGAGGAGGTTCACGCGGTGTGCCAGCAGTTCGTCGGCGACGGCGACCCCGCTATCGGCGACCTGCGGAGCAAGATTCGCCAGCGACCCCTCCACGAGTACTGATCCGGCGACCGACCAGCCGACTCGACATTCCTCTCTCGGGCCGAGCGTGGTCCGCACAACCCTGAAACGTCGCCCACACGTACTGCCGTCCATGAGCGAGACGCTCGAACTCCCGAACGGCGACGAGGTGTCGCCCGACGACGTCTTCCTGTACAACGATTACCCCTACCGACTCGTCTGGCTCGATAGCGAGACGCACGCCTTCGAACTGTCGCCGCTGTACTGGGGCGACAGCGGCATGGACATCCCGTTCCGTGACCGAGAAGCGCTCGTCGACCAGTGGGAGTCCGACTCCAGAGGCCTGCTCTCGGCCGAGGAATGGGCTGGCTGGCTCGACGACGCCACAGCGGACCCGCGGTTCGGCGAGGAGGAAGTGGCCGAACTGGCCGCGGAACTGCCGACGGAGTGGGAACCGCCCGGCAGTGACTCGTCGTCGACCGGCGGCCTCCGCGACAAACTCGGGCTCTGAACTCGGGCGGTTCGCCCGGTCGACGCGACGCCGTACCGACTCTGTAACCTATTAGAACGCGGAACCTGAGACACCGCACATGGAACTTATCTGGTTCGCGGCCGGCGGGGGATTGCTCGCTCTCGTACTGGGTGTAGCGGCGCTCCGGCATCGCGGCACCTCGGACGCACGTGCGTCTAAGCGTGCCCACGACGAAGCCAAAGCGCGTGCGCCACCGGTCGACATCGGCGAGACGTACGCGTTCGGTATCACGGAGTTTACCGACCACCACTCCGGTGAGCGCGTCGCCGTCGGGAAAGTCGAGGGGTTCGTCCTCTTCACCGAGGACGTCCCGTCGTCGCTCTCAGAGGGCGACGTCGTTCGTGCGCAGGTGCTGTCGTTCAACCGCGGTCACACCTCCGCCGACGCGAAGTTCGTCGAGACGGCGTAGCACGGCGCGAACAGTGCCCCCCAGTACCGAGCGACGTTTTCGTCGGTGGACACTCGACCGTCGACGATGTCCAGCGTCGCCAGTCGACTGAGGCGGTCGGCGGCGTCGCTCCGCTCGACGCCCAGTTCCGCGGCGCGTTCGAGGACTGTCTTACGAGACGGCACCGACTCGATGAACCCGTCGGCGTCCATCACCGTCGCCTCGGCGACGATCGCCTTCAAGATAGCCCCGTGTTCACGCTTCGATGGCGTCCGGTCGTCGCCGGTCCACTCGATACCCAGCGACCCGTCGTCGTTGACGTTCGAGACGACGAAGCCTTCCGGGAGGCTCTCGGTCAATCTCGCGACCAGTGCAGCCCTATCCAACCGCGCTGTGAACCGGTAGCGGTGTCCGTCAGCGGACCGGTCGAGTGGTACCACGTTGGTTCCTTCGACTTCGACTGCCTCGGTAATCACGTCGGCGAGAGCAGCGCCGACCTCGTTCGCTACTTCGTCGCGCTTTCGCTCTGCGTCCGCCGCCTCGGCGGCCAGCGTCTCGTAGCGGTCCATCCGTTCGTGGAGTGGTTCCTCGGCCATACTGTGTTCCCCGGACCCAGCGGATTACGTGTTCCGCTGATCGGCGGGCCGCCGGCTCTGCCCGTCTCACCACCGAGCCACCGTAATTATAATAGTACTAATATTTATCCTCGTGGTTCGTAGGCGGATACGGTATGGTACAAACACTCACCCGGACCGCCGTCACGCTCGCCGTCCTCGCCATTGCCGTCGTGGGCCTCCCGATGCCTGCCGCTGCCGTTCCGCTGGACGGCGACGACGGCGACGTGGCCGTGATACCGGGGGACAACGTGCAGGCCCCCGGTCAGGTCGGGGTGATGCCCGGCGACAATCCGCAGATTCCCGACGGAACGTTCCTGAAAGCCAAGAAGGCCTTCGACGAGAACGTTCCCAAGACGAGTGCGTGGACCGCTCGAGACCGACTCTTTACCGAGTGACTGGGCGGCTTCCCGCCGTCTCGACGCACGCTACGGTACTCCCAGCGTGAGTCGGGGCGGAGTTGAACCGACGCGAGATTCGCCGTGTTCGTCCCGCAAGCTGCTCGCTCGTCGCGTCGTGCCGGCAGACTATGGGTTGGGGCGGATTCGAACCGACTGAAGACTCGCTCTGCTCGTCTTCCGGGGTTCGAATCACCCAGACCATACCAGTCGCTCACGGATTCGTTCGCGACAGGATATGGGTTGGGGCGGATTCGAACCGCCGACTTCCTCCGTGTGAAGGAGGTATCATAACCGGACTAGATCACCAACCCCGGCTACACCCGAGGCTATTCGACCGGATACATTAAGAATTGCGTTCCGACTACGCTTCCGTCTCGTCTTTCTGCCGGTAGGAGTCGATCTTCTCGCGGGCGTCGGCGATGGCCTGTTCGGCCTCGCCCTCGGCGTTCTGCTGGAGTTCCTTCAGGTCAGATTTGACCGTATCGAGGCGTCCGGCTTCCGGTTCGCTCTCCTTACCGGTCAGTTCTCGGAATCGCTGCTCGACGGGTTCGAGTTCCTCTTTGACGCCCTTGCTCGCGGTTTCGCCCGCGCGCTTGAGGTAGTACCGAGCGTCTTCGAAGTGCTTGTTCATATCTGTCCCTTGGCGGACAACGAATAAATCCTTTGTGCCCGACTGGGCGTGTACGAACTGTTTTCCATCCTGCCACACATCATCGTGGTATGTTCACACGTGTATCTATTCCGACGCCGTTTCAGGTCGGGGCGGTCAACGCGTACGTCGCCGGTCGAACCGTCGTCGACCCGGGACCCGACAGCGAGGAGGCGTGGTCGCGGCTGCTGGAGACGCTGGAGGCACGCGAACTCACGCCCGCTGACGTCTCGCAGGTCCTCGTCACCCACCCCCATCCCGACCACTTCGGACTCGCGGCCCGCCTGCGCTCGGAAGGGGCACGTGTCATCGCCAGTCCCGACGCCGCGGGCATCATGCACGACTTCGCCACCCGTCTGAAGTACGAGCAATCGTACTTCTCGGATTTCTTCGAGCGCTGTGGCATCTCCCGAGAGACCGCGGAGGCGGTCACACAGCTTCCAGAGGCGTTTCTGGCGTACGCCCAGAGTGTTGCCACCGACCGCGAGGTGACGGCCGGTGATACGCTTACCGTAGACGACGAGCGACTCACGGTCGACAGCGTCGCCGGACACGCCGTTGGGGAACTCATCTTCTCGTACGACTGGGACGGCCGCCGCGAGGCCATCGTCGGCGACAACGTGCTGGGCGACATCACGCCGAACCCGTTCCTCCAGCCACCCGAGGACCGCGGCGGTCAGCGTCCGCGCGTCCTCCCCGCGTTCAACGAGTCGTTACGCTGGCTCCGAGAGCAGGGTCACGACCGCTTTCTCACCGGCCACCGAGAACCCGTCGAGTCACCGACGGAGCGTATCGACGCCATCCTCGCCGAACACGACCAGCGAAGCGAGGAAGTCACCGACATCGTGAGCGAGGGCGCGACGACGCCCGCGGACGTGATGACGGCGCTGTTCGGTGACCTGCCGGCGACGGAGTACTTCTCGGGGATGAGCGAGGCTATCGGGCATCTGGACGTGCTGGAAGCACAGGGTCGCGTCGAAAAGCGGGAGAGCGGCGGCGTCTTCGTCTACGAGTTACAGTAGTTCGACGGCCCGGAACGCGAGACTGGAGACGTAGTCGAACCCGGGGACCAGCAGCACCGTCACGACGGCGGCCGAGACGATAGCCGTGTAGAGACCGGTCGGGTACGACTCGATGGACCGGTCGCCGGTCGGCTCCTCGATCCACATCGCCTTGACGACCCGGGAGTAGTAGAACAGCGACAGCGCGCTGTTGATGACGAGCGCGGCCGCGAGCGACCACGCGCCGACGTCCAGCGTCGCCGAGAACAGGTAGAACTTCGAGAAGAACCCGCCGCCGATGGGCAGGCCGGCCAGACTGAAGAGGAAGATCGTCATCGCGGCACAGGCCAGCGGGGCCTGCCGGCCGAGGCCGTTGTAGTCCTCGAAGCGGCGGCCGACGCCCCAGTACTCGGCGAGCGCGATGAACAGGAACGCGCCGGTGTTCATGAACCCGTAGACGAGCAGGTGGGCCATCCCGGCGCTCATCGAGAGGGCCATCCCGTCACCGGAGGCCGACAGTGCGGCCAGGCCGATGAGGATGTAGCCGGCGTGGCCGACGCTGGAGTAGGCCATCATCCGCTTGACCTTCTCCTGGGTGGCCGCGGCGAAGTTCCCGATGAACATCGTCGCGATGGCCAGCACCTGGAAGACGACGAACCAGTTCAGCGCCTCGCCGCTGGAGACGAGCGCCCCGATGGGGAACGCGACGGCGAAGGCACGGAAGGCGAGCACGAACCCGGCGGCCTTCGAGGCCGACGAGAGGAACGCCGAGATGGGTGCGGGCGCGCCCTCGTAGGCCTCCGGCGCCCAGAAATGGAACGGGACGGCGGCTATCTTGAACGCGACGCCGCCGATGACCATCATGATGCCGACGCCCAGAATCGACATCGGGACGGCGGGCGACCCGGACTGGGCCTGCACCGTGCCGTCGACGATGGTCTGAACGGTACCGCTCTCGATGGCCGTCGCGATGCCGTCGAACCGGAGGACGCCCGTCGCGGCGTACACCAGCGAGATGCCGTAGGCGAACACCGCCGAAGACACCGCGCCGATGAGGAAGTACTTGAGCCCGGCCTCGACGCTGCCACGGTTCTTCTTGAGGAACGCGACGAGCGCGTAGGAGGGCAGCGAGACGAGTTCCAGTGCGACGAACGCCGTCGCCAGACTGTTGGCCGCACTCAGGACGGACATCCCCGTCGCAGCCAGCAAGACGAGGGCGTAGAACTCCGCCTGATAGGCGTGTTCTCGCACGTAGTCCGTACTGGCGAGCGTCACGAGCGCCGTGACGCTCGCGACGATGATCATGAAGAACAGGGCCATCTGGTCGACGACCAGTTGCCCGTTGAACAGCACGGGCGTGCCGACCCCGCCCTCGCTGGTGGGGATGCCGGTGCCGCCGAAGATGAACCACACGGCGAACGCCAGCGACGCCAGCGATCCGACGACGGAGACGCCGCCGAGGAGACTCGTGTTCGTCGTATCGGGGTCGACGCTGTCGATCAGTAGCAGGACCAGCGCCGTCACGGCGAGTGCAAGCGCAGGTGCAAGCCCCGCCCAGCTAGGTAGCTGATGAACCATCTATGCACCACCTCCAGTGAGCGGCGTAATCGCGTGTTGAATCATATCGTAGGAGAGGTCAGGGGCGACACCGAGTGCGATGACTAGCAGGAGGAGGACCGCGAGCGGTGCGACGTCGTGGAACGCGGCCGGACCGACCTCGTAGTCCGTCTCCAGACTGAAGCCACCGAACAGCGTGCGCTGCATCGCCCACAGCAGGTAGCCGGCGACGACGACGATACCGAACATGGCCAGCGAGGTTAGCACCGGCGCGGCGCTACCCAGCGTGGCCGCGTCGAACGCGCCCTGGAAGATGAGGAACTCTCCGGCGAACCCAGCCATCAGCGGCAGGCCCATGTAGCCGAACGCGGCGGCCACGAAGATGCCGACCGTCCACGGCATCCGGTCTGCGAGGCCGGACATGTCGCCGACCATGCGCGTGTGTGTGGTGTTGTAGATGACGCCGACGGTCATGAACATCAGCCCCGAGATGAGGCCGTGTGCGACCATCTGGAAGGTCGCACCGCCCATGCCGTGGGGCGTGAACGCGACCAGTCCGAGGATGACGTACCCCATCGACGAGATGGAGGAGTACGCGACGATGCGCTTGAGGTCGCGCTGTGCCAGCGCCAGCATCGCGCCGTAGATGACGCTGACGACGCCGACGATGGCCAGCGGGACGGCGAGTGCCTGTGCCGTCTCCGCGAGCATCGTGAAGTTGAACCGCAGCAGTGCGTAGGTCCCCATCTTCAGGAGGACGCCCGCCAGCATCACCGACACCGGCGTCGGCGCCTCGACGTGGGCGTCGGGCAGCCACGTGTGCAGCGGGAAGACGGGCACCTTCACCGCGAATCCGAAGAACATCAGGACGAAGGAGATGGTCGCCAGACTGAACCCGGCGATGGTCGGCAGTCTGGAGGCGTTGCGGAACGCTTCGGCCATCGCCGGCAGGGCCAGCGACGTGAGGTCGGTGTTGAACACCAGCGCGAACAGGCCCGCGAACATGACGAGCGAGGCCACGTTCGTGTAGACGAAGAACTTGATCGCGGCGTACTTCCGCCGGGGGCCGCCCCAGACGCCGATGAGGAAGTACATCGGGATGAGGACGCCCTCCCAGAAGACGAACCAGAGGAAGAAATCGAGCGCCGCGAAGACGCCGATGAGGCTCGTCTCCATGAACAGCATCAGCCCGTAGAACTGGGACTGTCGCTCGTCGATGGGCGTCCACGCCGAGACGATGGCCAGCGTGGTCAGGATGGTCGTCAGCGCGAGCAGCGGCATGCTGACGCCGTCCAGCCCGACGTAGTAGGCTATCTGGTAGCCCGCGAGGTCTATCCACGGGATCTGCTGGCCGAAGGCCACCTCACCGGGCGAGAGGAGCGCGTTGCCCGCACCGCCGTTCTGGGTGAGGAACACGTAGTACATGTACACCGACGCCAGCGCCGGGACGGCGCTGACGGCGGCGGCGAGTTTGCCGGCGTAGCGGTCCGGCGAGAGCATGACCGCGGCGCTCCCGAACAGTGTCACCGCGAGGAGTGCAGCGACCCACATTCAGAACCACCCCCCGGCGAGACCGAAGATAGCCAGCAGGAGCACCAGCCCCAGCGTCAGCAGCGTCGCGTAGTTGCTGACGACGCCCGACTGGATGCGGCGGATGCGACTGCCACCGAAGAGGCTCACGCTGGAGATGCCGTTGACGACGCCGTCGACGACACCCTGATCGAACTTGTCCATCGCGCGTGCGAGCGGGTACGTGAGACCCGTCGCGAGCCACACCTGATACTCGTCTTGGTAGTAGTTGTGCATGAGTAGCGTCTTCAGACTGCCCAACTTGTCCGTGTGTTCGACGGGGTCGGATCCGCGGTACAGCGCGGTCGCGGCGCCGGCACCGGCCAGCGCCAGCCCCAGCGAGACGGCCGCCGAGGCGAGCAGCGTCGGCGTCTCGTTGAGCGGGTACCCCGCGGTGACGTGGGCCACGTCGTGCAGCAGTCCCTCGTAGTGGTGGGAACTGGTCACGAGTGCGGCCGGCCAGCCACCCTCGTCGGGCCCGGCGAGCCACGCGTGCAGGAAGTCGATGTGCGCGCCGGTCAGTTTCGCGACGGGTTTCATGTTGATGAACCCGACCGTCGCGGCCAGCACGCCCAGCACCGCGAGCGGCCCCTTGACGTTCCAGCGAACGCCGTGGGGGTTCCGCGCGGTGTCGGAGCGAGCGTCGCCGTGGAAGGTGAGGTACACCATCCGGAAGGTGTAGAAGCCGGTGAAGAAGACGGCCAGTAGCCCCATGGCGTACGCGACGAGGTAAGCCGTTCCGAGACCGCCCTCAGTTCCGAACCCGTGGATGAGCGCCTCGTACAGCACTTCGTCTTTCGACCAGAAGCCAGCGAAGGGAACGATGCCGGCCAGCGCCAGCGACCCGGAGAGGAACGTCCAGTAAGTCACCGGCATCTTCTCTTTCAGACCGCCCATGTCCCACATGTTCTCGTTGTGGTGCATGGCGATGATGACCGACCCGGCACCGAGGAACAGCAGCGCCTTGAACACGGCGTGGGTGGTCAGGTGGAAGACGGCGGCGATGTAGCCACCCGAGCCCAGCGCGAGCATCATGTACCCGTACTGGGAGATGGTGGAGTACGCGAGCACCTGTTTGATCTCCTGTTTGACCAGCCCCATCGTCGCGGCGAACAGGGCCGTGAAGCCACCGATCAGCGCGATGACCGCGAGCGCCGTCGGCGAGATGGCGTAGAACCCGTACATGCGCGCGACGAGGTAGACGCCGGCCGCGACCATCGTCGCTGCGTGGATGAGCGCGGAGACGGGCGTCGGGCCCTCCATCGCGTCGGGGAGCCACGTGTGCAGCGGGAACTGTGCGGACTTCCCGACGACGCCACCGAGGACGAGCAGTCCCAGCACCGTGAACCACGCCTGCGCGGAGAGGCCGACGGTGTCGAGCATCGCGATGGCCTCCGTCTCGCCGTCGACGACGGCGTGCTCTGCGAGCACGGGGAAGCTCTGGGCGACCACCTCGCCGTTCTGCGTGATGGGGGCGAAGAGGCCAGTACCGAAGGTGGCGAAGATGCCGACGACGCCGATGAGGAAGAAGTAGTCACCGAAGCGGGTGACGAGGAACGCCTTCTTCGCGGCGCTCGGCGGGCCGTCCTCGCGGAACCAGAACCCGATGAGCAGGTACGAACACAGGCCCACCAGTTCGAAGAACATGAAGGCCATCAGCAGGTTGTTCGCGACGACGAACCCGAGCATGCTCGCCGTGAACAGGCCGAGGCCGGCGTAGTAGCGCGGCAGGCCGGTCTCGTCCTCGTCGTTCATGTAGCCCAGCGAGAAGATGTGGACGAGGAACGAGATGAGCGTCACGATGAGCAGCATGAGCGCCGACAGCGGATCGAGCAGTAGCCCGAACCGGAGGGTGACCGACTCGACGCCGGCGACCCACGTGTAGACGAACTCGTTGTGGTAGCCCCCACCGGCGACGGTGAGCGCGACCCAGATAGAGAGCAGCAGCGACCCGCCCGTCGCGGTGATGCCCGCGAGCGCGCCGCCTTTCGGCATGCGGTCGCCCGCGAACAGTGCGACGAGGAACGATACGAACGGCAGCAGGACGATCGCCGGAGCGTATGTGAATGCAGCCATCTGTTACCACCTCATCGTCGTCGCCTTCGTCACGTCCACGTCACTGAAGTTACGGTACAGCACGAGGATGATACCGATGCCGATAGCCACCTCGGCGGCGGCAAGGGCCATCCCGAACAGCGCGAACACCTGCCCGGTGAGGTTGCCGTGCTGGAGCGAGAAGGCGACGAAGTTGATGTTCGCCGCGTTCAACATTAGTTCGACGGACATCAGGAAGACGAGCGCGTTCCGTCGGGTCAGAATGCCGAACAGGCCGATACAGAACACGGCAGCCGAGAGCAGGAGGTACGTCTCGGCGGGGATCACGCACCGTCACCTCCGTGACTGTCGTCGGACTCCGCACCGCCGTCGGCCGCGACGGCCGGTTCGTCGGTGTCCGTGTTGTCGACGCCGAGGTCGACGATTTCGCCGGCCTCCTCGCGGCGGGCCAGCATGACGGCGCCAACCAGCGCCGCGACCAGCACGACGTCGATGATCTCGAAGGCCACGAGGAACCCTTCGGAGGGGACGGCGGCCTCGTTCTCACCCATTATCGCGCTCGGCGCGATGTCGAACATCGCCGCGCCCAGACTCTTCGTAATCGCGGCGGACTCGCCGAACCCGGCCGGGTTCGGGAACGAGACGCCGAGGAACACGACGCCGAGGACGACGAACAGCGCGATCGCCGCCAGTCCCGCGACGAAGTTCCCCTCGGTGTTGAGTCTCGGTTTACTGGTCATGGTGTCACCTCGACCACCGACTCGTCCTCCCGAGTGAGCATCACCGCGAAGGTGATGAGGATGAGGACGCCGCCGACGTACACCAGAATCTGCATCGTTGCGACGAACGCCGCCTGGTTCATGATGTAGAACACGGCGACGCTGACCAGTGACACGCCCAGTAACAGCGCCGAATGCCAGACGTCCCGAACTAACACGACGCCTGCCGCGCTGCCCACCGTCACCAACGCGAACAGCGCGAACGCGATTGACTCGTACAGTGCCATCTTACTTTGAGACTCTTTGCGGCGCCCCTTTGAAGATTCCTCTTTCGTCTCGCGTGAGCGCGGGTCCGCACGGGGGACCATCGGCTACCGACGGCCCGAATCGGGCGTGAAAAGAACGGCCGGCAGGTTACTGGTAGTCCACTTCGCCGTCGCCCTCGCCGATCCACGCGCCCCGGTCGGGTTCGCGGGATTCGAGCGGGTCGATGTCCTTGTACCACGGCACGTTCTTGAGTTGCTCCTTGTCGTAAGCGAACTCGTCTTTCGTGTCCGCGGTGAACTCGAAGTTCTGGGTCAGCAGGATGGCGTCGGTCGGGCAGACCTCCTCGCACAGTCGACAGTAGATACACTGGCCGATGTGGAGGTTGTACTGCTCGCCGTTGCGCTGGTCGTCCATCACGATCTGGATGGTGTTGTTCGGGCAGACGTTCTCACACTGCCGACACCAGATACACCGCTCTTGGCTCCACTTGTGGACGCCGCGAAAGCGGGGGCTCACCTCGGGGGCGACGTCCGGGTACTCCACCGTGAACGTCTCCCCGTCGAGGGCGTGTTTCATCGTCGTCGCCATGGACTTCAGGATGCCAATCATTGTCAGTTTCCTCCAGCGGATTCGGTCGTGAGTGCGGTCATCAGGCGATCACCCCGACGATGACCGCGGTCAGCAGCAGGTTCGCCAGCGAGAGGACGAGCATTCCCTTCCAGCCGATCTCGATGAGCTGGTCGATGCGGACGCGCGGAACCGCCGAGCGGGCCCACTGCGTGAACAGGAACACGCCCCAGATCTTGATGAAGAACCAGACGATGCCGAGACTCGCCGGTCCCGGACCGGCCGGGCCGCCGAGGAAGATGGTGGCGATGATGGCCCCGCCGAGGAAGATGTGGATGAACTCACCCAAGTAGACGAGGACGAAGTACACCGAGGAGTACTCGGTCTGGTACCCGGCGACAATCTCTGTCGGCGCTTCGGGAATGTCGAAGGGGTTACGGCCGACTTCGGCGAGGTTCGCGATCATGAACAGCACGAACGCGAAGGGGTTGACGAACGCGTACCACGAGGGCAGCGGCCCGATGAGGGTCTGTTGCTGGGCCGCGACGATTTCGCTCATCTGGAGCGACCCGGTGAAGATGACCACCGACGCGCCGGTGAGGATGAGCGGAATCTCGTAGGCCACGTTCTGTGCGACGGCGCGCAGACCGCCGAGGAACGAGTACTTGTTGTTCGACGCGTAGCCGGCCATCACCAGACCGACCGAAGCCATCGAGGCCGTCGCGAACACGTAGGCCAGACCCACTTCGGGGTCGGCCAGGTGGATACCGCTGCCCATCGGAACGACTGCGAACCCGAGCAAGGCAGTGCTAGCGATGACGAGCGGCGCGAGGTCCCACGCGGGGCGGTCGACACCGTCCGGAACGATGAGTTCCTTCGAAAGCAGGCGCACTGCGTCGGCCACGATGATAAACAGGCCGTACGGTCCGATTCGGTTGACGGCGATGCGGTCGGTGAACGCCGCCGTGATCTTCCGTTTCGCCCACGGGCCGGCCAGGGCCGTGTTAGTCATCATCAGCGTCCCGATCAGCGCCGCGCCGACGAGACTCATCAGGATCATGACCGGCGTGCTGTTGGGGTCGAGTCCGACGAGGTTCGCCAGCGTCTCCGGGAGCGGTGCCGACTGCATCAGCGGTCCACCTCCCCGAGGACGATGTCGAGGCTACCGAGCGAGGCCACCATGTCCGGGACGTACTCGCCCTGTGACATCTCGGGCAGCGTCTGGAGGTTCGAGAAGCACGGACTCCGGATCTTGAACCGGGCGGGCTTGTCGGTGCCGTCCGACCGGATGTAGATACCGAGTTCGCCCTTCGCACCCTCGACGGCGCGGTAAATCTCCGTATCCGGGTCCGGACGCAGCGTCCGTGGGACGTTGGCCTGAATCTCGCGTTCGTCTTCGGGCCACTGTTCGAGGAGGTTGATACACTGTTCGATGATGCGGGCCGACTCCTCGACTTCGCGCATGCGGACGAGGACGCGACTGAAGTTGTCGCCGCCCTCCTCGGTGACGACGTTCCAGTCGAGTTCGTCGTAGTAGCCGTAGGGGTCGTCACGGCGAAGGTCGTAGTCGACGCCGGACCCGCGTGCGACCGGGCCGGTGGCGCCGTACTGCTTGGCCTCTTCGGGTGAGAGGACGCCGGTGTCGACACACCGCATCTGGAATATCTCGTTGCCCGTGATGAGGTCGTGGTACTCTTCCAGTTTGTGCGGCAGGTCGTCGAGGAAGTCGCGGGTCTTCTCGAAGAACTCCTCGCGGGGTTCCGGGAGGTCCCACGCGACGCCACCCAGCCGCAGGTAGTTGAACATCAGGCGCTGGCCGGTGAGGTCTTCGAGGATGTTCTGGACGACCTCGCGGTCGCGGAACGCGTACTGGAAGATGGCGGTGAAGTCGCCGAAGACGTCCAGCGCGAACGTCCCGAGTGCGAGCATGTGCGCGGCGATGCGGCACAGTTCGGCGGACATCGTCCGGATGACCTGTGCGTACTCGGGCACCTCGATGTCCGCGAGGTCCTCGGCCGCGCGGGCGTACGCCCATTCGTTGAGGATGCCGGCCGAGACGTAGTCCCACCGGTCCGGGTACGGCATGATCTGGTGCCGGTAGGTGCCCTGCTGGCACATCTGCTCCTCACAGCGGTGGAGGTAGCCGATGTCCGGTTCGAGGTCGGCGATCTGCTCGCCGTCGAGCACCGTCTTCACGTGCAGGACGCCGTGGGTCGCCGGGTGGTGGGGACCGATGTTGACGAACATCGTGTCCGAGTCGTCCTCGCTACGGTGGTCGGCCTCCAGCGGGTTGGCGTTCTCACGCAGCGTGACGATCTGTGGCTGGTCCTGATTGAAGTCCTGCGAGAGCGGGTGGCCCTGCCACGTCTCGGGGAGGAGGATGCGACGCAGGTCGGGGTGGTCGTCGTAGTTGATGCCGACGAGGTCGTAGGCCTCTCGCTCGTGCCAGTCGGCCGTCGAGTAGACGCGAGCGGCCGACTCGTTGTGCGGGTCGTCCTTCGGCGAGGGCACGATGACGGACAGTTCCTGCGTCGGGTCGTCGAACTTCCGGAGATGGTAGATAGACTCGTACCGGTCGTCGTACTCCTGTGCCGTGACACACGCACAGTGGTCGAACCCGGCCTCGTTCTTCAGCGTCGAGAGGACCGCCTGCACTTCGTCGGGACGGATGACGAACCCCTCGGCGTTGACGTGTTCCTCGCGGTCGAGGACGTGCCCGCCGAGCAGGTCGGCCAGTGCGTCGTAGTCGAGGCCGTCCTCGGTGACACCGACCTCGGCCGCCGTGTCGGGTGTGGGTTTTTCCAGACTCATGGTTATGGGGAGTTGTCCCAGTTGTACCGCATGACGAGGTCGTCTTCGTCGATCTCGTCTGCGAGTTTGTCGACGAGTTCGTCCTGTTCTAAGTCACCGAACTGTTCGAGTTCGTACGGTTTGACCGTCACCGGCGAGGACTCGCCGTTGGCGATGCGCTCCTGTAGTTTGGCGACGCCGTAGACCAGCGCCTCGGGGCGCGGCGGGCATCCGGGGACGTGGATGTCGACGGGGATGACCTCCTCGGCGCCCTTGACGACGTTGTACCCTTCCTGGAACGGGCCGCCGGAGATGGTACACGACCCCATCGAGACGACGAACTTCGGTTCGGGCATCTGGTCGTAGACGCGCTTCATCCGCGGGGCGAACTTCGAGACGATGGTCCCCGGGACGATGATGACGTCGGCCTGCCGCGGCGACGCGCGCGGCACCCCGGCGCCGAACCGGTCGAGGTCGTGCTTGATGGCGTAGGTGTGGATCATCTCGATGCTGCAACAGGCGATACCGAACTGCAGCATGAACATCGAGGACCCCCGGACCCAGTTCATGAACTTGTCGAACTTGGTCAGGATGAACGGCGTCGACCCGAACGCCTCGCGCAGCGTCGAGTTGAACCGGTCGTCCACGCCGTCACCCATGCGGGCTTCTTGCGTCGATACATCTTCGACCGCCGGCGGTGTCTGGTCACTACTCATATGTGTCTGCCCCCTTCGTGGCACGCGGACTGCGCACCCATCTGACTGCGCCGTTACGCCACGCCCAGCCGAGTCCGACGACGAGCACGCCGATGAACACGACCATCGGCAGCAGGACCTTCGTCATCCCGACCGCGCCGACAGCGTCGCGGTAGATGACCGTCCACGGGAAGATGAGGACGGTCTCGATGTCGAAGATGACGAACAGCAGGGCGACCATGTAGTACTGGATATTGAACTTGATCTGCCTGCTGCTGCCGGTCGGCACCTCACCGGACTCGTAGGTGGCGGTTTTGCCTTGTTCGGGCACGCGCGGACGCAGAAGGCTCGACACGGCCATCATCGTGATGGGGATAGCGAGCGCCACGACCGCGAGTGCGCCGATGGCGATCCATGGATTACTCATTCCGAAATCTCCTATCGTACGACGGTTAGAAGTACTGGCATATAAGGGTTGATAACCACTACGGCGCCGGATTTCGGGCGGTTCGGGGGTCTTTAAAGTGGCCGGACAGAGCGTCGGTTAGTCCCAGTACGCCGCTTTGAACCCGGGGGTCCCGAGTTCGTGAAGGTCCCGTGACACCTTTCCGACCTCCTCCTGCAGACCCTCGTGATACTCGACCAGACGGTCGCGGAGTTCGTCGTGTTCTCTGGAGAGAATCTGGACGGCGGTGAGCGCCGCGTTGAACGACTTTCCGGCGTCGACGGCCGTGATTGGCGCACCTTGGGGCATCCCGATGACGGAGTCGACGGACTTCTCCTGGACGGGGACGCCGATGACCGGCAGCGGGTAGGCGATGCTCGCGGTCATGTTCGGGAGGTCGGCGGACTTCCCGCCCGCGCCGGCGATGATGACGTCGACGCCGCGAGCCTCGGCCGTCTCCGCGTACGCGTACATCAGGTCCGGAGTGCGGTGGGCCGAACAGACGAACGTCTCGAAGGTGAAGCGAGCGTCGGGTGCGTCGGTGTAGTCGGTCTGTTCAGCGAAGCCGAGTTCCTCGGCCAGTGCGGCGTAGGCGCCGGGTCGTTTCCCCTTCCCGCCGGCCATCGTCGGCAGGTCCGAGTCGGACCCCATCACGATTCCGACGTCCGGCGTCGCTTCGTCCGGGCGGTCCATCGCCGCTTCCTCGTGCAACTGGTCGACGAGCGACTGGACGCTGTCTGCGGTCATACGAGAGCGTCCGAACGCTGGGGGTGTAAGTGTAGGCGGTTTCGCTTCGTCACTCGGCGTCGAGCACGGTCGCGAGCGCGTCGTAACACGCCCGCGGGTCGGCGGGAAAGAGCTTGAGAGGACGGGTCTCACCCGAGATGCTGACCCGAAGCGCTCCCCGTTTCCGGTAGGTGAGCGCGGTGCTACCGATTCCGGCGACGACGAACAGTACCGCGAACAGGAGGTTGCGCCCGACCGACGCGAGGCCGAATCCGACGAGGCCGAGACTCATCACGACGAGGAACCAGTCGACATCCTGTAAGGTCACGTCCACGACGCCGGACAACGGGACGGCGACGGACTCGCCGTCCGGGCGGTCCACCAGCAGTCGGTCGCGAGTGACGGTAATCCGGCCACCGCGTCGCAGGACGCCGTCGTACACTGTTTCGCTCTCGTCGGACATCGCGACTCAGTCGTCGCCCGAGACTGGCGGTCGGTCGCCGCCGCGACCCCGGAGGCGGTCGAACGCCGAGACGAACTCGTCGTCGTCCTCGGTGAGTTCGGCCCACGCGCTGAGGCCGCGTTCCTCGCGGGTGCCGGGGATGGTGTTGTCGAGGACGAACGCGACGATGCCGCCGACGACCATCCCGGTACCGCCGACGACGAACAGCGTCGTCGCCACGACGTCCGTTCCCAGTATCGCGCCGAGGACGGGGACGCTCGCGAGGCCCTGTTGGAGTGCCGTCGCACCGGACGCCTCCAGCCCCTGCCCGACCTGACTCATGTACTCGGGGATGGCGAGGCCAGCGAACAGCGCGAAGCCGACGATGAAGATGTTGCGATTGGCGTCTAAGTCGACGTACTTCAACTGCGAGAGGCCCACGGCGGCGATTTGCCCGAACATGACCATGTAGAGGCCGCCGATGATAGGCGCGGGGATGGTAGCGAACAGTTCCCCCATCGGGCCGAAGTAGCCGACGACGATCATCACCGCGGCACCGATTTGGACGACGTAGCGGGAGGCGACGCCGGTGATGGCGATGGCGCCGACGTTCTCGGTGTAGGACGTACAGCCGTTCCCGGTGCCCATGATGCCGGCGAAGACGTTACCGACGCCTTCCATGCCGATGCCGTGGTCGATGCGCTTCGCGCTCGGGGCGCCCTTGCCGGCGATGCGGGCGACGGAGTGGTAGTCGCCGAAACTCTCGACGACGGACGCGAGCATCCCCGCCATCATGCCGACGACGAACCCGGGCGTGAACTGCGGGAGGCCCCACTGGAACGGGTAGATAGGCTGGAGCAGCGGGGCACTCGTAACGCTCCCGAGGGCGACGTAGCTCACCGACCCCTCGGCGAAGACGCCGGTCACAGAGAGGACGGCGGCGACGCCCCACGCGACGGCGATGCCCAGCAGGACGGGGAACAGTTTGAACGCCCGATGTCGACGGTCGAGGTACTGCGAGAAAACGACGATAGAGAGCATCGTCAGCCCGAGCAACCACCAGTTCTGCCCGGTACCGGGCGCACCGAAGTTCGGGTTCGAAATCTGGGGGACGTTGAACAGCGCGAGGCCGATGAGCGCGATGACGGGCGCGATGACGACCGGCCCCATGTACCGCTTGAGTTTGCCCATCACGCCGGTGTAGCCGATGCCCATCTCGACGAGGCCGGCGACGATGACCGCGCCCTGTAACTCGACGAGCATCGTCTGCCAGTCGGCCCCCTGCTGGGCCAACACGCCGACGATGGCCAGTCCGGGCGCGAGCATCGAGAACGTCCCGCCCTGCACGATGGGGTAGCGGTTCCCGATGGTCGTCTGGGCCAACGTCGCGATACCGGAGACGACGAAGAACGTGCCGATGAGTCGGCCGACCTGTCCCGGTGCCGCCTCGAACATCCCCATCGCACCCGCGAGACCCAGCGGAATCGCGACGGATGCCCCTATCATCGTCAGGTAGTGCTGGACGCCCAGCAGCATCGACGCGCCTCTCGGTGGTCTGTCTTCGATGCCGTACTCCACGAACCCGGCGGCCGACGTTTCGCCCCCGGCGTCGGGCCCCTCGGGTGTGAAGTCTTCTTTCACTTCCTCGAAGTCGTCCGCGCTGTCAGAGCCCATGTGCCAACTACGGTGGACGTGGCTACGACGCCACTAATCTCTTGCCAGTTAGGTCGCTCTCAGCCGCACGAGAGCGCTGGGCGCCCACACCGAAAGGAAAACGCTCTTAGCCCGGACCGACACATCTGCGTACATGAGCAACGGGGACGACGAGACCGCCGAGGACGCCCCTGCCGAGGAAGACGGCGACGGCGTCGGTAGCGAGGAACTTGAATCGCGACTCGACGAGGCCAGCGAGGCGCTAGAGGCCGCCGAGACGGAAGCGGACCTCGACGAGGTCGAGACGACGCTCGACGACGTCGAGAGCGACCTCGAAGCCGCCGACCTGCCCGAACCCGACGAGGACGACGAGGACCCCCGCGAGGAACTCGAATCGCGCCTCTCGGACCTGCGTGACGACCTCGAATCCCAGCGCGGGCCCTACGCCGAGGACGTCGTCGACGTCGTCGAGACCGCACAGGGAACCGTTACCGACAGCGAGTGGACCGACGACGGCGAGGACGAGGCCCACGAGGCCGTCGATACGTTCCTCGCGGCAAGCGAGGAGTACGTCGACCACGGCGCCGACGCCGGTGCCGACCTCGACGCCGCGGCCGACGCCCTCGCCACCGTCGCGGACGCTATCGAGGGTGCGGCCCTCGACGCCGACGACGACGAGGAGACCATCGCCGGCCTCCTCGAAGCGGCCGAGACCCTCGAAGACGACCTCGAAGCAGCGGAGGTCTGGGACGACCTCACCGTACGAGAGCAACTCGACGCCAAGGGGTTCTACGACGTCCTCACCAACGAGAACCGCAAGGACTTCCCGGCCGAGTGGAACGCCGCGAAGATCCACGCCAAGGAGGGCAACCTCGACATCGTCCTCTTCGCGCTCGACAAACTGGGCTCTGAGTTCATCGAGGAGTACTTCATCGACATCCTCTATCACCTCGGGAGCGACGCCGCACCCGCCTTCGACGTGATGCACCAACGCGCACAGAAGCGCGATAAGGGACCGATCAAGGTCCTCGGGAAGATCGGCGACGACCGTGCCACCGAGACGCTCCACGACTTCATCGACGGCGACGGCGACCCCGCCCTCCAGACGGTGACGATGCGCTCGCTGGGCGCTATCGGGAGCCCCGAGTCGGTCCAACCGGTCGCGAACCGACTCGACGCCGACGACGACGAGATCCGCTCGGTGGCGGCCCGGTCGCTGGGACTGCTCGGTGACACCCGCGCGGTCGACCCCCTCGCTGACGTCCTCGAGAGCGACGAGAGCGACGAAGTCCGCGCCTCCGCCGCGTGGGCGCTCCGACAGATCGGGACACGGGAGGCCCTCGACGAGGCGGCGAAGTACGCCGACGACCGCGCCTACCTCGTGCAGGCCGAAGCGGAGAAAGCCGAGAGCGCGTAGGCCGAACCCTTTTGTCCGAAGGGGCGACCAGCCCCGCCGATGCGGTTCCCCGTCGACGTTTCAGATTCGACTGCTCGTACCCCGCTCGCCCAGCGACTCGCGTCGCTGGCACTCGTCTCGCTCGTCCTCGTCAGCAGCGTCACCGCCGGCGGGATAGCGGTCGGTACCCCGACAGCAGGTGGTCCCTCGACGACGACACCGACCATCCACGCCGTCTACCCGGACCCGGTTGCCGGCGGTGATCGGGGCGAATTCGTCGTCCTCGACGTCCCCGCGGCAACCGATCTCGGTGCGTACACGCTCACGGACGGCCACACCACTGCTCCGCTGCCGGACCGGGTCGTGCGGGGACGGATCGTTCTCACCGCCCATCCCGACCGGGTACAGAACCTGACCGACGAGTCCGTCTACGGTCTCGATTCAGCCGTCGCTCTCGCGAACGGCGGTGACACGCTCCGCCTACGCCACAACGGCAGCGTCGTGGACCGACTGCGGTACCGCGACGCCGACGAGGGTGCGGTCGGCGTCGTTCACGGCTCGACGGTACGGTGGCGTCCGCTCGGCGCGACGGACCGCCCTGTCGTCACGGGCGGTCCCGGGTCAGTCCGGGTTTTCACCCTCCCGGACGCGCCGAGCGCCCCGGTCGAACCCCTCGGTGACGCCGACGAACGGCTCTATCTGGCAGGCTATACGCTTTCGTCGACCCGCGTCGCGGACGCACTCGTCGCCGCCCATCGACGAGGGGCCGACGTGCGCGTCCTGCTGGAGGGGTCACCGGTCGGGGGCCGAACCCGCGCGGAAGCCCAAACGCTCGACAGACTCGTCTCGGCGGGCGTGAGCGTGCGACTCGTCGCTGGCCCACACGCTCGATACACCTACCACCACGCGAAGTACGCCGTCGCGGACGAGCGCGCGGTGGCCCTCACCGAGAACTGGAAGCCCGCCGGGACGGGCGGCAACAGCAGTCGCGGGTGGGGCGTCACGACGAGACAGTCGCGGGTCGTTGCGGGTCTCGCGGCGACGTTCCGTGCCGACGCTGGCTGGCGGGACGCCGTTCCGTGGTCCCAGTACCGACGCGGACGGCAGTTCGAACGCGGCGAACCCGCCGACGCGACGTATCCGTCGCGGTTCGAGGCGCGGTCCGTCGCCGTCGACCGAACCGACCTGCTCGTCACGCCGGACAACGCACAGCGGGCGCTCGTCGACGAACTCGACGGCGCGGACGACTCCATCGCGGTCGTTCAGCCAACTATCGGCGGATGGAACGAACCACTGCTCCGGGCACTCCGGCGGGCCGCCGACCGCGGCGTCGAGGTCCGTCTCCTCCTGAGTTCGGCGTGGTACGTCCGCGAGGAGAATCGACGGACCGTCGAGCGGTTCGAGGCGTGGGCCGACCGGACCGGCGCTCCGCTCTCGGCGAAACTAGCCGACTCCGGCGGTCGTTTCGCGAAGATACACGCGAAGGGGGCCGTCCTCGACGGTGACCGGGTCGTCCTCGGGAGCCTCAACTGGAACGAACAGGCCGCGACGACGAACCGCGAGGTGGTGCTGGTCCTCCACGGCACCGAGGTGGCAGCGTACTTCGGCCGCGTGTTCGAGGCGGACTGGTCCGGCGGTCGACCGGCGGTACCGGCTGGGCTTCTCGGTGCCGTCTTGGGCGTCCTCGTCGTGGGCGCACTCGCCGCTCGGCGGGTTCGGTTCACGAGATAGGGGTTCGAGAAGAGGGTGTCGCGCCGCTCAGACTTCTTCGGGGAGCGCCGTCGAACTGCCGAGGTCTTCGTCGATCTCGGCGTCGGCCATCTTCTCTACCAGCGCGTCGATGACGGCGTCGCGCATCCCCGAGACGAACTTGATAGAGCCGACGACGAGGTGGCCGCCGCCGGAGACGCCGCCGCCGTCGACCTCCTCGGTCAGTTCGGTGACCATCCGCGGGATATCAAGACGGACGCCGTCGCTCCGGAGGACGGCGAAGTCGGGGCCGTAGCCGATGGTGATGACGGGGTCGCCCGTCTCGGCGACCTTCCGGTCGTGTATCTCGCCGGTGGTCTTCCCGGGCGCGGGGTAGGTAAAGCGGTGGGCGTGGTTCTCCACGTCGATGCGGTAGAGGTGTGCGCCGTTGTCGAGTCGCTCGTGTTCGACGTGGCTCATCGCCGCGTCGAGTTGCTCGTCGACGTCGCGTTCGGCCTTCTCGGCGAGGACGTCGACGAGTTCCCCGTGGCGCTCGCGGTTCTCACAGTCGACGTTGAGCACGTCGCTGATGAGTTGTTCACCGGAACTGTAGCGCAGCCAGTGGGTGGCGTAGTCGAGCGCTTCACCGATGTCTCGCAGGTCGGTCTCGTCGTACCCCTTCTCGCCGGCCAGTTCGAGGTAGTCGCTCATCGCTTCGGCCTCCGAACGGTCCGAGAGGCCGGCCACGGCGGGGACGTGCTTCAGGTCCTCGGTGAGGTCCGGGTCGATCATCCGGGCGAGTTCCACACACAGCATCCCCGTCGTGATGCGGTAGTCCTCCCCGTGGAGGTACGGGTTGACGTGCTGTTCGATGAGGGGTTCGACGGCCTCCGGGTCAGGGTGGTGGTGGTCGACGACGACCACGGGGATGTCGTAGTGCCGGAGGTTGCGGTAGGCCGGCGTGTCCTCCTCGGTCGACCCGTTGTCGAGCATCAGGACGAGGGGGAGTTTCTGGCCGTGGCGGGTGCGGTCCTCCAGCGCGAAGTTGAGGTCGCGGGTGACGTCCTCCATCTCGTAGTAGGGCGCCTTGCTCGGGAGGCGCTTGAGGAGGTGCTGGGGCGCGTCGCCGTCCTCGTAGTGGTCGGCGATGAACCGTTCGAGCGCGACTTGCAGGGGGACGCTGGCACAGAGACCGTCGCCGTCGGCGTGGTGACGCATCCGGATGGGTCGCCCTTCCAGAACGGTCTTGCGAAGTTCCGTGGCGACGTCACGCAGGTCGTCCCACAGTTTCTCGAAGGCGGGCCACTCGACCAGTGGGTCGATGTCCGTCGGTTCCGCGGCAGCGGCAAGCGCCTCGTCGAGGTCGTCCCCGACAGCGGCGGCCTCGTCACCGTCGAGAACGGTCAGGGAGTCGACTTCGACCTGCACGCCGCCGTCTCGTTCCTCGGCACGGCCGGAGACTCGAATCACGTCGTCCATCTCCACGTCGGGGTAGGCGCGGACGCCGGCCTCCTCGAAGGCGGCGCAGGGGACGACGCCGGTGCCGTCTCGGACCTGAAAGACGGTCGGGCCGCCGGTCTGTTTGATCTGGACGACCTGCCCCTCGACGACGACGGTGTCGCCCGTCTCGTCGTCGAGGTCGGTGACGTCCGCCGCGGTCCCGTGTGGCACGTGTTTTTGCTCGTAGTCGGTCAGGCGGACCTCCTCGAAACTGAGGTCGCCGTCGGGACGGATCTCACCGAGTTCGACGACGAGGTCGTCCCCGACGTCGTAGTTACCCAGGAGGTTCGACCTGTGGACCAGCCCGGACACTTTCTCGGAGAGGTCGACGAAGGCGCCGTAGTCGACGACGCCGTTGACCGTCGCTCGGTAGCGGGCTCCTTCCTCGACGTCGTCAGCGGTACACTCAGCAGCGAGATCGTAGACGATGGTTCCCCCGTCGGGAACCGCGGCACCGTCGTCGGTGCCAGTTGGCGGAGACATTTAGCGTCTCTTCGGCACTCCCCGGTTTGTACTCTTCGAAATCGCTGGCTAGACGAGACGCGCGTGTCTGGCGTTCGCGCTTGCGCACACGGCGGCGAAGGTGGACTGCCGAGAGCGGAACCCTTAGAAAGCGCCCGACCCCACCGTATAGATATGGGGCTGTTTCGTTCGGGCGGCATCCTCGGCATCGCCGAGTCGGCGCTCGACTTCGCGCGGGCCGCGTCCGAGGAATCCCATCCGAACGAGTACATGGGACTGCTTCGCGGCGACGACGCCGCCAAACTGGGGCTCGACGAGGACGGCACCGTTCTCACGGACGTACTGGTCATCCCGGGGACCGAATCGAACCCGGTGAGTGCGACGGTCAAGACGAGTATGGTACCTAACGACATGCGCGCCGCGGGGTCGATTCACTCACACCCCAACGGGGTCCTCCGGCCGAGCGACGCCGACCTCGCCACGTTCGGTCGAGGCGACGTCCACATCATCGTCGGCTACCCGTACGGGCCCGACGACTGGCAGGCCTTCGACAACGACGGCGAACCGGTCGACCTTCCGGTGCTGGATGTCGAACCGCCCGAAGAGTCCTTCTTCGACTTCGACCAGAGCGACATCGACCGCGAACTGCGCGAGGAGGAGTTCGACTCGTGACACGCGTCGTCGCACAGGGCACGTTCGACATTCTCCACCCCGGCCACGTCCACTATCTGCGAGACGCCAAAGCGATGGGCGACGAACTCCACGTCATCGTCGCCCGGTCGGTCAACGTCACGCACAAGGAACCGCCGGTAGTGCCGGACGACCAGCGTCGCGAGATGGTCGCCGCGCTCAAACCCGTCGACGAGGCTCACCTCGGCCACCCCGAGGACATCTTCGTCCCCATCGAGCGCATCGACCCCGCTATCATCGCGCTGGGGTACGACCAGCACCACGACGAGGAGCGACTGCAGGCGGCGCTTGCAGACCGCGGCCTCGACTGCGAGATTCGCCGCGCGAGTCCGCTCGACCGCGACGACTCGGATCGCCTGCTCTCGACGGGCCGTATCATCGACAGAGTCCTCGAAGAGCGGTCGTAGCCGGCCTCCTCGGCAGAAGTGCGGGTTTCGGCCGATCAGAACACTTTTTACCACGACATTTGCAGATGCGGTAACCTCGAACGGGTGGGGGAAAATGCAGAGAGCTACCGTCAACGACGTCGAATCGCTGTCGTACCGCATCATCGAAGTACTGCTGTTGCTGCCGACGGCCGCTTGGGGGCTGTTCGGTCTGGGGGCTATCTTCCTCGGTATCACGGGCGGCGTCGGGGGGTTACAGGGGCCGGCCGGTATGGTCGGGATCCTGGGAACGTTCGGCCTCGGGTACGTCGCGCTCCTCGTTTTGGCCGTCGTCTCGTGGCTGGTGACGCCCGTCGTGTTGTATCTGGACACCAGCCGTATCGCCGAGACGGACGTCGACTGGGACCCGAACCCGATTCTCTGGGCCGTCGGCGGCTTCTTCCTCGGCCACCTGATGAAGTTAAACCACCTCTACTACCGCCACAAGGTCGTCGTCGACTGGGTCGACCGAGACTGGTGGTGGGTCTTCGTCACCGTCGGAGCGGTCTGTCCGCTTACGTTCCTCGCACTCGGAGTCGCCCTCGCGGAGACGCTCGGGACCGCGGTGACCATCGTCCTCGTCGGCCTCGGCATCCTCTCGGCCGTGCCGTTCGCGCTCGCAATCTACCGGGACGCGACGTACGTCCGCCTCAACTCGGCCGAGTGGCGACCCAACCCCGGTACCTACGTCTCGCTGGGACTCATCTTCCTGCTGCTGGCACCGGTCGCGTACCCGCTCGTCGGTGGGTACTATCTGGTCCGGCGGTACGGGGCCGTCGGCTTCGAGTGATACCGCCGTCCCAAAGCATATGATTGGATGGGTGCTGTCGTAGCCCATGCCCCTCCGTCGCCGCTCCCTCCTCGCTGCCATCGCCCTGTCACCGCTGGCCGTCAGCCCCGCCGACGCGGCCGACCCCGTTTCTCTCGCCGTCAACTGGCGGACGACGGTCGGTGACGGCAGACTGCTAGACAGCGCCCGGATCGACGGTCGGACGCTGTTGCTCACCGACCACTCCGACCAGACTGCCACGCTCCACGCCGTCGCCGACGACGGGACGAGCGTCTGGTCCCGGCAGTTCGACGACGCCCCCTCGCCCGAGACCGTCACCGGAACCGACGACGGTGGCGCTCTCGCCGCCGGGCGCACGGAGACTGACGACCGGGTGATGGTCGCACGGCTGTCGGCCGACGGGGCACTGTCGTGGCGACACCGCGTCCCGGTGGGGTATCACGACGATAAACTCGGCGTCCAACCGCTCGATGGCGACCGGGTGGCGGTCGTCTCGAACGACATCACGACACACGCCGTCTCGGCCCGCATCCAGTGTCTCGACTCGTCGGGGACCGTCCGCTGGGACCACACTCGCGACGGGTTCGGGGCGACCATCACCGACGCTCTCGACGGCGACTTGGTGACCGGTGGCTACGCGTACGAGTCGGCGTTCGACGGCTGGTTCGACCGAATCGACGCCGAGGGACAGCGGGTTTGGGAACACCGATGGACGGAGGAGTACACGGACGCCGCAGGGTTCGGACCCGGCGGCGGCGTCGCCGCGTCCGGCATCTACGAGGACGACGGCACGGACGCGTGGCGCATCAGCTATCTCTCGGCCGACGGCCGGATGCAGCGCGAGTGGACGCACAACTTCGCGGACGACGACCGAGCGAACCCGCGGGCGGCCCTGCGACTGGCCGACGGGAGCGCCGTCTTCGTCGGCGACCGAGACGACTCGTCCCGAGTTCGACTCCTACAGACCGGGTCGGCAGGGTCGCCCGACACCGTCACGTTCGAACCGTTCGACGCCGCCGTCGCGCCCCACGACCTCTTCGCCGTCGACGGTGGGGTCTTGCTGACCGGCGATTTCGAGTCCGCTTCGGACGGCGGGAGTTGGGTGGTCCGCATCGCCGAACGCGGGGCAGACGCGACAGCGACGCGGACTGACACACGGACGACGCGGACGGGAACCGACACCGAGGTGACGCCCTATCCACCGCCACCGACGGACGTGACCGAGACGACGACCGGGGACAGCGGCCCCGGATTCGGGCCACTGGCGGCGCTAGCGGGACTCGGGGCCGCGTCCCTAGCGCGACTTCGAAACGGCGAGAAAGACGCTGATTAGATGAGGTCGTGTTCGGCCAGTCGGTCGACGGCTTCCTGCAGGCGCTCCTTGCTGTTCGCGTAGGAGATGCGGGCGTAGCCGGGCGTCCCGAACGCGCTACCGGGGACGGTGGCGACCTGTGCGTCCGAGATCGCGGCGTCACACCACTCGGTGTCGTCGCCGTCCGGGGCGACTTCGGGCATCATGTAGAACGCGCCCTGCGGTTCCGGGACGTGGACGCCGTGTTCTTCGAACAGGCCGATGAGGAACTCGCGGCGCTCGGCGAAGGCCTGACGCATCTCCTCGACGGCCTCGTCGGTGTTGGTGAGCGCCTCGATGCCGGCGTGCTGGACGAAGTTGACGGCACAGGAGACGGAGTGAGAGTGGACCTTCCCGGCCTGCGAGACGAGTTCTTCCGGCGCGGCGAAGTAGCCCAGCCGCCACCCGGTCATCGAGTAGGCCTTCGAGAACCCGTTGAGCGTGATCGTGCGGTCCTCCATGCCGTCGAGGGTGCCGAGGCTCGTCGCCTCGACGCCGTCGTAGGTGATCTCCTTGTATATCTCGTCGGAGATGACGGTGATGTCGTGTTCGACGGCGAGGTCGCGGACGCCTTCGAGGGCCGCATCGGAGTAGACGGCCCCGTGGGGGTTACCCGGGGAGTTGACGACGAGCAGTTCGGTGTCGTCCGACACCGCGTCGGCGAGGTCGTCGAGCGCACCCGCTAGCTGGAAGTCGTGAGCGGCCGTGTCGACGCGGGTGAGTGACCCGCCGGCGAGTTTCGCCATCGCCTCGTAGGAGACCCACGCGGGGTCGAGCAGGGCGACTTCGTCGCCGTCGTCGATGAGGGTCTGGAAGATTTCATAGAGGGCCTGTTTGCCACCCGGCGTGACGATGAGGTTCTCGGTGCCGTACTGGGTGAGGCCGTCGTCGTGGAGTTTCTCGACGAGGGCCTCCTTGAGTTCGGGGATGCCGTTCGACGGCGTGTACCCGGTGTGGCCGGCGTCTAGCGCGTCCTTTGCGGCCTGCTTGATGTTCTCGGGCGTGTCGAAGTCGGGTTCGCCGACCGAGAGGTCGACGACGTCCTTGCCCTCGGCTTCGAGTTCGGCGGCCTTGTTGCTAATCGCGAGTGTCGCGCTCGGTTCTACACGTTCGACGCGGGAAGCGAAGTCCATAGTCATAGGTTTGCGAGTTCGATGGCGCTCGTGACGGCCGAGCCACCCTTCTGCGTGCGTGCCTCGGCTTCGTCCTTGCTCATGCCCGGACCGATGATGCCCAGCGTGACGGGGGTGTCCCGTTCGAGCGAGACGTCGGTCAGGCCCTGTGCGGCGGCGTCGGCGATGACCTGGTCGTGGTCGGTGTCGCCTTCGATGATGACCCCCAGCACTGCCACGGCGTCGACGTCCTCCCGACGCGCCAGTCGGTCGGCCGCCAGCGGCGTGTCGTAGGCCCCGGGCACGGTCACCGTCTCGACGATATCTGCGTCGTGGTCGGCCGCGGCAGCGCTGGCCGACTGTCTCATCGCCTCGATGACGGCACCGTGTTTGTCGTACTGGGCGACGACCAATCCGAGCTGCACCATACCTGTGTGGGTGGCTGTTATCCCTAAAGAACTACCGTTCCGGCACGGCGAACCAGAAGGGTTCTAATCCTGCCCCTGCTTGCCACCACCATATGGCTACGTCGAGCGGTGTACTGCCCGTCCTCAAGAACACGCGCCGCCGCGTCAGTTCGTGGGCACGATCCGACGAATACGCGACGATCAAACTCGTCGTCGGCGTCACGCTCCTCGCGCTCGTCTTGCGATTGGTCTCGCTCGGACAGCGCGTCGCCCACTTCGACGAGGGCCGGGTCGCCTACTGGGCATGGCACTTCGGCGACACCGGGTCGTTCGCCTACCGGTACATCATCCACGGACCGTTCATCCAACACGTCGACCGGTGGCTGTTCGCCGTTATCGGCCCCTCCGACTTCGCGATGCGCCTCCCCGTTGCGGTCATCGGCGGCCTCATGCCACTCATCGCGCTCCTGTTCCGCCGGCATCTCCGCCGGACGGAAGTCGTCGCCGTCGCGCTCTTGCTCGCGGTCAACCCGGTGTTGCTGTACTACTCGCGGTTCATGCGGAGCGACGTCCTCGTCGCCGCGTTCATGTTCGCCGCGTTCGGCTTTCTCGTCCGCTTCTACGACACCCGCAAACCGCGCTACCTCTACGCCGTCGCCTTCTTCATGGCACTCGGGTTCGCCTCGAAGGAGAACGCCCTCGTCTACGTGCTGACGTGGCTCGGCGCGACGGGGCTCTTGCTCGCGAAGGTGCTCGTCCTCCCGAACGGGTTCCGCGACGCCGTCCTGTTCGTCACCGACACGCCCTCGGCGGGCGAGATTCGGGACCGGGTCGTCGGCCGCGTGAGAGGCGATATCGCCCTCGTCGTGGAGACTGTCCGGTCGTTCCGCGCCCGCCACGACAGCCCCCTCGGCGTGTTCGGCATCTACGTCGGCCACGTCGCCCTCGGCGTCGTACTGTTCGCCGCCGTCTCGCTGTTCTTCTACGCGCCACGCGGTGCCGGCGTCGCCGGTATCCAGCACCCGCCCGCCCCGCCGTCGGCTGGCTCCGTCGGCTTCTGGGAGGGCGTGACCAACCCGGCGCTGTTCGGCGAGATGCTCCAGACGACCGTCGACCGCGTCGTGAACCAGTGGGGCGAGTGGCTCAACCCCGCCTCCGAGAAGACCCTCGACGACTACGAGCGCCACCTCGGCGTGTTCGTCAAGGCGATGGCGTACGCCTCGGCTCCGCTGACGGCCTTTGCCGGCCTCGGCTACGTCCTCGACCGACTGGGGTACACCGCACCGCGCCACCTCGTCCCGTTCCTCTTCTACGGCGGGTTCGTCTCCATCTTCGGCTACCCGCTGGGAACCGACATCGGCGCACCGTGGATCGTCACCCACGCCGTCGTCCCGCTTGCTGTCCCGGCGGGCGTCGCCCTCGCGGCGGTGTTCCGCTGGGGGGTCGAGTCGCTGTCGACCGACGACGAGACGGGCGTCGCCATCGCGGCCGTCGTCTTCCTCCTGTTGACGGTGCTCGTCGCCAACGTCGCCGTCACCCGCGTCTACACCAACACGACCGCCGACAGCAACGAACTCGTCCAGTTCGCCCAGCCAGACCAGTCTGTCAGACAGGCACTGACCGAGATGGACCGCGTCGCGACGGCCCACGACGGCGGCCCCGACGTCGTCGTCTACCACGGCGAGTCGGGCGACGCCTACGACGACAACAACGCCTACGTCGAGGAGAGCAGGGACACGTGGGACGACGCGTGGTGGAACCTCCAGCCGACCTGTCTGGAGTGGCACAACACGCTCCCGCTACCGTGGTACTTCGCGGCCAGCGACGCGAACGTCGCCTGTGAGAACCAGGAGACGGCGCTCGGCGTGCGAGCGATGCAGAATCAGCCACCTATCGTCATCACGCAGGTGTACGACTCGACGGTGCCCAGAGAGCGCCTGCGGTCGGCGGGCTACACGAACGAGAGCTACATGATGCGCACCAGCGGCTACAAGAACACTTTCACCGTCTGGACACACGAGGAGTACGCGGACAACGCGACGGTCGAGTGAGGCCGACCGTCGCTCTCGTCGGCCCAGAAATCAACGCTTAAGCGCTCGCCAGCGAAAGCGCGGCACATGACACGTACGTCGCCCGGCCCGACCGTCGGTGTGGTCGGCGGTGGGCAACTCGGACGCATGATGGGAGAGGCGGCCGCGCCGCTGGGCGTCGAACTGGTCGTCGCCGACCCGACGCCGGACTGTCCGGCCACGCCGGTCGTCCGCGACCAGTTGGTCGGCGACTTCGACGACGAGGAGACGTTCCGCCGACTGGCCGAGCGCGCGGACGTCCTCACCTACGAGATAGAGCTGGCCGACCCCGACGTCCTCGAACGAGTCGCCGAGGAGACGGGGACGCCGGTCCACCCCGATCCCGAGACGCTCCGGACCATCGAGGACAAACTCGTCCAGAAACGGCGGCTCTCCGAGGCCGGGGTTCCGGTCCCGGCGTTCCGCGCCGTCGAGACGGCCGAGGACTTGCGCGAGGCCTGCGAGGAACTCGGCTACCCCGCGATGCTGAAGGCCCGCACTGGCGGCTACGACGGGCGCGGGAACGTCCCGGTCTCCGGTCCCGAAGACGTCGAGGCGGCCGTCGACGACGTCGCCGGCCCGGCGATGGTCGAAGAGATGGTCGACTTCGAGCGTGAACTGGCCGTGATGGGTTGTCGCGGCGACGGCGAACGCGACACGTTCCCGGTCACCGAGACCATCCACGAAGAAGAGATCCTCCGCGAGAGCGTCGCGCCGGCCCGCGCGAGCGAAGCGGTCCGTGACCGCGCCCGCGAGGTGGCGCTGGACGTCTTAGACGTGATGGACGGCCGCGGCGTCTTCGGCATCGAACTGTTCCAGACGGCCGACGACGAGATTCTCCTGAACGAAATCGCCCCGCGGCCGCACAACTCCGGCCACTGGACTATCGAGGGCTGTCACACCTCGCAGTTCGAACAGCACGTCCGGGCGGTGCTGGGGATGCCGCTGGGAACGACCGAGCAGCGCGACCCCACCGTCTCGACGAACATTCTGGGCGACGTCGACGAGCGTCAACCAGCGGTGCTGTACGGCGACGACGCCGTGTTCGACACTGACCGAGCGCACCTCCACTGGTACGGCAAGCACGAGGTGTACGAGTTGCGGAAGATGGGCCACGTCACGATGCCCGGTGACGGCGAGCGCGACGTCGACGAGTTGCTCGCCGACGTCCGCGAGTTGCGCGACGGACTCACGTTCCGGGACTGATACTGGTGGCTGTACGTTCGTAACGATATTCGCCGCCCCGGGGTGGCGAATTACTTCAGTTTGTTACAGCCACCAGTATGAGAACTCGCCCCTCGACAGCGGCGCCCCGCTCACGGCCCGCTACTCACTCTCGCTCACTCGTACCGAACCGAGTCGTCTTTGTCCGTCCGGTACCGAGCGAGGCTATGGACCGACGAGCATTTCTCCGGGCAGTCGGGCCGACCACGGCAGTCGGTCTGGCCGGGTGTATCGGTGGTAGGAGCGCCAACACCGACTACGACGTCGGGATGGGCGCGAAGGTGTTCCGGCCACAGGAACTGCGGGTCGAACCGGGCACCACCGTGACGTGGCTCAACACGAGCAAACAGGGCCACACCGTCACCGCCTACGAGGACACCCTCCCCGAGGGCGCCGACTTCTTCGCCTCGGGCGGGTTCGAGTCGGAACAGGCCGCCCGAGACGCGTGGGGGAACAGTTCGGACGGGACGCTGTTCGAGGGACAGTCCTTCGAACACACGTTCGAGGTGCGCGGCGAGTACCCGTACTTTTGCATCCCGCACGAACGCGGCGGGATGGTCGGCACCGTAGTCGTCACTGACGACCCGGAAACGACCGAAGAATAGTCGGCTATGTGCCGAACGGAGTTAGGCTTCTTCGACTTCGACGTCTTCCTCGTCGACGTCGACGGCCGTCTCCTCTTCGGCGGCGACTTCCTCGGGGCGAGCCTCGAGGGTGGTCTTCTGGATCTCGACGCGGCGGAGGGGGTAGATCTCCTTGGCCTCGCCGTAGATGGCCGAGGAGAGACGCCCCTCGACGACGCTGTCGACGAGTTCCTCGAAGGTGCGGTCCTTCGCGGTCTCCTCGACGAGGTCGATCATCGTGCGGCGGATGGCTTTCTCCTGGGAGGCGTCGGCCTTCTTCGTCGTGACGGCGACCGGCTGAATCTGGACGCGGTAGTCGTCCGTCGTCAGCACGGTGATGAAGGCCTCGACCTTCGAGGAGCCGCGGCGGACGAGCGAGCGCAGGTAGTCCCGCGTTAGCTCGTGCTTGACGAACTCCGTGTACGCGGAGTCGCTGGCGACCTCGTTGATCTTGAAGGTCAGCTTCGTGTTGTTCTCGCTGGCGTCCTTGTTCAGTTCGCCCAGCGTCGTTTCGATGGTGCGACCGAGCACCTGGTCCGGTTCGTCTGCGGGTGTCTCACCGAGAACCTCCCGGTCGAACTGTTCGGGAGCCTGCACGGTGTACCACCGCTTTTGCTGTTTGCGCTTTGAGACGCTTCGTTCACTCATGGTTGGATTGTATGGATTGGTCGGATAGCTGTGCTGCGACCCGGAGGTTGACGACGTAGTCGTCGACGGTCGACTGCAACCCGCCCGTCGAGTCGCGCTCGACGGTGGTGACCACGGCGTCGTCTTCGACGCGGGTGGTCATCTCGTCGGTGTTGTCCGGCCGGAGTGCGGCCGCGATGCGTGCCGCGCGGGCTGGCGAGCCGTGTGTCGTGCGGATCTCGGCCCGTCTCATAGTGCCTCCCTGAACGCTTCGATGAGGTCCGCGGTCGGCACGTCGAATCTCGCGCTGGCGCGGGTACCGTGCCCAACCGCCTCGCCGTCGACGGCGTCGGCGGCGGCCCGCATCGCCGCGGCCACGTCCCGGCCGTCGGTGGCGCGGGCGGCGGCTTCGCCGTCCGTGACGACGAGCGTCACGGGTTCGGGCGCGCGGAAGTCGGCCACGAGACGGGCGACGGTGCCGACCGGCATCTGATCGCCGCGGGCGACGAACAGGCCGTCGTATCGGCCGGTCGTCGCGTCGTCGACGGCGGCGTGGGCCCGGCGGGCGTGGGTTCGCCACGCCGAGAGGGCGTCCTCGCGGACGCTGTCGTGCCCGAGCGCGAGTGCGACGCCCGTTCCCGGTCGCTCCCGGGCAACGGCGTCTAACACGTCGGCGTAGCCGCCGATCGTCTCGAACGGCCCGCCCACGTAGGGGTGGAGGACGCGACCGAGGGCGTCGGCGGCCCGCGGCGGCGCGTCGTCCACGCCGGTGACCGACAGTGCGACCAGCGACGCGACGCGCCGGTGGTCGTCGTCGGTCGGGTCGGCGGGCAGGGCCAGTTCGGCCAGCGTCGCTCGTGCCTGCTCCTCGTCCCCCGAGAAGGGGCCCGAAAGCAGCGTCGAGTGGGCCAGTCCGTCGGCGAGGTCCGCGACCGGTACCGCGAGTCCGGGGCGGCGGTCGAGGCCCGCCTGTTCGGCGGCGCTCTCGACCGACCCGTCCACGTCGCCGCCAGCGATCGTGCCGGCGAGCGCGAGGGTCGGACTGGTCGCGGTGCCGAGTTCGCGCGCCACCTCGAAGGCGGCCGCGGTCGGCCGGTCGGCCAGCGTGTGGTCGGCAGTCGGGAGCGAGCGACCGAGGGCGACTGTCGCGTCGGCCTCCGTCGTCCGGTCGGGGTCGGCGAAGGGGGCGACGACGCTCGCCTGGAACGGCGTTCCGGCGGCGTCGAGTGCCCGTGCCAGTACGCCCGTCGCGGCCAGCGAAGCGCCGGTCGCGTCGCTGACGAGCCGAACGAAGTCGGCGGCGCCGAGCGACGCGGCGACGTCACTGGGGGCGGGGGCTGGCGGCTGTTCCCGACCGGTGGTCGACATCAGTCTTCGTAGAGCAGCGCGACGGCCTTGTCGTAGCTGTAGGTGAAGTCCTCGTCGAGTTCGTCACCGCGGTAGTAGTCGACGAGTCGGCGAATCTTCGACTGCGTGTTCTGGAGTGCACGCTTGTTCTGGTGGTCGCCGGGGTTCTCGTCCATGTGGTCGCGCAGACGCACTGCGCGCTCCATCAGGTTCCGGAGGTCCTCGGGGACGTCGCCGTCGGCGTCGTTCTCCTCGAGAATCTCGGTGACCTTCTTACCGGTCGCGAGTTTGACGTTCGGGACGGGCGTGCCCTGAACACCTTCGTCGCGTAGTTTGAGACCGATTTCGCTGGGCGAGTGACCCTGCTCTGCGAGTTCGACGACGCGCGCTTCGACGGCGTCGTCGTCGACGTCGCTCCACTCCGGGGGTTCGTCTGCCGCGGGCTTGTCCGAGTCGGACGAGCCGCGACGGCGTGTGTGCATTCGTGCCATTGTTGTCGATTGGAACCGCACGAACCGCTCGTCGCTGCCGGTAGCGAGGCGTATCGGCATCGGACGATGCCAAACACGGCCGCAATCCCGAGCCGTGGAAGCCCACGGCGTGTCAGATTTGCGGTCGTGCTGTTCCCGTAGAGGCGTCGTCGGTCACGCGACTAAACCGTTTCCATCTCGTCTCCGTGGCCAGTAGACATTTGTACTGGTACATCCACGGTGGGTGCATGGATAGGCGTGCGTTCCTGCAAAGCGGCGTCGCGGTCACCGGCGCCGTCGTCGCCGGGTGTGCCAGCGACGGGCCGACGGGGACGCTCGCCACGTACGTCAGTGACCAGCCCGGCGACATCGGCGATTTCGAGTCCTGTGTCGTCTCCGTCGACGAGATTCGCGTCCTGCCGGCGGCGTCGGCCACCGGGACGGCAGACCACGACGGCGACGAACTGACCTTCAGCGTCAGCGGCGTCACCCTCGACCTCGTCGACCTGACCGGCGAGGCGGCCACACTCGCCGAGACAGTAGAGCTCCGAACCGAGGAGTACGCCTACCTCAAACTCGGTATCTCGACCGTCGAAGCGTCGCTCGCGGACGGCGGCATGGCGATGGTCACGACGCCCGGGAACGCCCGCCTGAAGTTCCCGCAGTCGTTCGAGATTCGCACCGGCCGGACGACGCGCTTTACTGCGGACTTCACGCCGGTGGCTCGGGGCGGGACCGGCCGGTACGTACTCAAGCCAGTCGCCGAGGAGACTACCGTCAGCTACGGTGAGTAACGGTACCGAGCCACATTCAGTGTTCGATACCACGCCAAGAGTATTATGTCAGAAGCAACTGTAATAAACCATGCCGGGAAGGGGTGGCAGCGTCGGGTCTCGGGGGCAGAGTGCGCCGTTGGGAGTCGTACTCGTCCTCGCGGTCATGATCGTCTCGACGACGGCTGTCGTCGCGCTGGGTGCCGACGCCATCGCGAGTACGCAGAGCCAACTGGACACCGAGCGGACCAATAAAGTACTGACGCAACTGGACTCACAAGCCGCGCTCGTCGCGCTCGGTCAGTCGGAGGTCCAGCGAGTCGACCTCTCGGCGGTTGGGTCGAACAGATATCGGGTGGTCGATGGGACCGACGGCGGGGAGATACGTGTCGAAGTCGACGGCGTCGCGACGCCCATCATCGAACAGGAGATGGGCAAAGTCGTCTACGAAGGTGAGGGCGGAACGAGGGTCGCGTATCAGGGTGGTGGCGTCTGGCGGACGAACGCGGACGGGCAGGGAGTGATGGTCTCGCCACCTGAACTGCACTATCGGAACGCCACGCTGACGCTTCCGCTAGTGACGGTCTCCGGCGATTCGTCGCTCAGTGGGCAGGCCACCGTCACCGACAACGGGTCGATGCAGGCCTATCCGAACACGACGCTCGGTCGGACGAATCCCCTACAGAGCGGTCGCGTCAACGTCGTCGTCCAGAGCGAGTACTATCGAGCGTGGGGCGACTATTTCGAGGAGCGGACGGACGGCGGGGTGGCGTACGACCACGTGAACGAGGAGGTGACGCTTACCCTCTCTGTTCCAGCGACGAACCCCCCAGTCGCCGGCGGTATCGTCTCGGGGGCGCCCGGCACGTCGATGACCATCAAGAACAACGCCGAGGCAGACAGCTACAACTCCTCGAACGGCGACTACAGTGCGACGGTAGCAGAGGAGACCCGAATCATCGCTGCCGGCGACGTCGACGTCGAGAACAACGCCGTGATCAAGGGGAGTCTGGAGGCTGGCGGTGACGTCGATATCGCCAACAACGGTGAGATTCGTGGCAACCTCTCGTACGGCGGGACGGCCTCTGGAGGGGGGTATCCGGGCGGCGTCGACGGCTGGGACGAACAGAACGCGTCCGTCACCTCGCCGGACTCCGTGGAACTGCTCATCGACAATCGGCGAGTCGGCGCCGACGACAGTAGCGAGAACGACAACGACGACCCGAGCGTGGACATCGACGAGAGCACGAACACGCTGGAGAACTGCGGGTCGACCTGTGAGGTGACTGCCGGGACGTATTACCTAGATTATATGAACGTTCCGGGGACCCTCCGAATCGACAGCAGCGGTGGGCCAGTGAATATCGTCGTTGATGGCGACGTCACCCTTCCGAACAACGCGAACATCGAAGTCGTCGGTGGCAACCGCGTCAACCTCTACGTCGAAGGCGACGTGACTTACGGGCAGAACGCCTACAACTCCGTTACCGGTGACGAGGCCCCGAACTTCTGGGTGTACACGAACCCCGGCGCGAGCGCCACGTTCGACAACAACGCCGTCTTCGTCGGAGTCCTGTACGGTCCGGGGGACGGTGCCAATCCCGGGACGTCTGCGACGCTCGACAACAATGCACACGTCTATGGCGGTATCGTCGGCGACGTCTCGTTCATCAGCAACAACTACGGCGTCCACTACGACGAAGCGCTGACGAACGTCCAGAGCGTCCAGAACGCGCGAACGATACCTGCACTGACCTACCTCCACGTCTCGGTCAACCGAGTCAACGTCACGGCGTCGTAATCAGCGCCGTGCGGGAGTGACAGTTCGGTTTCTCCGACGATACTCTCACCGTAGGCGGTCGCTCCGATGAAGCTATCAGTTCTCACCAATCGGCCATCGTGCTTATCACGGATGATATCTAAGTCGTCGCAATGCGATCGCCAATCGACTCCGAGGATGGCCAGCGGCGCCAACGCGCGCAGTCTGCGCCACTCGGGGTGGCACTGATGCTCGCCGTGATGATCGTCGCGACGACGACGGTGGTCGCGCTCAGTGCTGGCGCAATCACCGGCACGCAGTCGGAACTCGGCACAGAACGGACACAGAAGGCGATGACCGAACTGGACTCCCGGACGGCCCTCGTCGCACTGGGCCAGTCCGGCGTCCAGCAGGTCAGCCTCTCGGAGCGCGGCAGCCAGCAGTACCGCGTCGAGGAGGGCGCTGGGTGGATGAACCTCTCGTACGAGAACACGACGACGGGCACCCAGACCACGATCTACAACGAGACGATGGGCGCCGTCGTCTACGAGAGTGAGACCGACCGGACGATAGCGTATCAGGGCGGCGGCGTCTGGCAGTCAGGTCGCGGCGACCGCTCGGTGATGATCTCGCCACCGGAGTTCCACTACCGGAACGCGACGCTGACGCTCCCGCTCGTGACCGTACAGGGCGAGTCGTCGCTCGACGGGAAGGCGGTCGTCACCCACAACAACACCACGCGGTACTTTCCGAACAAGAAACTCAACACCCAGTTCCAGAACCCGCTGAACAACGGCCGCGTCACCGTCACGGTCAGGAGTCGATACTACCGTGCGTGGGGGGCGTTCTTCGAGACGCGAACAGACGGCGACGTTGAGTACGAACACGCGAACAACGTCGTCACCGCGGAACTGGTCGCCCCCGTCGACAAGCAGCGGCTCACCTCCGCGACGTCTAGCCTCTCGGCGAGTGGGGGGTTCACCGTCAACGGGGGTGCGACGCACAACGACACCTGTGGGGCCGCGACCGACGTCTACACGGACAGCTACAACTCCAGTGGCACGACCAACGACTACTGTACGCAAGCGAGCAACGGGAACCTCGGGGACGACGGGGACGTCGTCTACGGTCGGAACATCGATATCAGCGGTGGCGCCGCCGGCGAGGACTTCAACGGTGACCTCGTCTCCGGTCGGAGCGTCGTCGTCGGGAACGGGGCCGGGAAACCGGACGTCGACGGGAACATCAGCTACACGGACAACTGCAGTCCCAGCGTAAGCGACTGCCAGAGTCGCATCGTCGACCCCGACGGGGGCGTCAAGCAGATCAGCGGCGTCGACCAGGCCGCAGCGATAAACGGCATCGTCCGCGACCGACTCGAAACGGCCGCCAGCGACAACGACAACGCCGGGACGCCGGCAGACGGCGCGAGCATCGATTACACCTCCGGCACCGCGGAACTGGAGGACGGGACGTACTACCTCACAGACCTGACCGTCGCGTCCGGCGACACGCTGACGCTCGATACGACGGGCGGCGACATCGTCCTCGCGGTGCAGGAGAACGTCGAACTGGGCGACGGTGCGACCATCGAGGTCGAAGGTCCGGGCACCGTCAGCCTCTACGTCGGCGGGACCGGCGGACACACGGACCACGTCTTCTTAGACGACGACGCCGCGGTGACGAACCTCGGTGACGACGCACCGCAGTTCCGCGCCTACGGTCGCGACAACCTGACCGTGACAATCGGTGGCGGGAGTAGTTCTCACCCGGCGAAGTACGTCGGCGTCATCTACGCGCCCCCGGGCGTCACTGGCACCGGCAGCGTGACTATCGACGGCGGCCTCGTCTACGGCGGTATCCTCACCGGCCAGACCACCATCGAAAACAGCGGAAAGGGCGGCATCCACTACGACGAGGCGCTACGGACCCAGAACATCCTCTCGCGGGACGACTCCGTCGTGAAGGTCACGTACATTCACGCGTCGGTCAATCAGGTCAACGTCACCAGCACCTGATCACGTATCGATGTTGACCCTGATGTCGTGATAGACGACGTAGACGCGGTCGATGTTGCCCGGATTGTACGTACACTGCACGTTCGTCCCGCCCGGTGGAACGCTGGAACAGGAGAATCCGTACTCCTTGTACACCTCGGCCCAGAGCGACGCTCGCGGCGTCGAACTCATCGTGATCTGGACGCTGTCGACGTCGGCAGACCGGTTCCGGTAGAAGACGTTCGAACCGCGGTGGTTCATCCGGACGAGTACCGTCGACCCGCTGAGACTCTGGACGTTGGGTCGGTTGACGCCCACTACCGTCACGAGCATCCGTTTCTCGTCGACGACGAGTGGCGGTTCGCGGACGACCACGCCGCCGTCGCGGTTCGTCCGGAACACGGCACCGGCCTCGTAGACGATTTTCCGGTCGTCGTTGCCCTCGTAGACGACCGGTCGGATATCTTTCGTTAAGGTCGTCGGTAGCCCGCCACTACCACCATCGAGTTTCACTTCCATCGTCACGTTGTCGCCGGTTCGAAGCTGGGACTCGCCGAGGCTGATCTCGGTCGCGCGACTCGGCGCACCGCGCTGGTGGATGTCCGCGACGTTGTCCGCGAGCACGTCGAAGGCGCGCTCTGCGCTCTCCAGTTGCTCGACGTCGCGAACGTCTTGCAGGCTCCCGAGGCCGCCCACCGAGATGAGCGCGATAGAGGCGACGATGAGCGTAAAGACCAGCGTGAAGCTCAGCACCTCGCTCACGGCGCGATCAGACATCGGTTATCACCAGTTCACTCGGGCTTGGACCTTTGTCGTACCAGATCTGGACGACGCCACCGTCGGCCGTCGACCCGGACCTGAGGTCCGTCTTGACCTCCAGACTGACCGTGACAGACACCTCGGGCTCGGTCGACGTCAGGACGAGCGTCTCCTGATTCTCGACTGCGACGTCGTAGCTACTGCCCGAGACGCGGTCCGGGAACGTCTGGTTCATCCGGACCGTCGGACTCTGTCCGGCCCGGACCAACCGGTCGGCCCGTGAGAGATCAGACGCCACCTGATGTCCGATGATGGTGAGTTCCTCACGGACGACCTGTTCCCGTCGGTCGTTGACGTAGTCGGTGCCGGCGACGAGGAGGCCGGTTATCAGCAACGCCGATATCGACAGTGTCAGCGTGTACGACAGCGTCGTCGAGACGGCGCGATTATGCATCTGGCTCACCCGGTGCGACCCTGATGTCCGTCACGTACCGCAGGTTCGGTGTATCGTAGCTGTACTCGACGGTAATCTCGTAGTATGCGTCGGTCCAGTAGGGGTCGCCCGGTGTGATACCGAGCGCTCCCTCGTCGACGTTGGTGTTGAGCAGGCTCGACCCGCGGACGACCATCGAGTAGTTGCCGTGCATCGCCGTCGCGTTCTTGAACCGAATCTTGTAGTCCTCGATGGGGCCGTCGGGCGCCCCAGCGGCGAAGTGCATATTCTCACCGCTCGAGGTGATTCCGAGCGCGTCACATGGCTCGGCGGCCACGGTACCGCCTGTCACGTCGATGCGGACGAAACTGTGTTTTTTCGTCACCTCACAGGCCTCCCTGGTTACCGACCCGCCGTCATTCTTGACGACGACGACACGGACGACATCGCCGGTCGGGTTCCAGATGTGCATCTGCCATGTGTTCGTGTTGCCGCTCGCTGCGAGTGAGTCATCCCTGACCTCTATCTCGAACGACGTGGCGTTGTTCGATCCGTCTATCTCGCTCGCATTGATGACGAACGCGCGCGTAGCATTCTCGCCGGCTATCCCGGACCGCGTGACGTCCTCAGCGACCACGTAGTTCGCACTCCCCGATGTGGACGTGAAGTCGTCGCCGGTCGAACTATTCTGGGCGATGCGCCGCCCGTCGACGTTGGCGCCGGGGTCGCCGGGTCTGTACGAGACGTTCACCAGCGTGCCGGTCATCGCCTGCTGTTGCTCTGTCTGCATGCTCGTGTTGTTGACAGCGAACGTGATGGCCTCGTCACGGACGCTGTCGGTGCTGTAGTTGTATCGGTTGGCGTCGTCCAGCGCGTAGCCGGCGTTGGTCTCGACCATCGCCCGCATCGCCAGCGCGTCGTCGCTGCCCGCCGTCTCGCCCCGACTCGCGAGGTTCTCGGTGAAGATGGCGGAGTTGACGATGAGCGCCAGCGCGACGAACGTCACCGCGAGCGCGAACGCCGCGATGAGGATTATCTGCCCCCGGTCGTCGCGGTTTAGATCCGCCACGCGATCACCTCCACACGGACCGTGTTGTAGACGTTAGAGGGAAGGTTCGGTATCGGATACGTGTCCCTGTCGTCCCGTATGACCGTCGCGTTCCTCGTCTCGTTGGCGTCGTACAGGTGATCGTGGTCCATCAGCGTTATCGTGTGGCTCGCGCCGACGGCGTTGTCGCTCGGGACGCCGCTGTAGATGTACCGTCGACTGATGACGTCGCCGTCCTCGTTCTGGAACCAGAAGTAGACGTTGTAGGCGATGCCTCGCCTGTCGAACGACCGGTTGAGCATCTGACCCAGCGTGTTGTTCGGTGGCCCACTCGTATAGTAGCCTAAGTTCTCGTTCGTGCCGTGGAACTGCTCTGAGGTGTTGTTCCAGTAGAGGACGGCGGGCTTGAGCGAGTCGTTCTGTGCCGCCGCCGCCAGCACGCCACTCCCCGTCGCCTGCTGCTGGTTTTCGATGTGCTGGCTCGACGTACTCGCAGACAGCGGCGTCACCGCCGTCATCTGCAACGCGAAGACGAGACTCGACAGCAACATCAGTCCGGCGACGACTGCCTCCAGCGTGTGTGCTTGCCCGCGCATGTTACCACATCTCCACGTAGAGGGTGACGTCCTCCAAGTTCAGCGAGACGACCCGCAGTGCGGTCACCGTCTCGTCGTTCGTCGACGGCGGCGTGTCGCCGCGGGCGAGTCGGACATCGCTCCCCACACAGTCTGACTGCTCCAGTAACCGTTCGTCCGAGACATCCCAACACAGAATCTCCTCTCGTTCGCTCGGCTGTTTCGTCACGTTCCCACGGATGGTGACGTTGACGTGCTGCCGATTCGCGTCCAGTCCCAACTGCTCGCTTAGCGACTCGTCGTCGAACACACAGCGGCCCGGCCCGTTCCCATCGAAGAACTCGACGGTACAGAACCGGTCGATGGTGTACGGCTGGTCGGGCCCGCCGAGCGTCGACTTCGTCAACTGGTCTGCGACCCGGTTGGTGGTGACCGTCTCGTCCTGTGCCCCCGCCGTGAACGGAGACAGCAGGCCGGGAATGAACAGGAAGACGAAGATGAGCACCGCCAGAAAGAGACTCATCCCGATGGCGAAGTCGAGCGTCGTCTGTCCGCGCATCAGTTCCCCCGCCCCACTTCGAAGCCGTACCACTGACGGCCACCCAGCCTATCGGTGCTAGTTCCCTTGCCGTACATGTGTCGCCTCGCGCAGCCCCACGCTACGCGGTGTCTGACGGACTGTCGCACTCGACGCTCTTGTACATTGTGGCAGTCCCGGCTGGGAGTGCGGGACGGCAGCGACTCGCACGTTCGATTCGGTTCGATGGGTTTAAGAAAGCCCGTCGGATACGATTGGATGCAACGAGGGCTCGTAGATCAGGGGTAGATCACTCCCTTGGCATGGGAGAGGCCCCGGGTTCAAATCCCGGCGAGTCCACTCAAATTTTACCGGCGTAGCCGGGGAAATTACAACACGGAGAGCGAGTCGCTTCTTTCCGATTTCACCGGAATTGGGGTTCTGCGTATCTCCCTCTGGAAAGAGAGTTCACCCGGAATCCGGATGCACCCCTCGCTGTCCTGCGGTTATTTTGAGGGAGTGTCCTCTTTCGACATTTCTCGGAGGTGGTCGCTGTGTCGCGTAAGCGCGACCTCGCTCGTCCTACTACTGATTGGCCCTATCCTCGTGACGAGTTCGTCCGCGCGTCGCGCCTCCTGGAGGCGACCGACGAGGATGTTCGTCGAGCCATCGAGCGCCAATCACCGTCCGCACCAACTCGACCAGCCGGCAGCACCCCCTCGCGGGGTGACCCGGAAGCCCGAGCGTCTCCCCCGAACCCGGAGGGTGAGGGGAATCCTAACAGCGACACGCCGGGCCAGCACGTCGACGATGCCCACCCAACCAGTCCCGAATGAGCGTCGTCGAGCCGCCGGGACACCTGGGCGGGCTCGACCTCGCCGATAGATGTAACACTCCCGTACTGGCAGACCTCCTGGAAGAGCGCGATCTACTCGGTCACGGTCAGCTCATCGACGGAACTCTCACAGAACGTGACACAGATCGCGTGCGCGTCGCTAAGTTCATTGCGGCGCATCCAGAGGGTACACCGCTTTCTCACGTTGTTTCGTACGCAGTCAAAGGTGTCTCGCCCGAAGCCTGCGAGCGTGTCGAAGGCTCTGACCCCGACTACCAGTTTGCATACCGCTTCGTCGACGACCTCGTAGCCCCCGAAGACCCCTACGTGCGAAAATCACGGTCCTCAGGGGTCCTGATGGTGACCCCAACCCTCCGCCTTCTTGACTTGATTACAGAAGGCATTACTCAAACGGCCCACACAGAGGGCGTAACCTATGACCGCGAGTTCCTTCGTAACTACCTCTCTCGGGTTGATTCTGTAGACGATGACCTGCGGGAATTGCTGAAAGACGGTTTTACATCCTACCTGAATCGCATCAAAGACTACCGCCTGCTGTTTGACGTTCACTTCGTCGATCGCCGTGGTGGCGAGTCTACCCAGCGGATGACAAAGGACTACAAGACGCGATTCAACGACCAAGGCCGTGTCTCGAAACAGTTCGCCCGCTTCAACGATGCGCTGGAATGGGCGTACGAACACGCAGAGAACGCGGCAGTGGCGACGTTCACCACCGACCCGAAGCGTCAAAGTCCCTGCTCGACGGTGTGGACAGCATTAACCCGAACTTCAACCGGTTGCTGTCTTATCTCGATTCGGACCCGTCGACGAAAGACGATACACGTGACTCCGACGTGCGTGGTTGGCGGCCCGACCTCGATGATGACGTGACCGGGCGACCTCGGGAACGACCAAACTACATCAAGGCGCTGGAGTTCACCGAGAAGGGCTATCCACACCTGCACGTGCTTTTCTTCGATGTGCCGACCCGCGATGAAGACGGAATGCCGTGGCTGTGCGATAAGCCTGAACTGGCCGCGAAGTGGGCCGACTACGGACAAGGCGAAATCATAGACGTGTACCCGCTGACGTACCGCGACGACCTCGACGACCTCGAACCAGAGTTCCAGAGTGACGAAGGCTTTGTCGACTGGTACCGGTTCGGCGACCACGATCATGGAGAAGAGTGGGTCCGCGAACGGACCCGCTCACATGAGCTAATCGAGTTCGGTGATGACGGTCACGAGATGGAGTCCACCGCTGGTGCGTACCTCGGGAAGTACCTGAGTGCGACGTTCGGTTCCTTACTCGACGCGACCGAATCGTTCGTCGAGTCCGAGGAAGAACGCGAGTCGTTTGTCGACAAGGCGGCGACATGGAAGCTCGCTCTGTACTGGGCGACCAACCGCCGGTTCTGGTCTTGCTCCCAGTCGATCATCGAGGGAATCGACCCGAACGACCACCTGCAAGATCCAGATGTGCGTGAGGCCATCCGGTGGTGTTCACTTGACTCGACGAAAGTCGCGAGCGAACGCGAGATACGTGACGACCTCGCTCGGCGGCATTGGGACGATCTCGATGACCTCGACGCCGCAATAGAGCGGGCGATTTCCGACGTGGAACAGCCACGGGTACAGTCGACGTTGCCTGAAGACGTATCGTTCCGGTGTATCGTCGACTATATCGGAGCGTATGCGTACTGGGACCTCCCGAGTAGCGAGTTAGGAGACGGATCGCATGACTTCGAGGCCGCCGAGGACTGTATTGCTGATTGCGATGAGTTAGTTGTCAATAGTGAGAACGACCCGCCGATAGTTGATGTGTGGTCCTGACTTCCGAGCGGGAAACACCATATCGCAACGATAGTCCATAATTTCATAATTGTCGTCAAATAAATCCCAGATAATGGAGGACGACGAAGAGGAGATTATTATAGAGGAAACCGCCGAGATACTGTTCCAACAACAGTTTGAGATATATCAGCACATCCAAACACAGGCGGTAAATTTACTGAGGACTGTCATTGCTGCTGGAGCCTTTCTCATGGTCGCCGTCGGTACTATCTTGCCATCTAGTCCAACGAAGGTAATTAGCCAGTACAACTCAACAGCGGCATATCAGTCAGCGTCTCAAGAACTTGGGACAGACATTACAAATGTCCTATTCTTTGCCCTAAGCAGTCGTGTATCTGGTTTCACTATTTTGGCTGCTGGTGGACTTATTGGCATAGTTGGATTGATAAACGTCGCTAAAGTACTCCGTTCGAAGCCTTTTGATCCGGTATCCAACGATACACTGTATCATATTCTTCCAGAAGAGTGGAATTCAGGCCATGTTGATGAACAAAAAATAAGGCCAAATCCAAGATACTTTGAGAGTAAAATTGACCAAGAATGGTTAAATAAAAATAACGACAAAATATCTACTGCTCAAGCATTACTCTCAACTGGTCAGAAGGTTCTTGTTGCGTCTGGCGGCGTACTCTTTTTTGGCCTCGTTCTTATGGGTATGAGCTATTTAGGCGATATTAGAGGATTGATCATGGCGAACTTCACGATTGTCGCCACAACTCTGCTTATTTTACTTATGTATTCATGGGCAATAATTGTCGGTAGAGACCGCCAGTCTTTATCTTCTTTACTACCGGATATTTGGGATCTTAACGATGGTAACGTTATGTTATTAGCTATAGCCGCACTATTTGTGATTCTTGGTATAATTTTCAATTTTATTGGTGTATTTTTCTGGATAATATCGGTAGACTTCTATCCACTAGTCCAAATATAGCTTCTCGATTTCTTATCTTAACTGGAAAACTTGTTGTGGGCGGTGTGCATCAATTGAACTATTCTACTATAACTACCTAACTCTAAATGAAGGGTAATATTTTTGAACGGATTGTCTGTGCTCGATTCCGTGCTAGTTCGTCCTGATTCCACTCACTCTCGTTCCATGATATAGTCAATCTACCTGAATTTTTGACTGTGATCATATTTTCATCACCCCTTTTGGTATTCAGTTGCTTCACTTCAAGTGCATCAACAGCAGCGTCGATCACACTATTTCCTTGTAAATTTCCGTCTCCTTGTCCAGTACTGAATGTCAGTCCTTCACACAACTCTGCAAGATCTCCAATATCATCGCCGAGTCCATTCCCGGAGATATTCTCGCTGTCGCCCGGATGATTAAAGGCTATTTTACTAATAGTGTCTGCATTCTGGTACACCGACCTCATTTTATCACTCTCGAAGAACTTCCGAGTGAAAAAGTCGTTATCGACATCCATGTCAGCGATCTTCGCAATGAATGCGGGTATCCAGGCTTCTGCTATGTCTTGGCGAGTCTGGAAAGCGAATTCACCCGTGTCAAAATAGATTACGCTGGCTGTCTCTAGAACAGTCTCATTTTGTTCGACCTCTTCATTATCATCATTCCGTATTCTGAAACTTTCTGGAGTGTCTGTGACATATCGGAAATAGCAGAAATTGTACGAATCTCTGTTCATTTCATAGTGGGCGTTCCTACCCTTTTCGAGATAGTCTAGTGTCTCCCCACTGACTGGATCTTCCTCTTCATTTCTCTGTGAAAATTCGTCATTAATGTTCTCTGCTAATTCCTCTGGTGTAGGAAGCTCATCTTGCGGGAGATCAAACTCTGCAATCCTGAATGTCTGTCGAACCGTCATAATACCCCATTAAAGTGATGGTAATAAATACCTTCTGCTGAATCAGACCTCTCTAAAAATCAGTCATGTCTTTCAGACTGGTTTGGTGTCCACCAGATCCAGCTTCGTCCAGCTTGTTTACCATTGATACGAATCTCGTTGAGAAGTTCTTTTAATCGAACTCGTGTCTCATTGGATTTTATTGGGAGTTGTTCAGCAACTTCGTTAGTTGATAACACGGGATCGCTAGCCTGAGATAAGACTGAGATTATCTCGTCATCTGTCACAGGAGGTTATCCGCGAGACGTATCCGTTTCTCAAGAGTGGATTCACGAAACCGGATAAACGCCGTTATCCCATCTTCTGAAACCAGTAGTCCAGATACATCCTCTTATCCGTCAAATTGGACTCCTTGTATTTTGCCATAGGAAAATTTGTTAATATATGGAGGGATGATATTTCGATGAGGGTCATCAGATTAGAAAACTCGTCAGCAATCAATCCCTGTTGTATATGTTATTCAGGCGTAGAGAGGTTTAACATCTCTTCAAGCATTGATCGCCCAGACTCACTGAGAGCAACAGTAGAAAAGACGGTTTCAACCGGTAGGTAAGTCACTCCTTCAGGGATTTTGTCGGGTTTAGAGCTCTGTTTTGCAAACATCAGTACTCTAGCATTGCCAGTGTAATCCTCAAGAGTCTCCAATTTTGACCGAACAGTTCCTGTTCCGCCCATTGTTACTTGACCCCAAATTCGAGTATCACCTGAAATCCCCGAAATATCAATATCTGCCGAAGTACCACCAATTCCGGCTAATCGTGTGTAGTTTCCGTCGACGATTCGAAGAAATTCTTCACAGACTACTTCAAGTTGATCAGGCTTGAGAGAATGTACAGAAAACGGTTTTGAGGTCTGGTTAATAATCGCTCGGAGATGCTCTTCTCCATTCCACCAATTACATACAGACCAGTGACGAGGGCGCACGCCGCTTTCAAAGATTATAGGATGTTCTTCAATAGAAACTGTCTGAACATTGCTCAATGGTAGTGTTTTGAGAATCATTGCATCACCTGCCTCAGATGGGGTAGCTTGTCCTGGTTCTACAAATTCACGCTTGACGATATCTGCTCCATCAAAATACAGAAGTTCAATCTCAGATTCTGGTTCCACGACTCCCACTAACATTTCTGTTTTTGTCACATCGCGGTACGATGCTCCGACTATGGCGCCCTCTTCTGCAAACCCATTGAGGTTTGATATTTCTTGGGAGCCACGTCCTGAGTAGTCATCTGGATTAGCACTAGGCAGATCTTTCCAGTGAATTCCAATTTGTTGCTCTTCCCATAATATCTCAGCTCTCGGACTCGCTGCACCGCCTTTGTGTCTAGCAAAACCTGGATTGTATTCTTTGTACATACAGGTGGAATTCAAATCAACTTCTAATAATAATACTGCCTGACAATCAAATCTGATAACTATTATCTCTCCCTCGAAGTCTATTTTCACTTTCACCGAGCTTCAACCCCTAATTAAGTCCAATCACTCGGAATCTCTCCATGTATGGCAACTCAGGAAACGCCATCCTTCGACGACCTCGAACCAGTTGAAAGCAACTCCGACGACGACTACGATTCCGAGTGGATCGAACTCGAACCCGGAGAGAACGTCGTGGGCGAGATTCGTGATGTCGTCCCGAACTGCGGTCAGTACGACACCACCGTTATCGAACTCTCCCGTGGCATCGGTGATGTCGTCGCCATGTGGTCCAACAGCCAGATCGACAACGCCCTCGACGACAACGATCTCGGTGAGGGAGATGTCGTCGGCATCAAGCACACAGAAAAGACGCGTACGTTCACGACCGACGACGGTGAGGAGCGGAGTACGACGTGTGGGAAGTCCGCCAACTCGGTGGTAGCGAATGAGCTACCAGCGTAAGGCCAGCGGGATGATGGATGACTACCTGAACGTTCGCAACGCCCCGATTGGCCATCGTACACGCTCACGGCCGATTACGCCGTCATGGTGTCGCTTGGTGTGTGGGTCGTCGCGTTCGCTAGCTCGGAGCCCAAACGGTACCACTACCGTTCTTCGGCCGCTTCGCACCATCAGTCGTTCGTGAACTCGCCGAACGCCGTGCGTTCGCTCACTCTCGGCGAGTCCTGGCTCTCCCGTCGTGACCACAGTCCCGAGCGGTGTGCACGTTCGTCGACGCCCGGCTTGGAACCGCTGCCAGTCACGGCGCCGAGTGGAGCGAGGCGATCGCTCCCGCTGGGACGACGGTCCGGCGCGCTCCGCCTCCTCTCACAGCCCGAACGGTCCGAGGACGCCGAAGTCGATGCGGAGCGATTCGATCATCGTCGCGGCGTGGCTCTGCATGAACACGTCGGCGCCGCGGAGTCGGTCGTTCCCCCACGTCTCCAGCGTGGTGTCCGCCGCGACCCGCGACGTCTCGTCTAGATACGCCGCGAACGTCTCCCAGAGGTTGGTTGGCTGGCGTTCCCGGACGACCTGCCCGAGGTCCACCGTGGCGATGGCCTCGCGGCAATTCGCCTCCAGATCCGTAACGAACTCTCGCTGGGTCCGGACGTCCGCCGGCGTCCCGAGTCGAGTCAGGTGGCCGGCGACGAGCGTATCGAAGTCGTACTCGAGGATCTGATCGTGGGCCCTGATGTAGCCCGGAATATCTGACGACTCGGCGAGGTTCTGGAAGGGGATCCACCCCGGGAACACGACGTCGACGAACATGAGGACTCGGTGGGTTGGCGCGTGGATGAAGACGTTTCCGGCGGCGTGGTTCGGTCCGCGGTGTTCGAGTTCGAGGCGTTGGTCCCCGACTTCGAGGGTGTAGCTGTTGCCATCGACGTGTCGACGGTCGGGGCGTTCCTGCTGACCGGCAGTGCTCGGAGTGGCGTTCGTTCTCGGACCGAACACAGTCGTCGGAGACGGGCGGTTGTCGTCACCGACCCGGTCGAGGAATCTGGCGGTCCCCACGTGGGCGATGTACTCGGCGTCGTCGGGGTAGAGCGTCGCAGCGCCGATGTGGTCCGCGTGGTAGTGGCTGTAGACGACGTGGGTGATCGGTTCGTCAGTCACCTCGTCGATCGCGGCGAGGATGTTCTGCCCGATGGTCGGGGGTGCGTCGACGACGACCACGCCCTCGCCCGTCGTGAGAAACAGCATCTGGTAGACGCCCTCGGTGATCCAGTAGATGCCGTCGCCGAGTGCCGCCACCAGATAGCCCTTGTCGGGAATCTCCGGGTCTTCGGGGGCCGAAGTCTGTGCTGCGAGCGCGCTCGTCGCGTCTGAAAGGTCCTGTGCCGACACGGAACCGCTCAAGCCTGCCATCCCGAGCAGACCTGCCGCGCTGGCGGTGAGGTAGCTCCGTCGTGTGACGTCGGGGTCTACCGGACGATTGTTCCCCTGCATGGTGTCTCGACGACGAGTGACGCGCGCAAAGTTATGACCGAGATACCCCTCTCGTCCTGACGGTACCGGTACTGGACGGGGTCACGGGACGCGGATTACCGGCGTGAGCGAGACGGGTGGCGTGGCTCATACTGGTGGCTGTAACAAACTGAAGTAATTCGCCACCCGGGGTGGCGAATATCGTTACGAACGTACAGCCACCAGTATCACTCACAGAGTTGGCTCGGATTACTTCCGGCGGAGTGCGGGGGAGACGAAGAGTCTGCCACCGCGGGCGAGACACGGACGGGTTACCCGACGGCCATCCACACGACGAGCGCTATCGTCGAGAGGACGACGGCGAACTTCACGCCCGCCATCAGGTTCACCTCGCGGATATAGCCGGCGATGAACGAGGAGAGGAGCGCCTGCAGGGTGACAGCGTGGAAGAACAGCATCGACAGGAGGTCGACGTCGACGCTGCCACCGAACCCGCCGCCGGGCGCGCCGGACCCGCTGGCACCGGAGGCCTGACTCGACAGGCCGGACATCACGTCGAGGAACTGCGTCTTCAGCAGCGCCATCACGCCCAGCAGGGTGAGGTAGGTCATGATGATGATGACCATCTGCATCCGGGTTCGGGACTTCCGCTCGCGCTCGATGTCGTCCTGATTCTCCGAGGCCTGTGCGGCCGTCGAGAGGACGTCCTGAATCTGGCTGGAGGCTTCCTGTGCCTCGGCGATGAGTTTCACCGTCCGAGCCAGTCGCGGGACGTGGTACTTGTTGTTGAACTCTCGGAGGGCCTCCTTGAGACTGGTGCCGTAGTTGACCTTCGCGTGCATCGTCTCGAACTCGTCTGAGAGCTTCCCGGCGGACGTCTCGGAGACGACTTTGATGGATTCGAGCAGGGTCATTCCGGTGTCGTTCGCCGAGGCGAGTTTCCGGAGGTTGTCAGAGAGGTTGCCGATGATGGCTTTCCGCGAGCGTTGGTTCCACTCGTAGAATATCGTCAGCGGCACGAAGTTGATGTACATCGGGACGTACACCCAGAAGAACGTCCCCGGTACAGGCCGATTGATCATCCCGTCGAGCGAGAGGGGGGCTTGCCCGAGGACCACGGCGGCGACGATCGAGAGGATAGAGAGCGGAATCGTCAGCCCCAGCACGAGCATCGGGTGGTCGCGGAAGAACAGGTGTGGCTTCTTGAGAATCTGGAGGAACTCGTAGGTCCCTTCGCGACTCTTCACGCGGTCGAAGACGGCGTAACTGCCGCTGTACTGCTCGACGAGACCGAGGTTGAAGACGCCGATGCCTTCGTCGACGACGATGTCGTCTTCGCTGGCGTCTGGCCGGAGGTACCCATCACCGATGGAGTCCTGCGTGACCGTCGAGACGAGCACCAGGAAGGCCATCCCGGTCAGCGGGATGAGACCGTAGACGGTGCCGTAGATGAGCCGCTGCTGGGCGTTGCCCATCATCGACATGATGACGAGGATGATGATGAGCAAGAGCGGGAACAGCGAGAGGGTCATGTACATCTCGCCGAACAGTTCCAGCGTCTCCAGCATCTTCTCTTGCTCCTGCCGGGCGGTCCGCATGTGCTTTTCTTTCTGGTCTTCGAGGAACGAGGTCATGTCCCCACCGGAGTTGATGATAGAGAGCATGTCGGTGAGGAACTGAGAGAGGCTGTCGGAAGGGGTTTCGAGCGCCTGATTCCGAACGGCCGTCCGATAGTCCGTATCGAAGTATTCGGTCTCTAGAACGATAGACTGGAACTCGTGGGCGACCTCTCCGTAGGTATCGTCGGCTTTCGCCATCGCCTGGAGGATCTCGAGTTGGTTCAGCCCACCCACGGAGAGGGCGTACATAAACGAGATGGAGTCCGAGAGGAGGATGTTGATCTCGCGCTCGCGAGCACTGGCCCGGAAGTACGGAATCGAAACGAGCGAGCCGAAGCCGATGCCGAAGCCGATGGCACCGAAGACGACGCCCGTCACGAGAATCAGGAAGGGGAGTTTCAGCGCATCGATGATGGCAAGCAGCGTCTCGTTCTGGATGACGACGCCGATGAACGTCGGCCCCTCCGAGCCAGTAAACAGGATACTGACGAGCAGGTACCCCAGCAGGGTGCCGACGAGCCAGAGTGCCAGTCCCGCGATGACGCCGACGGCGAGGGCGCGTGCGAGGAACATCTCGACGTTGTCGGCCATCCGCGCCTCGGCGAGTTTCGTCTGCACGCTGTCGACGAAATCGCCCTCCTCGTCGAACAGCGTCTGGTAAGCGGGGTAGAAAGCGTCACCCAGAGCGCCACCGCTCCCGAGTTGTTGCTGGCCCTTCGTGTCGAGGCTCATCCGCTATCTGCCTCCTTCCCGGCTTTCGGGACGAACTGGCCGAAGCCGCCGGTCTCTTCTTCCTCTTTTTCGGCCTCCGCCAGTGCGTCGCCGTCCATCAGCGCCGAGACGATGTCGGTGGTGTCGCCGCTCGTGAACTGGTCGAACAGCGGGCCGGCGTTGTCCAGTACGCCTTTCGTCTCCTCGACCATCTCCGGTGGGGCGTCGGGCCGCGGGACCATCTCCTCTTTCTCGGGATCGATGTCGATCTTGACAGACTCCATCTCACGGAGGTCTTCGAGCGACTGTTCGAGTTGGTCGTTAGCGATGAGTGTGAGGATGGTCTCCGGGTCGTTGATGAACGCCTGAATCGTCGCGGCGACCTGCGTGTAGGTGTTTAGCCCCTGTTCGATGAGGTACGCGAGGACGACTTTCCGCTTGAACAGTTCCTCGTCGAGTTTCTCCTGGGTCCACCCGCGGTCGAACTTGACCTCCTCTAAGGTGTTCGAGTTCCCCATCTGGATGTACTCGTCCGTCTCGGCGCGCCACTCGTAGACGTCCCGGACGTTGATTTCGTCGTTCTCGGCGGAGTACTCGTTGATCTCGGTCAGAGACTTGTTCCGGCGGACCTTGTTGCCGTCGACCCGCGTCTGGGTCTGGATCGAGACGAGGTCGAGCGCGGTAAACAGCGTCTTCGAGACGTTGATCGGTTCGGTGGTGAAGCGCTTGATGACCTCGCCGACGGAGTCGGCGTGGAAGGTGGTGTAGGTGGTGTGACCGGTCGACATGACCTGAAACAGGGTGCGACCTTCCTCACCGCGAATCTCACCCATGACGATGTAGTCCGGACGTTGCCGGAGTGCGGCCTCCAGCAGGTCGAACTCGTCGACGTCGCCGGTGTCGTCCTCGCCGAAGGAGGGGCGGGTGACGCTCGCGACCCAGTTGCGCTGTGGCAGTTCCACCTCGCGGGTGTCCTCGATGGAGACGATTTTCGAGTTCGAGGGGATGAACAGCGAGACGGCGTTCAGACTCGTGGTTTTCCCGGATGCGGTCCCGCCCGCGAAGATGAGCGACTTGTGATTCTCGATACAGAGCCAGAGGAACGCCATCTCGTCCAGCGAGAACGTGTTCCAGTTGATGAGGTCGATGGGGGTGAAGGGGACGTCCTTGAACTGCCGGATGGTGTAGTTCGTCCCGTGGTCGGACACTTCCCGGCCGAGCGTCAACTGGGCACGCGACCCGTCCGGCAGCGTCGCGTCGACCTGTGGTTGGCGCTTCGAGATGCCCTTGCCCGAGCGCTGGGCGAGTTTGACGACGAAGTCGTCGAGTTCCGTCTGGCCGTGTTCGACGTTCGAGATGATCTGCTCGTAGTCGGTGTGGTAGACGAACACCCGGGAGTTGTACCCGTCACAGGAGATGTCCTCGACGTTGATGTCGTGTTTGATGCCGTCGATGCGGGCGTACCCGATGAAGTCCCGCTTGAGCATGTACAGCAGTTTCTCGACCTGGTACTCGTTGAGCGTCGCGGGGTCGTCCTCGAGAATCGCCGGTTCGGGCCGCGTCGAGATACCGTCGAGTTGCCCGGCCTCGTCCGGGTCTTCGGCCGCTTCGCCCATGTCGAACAGCTCTTTCACCTGGTCGAGGATGCCGCCGCCGTCGCCGCTGCCGGCACCGACTGTCCCGTCGTAGAGGTCGTACCGCGAGAGGAGGTTCTCGGCCTCTCGCTGGATGACCTCGGCTCGGTCGGCGTTCGACCCCTGAACGATGACCTCGTCCTCGGAGTACTTGATGGCCGTCTTGAGCTTTCCGGAGAGGAACTGCTTGAGGTCGTCCTCGATGGCGTTGAGGTACGGTTCGACGACGTAGTACTTCTTCTCGTTCTCCTTGCGGGAGTGGAAGATGACGACGCAGGCGTAGGGCTTGTTGACCCAGTAGCGCTCTAGCTCTTTGAAGTGAGACTTCTTGCTGTGTGGGACCGCCTTCTCTAGGTCGTACCGGTTGACGACCGTCGTGTGGCCGTGTCTGGTCGAGAAGAACGCGTCCTCGTCTAACTCCGGATTGACGTCGACGGTGTTCTCGTCGACGACGTCGGCCAGTTCGGACGCGAAGTCGTCGGCCTGTGAGAGTCGGGTCTCGGTGTGGTCCGGATCGAAGCCGAGATGCTCTTCGGCGTCGAACGGGACCACCTCGCCCTCCTCGTCCCGAGGGAGAGAGCCGTCCTCGTAGTAGTACTCTTGCTTGAAGTGTTCCCACGTGTAGGCGCCCTTCGTGACGGGCGTCGTCGAGGGGTCGAGATACTCCTCGAACGGCCCGTTCAGCGTGAGCGCCGTACTCGCTGCCGTCTCTAGCTTGTCTCCGAGTTGGCGTGGCTCGAACCCGAGATACTCGCTCCGGTCGAACCGACCTCCATCGTGGAACTCCCGTCGCAAGTCGTCCCACGTGTACTCCCCGACTGCCGCCGACTGGTCGGCACCAGTCCCACCCTCGCCGACCTGATTCGGCTCTGTCCCCCCTGTGTCATCAATTGCCATTATCTGTCATCTGCCGGTCGGCGTGAAAAAACTTATTGCCGGTGAATTGACCCACGATCCCCCGGACGGTGACCCTATGCTGCACGGTTTGACAGTGATTGTGGAGGAACTATCCTTAAGCTTTCGGCACCGCTATTGTGGTTGATAATTGGGTGTCCGCCCCGTCCCGAAACGGTTCTCGAGGCGCTACTGGAGGAACGACTCCATCCGGTTCATCGCCTCTTTGAGGTCGTCTAGCCCCGTTGCATAGGAGAGGCGAAGGTGGCCGTCCCCGCCTTCGCCGAAGGCGGTACCCGGCACGACGGCGACACCCTCGGACTGGAGCAACGACTCGGCGAACTCGCTCGCGTCGTCCCACGGACACTCGGGGAAAGCGTAGAACGCCCCCGACGCGGGGAAGCAGTCCAGTCCCATGCCATCGAGACGCGAGAGGACGTAGTTCCGCCGTCGGTCGTACTGCGAGGTCATCTCCTCGACCTCCTCCCAGCAGTTCTCCAGTGCCTCGATGGCGGCGTACTGAGCGGTGGTCGGCGCCGACAGCATCGTGTACTGGTGAACGCGGTTCATCGCGGTGATGGCCTCCGGCGGCCCCATCGCGTAGCCGAGTCTGAATCCGGTCATCGCGAAGGCCTTCGAGAACCCGTTGAACACGACGGTTCGTTCGCGCATCCCCGGGAGCGTCGCGATAGAGGTGTGGTCGTGTTCGTAGGTCAGGTCGGCGTAGATCTCGTCGGCGAACACCACGAGGTCGTTCTCCCGGCAAAAGGCCGCCACCTCTCGGAGTTCCTCGCCGGTCATCGTCGCGCCCGTCGGGTTGTTCGGGTAGCAGTAGACCAGCGCGTCGGCCTCGGCCGCGCCCGACTGTTCGAGCACCTCGCGGGTGAGTTTGAACTCGTCCTCGACGCGGGTCGGCACGTCGACGACGTCGACGCCGGCGAAGGTCGCACCCGGGACGTAGGAGACGTAACACGGCTGTGCGACCGCGATACTGTCGCCGGGGTCGAGCAGCGCGCGGAACGCCAAGTCGAGCCCCTCGCTCGCGCCGGCGGTGACCAGAATCTCCTCGTCGGGGTCGTAGGTCAGGTCGTGGCGCTCGGTCTCGTAGCCGGCGATGCGCTCGCGGAGTTCGCGCTTCCCGCGGTTGGCGGTGTAGGAGGTCTGGCCCCGTTCCAGCGAGGTTATGGCGGCCTCGCGGGCGGCCCACGGCGCGGAGAAGTCCGGTTCGCCGACGCCCAGCGAGATGATGTCGTCCATCTCCTCGGCCAACTCGAAGAACCGCCGGATACCCGACGGTGGCACCGCGTCGACTCGGTCTGCTGGCTCGAACGTCATGGCGAGACGGAGAGTCTGTCGTCGTCGTCGTGGTCGTCGAAGGTCATCCCCTGTTCCTTGTAGGACTCCATGATGTAGTGGGTGACCGTCTGCGTAATCTCGGGGATGGGCGCTATCTTGTCGCTGATGAAGTGCGACACCTCCCGCATGGAGTCGCCCTCGACTTCGAGGTCGAAGTCGTAGTCACCGCTGACGAGGCGCAGCGAGGTCACTTCGGGGAACTTCCCGATGCGGTCGGCGATGTCGCTGTAGTTGGTCTCGCGGTCCAGTGCCACGTTGAGTTCGACCGTCGCGCGCACTCGCTCCTCGTCGGTGTCGACGGCGCTCCAGTCGACGACGGCCTGATACCCACAGATGACGCCGGCCTCCTCGAACTCCTCGACGATGGTCTCGACCTCGCTCTCGGAGAACCCCGTCATGTGGGCGAGGTCCTCCGTCGTGTAGCGGGCGTTCTCCCGCAGCAGGTTCAGAATCTCGCGGCGACTGCTCATACACAGAGGCGGACGGTCCCGAACAAAAGCCTTGCTCAATGGTGAGACTGACTGGCACGCTTCCGGTCGGTCGCCGAAACCGACGCGAGGTTTAACTAGGTAGCGTCCTACGACTCGGCTGATGTTCGAGGAGGCCGCAAACGAAGAGACAGTCGAGACGGGGTGGGGGAACGTCGCGTCGTACGACGGCGCGCCGGCGGTCATCGACACGCTCCTGCGTCTCGACGCCGAGACGACGTACACCAAGACCGAACTGAGCGACGAGGCCGGTGTCCCCCTGAAGACGCTGTATCTCGATGGCACGTTAGAGCATCTCGTCGAGATAGGGTTCCTGGAGAAACACGAGGTCGAAGGCGACGAAGCGCTGTTCGGCGTCGCGACGGAGACGGACGTGTTTCGCGCCGCTGCGGCGTTCGACGAGGCGGTTTCGGCTCGATTGGCCGAGGAGGAGTGACCCCGCCGAACCACACCGTTCTTTGTGGCGGGCCGCACACCCTGCCCTATCGTGGTCTCTGACGCCCAGTCCCGTCTCGTCGTCGGCCTCGTCGGGGGGTCGCATCTGGTCAACCACGCCTACTTCATGCTGCTGCCGCCGATTTTCGGGCCGCTGAAGGCCGACCTCGGGCTGACCGACGCCCAACTGGGTATCGCACTGGGGACCGTCGGCGTCGTGGTCACGGCGCTCCAGTTGCCGTTCGGGTCGCTGTCGGACTCTCGGAGTCGGACCTCGGTGCTGGCCATCTCACTGACGTTCGGAGCGCTGGGTGCGATGCTCACCGCCACCGCCCAGAGCTACCGTTGGTTGCTCGTCGCGAGCGTCGTCACCGGAATCGGTATCGCCGGTCACCACCCGGCACACTACCCGCTCATCGGGGCGGCGACGACGCCAGACACCCGTGGCCGGGCCTACAGCGTCCACGGCTTCACCGGGGCGCTCGGCTTCGCCGCGCCGCCGGCCGTCGTCGCGACGGCGAGCACGCTCGGTGTCGACTGGCGCGTCGCCATCGGCGCTATCGCCGTCGTCGGCGGCGTCTACGGCGCCGCCTGTCTGCTCGCCTTCGACCGGCGCGTCGACGAGACCATCACCCATCCGACGAGCACCGAGCAGTCGCGTGACGCCTCGCTCGCGACGCGGGTCCGGAGCGAACTCCGGACCGTCCTCGCCTCGCCGCCCATCGTCGCGCTCACCGTCCTCTGGTTCGTCACGTCGATGGCCGGGTGGGGCATCAAACAGTACACGGCGACGCTACTCTCCTCGGGCTACCCGATTCCCGACGCCACCGCGAACTTCGCCGTCTCGGCGATGCTCGTCACCGGCGCGGTGCTCATCTTCGCCGGCGGATGGCTCACCGACCGCTACTCGCCGGGGCCGGTGTTGGTGGGCGGGTACGCCGCACTCGTCGTCGTCGCCGGGGTGCTGGCGCTCGGGACGCTCCCCGTTCTGGGGGCGCTGGCGCTCGTCCTCGTCCTCTCGGCCACCGTCGACGGCAGTCGGCCCGCCCGAGCGTCGCTGGCCGACGCCCTCTCCTCGGCGGACTCTGCGGGCAAGAACTTCGGCTTGCTCACCGTCGGTATCTCGGGCGGCGCGGCCGTCGCCCCGCCGGTCCTCGCTGTCGTCGTCGAACGCGCCGGGGTCGCCGCGGCGTTCTGGGTCGTGGCCGGCATCGGCGTCATCGCCATCGGCCTGACGGCTGTCGTGCTGGCCGTGGGTGGGTCACGAGCGACGGAGTCGGTCCAACTGGGGAACTGAGCGGGGTCCGTGGGCTTTTATCGAACGACGACGTAGCGTCGCCCACCATGGTTTCGCTCGACTCCGACTCCGACGTGCTCGAACGTGGCGACGCCGCACCGACGTTCGAACTGCCCGGTGCCGACGGGGCGACGTACGCGCTCGACGACTTCGCCGACTACGACGCGCTGCTCGTCGTGTTCACGTGTAACCACTGTCCCTACGCGAAGGCGAAGATTCCCGAACTGAACCGGCTGGCCGAGGCGTACGACGACCTCGCCGTCGTGGGCGTCAACCCGAACGACGCCGAGGCGTACCCGGACGACTCGTTCGAACGGATGCAGTCACTCGTCGAGAGCGGCGACGTGGCCTACGACGCGTACCTCCGCGACGAGAGGCAGTCCGTCGCGGCGGCGTACGGCGCTCGCTGCACGCCGGACCCCTTCCTGTTCCGGAACGACGGCGGGACGTTCCGACTGGCCTATCACGGTCGACTGGACGACGCCCCGAACCCCGACGACGAACCGAGCGACCGAGAGATGGCTGCCCACGTCGAGACGCTGCTGGCCGGCGACGAGATAACCAGCGCCGAGAAGCCGTCCCGTGGGTGTTCCATCAAGTGGACCGAGGGCAACGAACCCGACTACTGGGACGTCTAATCACCGACCCCGCTGGGCCGTCCGACTCGCCGCTGGGACCCAGCCGAGTCCGTCGAACGAACCGACAGGCACGCTTTTCGAGCGAAAACGCCCTCGCACACTCCTGACACGCCCCTCGCTCAGCTTTAAGGACCAGTGCGGCGATTGTCATCATGTACCATGAAGAAGCTCATCAACGACCCGGACGACGTGGTCGACGAGATGTTAGACGGGATGGTCGCGGCGTACCCGAACCGCGTCCGTCGGCTGTCGGATACGAACGTACTGGTCCGCGAAGACGCGCCGGTCGGCGGGAAGGTCGGCGTCGTCAGCGGCGGCGGGAGCGGCCACGAACCGACACACGCCGGCTACCTCGGCGAGGGGATGCTCGACGGCGCGGCCGCGGGGGAAGTGTTCACGTCACCGACGGCCGACGAACTGGAGGAGATGGTCGCCGCCGTCGACAGCGGCGAGGGCGTCCTGCTGGTCGTGAAGAACTACGAGGGCGACGTGATGAACTTCGAGACGGCCGGCGAGATGGTCGAGATGGAGGGGACCGAGGTGGCCGAAGTCGTCGTGAACGACGACGTGGCCGTCGAGGACTCGCTGTACACCTCGGGCCGCCGAGGGGTCTGCGGCACTATCCTCGTCCACAAGGCGGCGGGCGCGAAGGCCGCCGAAGGAGCGGACCTCGATGAGGTCCAGCGGGTCGCCCAGAAGGTGGTCGACAACGTCGGCACGATGGGGATGGCCCTGACCTCCTGTGTCACCCCGGAGAAGGGGGAACCGACGTTCGACCTCGGCGAGGACGAAATCGAACTCGGCATCGGCATCCACGGCGAACCGGGCGTCGAACGGACCGACATCATGGACGCCGACGCCATCACCGAGGAACTCACCGAGTCAGTGCTGGACGACCTCGATCTCGACGAGGGCCAAGAGGTCGTCACTATCGTCAACGGCATGGGTGGCACGCCGCAGATGGAACTGTTCGTGGTCAATCGGAAACTGCAGGAACTGCTCGGCGACCACGGACTGGAGACGTGGGACGCGTGGGTCGGCGACTACATGACCTCGCTGGACATGGCCGGGTGTTCCATCACGGTCTGTGCCGTCGACGACGAGTTGCAGGAGTTGCTCGGAGCGCCGGCCGACACCCCGGCGCTGACGGTCCGATGAGCGACGAGGGTGCCGCCGTCGTCGCCGCCGTACAGGCCATCGCGGAGCGGTTGGAAGCCGAACGGAGCTATCTCACCGACCTCGACTCGGCCATCGGTGACGCCGACCACGGAGGGAACATGGCCCGCGGCTGGAGCGCCGCCGCCGAGAAAGTCGCCGACCTCGACGACCCCGACCCGGCGACGGTAGTCAAGACAGCGGGCAAGACGCTCCTCTCGGAGGTGGGCGGCGCGTCGGGACCGCTCTACGGCGGGTCGCTCGTCTTCGCCAGTCAGGAACTCGACGGGGGCATCACCGCCGACACCGCGGTGGCGTTCGCCGAGACCTACCTCGAAAAAGTGCAGGACCGCGGCGACGCGCGAGTCGGCGACAAGACGATGGTCGACGCGCTGGTACCGGCCGTCCACACCTTCAAGAAGTCCGTCGAGACGGACGACCTGCCGCCGGTCGAGGCGCTGGCAAAGGCCGTCGCGGCCGCCGAGCGAGGCGTCGACTTCACGGTCCCCATCCGGGCCTCGAAGGGCCGAGCGTCGTATCTCGGGTGGCGCTCGGTGGGCCATCAGGACCCCGGCGCGACCAGCACGCTGTACATCTTAGAGGAACTGTTGGACGTCGCGACGGAACACGTAGACGTGGCCGAGACGCCCGCCGTCGACGCCACGTCGCCGACCGTTCCCGACGGCGAGGAGGCCGCCGAGGACTGATGGTCGGCCTCGTAATCGTCTCGCACAGTCGGAAAGCCGCCGAGGGGATCGCCGAGGTGGCCGCCGAGATGGGCGGGGACACCCGCATCGAACCAGTCGGTGGCGACGGACAGGGCGGGTTCGGGACGGTCCCCGACGACATCGAAGACGCACTCGCGGCCGCGGACGACGGCGAGGGCGTCGTCGTCCTCGTGGACCTCGGGAGCGCCGTGATGAACGCCGACGTCGCCATCGAGATGAGCGACGTGGACGCGGTCATCGCCGACGCGCCGGTACTGGAGGGGGCGGTCAACGCCGCCGTCGCGGCGACCAGTCCGAAGGCGACGCTGGACTCGGTTCGCGAGCAAGCCGAGGCCGCACGGGACGTGGACAAACTCTGAGACGGGTGGTCACTCGACGCCGTCGAGTCGGGCCACCACCGCCGCCCGCGTCTCGCAGGCCAGAATCTCGTCCGCGAGGGCCGCCGCCGTCTCGCTGTCTGTCTCGCGAACCCGCTGTTTGACCGCCGGGACGGTGACGGCGCTCATCGAGAGTTCGTCGAGGCCGAGGCCGACGAGCAGTTCGGTCAGGTCGGGGTCGCCGGCCATCTCCCCGCACATGCCGACCCACGCGTCGCACGCGTGGGCGGCGGTCACGGTCCGGTCGACGGCGCGGAGGACGGCGGGGTGAAGCGGGTCGTGGAGGTCCGCGACGCCGTCGTTCTCGCGGTCGGCGGCCATCACGTACTGCGTGAGGTCGTTCGTCCCGATGGAGAGGAAGTCGAGTCTGTCGGCCAGCGCCCCGGCCACGTAGGAGGCGGCGGGCGTCTCCACCATGGCTCCGAGGGCGGGTATCTCGTAGTCGACGCCTTCGGTGTCGAGTGTCGCGGCCACGGCCTCGATACGGCTCAGGACGTCCTCGACTTCCTCGACGCGGGCCACCATCGGCACCATCACCGCGAGGCCGTCGCCCGCGTCGGTCGCCGCCGCTCTGAGGAGCGCTCGTAACTGCGTCTCGAAGAGGTCGGCGTGGTCGCTCAGCGAGAGGCGGACGCCGCGCCGTCCGAGGAACGGATTGGGTTCCGCCGGGAGGTCAAGATACGGGACCTGCTTGTCACCACCTACGTCCAGCGTCCGGACGACGACGCGTTCGTCGGGGAACGCTTGCAGGGCGGCCGTGATGGCCTCGAACTGCTCGTCCTCGTCGGGGGGTGCGTCGCGGTCCAGAAAGAGGAACTCGGTGCGGTACAGACCGATGCCGTCGGCCCCACGCTCGGCGGCGGGGTCGAGTTCTGCCGGCCGACCGACGTTTGCGGCCACCTCGATACCGCGGCCGTCGGCCGTCGAGACGCGAGCAGCGACGACCGGTGCGTCGACGTCCGAAGCGGCCGCTCGCCGCTCCTCGTTCGGGTCGACGACGACCTCCCCCGCCTCGCCGTCGACCAGCACGGTCGCACCCTCGGTGACGTCGTCGAGGCCGTCACCGACGCCGACGACGGCCGGAATCGCCAGCGACCGGGCGATGATGGCTGCGTGGGAGGTGCGACCGCCGGTCGCCGTCGCGATGCCGGCGACGGCCTCGGGGTCCAGTTCCGCGGTGTCGCTGGGCGTGAGTCGGTCGGCCAGCAGGACCGTCCCCTCGGGGAGCGAGCCGAGGTCGATGGCCGCGACGTCGAGCAGTGCCCGCAGGAGGCGGTCACGGACGTCCCGCAGGTCGTCGGCGCGTTCGGCCATCCGTCCCTCCATCCCCTCGAACTGCGCGATGGCGTCCGCGTAGGCGTCGGAGACGGCGTGTTCGCCGGGGCTTCCATCGTCGATAGACTCCTCGATAGCGTCGACCAGTTGCGGGTCGTCGAGGAACTGCTCGTGGGCCTCGAAGACGGCGGCCTCGTCCTCGCCGACGGACTCTGCGGCCCGGTCGCGGGCGGCCCGGATGGCCTCGCGGGCGTCGCGCTGTGCGCGTTCGAAGCGCTCGCGTTCTGCCTCCCTGTCGACGGACGCGGGGTCCGGTCGCGCCGGGAGTTCGAGCGCCGTCGGTCGGTACCAGCGGGCGGTCCCGACGCCCGACAGCGGCGTACTGCCGACACCGGTGAGCGCCCTCACGAGGCCTCGCCCCCTTCGTCGACTGGCGTCGTCAGCACCGTTTCGAGGGCGTCGAGCGCGTCGCTCGCGTCCTCGCCCTCGGCGACGATGCGGACGGATTCGCCGTGTTCGACGTTGAGGCCGGTGACTGCGAGCATACTGCTCGCGTCCACCATGCCGTCCTCGCCGTCGTCGGCCCGGCCGACGGTGACGGTGGCGTCGTACTGGTTGACGGTCTGGACGAACTTCGAGGCCGGGCGGGCGTGCAGTCCGGCCTCCGGGACGACGTCGACGGTGCGCTCCATACGCCCCAATGGTGTGCGTGAACTATTACCGTGTTGGCGCCACCGAACCGTTTAGTCCTCCCCTCCCGTCGGGCACTGGTGTGAGTCGTCCAGTCGGGTATCTGTCGCTCGCGATGGCCGTCGTCTGTGCCGGCGGCGTCGCACTCGTCCGGCGAGTCGGTGTCGAAGGGAGCGTTCAGGGCATCGCAGTCGCTTTCCTCGTCGTCAAACTCCTCTCGCTCGCGGCCGTCGGGTTCGCCACGTACGGCTGTTACCGCATCCTGCTGAGTGTCTACGACCGTCGGACGGCGGACAAGCGCCGCCGGCACGACGCGAAGAACCTCTTCCGGCTCGGGTTCGGTCTCGCCGGGACGCTGGCCGCGCTCGGGGTCGCCACCGAGCAGTGGGTCGGACTCCTGTTCTCGCTGGGTATCGTCGGGTTCGCGGTCACCTTCGCGCTCCAGCAACCCCTGTTCTCGCTCATCGGGTGGCTGTACATCATGGTCAAGCGGCCGTATCAGGTCGGTGACCGCGTCGCCATCGAGGACTCGAAGGGCGACGTGGTCGAGGTCTCCTTCCTCGTGACGACGCTGTGGGAGATAAACGGGGACCTCGTCTCCTCGAACCAGCCGTCCGGACGGACCATCACGCTCCCGAACAGCGTCGTCCTCTCCTCGCACGTCAAGAACTTCACACAGGAGGAGTTCCCGTTCGTCTGGAACGAACTCGCGGTGCAGGTGGCCTACGAGACGGACTTCGAGTTCGCCACCGAGACGATGCGGAGCGTCGCGGACGACTATTTGGGCGACGAGATGGCCGCCCGAATCGGCCGGTATCGGGAGCGCCTCGACGAGACACCGGTGGAACTGGAGGTGCAGGACCGGCCGACGGTCAACGTCGTGCAAGAGGAGTCGTGGGTGGAGTTCCGCCTGCGGTATCTGGCCCACCCGCGACGGGGACAGCGAGTGAAGAACGAACTGTACCGGCGCATCCTCGCGGCGTTCAACGAACACCCCGACCGGGTGAAGTTCCCCGTCAGTCGGAACCGGTGAGGCGAGACTTTACCCTCTACCCGGTCGGACGCTTCCCTATGGACGAGACGCCGCTGCCGGACGTGACCGAACAGTTCGCCCGAACGCTGGCCCCCGACCGAGACGAGGTCATCGCCGAGATGGATAAAAAGGCCGACCGCGAGGGGTTTCCGACGGTCGGGCCCGCCGTCGGGGGGTGGCTCAGGATGCTCGCCCGCATGACCGACGCCGACCGCGTCTTCGAGTTCGGCTCTGGCTTTGGCTACTCGGCGTACTGGATGGCCCCGGCGATCCCCGCCGACGGCGACATCGTGCTGACGGAGATCGACGCCGACGAACTCGACGAGGCCCGGGAGTTCCTCGCACGCGGGGGCTACGCCGACCGGGCGTCGTTCGAACACGGCGACGCCATCGAGGTGGTCGAGACGTACGACGGCCCCTTCGACGTGGTGCTGATAGACAACGAGAATGACCGGTACGCCGAGGCGTTCGCGGCCGTCCGAGAGAAGGTGCCGGTCGGCGGCGTCGTCGCCGCCGACAACGTCGTCGAGGCCGGAACGCTGGACTTCGAGGCGGTTCGAGCGCTCCTCGCCGGCGAGGACGTGGACGCCAACGCGACGAGTCGCGGCATCGCGACCTATCTCGAACGGGTGCGGGACGACCCGGACTTCGAGACGGGGTTGTTACCGCTGGGCGAAGGCGTCGCCGTGAGCGTGAGGGTGGCCTGAAAATTCATGCCATCGGCTCGGCCGACCCGAAGAATGATTCGTGTCCGTGTCGATAGTTCACGTACACCATGGCAGAGAGTGGTTCGGATTCCACGGCGGACGTGTTCGGGCTAGACGGTGCCGTCATCGACCGGACGGCCGAGAAAGCCGAGATGGAGACAGACCGGTTGGTGGGGGCACTCGACATCCTCCACGCCGAACTCATCGGCCGACACTCGAACCTCGAACGTACCACGGAGTACGTCACGGAGGGCGGCGTCCGTGCGTACCGCGTCGAGGAACCCGTCTGGGACGACTTCCTCGACGAGTTCGACTTCGAGTCCACCACCGAGGCCGCCGTCCGCTACGCCCACACCGAACAGGCCAGACTCCTGTTTGCGAAGTCGGTGCGCGGCGACGACCACTTTGGACCCCGCGAGGAGGGCGTCGTGGTCGGTATCGACACGGCCGAACAGTTCTGACGGCTCTCATTCTCGCCTGCGAAAATGGGGGTGCATAGCTTATGTGGCAGGCCCGGCAAGTCAGCGCCAACCGACCACACATGAGTTTGATGATAGATATCCGGAAGCTCGGGCTGTTCAATCAGATGGCCAAGGAAGGGGGAAATACCGTCGCCAACCACCTGAGTCAGATGACTGGGATGGAGACGGAAATGGAGATAACGAAGATCAACTTCATCGACATTCCGGACATCAAGACCCACGTCGGCGACGAGAAGCAGATCGGCATCAGCATCGAGATGGTCGAGAAACCCCACGGCCACATCCTCTTTCTGTTCAACGCCCGAAACGCGAAGGACCTCGCACACGGTATGATCGGCGACATGGGCGAGACGGACCCCAACGCGAACGGCTTCACCGACATGGAGCGGTCGGCGATTCAGGAGATCGGCAACATCATGACAAGCGGGTTCATCGACGGGTGGGCGAACGTCTTAGAGACGACCATCGACATCTCGACGCCGAACTTCACGTTCGGTCCCGGTAGCGGGATGGTCGACCAGTTGGTCGGGGACCGAGACAACGAGATGGCGCTGATGTTCGACTCGCGGGTGCACGCGCTCGACGCCGACATCAACGTCAAGGTGTACACGTTCCCCGAACTCGAGGAACTGGTCGACCTGATGCAACAGATCGAGGTCTGAGACGAGAAACAACTGCTGTTCCTTCACGATTAATTTACTTGCTTTCTTGTAGTATGCGCTCTATCCACACGGTATGCCAGGTGGCTCAGCTCAGACCCTGCGACCCTTCCTGTGGCGCGCGGACCAACTGTACCCGGACACGGAAATCGTCTCTCGTACACACGAGGGTATCGTCCGCTACGACTACGACGAGTTCGCCGACCGGGCCGCCCAGTTAGCCAACGCGCTGGACGCGGCGGGCTACGGCGACGGCGAGCGAATCGGAACGTTCTGCTGGAACCACCACCGGCACTTCGAGACGTACTTCGGGATACCGGGGATGGGAGCCCAACTTCACACTATCAATCCGCTCCTGCCGGATAAGCACATCCAGTACATCGTCGAGAACGCACAGGACCGGACCATCTTCGTCGACCAGTCGCTCCTGCCGAAACTCGAAGGCGCAGTGGCAGACGACGCCGAACCGTTCGAATCCGTCGAGCGTTTCGTGGTGATGGGGGAGTCGGTCCCGGACACGGAGTTGGACGCGGTCGCCTACGAGTCGTTCGTCGCCGACCAGCCGACGACCTACGACTGGCCAGACCTCGAAGAGGACCGCCCCGCGGGGCTGTGTTACACCTCCGGGACGACGGGCCGACCGAAAGGCGTCGAGTACACCCAGCAGATGCTGTGGAGTCACACGATGGCCATCCAGTCCCCGCAGGGGATTCCGCTTTCCGACGACGACGTGATGATGCCCGTCGTCCCGATGTTCCACGTCAACGCGTGGGGCCTGCCGTTCTCGGCGACGGCCGGCGGTGCCAAACACGTCTACCCCGGCCCCCAGCCAGAACCGGCGGATCTCGCTCACCTCATCGAAGAGGAGGGCGTCACTGTCACCGCCGGCGTCCCGACGGTGTGGCTCGGCCTGATGGAGTACGTCAAGGAAAACGACGTGGATCTCTCCTCGCTCGAGCGACTCGTCGTCGGCGGAAGCGCCGCGCCGGAGGCGATGATTCGCTTCTTCGACGACCACGACGTCGAACTCGTCCACGCGTGGGGGATGACGGAGACGGCACCGGTGGGAGCCGTCGCCCACCTCAAATCGGACCTCGAAGACGCCGACTACGAGACGCAACTCCAGAAGCGGTCGAAACAGGGGCTTATCGCGCCCGGACTGGAGTATCGAGTCATCGACGACGACGGCGACGAGGTCCCACACGACGGCGAAGCGTTCGGCGAACTCCAGATTCGCGGCCCGTGGGTCACGACCGAGTACTTCAAGCGTCCCGAAGCCAACGAGTCAGAGTTCGAGGACGGCTTCCTGAAGACCGGAGACGTCGTCTCCGTCGACGAGGACGGCTACATCAAGATCGTCGACCGGGCGAAAGACGTCATCAAGAGCGGTGGCGAGTGGATCTCTTCACAGGAACTGGAGAACGCGCTGATGGCCCACGACCACGTCTCGGAGGCGGCGGTCATCGGCGTCCCCCACGAGCGCTGGCAAGAACGACCGCTCGCCCTCGTCGTCCCGACCGACGACGCAGACGCCGACTCGCTGGCCGACGAGTTGCGCGAACACATCCTCGAAGAGTACCCCAAGTGGTGGGTGCCGGACAACGTCGTCATCATCGACGAAGTGCCGAAGACGGCGACGGGGAAGTTCAACAAACAGGCGTTGCGTGAAGAATACGCCGACGAATCGCTCGTCGAAGGCCGCGTTCCCGAGGACGCGTCACCGGAGTAAGCCACAGTCCTTCGACGGCCGTCTCACTGGACGCCGGCGACCAGCGAGCGCACTTCCTCGCGGTATGCCTCCGGTTCCAGACCGAGGTCGATGTCGACGGTGACGCTGATGCCCTCGCTCAGGTCGCTGTCGATGCTCTGCTCGAAGTTCTCTTCGGGGTAGGCGCCGCCGGACACCAGCACGTAGTCCCCGTGGTGCCACACCGCCAGTATCGCGCTGATTCCGATATCTGTGGGTGGTATCTCGACGCTCTCGGTCTCGCTGATGTCGAAGCTGATGCCCTCGAACGGGTAGACGGCACCGAGATTCACCGTCTCGGCTGTCTCCCCGGTGTCGATGTCGACGCTCCCGGTTCCAGTCCGCTCGATGCTCGTTAGCCCCTGATTTTCCATCTGCTGTTCGAACTGGTCGCGGGCGTTGGCCTGCACCTGATCGACGATTTGTGCCTGCCCGACACCCGCCGGGAGGTTGTCCAGATTCGGACTGAAATCGATGCGCGATGCGAACCAAACCGACAGCGCCGTCTCCATCCGCCCGAGCGTCCTGTCGGCGACCGTCTGTTGCAGTGCCACGTCCTGATACTGGAGGGTGTGCTGGACCGCTTGCAGGGTCACCGGTCCGTACGACTCTTCGAGGACGGTGCCGCTGTTCTCTCCGGATTGCTCCCAGCCGCCCGATTCGAGTCGGTCGGAGGGAACCGACGGCTTCGGCGTCTCTGCGGCCGCAAAGAAGGACGAACACCCGCTCATTGCGGCGGCGCCGACGCTCGCTCCGACGGCCAGATAGTCACGTCGATCCATATCGTTGCCTCGTGGGTACCATCAAAAAGCATGCTGGCCCAATTATCAGGAACTTCGGGAAAACAACTTCAGAGGGGTTTCTGTGAGTTCCACGAGGTATATGGTGACACCATCCATGATAATCCCTATGGAGTTACTCTCTGAGTACCCGGTTCCGGACCACGCACTCGACGTCAAGCAGGAGGCACGGGAGTTCGCGGAGGAACACATCGCGCCTAACGCCGCCGACTACTACGAATCCGGGGAGTATCCACACGACATTCTCGAAGCGGGGATGGACGCCGGCCTCGTCGCACAGGACCTCGGCGAGGCGGTCGGTGGGAAGGGGTACGACCTACAGCAGATGCTCGCCATCGCCGAAGAGTTCTACAAGGCCGACGCCGGCATCGCCCTGACGCTCCAGCTAGCGAGTTTCGGTGCGGAGATCGTCGAGGAACACGGCGCCGACTGGCAACACGAGGAGTTCCTCCGGCCCGTCGCCCAGAACGACCAGATTACCGGTCTCGCCGTCTCCGAACCCGAGACGGGGAGCGACCTCGCCGGGATGACAACCAGCGCCGAGAAAGACGGTGACGAGTGGGTCATCAACGGCGAGAAGTACTGGATCGGCAACGCCGTCGAAGCCGACTGGCTCACCCTCTACGCGAAGACTGGCGACGACCCGAACAACCGCTACGGCAACTACTCGATGTTCATCGTCCCGACCGACGCTCCCGGCTACCACGCCGAACACATCCCGGAGAAGATGGGGTTCCGAGCGTCGAAACAGGGCCACATCGTTCTGGAGGACTGTCGCATCCCCGAGGAGAACCTCGTCGGCGTCGAGGGCGCCGGGTTCTACATGCTCGCGGAGTTCTTCAACCACGGCCGCGTCGTCGTCGCGGGCCACGGTGTCGGCCTCGCGGCGGCCGCCATCGAGGAGGCCTGGGACTTTGTCCACAACCGCGAGGCGTTCGGCAAGACCGTCGACGAGTTCCAGGCCGTCCAGCACAAACTCGCCGATATGCATCTGGCCTTCCAGTCGGCCCGCTCGCTCACGTGGGACGCCGCAGAGCGGGTCGCAAATCGGGAGAACGCCGGCTACTGGGCGGCCCTCGCAAAGACCGAGGCCACCGAAGCGGCCACCGACTGTGCCGAGAAGGGGATGCAACTCCACGGCGGTCGCTCGGTGCTGACCGAGAACCGCATCTCCCGGGTCTATCGCGACGTACGCATCCCGGTCATCTACGAGGGCGCAAACGACATCCAGCGCAACCTCATCTACCGACAGGCCCCGCAGTAGGGCCGACCCGAATCCGTCGCCGTCGGGTGGTAACGGTGACGAATGCTCGATCGTGTGTGCACGTCTCACGCCGCGTTTTTGCTTTCAGAGCCCCTACATCTACCATGGACGATATCAGCGTCACGTTCGTGGACCGCGGGCGGGTACAGGCCGACCGCAACTTCGTCGTCGACGGTACCAGCGTCGCGACGGCGTCGGACCCCGACCCCGACCACGAGTACGAGACGTACGTCGTCTGGAACCTCGTCATAGAGACGCCAAACCAGACGATTCTCTGGGACACTGGGTCGCATCCAGAGGCCGGCGACGGCTACTGGCCCGAACCGCTGTACGAGGCGTTCGCCCACGTCGACGCCGCCGAGCACTCGCTGTCCGACGACCTCGGGGCCGTGGGCTACGGCATCGAAGACATCGACGCTGTCGTGATGAGCCACCTCCATCTGGACCACGCCGGCGGCCTCTACAACTTCGCCGGCACGGACACCCCCATCTACGTCCACCGGGAGGAACTCCCCTTCGCGTACTACAGCGCGAAGACCGACGAGGGCTCTATCGCCTACCTCGCCAGCGACTTCGACCACGACCTGAACTGGCAGATAGTCCACGGCGACAGCTACCACCTCGCCGACGGCGTCGAACTGCTCCACCTCCCCGGCCACACGCCGGGCCTGCTGGGTGCGCTCGTCGACAGACCGAGCGACCCCTTGCTGGTCGTCGGCGACGAGGCCTACGTCACGGCCAACTACGACGGCCAGCCGATGGCGACCAGTCTGCTCTGGAACAACGGCGCGTGGAAGGAGAGTCTGGCGCGGTGCCAGAACGTCCAGCGTCAGACGGGTGCCGAGGTCCTTCTGGGCCACGACCTCTCGGTGTTCGAAGCCCTCGCGTAGGCCGCTAGCCGTCGACGGGGACGAGCGTCAGTTCCGCACCGTCCTCGGTCCGCACCGTCCACACGTCGTCGGTCCGGTCTACCGCGCTCCAGACGCCGAAAAACAGGTGCAGGTCCAGTTCGAGCGCGTTCACTCGCTGGCCGGTCGCTTCGATTCGGTACGTGTCGGGATCGGTGTCCATCTGTTCTCGGTTCGTTTCCCTCTCCGCTTCGCTTCGAGGGCCGCGTTCCCTTCGTCACGCGCCCCTCGCTAACTCACGGGTCACTACGTTCCCCGTTCGCGGTCGGAGACCCCTCGCCATGCTCGGCGTCTCCCTACTGCTCTACGAACCCGTAACTCGACTCCAGATGATCGATTATCCAGTCGACCGTATCCTCGTCGTAGGTCCAGAAGCCGTAGAACTGCCGTGGCTCGCGTTCCTCGGCCAACAGGGCGCACTTCTGGCTGGGGTCGCCCCCGCCGTCGAAGACGACGAACCACGAGTCGGCTATCTCGTCGCTCCGTTCGAGGTGGAGCGTGAAGGCGCTCCGTTCGGGTGGGTCTACGTCCGGCACGGCGTAGGCGTGGACGTCGACGGCGGACTCGCCGAGTCGCTCGTACAGGTCGAGTTCGCCCTTCAGCGTCGAGAGGGTCTGGAAGCCGGCGTACAGGGCCCCCTCGCCGACGCGCCACGCCCGGTCCTCTATCTCGCGGGAGGCCGCGACCATCCGTTCGATGGACCACGAGGTGAACATGGTCTCGTCGAGGTGGTCGAGGATGGACCGGTACGGCCGTTCGTCGGCGGTGAGGTGTCGGTCGCGCGTCTCCAAGGCGTCGTAGAACGCATCGAGGTCCGTCGCGGTGACGACGCCGTCGTCGTCGCTCAGCGTGAGAAACTCTCCGGGGCGTCCGCTCTCCGTCCGCTCCGTGACGACCCGGACGTTCCGGTCGGCGAACTGCTCGCGCAGTTCGGCGGCAGTCGATTCGTCGGCGTTGAACACGGTGAGTGTTTTCTCGTGATGTTCAACCCCGGCGATAAGTTCCGTGAGCGACATTCACACGAAGAGTGTGGTGAGCGACCGGTTTAGGCCTTGCGACGACCGACAGTTTCGGCCTCTCACAGGGGGCTCTTCCTTTCGACGTTTCCGCCACAAAACTGAGTCACAGCCCTCATTAATCACGATTAATGAACCTTGATGTAGTGGAAAATCTTTAGTCGTGGCCCCCCAATTTCCCGGTACGGCACCAGAGCTGGGGCCGAGGATTTCACCATGACAGACAATGAACTAATCTGGCGAATCGCTGGCGGTTCCGGTGACGGAATCGACTCGACCAGCCAGAACTTCGCGAAGGCCCTGATGCGTTCGGGACTTCACGTTTTCACACATCGTCACTACCCGTCGCGCATCCGGGGCGGCCACACGTACGTAGAGGTACGCGCGAAGGACGAACCCGTCCAGTCGCGCGGCGACGGCTACAACTTCCTGCTGGCACTGGGTGACTCGTTCGCCCGGAACCCGCAGGAAGAGGCCTACTACGGCAAAGAGGAACTGAAGCCACTGTACGAGAACTTCGACGACCTCCGCGAGGGCGGCGTCCTCCTGTACGACGAGGGCCTCCTCGACGAGGAGGACGTCGACGAAATCGAACTCGAAGAGGCCGCCGAGGAGAACGACTGGCACGTCGTTCCGATGGACCTCCGCGGCATCGCCAAGGAGCACGGCCGCGAGATCATGCGGAACACGGCCGGTATCGGTGCGACCGCCGCCATCCTCGACATCGACACGGCGGAGTTCGAGGAACTCATCGAGCAGAACATGGCCGGCGACATGCAGGAGGCCAACCTCAACGTTCTGCAGGACGCCTACGACGCGGCGGCCGAACTCGACATCGACCACGACATCGAGGTTCCCGAGAGCACCCACGACGAGGAGCAGGTCATCCTCTCCGGGTCGAACGCCATCTCCTACGGCGCGCTCGACGAGGGCTGTCGGTTCATCTCGGGGTACCCGATGACCCCGTGGACCGACGTCTTCACCATCATGTCCCAACACCTGCCGGAGTTCGGCGGTATCTCCGAACAGGTCGAGGACGAAATCGCCGCGGCGGCACTGGCGCTGGGTGCGTCCCACGCCGGCGTGAAGTCCATGTCCGGATCGTCCGGTGGGGGCTTCGCGCTGATGTCCGAACCGCTCGGGTTGGCCGAGATGACCGAGACGCCTATCGTGCTGGTCGAAGCGATGCGTGCCGGTCCGTCGACCGGGATGCCGACCAAGCCCGAACAGGCCGACCTCGAACACGTCCTGTACACCTCACAGGGTGACTCCGCTCGCGTCGTGTTCGCGCCCGCGAACATCCGCGAGTGTTACACGCAGACGCGCGCCGCGTTCCGCATCGCCTACGAGTACCAGATTCCGGCCATCGTCGTCTACGACCAGAAGATACAGGGCGAACTCCGGAACCTGCCGGCGAGCCACTTCGACGAGGAACCGAACGCCGACCCCGGGTCGGTCCTCACCGAAGAGGAGATTCAGGACGCGGCCCACCACTCCTCGGGCAAGTTCCAGCGCTTCCTCCACGAACCGGAGGACGGCTCGAACGTCAGTCCGCGCTCGGTCCCCGGGCAGAAGGACGGGCGCTACCTCGCGACGGGTAACGAACACAACCCCTCGGGCCACATCAGCGAGGACCCCGAGAACCGCATCGCGCAGATGAACCGTCGGCTGAACAAGCTCGACGACATCCGCGCCGACCTCGACGAGAACGCGAGTCATCAGGCCTACTACGGGCCGGACGACGCGGAGTACGGGATCCTCGTCTGGGGCAGCCAGCAGGACACCGTCTTCGAGGCCGTCGACCGCCTCAACGAGAACGGCCACTCCGTGAAGGCGCTGGGCGTCTCCGACATGATGCCCTACCCCGTCGAAGAGGTCAGCGAGTGGCTCGACTCCGTCGACGAAGCGCTCGTCGTCGAGATGAACGCCACGGCCCAGTTCCGCGGGCTGACCCAGAAGGAGATCGGCAAGTACGGCGATAAGCTGTCGAGCCTCCTCAAGTACAACGGCAACCCGTTCGAACCCGCCGAGATCGTCGACGGGTTCGAGTCCAGTATCAACGGCGAGGACCTCGCCGCGACCAACATGAAGTACCTCCCCGCAGCGGGTGACTAACCATGAGTGCATTCAGCGCAATCGGCGAAGAACGCGAGATCGACCGTGACGAGTTCACACCCGGCATCGAACCGCAAGCGACGTGGTGTCCGGGCTGTGGTGACTTCGGCGTCCTCAAGGCGCTGAAACAGGCCATGCCCGAGGTCGGGAAGAACCCCGACGAAGTCGCGCTGTTTACGGGTATCGGCTGTTCCGGGAAGCTCAACAGCTACTTCAACAGCTACGGGTTCCACACCATCCACGGCCGCTCGCTGCCCGTCGCCCGGGCCGCGAAACTGGCCAACCCCGAACTGGAGGTCATCGCCGCCGGCGGTGACGGTGACGGCTACGGTATCGGTGGGAACCACCTCATCCACACGGCCCGTGAGAACCACGATATGACGTACATCGTGTTCAACAACGAGATTTTCGGGCTCACCAAGGGCCAGACGTCGCCGACGTCGCCGAAGGGTCACAAGTCCAAGACCCAGCCTCACGGCTCGGCGAAGTCGCCCATCCGACCGCTCAGCCAGTCGCTCAACGCCGGCGCGACCTACATCGCCCGGACTGCGGCCGTCAACCCCAACCAGGCGAAGGAGATAATCGCCGAGGCCATCGAACACGACGGCTTCGCGCACATCGACTTCCTGACGCAGTGTCCGACCTGGAACAAGGACGCGAAACACTACGTCCCGTACACGGACGTCCAACAGTCCGACGAGTTCGACTTCGACGTCTCGGATCGCGTGGAAGCCGCCGAGATGATGCGCAAGACCGAAGAACGACTGTACGAGGGTGAGGTCCTGACCGGCCGGATGTACGTCGAGGACGCCCGCCCCTCCTACGGACAGGAGAAGCGCGCCATCGGCGAGATGCCGGAAGAACCGCTCGCAGAGCGGTACTTCGACGAGGACGCGGAGTGGGAGCGGACCTACGACAACCTCCTCGAACACCACAAGTAACCACCTCGGTCCGGGCCTCCCCGTGCCGTTTCTCGGGGCGCTCGAAACCGGGTTTCTGGTTCGGAAGATATTTTTTCGTCCATGGAAAAGAAACGTACATGAGTGCCGAGTCTACGGAGCGTCGAATCCTGTCGGTCCTAGAGGACGATGCTCAGGCATCCTACGCAGAGATAGCGAACCGGGCCGACGTCTCGAAGCCGACGGTCCGCAAGTACATCAAGAAACTCGAAGAGGAGGGCGTCATCGTCGGCTACTCAGCCGACGTCGACCCGAAGAAACTCGCGGGCCAGTCCATCGCGATGGTCGGTATCGACGTCGCGAGCGAACGCTACGTCGAGGCCACGCGAAAGCTGAAAGGCATCGACGCCGTCGAGTCGCTGTACACTTCCAGTGGCGACCACATGTTGATGGCCGAAGTCCGCGCGACGGACGGCGACTCGCTGGCGGCGGTCATCGAAGACGAGATACTCGCGCTCGACGGCGTCACAGCGGCTCACCCGTCGTTCCTGCAGGAACGACTGAAGTAACGGGTTTTTAGACGCTCCAGAGCGGACCAGAACCCATGCCGTCTCGGTTGGTGCTTGGAGCTGGTTCGACTGCACTGGCGCTCATCGACGCCGCAAGCGTTAGCCACCGCCCGCTCCACGTCGTCACCGACGACGAACATCGCGCCGAGACACTGCGGACCGACGACATCGCCGTGACGGTGGCCGACCCGGCCGACCGCGCGACGCTCGCTGGTATCGACATCGACCCGGACACCGTCGTCGTCGCGACGGACGACCCAGCAGTCAACACCGTCGCCGCAGAGACCGTCGAGACACTGTTTCCAGACGCGTTCGTCCTGTGTTATACGGGGTATGAAGCGACGCCCGACCAGCGAGCGACCCTCGAGCGGGTCGCCGACCGAGTCGTAGACGCCGAGGCGGTCGTCGTCGACGCCCTCAACCAGACTGTCGGGGCCGAAGGAACGCGGGTCCGCCAACTACAGCGGGTCCTTCGGGACATCGACGGCCACCTCGCTATCTTCGCCCACGACAACCCGGACCCGGACGCCATCGCCAGCGCCGTCGCGCTGGGAGAACTCGCGGAACGGGCAGGCTGTACCGTCTCCATTTGCTATTACGGCGACATCTCCCATCAGGAGAACCGTGCGTTCGTGAACTTACTGGAGTACGACCTCGTGAACCTGACAGCGGAGGACGCGGACGCACTGGCGGAGTACGACGGGTTCGCACTCGTCGACCACTCCAGACCCGGCGTCAACGACCAGTTGCCCGAGGACCTCGCCGTCGATATCGTCATCGACCACCACCCACCGCGTCTCCCGGTCGAGGCCCGCTACGTCGACCTACGGAGCGCCGTGGGGGCGACTAGTACGCTACTGGTCGATTACTTCCAGCGGTTCGGCGTCGACATCCCGGACCCGATCGCGACGGGACTGCTCTTTGGCATCCGAGTCGACACGAAAGACTTCCGCCGAGAAGTCTCGGTCGAGGACTTCGAGGCCGCCGCCCACCTCGTCCCCCGGGCGGACATGGAAGCCCTCCAGCGCATCGAGGACCCGAGTGTCAGCGCCGAGACGCTGACAGTCATCGGCCGAGCCATCGACAACCGGGAGAAAGAGGGGTCGGTGCTGTTGAGTTGCGTCGGCGAACTCGGCGACCGCGACGCACTGGCACAGGCCGCAGACAGGCTCCTCGACTTAGAGGACGTGCAGGCGACGATGGTGTACGGCGTCATCGACGGGACTATCTTCGCCTCTGCGAGAGCACGCGGTGCCGACATCGACCTCGGGGAGGCCCTGCGAGACGCCTTCGGCCAGATCGGGTCCGCAGGGGGCCACGCCGACATGGCCGGCGCCCAGATAACGCTGGGCGTACTCGACGCCATCGACGACCGGGACGAGTCACTCCACGACATCGTCCGGTCGGTCGTCAACGACCGGTTCCTCGAAGCGGTACAATCTCGTTCCCACCGGTTGCTCGGCAGCGTCTACGGAACCTCGGAGTACGGGCCGGAGACGTACGCCGAAATCGTGCCGGAACCAGTCGAGAATTCGCCGGGCGACGACGAGGAGTAGCCGAGACTTTTTCACCACTCCCGGTCAATTCCGGGGTGATGGACGACCCGAGTCGACCGACGGTCGGCGAGTACATGACACGGGAGGTAGCCACCGTCGAACTCGACGACACAGTCGACGAGGTCGCGACCCGTATCGCCGAGAGCGACGAGTTCAGTGGCTTCCCGGTGACCGACGGACGACGCGTCGAGGGCTTTGTCAGTGCGCGTGACCTCCTGCTGGCGGACGACCACGAACCGATGTTCCGGGTGATGAGCGGCGACATCCTCGTCGCCCACCCGGACATGGCGGTACAGGACGCCGCCCGCGTCATCCTCCGGTCTGGCATCCAGAAACTCCCGGTCGTCGACGACGCGGGCCACCTCGTCGGCATCATCTCCAACGCGGACGTCATCCGCTCGCAGATAGAGCGCGCGACCCCGGACAAGGTGGAGAAACTCGGTCGCACGCTGGAGAACATCCACGGCATCACCACCCACGAGGAGCGGCGCGAAGTCGAGTTGGCCGATCTGACGCCGACACAGAAGACGGTGTACGCCGACGAACTGGAAGGCCGAGTCTACGAACTCGAACGGGGACTGGCCGAACCGCTGGTCGTCATCGACAACGGCGGCGACCTGTTGCTCGCCGACGGCCACCACCGAGTGAAAGCGGCCGACCGCCTCGGTGTCGGCCGGATGGACGCCTACGTCATCGTCCTCGACGGGCCCGTCGAACTCGGCATGGCGGAGACGGCCGCCAACTCCGACCTCGAACGCATCGACGATATCGAAGTCGTCGATTACGCCCGGCATCCACTGGTCGAGACGACACAGCGGTTACAGGACGAGTAACGGACGTTTTGCTGACAGTATGGCCGTTTTCACGAGGGCATCCGGACGACATCTCCGACCGTCCGACGCCGTCGTCGCGGACGGAGCGGGGGCCGCGCCCGAACACTCTTGCGGACTGGTGACATATGGCGCGGTATGTACGACGAGGAGGACCTCCAGCGCATTCGGGACGCCAAAGACGAGTGGGAGCGCGAGACACTCGACCCGGTACTCGACGCCTACGGTGAGCGCAGCGAGCGGTTCGCGACCGTCTCGAATCTGGAGGTAGATCGCCTGTACACCCCGCTCGACGTCGCCGACACCGACTACGAGACTGAACTCGGGTTCCCCGGCGAGGAACCGTACACACGCGGCGTCTACCCGACGATGTACCGCGGCCGCCAGTGGACGATGCGGCAGTTCGCCGGCTTCGGCACGGCCGAGGAGACCAACGAGCGGTTTCACTATCTCACCGAGGAGGGCCAGACCGGCCTCTCGACGGCGTTCGACATGCCGACGCTGATGGGACTCGACTCCGACGCCGCGATGGCCGACGGCGAAGTGGGCAAGGAGGGCGTCGCCGTCGACACGCTGGCGGACATGGAACGCCTCTTCGACGGTATCGACGTCGGTGCGGTGTCCACGTCGTTCACTATCAACCCCAGCGCACCGGTCGTCTACGCGATGTACCTCGCTATCGCCGACCAGCAGGGCGTCCCGCGCGAGGAGATTCGTGGCACCCTCCAGAACGACATGCTCAAAGAATTCATCGCACAGAAAGAGTGGGTCGTCCCGCCGGAACCCTCGCTGAAGTTAGTCACGGACGTCATCGAGTTCGCCTGCGAGGAGACGCCGAAGTTCAAGCCCGTCTCCGTCTCCGGCTATCACATCCGCGAGGCCGGCGCCACGGCCGTCGAGGAACTCGCGTTCACGCTCGCCGACGGGTTCGCCTACGTCGAGGACTGTCTCGACCGGGGACTGGGCGTCGACGAGTTCGCCCCGCAACTGTCCTTCTTTTTCAATTCCCACAACGCCATCTTCGAGGAGGTGGCGAAGTTCCGTGCGGCCCGACGCATCTACGCCCGCGTGATGGACGAGTGGTACGACGCCGAGGCCGACGCCAGCAAGCAACTGAAGTTCCACACCCAGACCGCTGGACAGTCACTCACCGCCCAGCAACCACTCAACAACGTCGTCCGCGTGACGATTCAGGCACTCGCCGGCGTGATGGGCGGGACCCAGAGCCTCCACACCAACAGTTTCGACGAGGCGCTCGCGTTGCCCTCGGAGGACGCCGTCCGGGTCGCCCTGCGAACCCAGCAGATCATCGCCGAGGAGTCCGGGGCGGCCGACATCGTCGACCCACTCGGCGGGAGTTTCGCCGTCGAGGCACTGACCGACGAGATAGAGGAGAAGGCCATGAGCTACATCCACCACGTCCGCGACGAACTGGGCGACGGGTCGGTCCGTGACGGCGTCCTCGCCGGCATCGAGCAGGGGTACTTCCAGCGGGAGATACAGGACTCGGCCTACGAGTACCAGCGACGCGTCGAGGACGACGACGAGGTCGTCGTCGGCGTCAACGCCTACACCGTCGCGGAGGACACCGAGCCGGACGTGCTAACCGTCGACGAGGACGTCCAGCGTCGCCAGCGGGACCGCCTCGACGCGGTCAAGGCCGACCGCGACGACGCTGCCGTCGAGGCCGCACTCGACGACGTCCGGGCGGCCGTCGAGGCCGACGAGAACGTGATGCCGGCCATCGTCGACGCCGTGAAGGCGTACGCGACGATGGGCGAGATAATGGCCGTGTTCGAATCCGAGTACGGTGCCTACCGAGAGACGGCGGGCGTCGCCTGAGGCCGGTCGGCGAGGAAGGCCACGATAGCCGCTCCGGAGGTTTATATCGCATACCGAGCGAGCCCGCGCTATGGGACAGACGACCAAGAGGAGGCCGGGAATCGCACAGCAGCTACGACTCGTCGTTGGGACCGTCCGTCCACTTCTCCGGTATCCCGCACCGCTCCTTTACCCGGTGCTGAAAGCGCTGTCGGGGACACTCGCTATCGTCGCCGTCGGGGCCATCGCGCTGTCACCCGTCGACGGCATCGGACCGGACGTTCCCATAGGTATCCCGACGCTACTGCTCGTCGTCGGGAGCTGTCTGTTCTCGCTGTACGTCGTCGGCCCGATACTGGTCGTCCTCCTCGACGTCGCGTACTGCTACGAACTGCACGCGCTCTTACAGGGCACTCGACCGACGCCGGGTTCGGGACTGGCCTACGCCGTCCGTCGACTGCCGGCCATCTCTCTGGGTGCGCTCGCCGTCACGGGAACGTTCTTCGCCGGCTACGTGACCGATACCGGGAGCCTCCGAGTCGGGTCGGACGTTCTCGGGACGTTCCTCCCCCCGGCGCTAGCCATCGAGGACCGCAGTGCCAGCACGCTCGTCACTCGGATAGACGGTGCCATCACCGACCAATGGGGGAGTGCGGTCCTCACTGTTTACGGTGCGAGGACGTTCGAGTACCTCGCGGGGTGCCTCGGAATCGCGACCGCGGTCGGCGTCGTCGTCGGCCAAGTGCTCGGCGTTTTCACGGTCGACAGCGGTGTCCTTCCGGTCGCACCCGGCCTGCCGCAGGCAGCGTTCCTCGCCGTCGCCGTCTTCCTCGGCGGCTTCGCTCTCACGGCGTTCCTCCGTGGACTCGTACGCGGTCCCGTTTCGACGGCACTGTACCACTACGCCACGAGGGACAGCGTCCCGGAACGGTTCGCACTCGACGCTGGAGAGATGGTTCACATCGACTGAAAAGACGGCGGGCGACGGCGAACTACTGTCGTTCGCGCTGGCCGTCGTCGTCCGTGTGTCGGGAGATGTAGACCACCAGCGCCAGCAACACGCCGAGGCCGAGACCGACGGTGACCAGACCGTAGATGGCGACGCCGAGTGGCGTCGGCGGCAGTGCGATGACCCCGAACAGTTCCGGTTCGAGGTCGGACGGGCGGATGTTGCCCAGCACGAACCCCATCACGCCAGCGAGGGCGACGATGACGACGTACAACTGGACGACCACTCGTTCACCGGACCGCCCGACCGGTTGCTCGCTCATGCCCGCAGGTAGGTGACCGAGACGATTAGCCTTTTTCACTTCCGGCCCGTAGCTTGCCTATGAGTCAGAAAGAACTGCTGTTCGTCGTCCTCGCGGGTATCGCCGTGATGATGTTCGTGACGGCTATCGTGCTCGTCTCCGGCGCCTGAGCGATAGATCGCTTCCGCGAACAGCGCCGGTACTAGCACTAGGAAAACGGACCGTCTTCAGTCGTCGCTACGCGCTCCGGTCAGTGCGGATTGCTCCTCTTCTTCACCGCCGTCCGTGACGGTCGTCTCGAGTTTGCGGTCGAACCACTGGAACTCGCGGTCGAGCATCCCGTCGCGCTCGAGGTTCCACGGGTCGCCGTCCTCGACCTTCGGGCCTTCGAGCCACGACTGGACGACGTTCCAGACGAAGATGAGCTGACCGACGAACAGGATGAGCGCGCCGGCAGTGGCCAGCAGGTGGTACGTCTCGACCTGTGCCAGTGGCGCGATAGCGCCGTCGAACTGGTAGGTCGCATAGCGGCGGGGCATCCCGAGGTAGCCCAGCGCCAGCATCGCGAAGAACGTGAGGTTCGTTCCGACCATCGAGAGCCAGAAGTGGGCCTTCCCGAGGGTGCGCTGGTACATCCGCCCGGTGAACACCGGGAACCAGTAGTAGATGCCGGCGAAGGCGGCGAAGCCGATGGCCCCCATCACGATGTAGTGGAAGTGGCCGACGACGTAGTAGGTGTCGTGGAGGATGAGGTCGACCGGAATCGCGGCGAGGAAGACGCCGGTGACGCCGCCGATGATGAAGTTCGAGATGAAGCCGATACAGAACAGCATCGGCGTCGTCAGGCGGAGTCGCCCGTTCCACATCGTCGTGATCCAGTTGAACGTCTTGACGGCGCTCGGGATAGCGATAGCCAGCGAGACGGCCATGAACGAGGCCCGCAGGCGCGGGTCCATCCCCGTCGAGAACATGTGGTGTGCCCAGACGCCGAACGAGAGTACGCCGATAGCCAGCGTGGAGTAGACGACGAACTTGAAGCCGAACAGTTTCCGGCCGGCGAACTTCGGCAGGATGAGGCTCACAAGGCCCATCGGCGGGAGGACGAGGATGTACACCTCGGGGTGGCCGAAGAACCAGAACAGATGTTGCCACAGCAGTGGGCCACCGCCCTCGACGGCGAAGAACGTCGTCGCGAGGTTGCGGTCCAGCAGGAGCATGACGATGGCGCTGCCCAGCAGCGGGAACGCGAAGAGGATGAGCGCCGACTGGGTCAGGATCGTCCACGAGAAGATGTCGAGGTTCGCCCAGCTCACGTCGTCGTCACGCTCGGTGAAGATGGTCGCGATGAAGTTGATCGCACCCATCGTGGCGGCGACGCCGGAGAGGTGCAGGCCCAGCAGCATCAGGTCGACGCCGGGGTTGGTCTGTTCGACCGACAGCGGCGTGTACATCGTCCACGCCGTCTGTGCGGGTTCGATCATGTTCTCGGTGACCGGTGCGAGGAAGAACCCGGCCCAGATGAGCAGGGCCGCCGGCGGGAGGAGCCAGAACGCGATGGCGTTGATGCGCGGGAACGCCATGTCGTCGGCCCCGATGAGGAGCGGGATGAAGTAGTTCGCGAACGCCGCGATGATGGGCGTCCCGAACAGGAACAGCATCGTGATGCCGTGACTCGTTAGAATGGAGTTGTAGGCGTTCGCCCCCAGCAGCGCCCCTCCGGGAGTGACGAGTTGAAGGCGGATGAGCATCGCCATGATGCCACCGACGGCGAAGGCGATGACGGCGTAGACGCCGTAGAGGATGCCGATGTCTTTGTGGTCGACTGTCGTTAACCAGCGAACGATACCTGCGGGCTTCTCACGGTGAATGACGGTCTCGCCGGTCGCGGTACCGCCGCCCGCGAGCGGTGTGTACGACCGCCAGTTCTCGATGCGCGTGAGTAGCGCGGCGATACCGACGAGGAGGACGGCCATCAACCCCGTCAGCACTAGATCTCCTGCTGCCATGGTCGCACGTCAGGACTGGCCGATAATGAAAGGGTCGGTTCCGCGGTGCCCGCGGTTGATTCGGCTTACTCGTCTTCGAGCTCGCCGGGTGCGTCTTCGTCCTCGAACTCGGCGACTTCGTCTTCCGGCTCGTTCACCGCGCTGGCTTCCTCGAGGGATTCCTGTGCGTGCTCTGCGTTTTCGATCGCTCGCCCAGCGTAATAGGTCAGCACCGCCAACAGGAGGAACATCGAGATCATCAGCGCGAACTGAAGCCCGCTGAAGACGGGGTCCGTGCCGAACGCGGGAACGACCGCGAACGCCGCGATGAAAAAGAGGATGATGCCCAGTGGAATGACGTTGACGGTGAGGTCGAGCAGGGTGTCCTTTTCGAACCCGAACAGTGCCATGTATGACTCGGCGTTGGCGTAGGCCAGTAAATAGGCTGTTGGTTTCGCTCAGACCTTGGTCTGTTCGACGACGGACCCGGCCCCGCCCATCGCGACCATCACGGCACCGGCGACGACGACCGCGACCAGACGGGTGAACAGCGGTCCTTCGCCGACGTTCGCGAGCGTGAACGCCGACGTCGGTAACTGGAGGACGGCGACGAGCGCTGCGAGCAAGACGAGCAACACGCCGACCCCGACGAGCGTCGGCCACGGGCGAGTCGCGTAGCCAGACTCGGTGAGGATACCGGCGATGCTCCCGCCAAAGAGGATGAGGCCGAACACCGCGACCGGGAACAGCCCGATGAAGACACCGATTTCCGAGAGCGCTAGTCCCAGAGCGACGAACACCGGCCACGGACTCGACATCCGATACTGGTCGCTCAACCCCGGTTGCTCTTCCATACCCGCCGTTCGGTCTCGGCCGGCATATGCCCATCGGACTCTCCGTGATCCCCGTGCGTGTCGGTGGCGAGCGGAGCCGAGACCGCCGGTCACGTCCGCGTCTCTCGGCGAAACCGATCACCGTAGAGACACGTGTCTGACGGGGCACAAACTATTTGTCTGCCATCCGGCTTGATGAAGGTAATGAGTACGCAGACGGTAGAACTGGTTTCAGAGTGGGACTCGGTGCCCTTCGACGGCGGGTACGAGGGGCTCCGGACACTCGCAGACCAGGAGTTCTCCGGTGCCGTCGTCGCTGGCCCCACCCGGCTGTTCATGTTGAACGGGACGGTCATCGGTATCATAGACGGCGACATCGAAGCCTTCGAGACCGACAGTGGAACTGCCCGGGAAGCACCACACGACGCGCTTCCGCTTCTCGCAGTGATGCAAGAACGAAACGACGAGGTCCGTGCGAAGTACTACACGCAGGAGACGTCGATAGCCGACGTCGACCGGACGCTTTCTGACGGGAACTTCACCGGGTTCGTCGAACTCTCCGAGAACGTTCTCTCTGGCGATTACTATCTGGTCTATCATCAGGGTCGCTCGATGAGCGTCGCCTGGGTCGGGAGCGCCGAGCGACTCATCACCGACGACGAAGCCTTCGAACAGGCAGACGACGAAGTGGGCATCTACGAGGTCAAACCCGCCGAGATCTCGCCCGTCGAGATTCCGGAACCGTCGACGGCAGCAGACGCCGCCGATGTGACCGATGGACAGGCTCCGAGCGACGGTACCGCCATCGACGACGCCTCGTCGGCCGACCCCTCGTCGACCGACGAGGGACCGGTTTCCGAACCAACGGGAGAGACACAGCCTCCGGATTCGACGTCCGACAACGACGTCGCCGAACCAGCAGGAGAGACACAGCCCCCGGATTCGACGTCCGACAGCGACGTCGCCGAACCAGACACGGGTGAGTCGACCGCAGACCGTCGGTCGGGACCGGCCGCCGGTGGCCCACCGGGGTCGAAAGCCGCCGGTGCGAACCAGGGCGCCGCAGCGAATCGGACAACGGACCCCGAGACGACGGACGCGGGGACCGCGACCGAGCAGTCCCGGCAGCGCCAGTCACAGGGCCGTGACGACGTAGCGGAGCAAGCGAGCGCCGAGCCACAGTCGGCAGAGCCAGACGCACAGACGACCGAGGCGTCCACGACGGAGTCACCGAATCCGTCGTCGGCAACTCGGCAGCGCACCCGTGATTCGGAGCCGACCCAACAGACCGACCCGGCACAGAGAGAGCAGCGCTCGCCCGCAGAGCCACAGTCGCGACCGGACGCGTCCTCGTCACAGCGCCCGAGCGCGGACAGCGGGGGTGAAAGCGCCGCTGCAGCGACGACGGCGGACCTCGAGACGCGCGCGATTCCGTCACTCGACCCCGACCGGTCTACGAACTCGCCGAACACCTCGGCCGCGAGCGACGACGCGGCCACGCAACCGACGGGCGACCAACACACGGAGGACCGCTCGTCACGCACGACGACGGAGCAGGCACCAACCCAGACGACGCAGACGCCGACGTCGCCTGCACCGGAGCGAGTGGCCGACCTCGAAGCGGAACTCGACGGCAAGGAGGCCGAAATCGCCCGCCTCGAATCGGAGATAGACGACTTAGAGACGACGAACGAGGAGCTACGGGCCGAGCGTGACCGCCTTCAGTCCGAGCTAGAGGCGGCACGGACAGAGATCGAACGCCTCGAAGACGGACTCGCAGAGGCCCAGAGCGAAGACACCCCGTCGGCCGGGACACGCCTGTCCGGGGCCGAAGCTATCGACGGGACGAACCTCTTCGTACGCTACCACTCGAAGGGCGAGGCGACCCTCGCTCAGGCCCACGACGGGGACGCCAACCCGACACAGGTCGAGGAGAACCTCCGACTGGAGTATCACACCCAGTTCGACGCCACCGACGCTGCCGTCGAGGGAACCGAGTTCGAGACGTTCCTTCAGGACAGCATCCACTACCGGTTCGTCGAGTGGCTGATTCGGAACCTGCTGTACGAGATTCGTGACACCGGCCACGCGGGCGCGATGCAGGTGCTGTACGACGCCTTGCCCGAGATAGACCGGGCCGAACTGAACGGCAAGGTGACGGTCACCTACACCGAAGACGGGCAGGAACACCGCTCACAGGAGCAGTTCGACGTCGTCGTCCGCGACCGGATGGGCAACCCGCTACTCGTCGCGAACATCAACGACTCCCGTCAGCCAGCGACCGAGGGGCAGATGACCGACATCGTTCGGAACGCAGAGCGCGTGGGCAACGCCTCTGACTCGCTGGCGGCGGCGTTTCTCGTCACCAGTAGCTTCTTCGAGCCGGAAGCGCTCGAAACCGCCGAAGAAGCGACCTCCAGCGGTCTGTTCAGCCGAGACAAGCGCAAAAGCTTCGTGAACCTCTCGCGGAAAGACGGATACCACCTCTGTCTCCTCGAGGCACGAAATCAAGAGTTCCACCTCGCCGTCCCGGAACTCTGACGACACGAGGAAAGCGCGTTAGCCTTCTATTTCGGCCGCGTCCTCGATTTTCATTCCTTCGAGCTTCTCGATGATTTCGTCTATCTTCTCGTCTAGGTCGTCGACGAATTCGCCCGTCTGCTCGGTCGTGATGGCTCCCTGACTGGAGGGCTCGATGAGGTTCTCCTCTTCGAGGACGCGCAGCGAGTAGCGCACCTTGTGGTGTGGGTAGCCCGTCTCGTTGGACATCTTCACGATACCGATAGGCTCGTTCTCAATAACCATGCGGAGCACCTGCAAGTGACGCTCCAGCATGTCGACTTCCTTCTCAAGCCTGTCTATCATGGCAATTGTTAACTTGTGTTTGCAGGGTTTAAAAGTTGCCCTCGTGTACCCGTCTTTGCCGGTTTTTTGGTTCGGAGAGGTGTGTATTAAATGCGTCGTAACGATTCCCATGCCAAACAGTCACCCCCATAACCGCGCCGAGAGGGACCGTAATCTGTTTATCACGGTGGCCGGAACGTCCGTGCGATGACCGTAACCATCGTCGGCTCACAACTCGGCGACGAGGGGAAGGGCGGCATCGTCGACCTGTACGGCGACGACGTGGACGTCGTCGCGCGCTATCAGGGCGGCGACAACGCCGGCCACACCGTCGTCCACGAGGGCGAGGAGTACAAGCTCTCTCTGGTCCCGAGTGGAGCCATCCGCGGCAAGGTCGGCGTCCTCGGCAACGGGTGCGTCGTCAACCCGCGAACGCTGTTCGACGAGATAGATACGCTGCAGAACCGTGGTCTCGACCCGGACGTACGCGTGGCCGAACGGGCACACGTCATCCTCCCGTTCCACCGCGTACTGGACGGTATCGAGGAAGAGGTAAAGAGCGAGACGGACGACGAAGTCGGGACGACCGGTCGCGGCATCGGCCCGACCTACGAGGACAAGGCCGGCCGCCGCGGCGTCCGTGTCGGTGACCTGCTCGACGCCGACGTGCTTCGCGAGCGACTCGAGTACGTCGTCCCGCAGAAGCGGGCCGTCGTCGAGGACGTCTACGGCCTCGACGTCGAGGACCTAGAGGACCCCGACGCGCTGGACGTCGACGCACTCTTCGAGGAGTTCCGCGAGTTCGGCCGCCGCTTCGAAGCGGAGGGGATGACGGTCAACGCCGGTGCCTTCCTCACCGAGGCCATGGAGGACGGCCAGAACGTCATGTTCGAGGGGGCACAGGGGACCATCATCGACATCGACCACGGCAACTACCCGTACGTCACGTCCTCGAACCCGACGGCCGGCGGCGCCGCGGTCGGGACCGGCGTCAGTCCCGGCGTCGTCGGCGGCGGCGAAGTCGTCGGCATCGTCAAGGGCTACCTCACGCGCGTGGGGAGTGGCCCGCTGCCGACCGAACTCGGCGGCGTCGTCGGTGACACGCCCGGCTACGACGAACAGGGAGCAGGCGAGAACGAGGAACTGGCACATTACATCCGCGAGGAGGGCGGCGAGTACGGCACCGTCACCGGACGCCCGCGACGCGTCGGCTGGCTGGACATGCCCATGCTCCGACACGCGACCCGCGTCTCCGGGTTCACCGGTCTCGCTATCAACCACCTCGACGTGCTGGCCGGTCTCGACGAAGTGAAAGTCGGCCACACCTACACGCTCGACGGCGAGGAACTGACGTCGATGCCCCCACGCACCGAGCAGTGGGCGGAGTGTGAGGCGAACCTCCGTACCTTCGAGGGCTGGGAAGCGTTCGACCCGGCCGCCGTCGCGAGCGAGGGCTACGAGGCCCTGCCCGAGAACGCACGGACCTACGTCGAGTACATCGAGGACGAACTCGACACCCCGGCCTACGCTATCGGCGTCGGCCCGGGCCGCGGCGAGACTATCGTCCGCGAGTCGCCGTTCTAACGGTTCAGTATCTCGTTTTGGCGGTCCCGCGACGGCCGACAGCGGCCGCTCTCGTCGGACTCGGAATCGTTCTCGGCGGATTCGATTCTCACCTCGCCACCGAGGCGGTCGGACAGCGACTCACCCGCGAGTTTGCACGCCCAGCCGGGTGAAGAGAAGTTCCGCGCCTCGCGCCAGACAGTACGCTTTTAGGGCTACCGGACCGACGCAGGTGTATGAAAGAGGACCTGATGGACATCATCTGCTGTCCGCTGGACAAACACGACCTCGACCTCGAGGTCGAGGAACGCGACGACGAGGAGATTCTGTCCGGACAGTTGGTCTGTACGGAGTGTGGCGAGGTGTTCCCCATCGAAGACGGTATCCCGAACCTCCTCCCGCCGGACATGCGCGACGAAGCGCCGGCCTGATAGTGGCTGTCGTAGCGATTTATCGGTACGCGCCGACCCCGGGGTCGGCCCGATACGGAAACGATCTACGACAGTCACTATGAGACCCCTGCACCTTTTTTATGTGTCCCCGCCGACATTCCGGTGTGCCTGACTCGCTCCTCGTCCACGTCAACCGCGACGAACTCCACGGGCTAGCGGTACCGACGACGTTCGAGACGAGCGAGAGCTTCGACGTCCGCCTGGTCAACCACGGGGAAGCCACGCACGTCCACCTCCACCTCGACGACGCGCTCTCCAGTCTCGCAAGCATCGAAGCGCCCAACCATCACGTCGAACGAGACAGCGAACGCCGGGTGCGGGTGACCCTGACCCGCGACGGGGCCGTCCGCGGGAAACTGAAAGTCGTCACGGCCTACGGCGCGACGACGCGCTACGTCGACGTCGTGGTCACCGAACCGGACCGGAGCGACGACCCGGTCGAAGTCGACGAGGACCTCGCGAAACCACAGCCGAAACCAGAACCCGGATCCGACTCCGTCCTCGCCGACGTCCCCGACGTGCCGGTGCTCGCGGTCGGTGGCGTCGCCCTGCTCGCGGCCGCCACCGCCGCGTTCTTCGTCCAGAACGTGGTGGTGTTGCTGGCGGCGCTCGCCGTCGTCGTCGGCGTTCTCGTGACGGTCTACGCCGTACTCGCGACTTAGTCGTCGGTCTCGACGCCACAGAGGTTGCCGTCGTCGTCGAACAGTTTCGCCCGGAGGAAGCGCGCCCGGTACCGGTTCGCCCCGTCGGCGGTGTCGGCTTCGCGGATGTCGGCGGCCCGGCCGTCGGCGACGGCGTCGACGATGGCCTCGACCTGCGCTTTCTCGCTGGGGGTCAACTCGAACTCGTAGGTCTGGGACTCCTCGGCTTCGAGTTTGGTCCACTTGCGTGCGGCCGAGACGACGAGCGAGCAGGGTTCCCGGCAGGGGAACTCGCCGTCGCCCCCGTCCACGTCGAGGTCGGTGTCGGCGTCGTATCCCCACTCGCGGCGTTTCAGACACTGCGAGTCGTCACAGCAGGCCTCGGCGACCCAGTTGACGTGTTCGTACCCCTCGCCGCGGTCCCACGTCTTGACGACGCCGTAGATGCCGGTCTGCCGTTCGACGGTCTCGTGCCAGTGGGTCACGTCCAGTTCGCCCTCCCGTTCGCGGTACCAGTTCTGGACCGTCGCGGGGTAGAACGTGTGGACGGCCTCGAGCAGTGCGGCAGGGCCGAGCGACGGGAACGCCCAGCCGCGCTGGAGCGAGGGTGCGGTCTTGAGCGGTCGGTACCGCCCCCGGTCGTCGTGTTTCGCGATGTCACGGGCGGCGGCGGGGTCCTCGTACGTGTCCAGGTCGTCGACCGCCGTCCCGACGTCGGCCTCGTGCCGGAGGTCGTAGACCCGCCCGCCGTCCTCGGTCAGTGAGACGGTGACGGCGAGTTCGCCCCACTCGGTCGTGCGGCCGCCGGAGAGCGCGTCGTATCGCTCGGGGACCGGCGTCGACTCGGCACCCTCCAGCCACCGGAGGAACGCCCACCGTGGCTCGGCCTGTGGGGCGGTGGCGTGCCAGAAGTACCAGTTGGCGGCATAGGGCGAGTCCGTCGCGACCGAGCGGAAGTCGTCTTTGCCGAGGTCTTCGTGGGACTCCTCGGGCGTCTCGAACGTGTAACGGTCTTCCTCGCGGCCGACGTGGAGGCCGTCGAAATCGATACCGTCCGGCGCGGTAGCCACCAGCGCGTCCACGGAGTCCTCGTCCATACTGAATCACGGGACTCCCGCGGAAAAAGTTAGCCGGTTCGCCCGTCTGTTGCCGATTGTTACGGGTAGACGCAGTCGCTGGCCGTCACCGGGTTAGTCACCCGTCGCCGGGTTCCCGTTGCCGGTCTCCTCGCGGACCTGTTCGATAGCCCCGCTCACGTCGGCGCCCGCGTCGGCGGCGCGTTCGAGGACTACGTCGGCCATGAGCGGTTCCGTCCCGACGGCACCGGCGTACCAGATGTCGTGTCCGTCGACGGTTTCGGGGGTGTCCCAACCGGTCCGGTAGTCGTCGGTCAGGCCCATGTCCTCGGGGATGTCCTCCTGCGTGTGGTAGCCGTCGGCGATAAAGAGGGGGACGACGACGACGTCCTCGCTCTCGAAGTAGTCGGTGACGTCGTCTACCTCGGGGTCCTCGTCCATGAACAGCGCCTGCACCTCGTCGAAGCGGTCCATCTCGCCGATGCGCTGGGCGTGGTACTCGATGGCCTTCGCGGAGTTCTCGTTGCGCTCGGTGCCGTGGCCGACCACGGCGAGTCCGAACCCCTCGCCCACGTCGGGGTCGTCCGTGACCGACTTCGCCCGCTGGACGATGACGTCGCTCATCGAGTCGTGAGTACCGACCGGGCCACAGTAGTGGACGGTCTGGCCGGTGTCGTCGGCGGTCAGCGTCGCGTGGGTGGCGCTCGTGCCGTCGGAGTCCCACATCTCGGGGTCCCACTCGTCGAGGCGGAACTCCCGGGGGATGACCTGTTCGGTGAAGTACCCCTCCGAGATGAACAGCGGCACCAGATACACCTCCTCCGCGTCGACGGTGCGTAGCCCCTCCCGGAACGACGGCTCCTCCTTCCAGAAGGCTTCCCGGACCTCGTCGAACGCGCCGGTCACACGGATGGTGTCCGCGTGTGAGAACGTCGGCGTGCTCGACTCGGCGTTGAGATGCGAGCCGTGGGCCGCGATGACGAGCGCTTCTTCCATACCACGCCGTTGGGACGAACCGCTCTTAGGGGCTTCGCTGGCGGTCCACACCGCCGGCGCTCCGGTGTCGGCCGAGCACCCCTCACTCCGAACCGGACGCCAGCGGTTCAGAGTCGGCTTTCACCGAGGCGAAGACGCGCTCTGCCCACTCGCGGGCGACGGCGTCGTCGGTGTCGACGAACACCTCCATCAGTCCCGTCTCCTCGTCGTAGCCGCCGACGCCGACCCGGTCGTCGAATATCGCGAGGCCGTACGGGAGCGTGTCGCGGGTCCGGAGCGTCAGGTGGCCGCGGTCGATGGCCTCGCTCGCCCGCTCCGGGTACGTCTCGAACAGTTTCTCGGCGATGTGCGGGAGATAGATGATCTCCGTGTCCGTCGCCTCGAACACCTGCTGGTGGAACTGCCCGAGGACCAGCGGTGCCATGTGGGTGGTGTTGAACCCGCGGAGGGTCTCGGAGTTCCGGACGAGCGAGACGAACCGCTCGACCGGTTGGTAGGGGTCCTCGGGCGCCGCAGTCGTGACGGTGGCGTTGACGAACGGTTCGATGACGAACTCCTGATGGTCGTCACAGATGGCGTCCAGCAGCGGCGTCAGGCGGTGGGCGGTCCGGACGTTCGCCTCGAACCGGAGGACTTCCTCCGCGACCGTCTGGCCGCGCCCGGTGAGTCGAAATCGTCCGTCGACCTTCTCGACGAAGCCCTGCCTGTCGAGCCACTGCGTGAACCGGTGGCTGGTCGCCCGCGAGACGTCGAGTCGGTTCTCTATCTCCCCGCGGTCGAGTGGCCGTTCGAGGAGGGCTTCGAGGACCGGCCCGTGACGGACGATGTCGCCGAGGTAGTCCGTCCCGACCCGTTCGTCCGCCGCCGCAAGTCGCTCGCCGAGATACCGACGGGTTCGTGCGTTCTCTAGGACGGATTCGAGGACCGGCGACCCCGGCGATGGCTCCGCACGCTCGGACGCGTCGTCGGTCGTCTCGTCCGTTCGGTCCGTCGCCATGGGTCTCTCTAGCTAGGTACGGTAGCCCACGGTAGTAACTCTAGCTACGCCACGACACGAGACGCGTTTCACGGACCGAAACGCTGCTCGCCCCGCCGAACGCTCGGTGACGAATGAGGCTAACAGCCCACACGGCGTCCGTTCGAGTATGAGTCAGGAACACGAGACGCTCCCGGGAGTCGAGCGGTTCGCCGACGGCGTCCACGGGGCGGTGATTCGACCGGGCGACGACGCCTACGACGACGCCCGGGCCGTCTGGAACGGGATGATAGACAAACACCCCGCTGCCATCGTCCGGTGTGCGGGCGTTAGAGACGTCATCGAGACGGTAGCGTTCGCGCGTAAAGCGGACGTGCCCCTCGCAGTTCGCGGTGGCGGCCACAACGTCGCCGGGACCGCTGTCTGTGACGACGGCGTGGTCTGTGACCTCTCCGAGATGACCGCCGTGCGAGTCGACCCCGCGGAGCGAACGGCGTGGGTGCAGGCGGGCGCGACGTGGGCCGACCTCGACCGCGAGACGCAGGCGTTCGGACTGGCGACCCCCGGCGGCGTCGTCTCTGACACCGGCGTCGCCGGCCTGACCCTCGGCGGCGGCATCGGACACCTCCGCTGTCGGTACGGCCTGACCTGTGACAATCTCCGGGCCGCCGACCTCGTCACCGCCGACGGCGAGTTCGTGACCGCGAGCGAAGACACCCGCCCGGACCTTTTCTGGGCGCTCCGGGGCGGCGGGGGGAACTTCGGCGTCGTCACGGCGTTCGAGTTCGACTGCCACCTCGTCGGTCCGGAGGTGGCCACGGCGCTCGTCTTCTACTCCGGGTCGGAGGCGAAGTCGTGTCTGCGAGCGTACCGGGAGTACGTCGAGACGGCACCCGACACCGTGAGCACGCTCACTTCGACGGGCGTGATGTACGACGAGGACCTGTTCGACGCGGACGTCGTCGGCGACCTGAAGTTCGCGGTCATGGGGTGTTACGCCGGGCCGCCCGAAGAGGGCGAAGCCGTGCTTGCCCCCCTCCAACAGTTCGCGGACCCGCTCGTCGACGTCAGCGCGGTACGGCCCTACACAGAGTTCCAGCAGATACTTGATGCGGATTACCCCGACGGCATGCGCTACTACTGGAAGTCGCTGTACCTCGACGCCCTTTCGGACCCGGCCATCGACCGCATCGAGTACTGGGGTGAGAAAGCCCCCTCACCGCTGTCGACTGTCGACGTCTGGGAACTCGGCGGTGCCATCACCGACACCGGCATCGAGAACAGCGCCTTCGCCGGTCGACACGCGCCGTTCTTGCTCGGTGTCGAGGCGAACTGGGAGGAGCCGGCGATGGACGACGCGAACGTTCAGTGGGTCCGAGACTGTCTCGATGACATGCGGCAGTTCTCCGACGGGTCTGTGTACCTGAACTTCCCGGGCTTCCTCGAAGACAACGACGAGACGATGGCGAGGACGTTCGGGACGGCCTACGACCGACTCGTCGCGGTGAAAGACGCGTACGACCCGACGAACCTGTTCGCGCTGAACCAGAACGTCAAGCCGTCGGGCGACGGTGAGCACGCCGGATAGGCGTCGACGACGACTTGCTGTCGAACCCGCCGCTGACGGGTCGTCGGTTCTCCGAGAAGGGTCGGTGAGTCGTGAATCGACGCAACCGGTGGTTACAGCGCCGTTAGCAGCAGGAACGCCAGCGTGACGGCGGCCCCGACCAGCGCGGCGTGTCCCGCCACACCGACAGCGAGGACGATTCCGGCGACGGTGCGCTCTATCGGTGCGAGTGGGTGTCCGAACGCCTCCCGCTCTCGTTGTGCGATGGCCATTTGTCTTCCCTCGTGTGGAGAGACGGCCGGTCGCCTATCAATACTACAGGACGGTTCTCAGTAACTGGGAGGTCCGATAGAACGGTTTTTGCACCTGCCGTCGTGAGCCTCGGGTATGTCACTCGCCGCCGCCACTCGCGAGGCCGTTCGAGCGCGTCCGTCCCTCTACGACGCGCTTCGGGCCGGCGTCGTCAACTACACCGCCGCCGCACGGACGTTAGACGTCGACGGGGACACGGACGCCGTCGCCACGGCACTGCGTCGCTTCGCCGAGGAACTGCCCGACGACCCGGCACACGAGAGCGAGGCCCGCGTCTCGATGCGGAGTGGAGTCGGGCGAGCGGACGGGGGCGACAGCGACGGGGACGTGCTTCTCGAGATGGGCGACACAGCCTTCCTGGACGGCGCAGGCTCACTCACCGGCATCGTCGCCAGCGGCGACCTCTCACCGGCGGCACTCGGCGACGTGCTGGGTCGGTTGCGGGCCGCGGAGGTCCCCGTCGAGGCGGCCGGCGTCGCCGACGACTCGCTCGTGGTGGTCGTCGAGCGACGCGACGGGCCCGACGCGCTCCGGGTCGTCGAAGCCGCGGTGGGCCGCTGAGCAGGGCGGCGTCACAGCCCGGTTCCGACGCCTTGAAGCGGCCCCACACAGTCTGATTCGACAATGACGCTGCGCGTGACGAACACGCTGACCGGCGAGACAGAGCCGTTCGAGCCACGCGACCCCGACTCCGTTCTCCTGTACTACTGTGGCCTCACGACCTCTGACCCGCCGCATCTGGGCCACGCTCGCGGCTGGGTCCACGTCGACGTGATGTGTCGCTGGTTGGAGTGGCTGGGGTACGACGTGCGCCACGTCGAGAACTTCACCGACGTGAACGAGAAGATAGTCGCCCGCGTCGGCGAGGACGGCGACAGCGAGGCGGACGTGGCCCGCCACTACATCCAGCAGGTCATCGAGGACATGCGCTCGCTCAACCTCGACCGGGCAGAGGTGTATCCTCGCGTCTCCGAGCACGTCCCCGAGATCATCTCGCTCGTCGAGCGACTCGTCGAGAGCGGCCACGCCTACGAGGCCAACGGGTCGGTGTACTTCGACGTGACGAGTTTCGAGGACTACGGCAAACTCTCGAACCAGACCGTCGAGGACATCGAGGCACAGGGTGAGGACGCCGAAATCGAGAAGCGCCACCCGGCAGACTTCGCCCTCTGGAAGGCCGACGGCGTCGACCCCGAGGACATCGAGGAGCACCGCCATCCCGAGGCCGCACCTGCCGAGGAGGCCTGCGAGACGGCCCAGACGTGGGACTCGCCGTGGGGCGAAGGACGACCGGGCTGGCACATCGAGTGTTCGGCCATGTCGATGACTCACCTCGACGAGACCATCGACGTCCACGTCGGCGGGCAGGACCTCGTCTTCCCCCACCACGAGAACGAGGTGGCCCAGAGCGAGGCCGCGACCGGCCAGCGCTTCGCCGACTACTGGCTTCACGTCCGCCTGCTGGAGACGAAAGGCGAGAAGATGTCCTCCTCGCTGGGGAACTTCTTCACCGTCGCCGACGCCGTCGAGGAGTTCGGGGCCGACGTGTTGCGGACGTTCCTGCTCTCGACGGCGTACTCCTCGCGGGCCACCTACAGCGAGGAGACCATCGGCGAGGCCGAAGAACGCTGGGACCGCCTCCAGCGGGGCTACGAGCGAGCGGTCGAGGCCTGCGACAGCGTCGACGCCTACGCGAAAGTGACCGACGAGACGCTTCGTGACGCCGTCGCGGCAGTCCGCGCGGACTTCGAGGCGGCGATGAACGACGACTTCAACACTCGCGAGGCGACGACGGCGCTACTCGACCTCACGAGCGCCATCAACACGCACGTCGACGACCACGACGACGCCTACGACTACCGTGGTCTGCGGCGGGCCGTCGAAACGTTCGAGGAGTTCGGGGCCGGCATCCTCGGGCTCACCTTCGGCGACGAACACGCGGAGAGCGACGTCACACTCGCCGGCGATATCGTCGAACTCGTCCTCGACGTGCGCGAACAGGAGCGTGCGGCCGGCAACTACGAACGCGCCGACGAGTTGCGCGACGAACTCGAAGCGCTCGGCGTCGAGGTGCAGGACACGGACGACGGCCCGACGTACCGCCTCTGAATCGACGGCGCGGTTCAGTCACCGTCAGCACACTTCTCTAATAAAACAGCTGCGTACGCGTGCTATCTCCCGATAGTACGTATTTATATCCTTTCGAGATACATATGTATTCGTCATGATGGCACTGTCTAGTTGAGCGAGTTTGAGAAGCGAGGAGGCCGTAGCGAGAAGTGCTCATGCAACTCGCAAACCTCCTCAGAGAGACGTTAGATGAGGACAGCCAAGACGTTTGGGAGAACGAGCAC